>NZ_JBCDNA010000002.1:1022938-1047498 GCF_038433205.1 Lutimonas vermicola
CAGGAGTCTATTTAAGCCGAAAAGGCCTTATAGAAAACGTGCTCACCAAGGAAGCTGAGTATGTTGAAGGAATGGACCTTACGCTCTGCGGAAGTCGATCAGGAGCCAATGCGATTGCCGTTTATATGATCCTGTTTACTTACGGGCCTTATGGGTGGTACGAGAAGATCAGCATACTGCAAATGAGGACAAATTGGTTTTGCAAACAACTTGACCAGTTGGATATTCCTTATTTCAGGAATGAAAACATGAATATTGTGACCTTGTATTCTTCCCATGTTCCCAAGGACCTTGCAGAAAAGTACGATTTGGTTCCCGAACAACACAATGAAAATAATCAATGGTATAAAGTTGTGATCATGGACCACGTGGAAATAGATAATTTGCTGCAATTTATCAATGCCCTTAAAGACAGAATGAAACTAGCCTAATTCAGGTCATGCTCTTCGGCAATAATCTCAGAGGCGTCCTGCTTTTTTTTAGGAAAAATTGTTTTGTTAAATACGATCAACAGACCCACACCCGTGCTAATTGCGGTATCAGCAACATTAAAAACCGGGTCAAAAAACGTGAGGTTCCGATTTTCAAAAAGTGAAAAATGTTCACCCCCAATAAGGGGTATCCATGCCGGCACGTCAAAACTTATGCTTGGCACCCAATCTGGCAGTATGGTATCAACTATTGGAAAATAAAGCATATCCACAACTTTTCCGTGGAAGAGAGAATTATACCCTCCTTCATCCGGCAGAAAGGTAGCTACCCTTTGATAACTATCGCTAAAGAAAATTCCATAAAAAACAGAGTCGATGATGTTCCCCAGGGCGCCCGCAAAGATCAATGAGATAGCTGTTATTAAAATTTTATGCGCATTGTTTTTAACCGCATCGTATAACCAATAGCCTATTCCTGCAATGGCAAATAATCTAAACAGGGTTAAAAAGAGCTTCCCTGATTTACCTCCAAATTCCTTTCCCCAGGCCATGCCATTGTTCTCTAAAAAATGGATCCTGAACCAATCCAGTCCAAAAACTTTTATCTCCTCACTCAACACAAAATGGGTCTTTATGTAGATTTTGGAAACCTGGTCTATCAATAGTAAGACGATAATAATAAAGAGTGCTCTTTTCACAAATTTCTGATCTTAATTCAATCTTGCTGAATGCCTTTTAAGGCGTTACAATAATACTAAAAATTAGCCTTTCGATCCATATAAATAAATATTGGCCAGAATAGCTCTGATCAATAAAGAATTTTTTGCTTCTCCTATGGTTTCATTCAGCTTCTTATCAGGTCTTTCATTACTTTTATCTGTCAAATTGTGCACCAATATGCCCATATTTGTTTCGGCATCAATTTTTGTGTTTATAATATCATGCACAAATATACTTCCCGAATTCAGCTGCACACTCACAGGCTTTTTCATCCCATTCAATTTGATGGTTCCATCTTCAAGCTTCAAATTCAAATTCCCATCAAAGTCGGTAGCATAAAAATTTCCTTCTATGACAGCTATGTATAAATTTTTGTTGCGAGGAACATAAATTTCATACGAAGTATAATTAGGTTCAACGCTGCATACCTTGTCCCGTTCAAGCATTACATCTTTTGAAGGCGATTTAAAATCTTTAAGCAAAACATAACCATTGATCTCTGTGATCTGGAAACTTGGTGTTTGTTCAGACCCTTCTGCTTTTACAACAATCCGGGATTCGCTATCCGAATTAAATAATTCAATATGGTCAATAAGATCAAATTCAACCAGAATCTTTTCTGATTCAGAGTTGATACTTTTCTCTATAATCTCCTGGCTCAAAGCCACAGCAGTAAACAGGATAAGGACCAATGTATATGATCCTTTTAACCTGCTGTATCTGTTGAATTTCTTAATATTGCTGATTCTTAGCTTCGATACTTAAAGTGGCATGGGGAACCAATCTCAATCGCTCTTTTTTAATAAGATTTCCTGTTACGCGGCAAACACCATAGGATTTATTTTCTATCCTGAGAAGAGCGTTCTTTAAATCTCTTATAAATTTTTCCTGACGGATAGCCAATTGGACATTTGCTTCCTTCGACATGGTCTCAGAACCTTCCTCAAAAGCCTTAAAAGTAGGAGAGGTATCATCTGTACCGTTATTACTGTCGTTCTTAAAAGTACTTTCAATTAAAGCAAGATCTTCTTTTGCTTGCCTGATTTTTTCTTCGATGATCAATTTAAACTCCGCTAAATCCTGATCTGAGTATCTGATTTTATTCTCGCTCATGACTAAATCTTTTCTAAAAATAATACTGTATTTACTTGATCAAACACAACATTATTACCGTTTTCGACTTCTTCTTTTAATATTAATTGTTTTGTTAATGTTTCACTTTTTATATATGCTTCATTTGCCTCAACTGCTTCGTCAATGATGCCGTCCTTCTTGATATAAAGAATGATCTTATCAGTAACCTCCAGCCCACTTTCCTTTCTCAAGTTCTGAATCCTGTTGACCAGTTCTCTGGCAATGCCTTCATTCTTTAGTTCCTTTGATATAGAAACGTCTAAAGCCACCGTTAAATTGCCTTGATTTGCAACTAACCATCCTTCAATATCCTGAGTGCTAATATCAACTTCCTCCAAAAGCAATGTAACCTCTTTGCCATTGACTTGAATAGGCAATTCACCTTCTCTGTCAATAACGCCAATCTCCTCATCTGATAAACCGCTGATCGCCTGTGAAACAAATCTCATATCCTTGCCATATTTTGGGCCAAGAACTTTAAAATTTGGTTTGATATTCTTAACCAGGATATCAGAAGCATCATGCAGGAGTTCTACTTCTTTGACATTTACCTCTGACATGATCAAATCCGAAACCGCCTCAATGTCCAATTTGTCCTGTTTATCAATAACAGGAATCATTATTTTTTGCAAAGGTTGGCGAACTTTTATCATTTCCTTTTTTCTAAGGGACAAAACCAAAGAGGAAATGGACTGAGCCTTTTGCATCTTTCTTTCCAATGACGGATCGATCAATGTTTCATCAGCTTTTGGAAATTCACCCAAATGTACTGAACTAAATTTATCTTTAATGACGTTTTTTGTTAAATCTCTGTATAAATTATCCATAAAAAACGGTGCAATGGGGGAAGCTATTTTTGCAACGTTTAAAAGACAGGTGTAAAGTGTCTGATACGCAGATATTTTATCGTGTTCATAGTCCCCTTTCCAAAATCGTCTGCGGCATAATCTTACATACCAATTGCTCAAATTCTCACCTACAAAATCCTGAATGGCTCTTGCTGCCTTGGTAGGTTCGTAATCATCGTAGTAGTTTTCCACTTTTTTGATCAGTGAATTCAACTCGGATAGAATCCATCGATCGATCTCAGGTCGTTCCTGGATCTTTATCTCTTCTTCTTCATATGTAAAGGCGTCGATATTGGCGTAAAGCGAAAAGAAGGAATAAGTATTATAAAGGGTCCCGAAAAATTTCCTTCTGACCTCCTCAATTCCTTCGAGATCAAATTTCAAATTATCCCATGGGTTCGCATTTGAGATCATGTACCATCTGGTGGCATCCGGACCATACTTTTTCATGGTTTCAAAAGGATCGATTGCATTACCCAGCCTCTTTGACATTTTTTTACCGCTTTTGTCCAGTACCAACCCATTTGATACAACATTCTTATAGGCAATACTGTCAAAATTCATTGTTGCGATAGCGTGCAGGGTATAGAACCATCCTCTTGTCTGATCCACACCTTCGGCGATAAAATCAGCAGGGTAAAATTCATTTTGATCTATTTTATTCTTATTCTCAAAAGGATAATGCCATTGAGCATAAGGCATTGCGCCAGAATCAAACCAAACATCAATGAGATCGGATTCTCTTTTCATGGCCTGGCCTGATGAGGATACCAGTATGATCTGATCAACAATATTCTTATGCAGATCAATCCTGTCATAATTATCTTCACTCATGTCTCCAACCACAAAATCTTCAAAAATATCCTTGGTCATAAAGCCTTTGTCTACCGATTTTTGCATCTCGGTTTTTAGCTCTTCCACCGATCCGATAATGATCTCTTCTGATCCGTCCTTGGTTCTCCAAATAGGCAGGGGAGTTCCCCAAAATCTTGACCTTGACAGGTTCCAGTCATTCGCATTTTGCAACCAGTTACCAAATCTACCTTCGCCTGTTGATTTTGGTTTCCAGTTGATTGTCTGGTTAAGTTCAAACATTCGGTCTCTTTTGTCAGTCACTTTTATGAACCAGGAGTCCAATGGGTAATAGAGAATAGGTTTATCGGTTCTCCAGCAATTTGGATAGCTGTGTTTGTATTTTTCAACCTTAAAAGCCCTGTTTTCTTCCTTTAGCCTGATAGCGATCTCAACATCAACCGATCTTTCAGGTTGTTTATCGTCATCGTAATATTCATTCTTAACATATTTGCCGGCGTACTCACCCATATGTGAAGTGAATCTGCCTTGAAGGTCTACCAGCGGAACCGGATTATTATGATCATCAAGCACAAGCAAAGGAGGAACCTCCGGTTTTACCTGCTTTGCAACCATGGCATCGTCCGCTCCAAAAGTAGGTGCCGTGTGTACGATCCCGGTACCGTCATCCGTGGTAACGAAATCCCCGGCAATAACTCTAAACGCATTTTCAGGATTCTCGCAGGGAAGGGCGTACGGCAATAATTGCTCGTATCTTGTTTCAAGAAGATCAGCACCTTTGCATTCGGCGATTATTCTGTAAGGAATCACCTTGTCACCTTCTTTAAAACCTGTTAATTCTTCTTCAGTCTTGACTTCCTTGTATTTTTTACCCAACTGATATCCAACCAGTTTTTTTGCCAATATAACATTGATTGGTTCGAACGTATATTGGTTAAAGGTACTCAACACTACATAATCTATTTTCTTTCCTACGGTTAAAGCTGTATTTGAAGGCAAGGTCCAGGGTGTTGTGGTCCAGGCCAAAATAAAGAGATCTCCCTTGATGCTTTTTAGGCTTTCGGGAAGGCTTGATTTTATAGTTTTAAACTGTGCTACTACCGTCGTGTCAGTTACATCCTGATACGTTCCGGGCTGATTTAATTCATGTGAACTTAAACCTGTTCCGGCCTTTGGTGAATAAGGTTGTATTGTGTATCCTTTATACAGTAAGCCCTTCTGGTAAAGCTCTTTAAGCAACCACCATAAGGTTTCCATATATTTTGGTTTATAGGTTACATAAGGGTCGTTCATATCGACCCAGTGACCCATTTTCTTTGTAAGATCTTCCCAGATATCAGTATACCGTAAGACCGCATTCTTACAGGCCTGGTTATAGGCTTCAACACTAACTTTTTCTCCGATATCCTCCTTAGTTATACCCAGTTCCTTCTCCACACCAAGCTCAATGGGAAGGCCATGTGTATCCCAGCCCGCTTTTCTCTGAACCTGATAGCCCTGAAGCGTTTTATATCGGCAGAAAAGGTCTTTGATAGCTCTACCCATTACATGGTGAATGCCAGGTAAGCCGTTTGCAGATGGAGGGCCTTCAAAGAAAACAAATTCTTTGCTTCCTTCCCTTGAGCTGATACTTTTTTGGAATATGTCATGCGCTTCCCAAAACTCGAGCGTATTTTCGGCGATTTCCGAAAGATTCAATCCCTTGTATTCTTTAAAAGTCTGACCCATGTTTTCTTGCAAATTCTATTAAATTTGCAAAAATACATATTTTCTGAATGTTTTCAATCATAAGCATAAAAAAAGCATCACGCCTCGGCGTAATGCTTTTTTTATGCTTACTGGTTTTACAGATTATTTTCTAATCACCACGAATTCAGTCCTTTTATTTTGACTGTGTTCTAATTCTGTACATTTTACGCCATTAGAACAGCCATTGATTAATCTGGTTTCACCAAATCCCTTTCCTGTAATTCTTCTGGAATCGATGCCTATGCCGATGAGGTAACTCACGGTTTCCGAGGCCCTTTTCTGAGAGAGCCACATATTGTAACCATCCCCTCCTCTTGAATCAGTATGCGAACCAAACTGAATAATCATATTTGGGAATTTGTCCATCAATCGGGCAACTTTAGCCAACTCATCATAAGAACTCTCAAGTATATTTGACTCATTCAACTCAAACTCGATGGACTTCACATTGAGGATTTCCTTACCGTTGATATTGATAAATTCCTTTTCATCCAGATATAAAGCTACTTTGTTCTCAAAAGCATTTTCACGGCTCGTCACCAACGTAGTGTCTGTCTCAAAATACCCGTATTTCTCTCCTTCTATCTTGTAATTCTCTCCACATTTCACCTTAAAGAAGAATTCTCCATCATTAAGTGTTTCCAGTCTTCTTATCTTTTCTCCGTTGCTGTCATAGATTGTTGCGAAAGCCTGTGATAAAGGCTGTCCGCTTCTTTTATCACGTAGAACCCCTTGAATTACCTGGTCACAAATAGGATTCACTGTTAATTCTTCGAAGTGGTAAATATCATCATCCCCTTTACCTCCTCTTCTGTTTGAAGAAAAATACCCTTTTTGTGTTGACTTGTCAATGATAAACGAAATGTCATCTCCTTTGCTATTCATAGGTTTTCCAAGATGTATGGGTTCTTCTATAGAGCCGTCAAGCTTGGTCATATAAATATCGAAGCCCCCTTCTCCTCCGGGTTTATTAGAAGAAAAATAAATGATATCTCCGTCAATGTATGGGCTGTATTCTTTGTATTTTGAATTTACGGTGGGTCCAAGATTCTTTGGGGCTCCATAATGTCCGTTGTTAATGCTTACTTCATAAATATCAGTACCGCCAAAGCCACCTGGCATATCCGAAATATAATAGAGCTTTTTGCCGTCCTTTGAAACAAAGGGATGGCCCGTGCTGAACTTGTCGTTGTTAAAAGGTAAGGTCATCACATTGGTCCTGCTGCCTGAAGCACCTATTGTTGCTTTGAAAATCTTGAGATTACTTGACCTTACCTTACCTCCCATGTAATTATTTGAAGTAAAATAAATTTCGGAAAGATCAGGTGAAAAAGATACCATGGCATCATGGTATTTTGAGTTTACAGCGTTCGAAAAAGGCCTAATCCTCGTGATTTCTCCATCAGCTTCCACATTTCCAATATAGAGATCGAGAAAAGGCTGGTCGTTGCCCTCCCATGTTTTATTCGAAATCCCATTCTTTCTGGAGGATGAAAAGACTATTTTATCTTTGCCGTAAAAACTGGTCCCAAAGTCTCCGTACTCAGAGTTTGCCTCCAAGCTTTTCACTTTGTATTGGGCAGCGGTGAGCTGTGCAAACGAAGTGATTGACATCAGTACAAAAACGATGGTACATAAACTTTTCATATAACAATAATACTTTATAAAAAAGCCAACGAAATTCGTTGGCTTTTAGTATTTGAAGGACCTACATTTTTATGATCACAAACTCTGTACGCCTGTTCATGGCATGCTGTGTTTCTGTACATTCAACTCCGTCTGAACACCCATTGATTAATTGTGTTTCCCCATAACCCTTTCCTGTGATCCTGCTCGGATCGATTCCGTTATCAATGATATAATTTACAGTGGATGATGCCCTACGGGTCGATAACCAGTTATTATATCCAAAAATACCTCTTGAATCGGTATGTGATCCTGATTCTATGATCATGTCCGGATACTTGTTCATGAGCTCAACAACTTTATCAAGTTCTATTTTGGCTTCCTTATTCAGGTAAGAAGAGTTCAATTCAAAATAGATAGGTTCTATATTCACAACATAAGTACTCGGTCTAACTTTTACGATCTCTTCAGGAAGTACTTCAGGCAGTCCTTCAGGTTTATCTTCTTCTATCGCTGCTACAGGCTCCACCTGTTCTAATATTTCCCCGGTACCAAGCAAGATCAACAATTTCAACTTTTTATCAGCTTCCATTGAAGTGGTAAGAGATTTACTCTGGGTTGTATATCCTTCTTTACTTCCCTCAAGTTTATAAGCTGTATCACAATAAACAGGAAGTTCAAATACACCTTCTTCATCTACTACAACTTCTTCTATAACATTGCCATCAACATCTTTGATCGCTACAACCGCACCTCTGACTATTTCAGTAGTATTTTGATCCCTTACTTCACCCGTGATTAATTGACGGCACTTGAAAACAACAGGTTCTTCTTCAATAAAAGAATAAAGATCATCATCCCCTTCTCCACCACTTCTATTAGAGGAAACATACCCCCTTCTTGTGGTTGCATCAATGATAAAAGTAAAGTCATCTGCATTTGAGTTTATTGGTGCATTGAGTAATATGGGTTCAGGAGTAAAATCGACCAGGCGGGTTGCATATACGTCAAGACCACCCATTCCACCTTCCTTATCCGAAGAAAAATATAAAACTTCTCCATCCACAAAGGGTGAAAATTCTTTTGCTGGTGAATTGATTTTCCACCCGAGATTTACAGGGTTTCCAAACCCACTTTGGTTAATGGCTACCTTAAAAATATCTGTTTGACCATATCCGCCTGGCATATCAGAAATAAAAAACAATGTTTTTTCGTCCGGGCTTAACGCCGGGTGGCCAACTGAATATTCAACATTGTTAAAAGGCATCGGGATAATATTTACCCATTCTCCTTTATCATTCACTGAAGCCTTAAACATGGCAAGATTTGCCATTTGTTTCTCATCTCTGGCCAACTTCTTATTGTAGAAATTATTTCTTGTAAAATAAACTGTCTTTTGATCTCTGGTAAATACGACGTCTGCTTCGTGATATCTTGTATTGACTTCTCCCGGCATCAGTGAAACATTATCAAGATCTCCGTTGGGCAGAATATCCCCTATATAAAGCTCCAGATAACGCTGGTTATTGTCAACCCAAACATCATTCACCAGTGAAATACCTTTTTTTGGCGAAGCAAATACCAGCTTGTCTTTGCCATAAAAAGCCGTTCCAAAATCAGAATTCTTTGAGTTTACAGTAAGTCTGTTGATTGCGTACTTTCCTGAGCCTTCAGTTTGGGCATGTACAACTCCTATAGAAAATAAGAGCAATGCCAAAATGTATTGTTTCATAAATTCCCCTTTTTTATGTTTTTATAATCCTAGAAAAATCTAGGAGACTTCAAATTCTTCTTTGAGAGGTCGATGTCATATAATAATATGATCTCATGTGATCCACCGGTATTCGAATTTGAGAATTCCGAAATCGTATAATCATAAGCATATCCAATTCTAAAGTCAGGGGTAACTCCGAAATTAAATAAGATACTAACGGCATCTTCAATTCTATAACTCGCTCCAACTTCAAACCTGTCATAGAGCAGGAAGTTCGCATTAACATCAATAGATACTGGTGCTCCGCTAACACCCTTGAACATCAAAGATGGCTTGAACTTCAAAGTGCTCGACAGATCGAAAACGTATCCACCTGTTAAAAAATAATGAACTTCTTCAGCGGCCTTGGTATTGATATTATCTTTGTCCAAATGTTCCGATTGCATAATATTCGGAACTGAAAAACCTGCATACCACTTATTCGTGTAATAATAAACTCCCGCACCAAAATTTGGAAATGCGTCATTGATGTTTTCATCAAATACCGGATCTCCCGCGCTGGAAGTCTGTGGTAACACCACGTTCAACAGATTCACATTTAACAAAGTAACACCTCCTTTTAATCCAAAGGCCAGTCTTCCTTCTTCTGATGTGGTAAGCGTATAGGAAAAGTCTGCATAAATATTCTGTTCCTTAGCCGGGCCAATCTCATCTGCAATAACAGATAACCCAACCCCTACCTTTTTTCCTAATGGCGCATGAACATCAAAAGTTAATGTTTTTGGTGCTCCATCCACATTCGTCCACTGGCTACGCCCCAACAAACCCAAACTTAAGGTTCCTCTAGAGCCAGCATACGCTGGATTTACAACGTTCATGTTGTACATATATTGTGTATACTGAGGATCTTGTTGCGCTTTAGTCTCGTTAAAGAAAAGTAAAAAACCAAAAGCTAAGAAAATTGTTATTTTTTTCATTTGTTAAATTTTATTCATTTGACAATGAATTTGTCATTTAAATAGCACTGAGTTTCAAAACAATTTTATGAAAACCCCTTACCCCCTTTTTAATATTGTTGATGGCAGATTGATTTTATTCAATCTGCCATAGTTTTCTTTTAATAGTTCACATATACCCAGCCTTTGTCTGGTGATTTGTTTCCATCGTTGTATTTAATCAGATAGAAATAGGTTCCTGCAGGTACCAGCTGGCCTTTGCTCAAGGTCATGTTTCCTGTGGATCTACCATCCCACCATTCAGGATTAAGGCTGCCATTGTTCATATACTGATACACACTGTTACCCCATCGGTCAAACACCTCCATTGTAAAATCCGGTGTTTCGATAAGACCTGGAATACTGAACAAATCATTTTCGCCATCACCATTTGGTGAGAACCCGCTAGGGATCAATTCTGTATTAAATACAAGCCTGACTCCATCTGAAATTAACTCCATTACAGGGTCACAGGCAAAATCAGGAGAAGTAAGCACTACTCTGTACCAACTGCCTTCGAGCCTGCCTCTGGCATCTGAAATCAACAACCTGTCGGTTGTAACACCACTAAATTTGGCATCATTAACCAAATCGGTCCAGGTTGTACCTCCGTCCACACTCTGTTGCCATTGATAGAAAGTAGCCGTGGCAGAAACTTCAAATATCGCATCATCACCAAGGGCTATTTCAACTTCTTCAGGTTGATTCTCAATGGCAGATGGTTCACCAGCTTCCTGAAAGTCAAAACCCCCATTATTATCAAGATCGTTAGGAGTTGTATATCCTCCCTGGCCAGTCACCTGACCATTGGCATCAACAGTTACCGGGGAAGTTCCCAGGATTCCGTCTCCGTCAGGATCCTCAAATCCGGCTTCTATAGCATCGGCACAGCCGTCACCATCAGCATCAAGGCTAATTCTATCCGGACGTCCGTCCAGATTTGTATCAGTAACCTCGCCTTCAACAGTGTCTGAAATTCCATCGTTGTCATCGTCCACATCCACAATGTCAAACACACCATCATTATCCGTATCAAGCAGTATATTATAGCTTGCTGATGCAGAAGCGTCTCCCGGATCACAGACAAAAGCTACATTACTTGCAACTACCCTGTATTCATTGAAGTAATCAGGAATTACAAGATCTGAAACCGTTAAACTGGCAGTGGCAGTGCCACTGTATTTTGCATCATCACTAAGAGGCGTAAAACTAACTCCGTCAGTACTAATTTCCCATTGATAAGTATCTCCGTCTGAAGTAGCGGTATAAATTGCACTACCACCTAAAACAAAGTCCTGATCTATCGGATCTCCTGTAATATTAGCAGCCGTACCGGCTTCCTGGAAGTCATAAGTACCGTTATTATCTAAATCATTAGGAGTTGTATAACCATCTGAACCACTTGTTACCTGACCCGTTGCTGGGTTTACTGTTACCGGAGAGTTCCCTAAGAGTCCATCTCCGTCACCGTCAGTAAATCCTGCTTCTACAACATCATCACAACCATCTGAATCCGAATCCAGTTCGAATCTGTCAGGAGTTCCATTATTGTTAGAATCTATATCTGCGCCCGACACATCTTGTTCATCCGTATCAAAAATACCATCGTTGTCATCATCAACATCTACAATATCCGGTACGCCGTCATTGTCATTATCAGGTAAACTTACCAATGCAGCAATATCTGAGGTTGTTACAGGATCACACGCATAAGCAATATTGTTAACCCGAACTCTATAGGCATAACCCAGCATACTGATATCAACATTTGAAACCGTCAAGCTAGCCGTTGTTGCTCCTGTATAATTTCCTCCATCAACAAGGGCTGTCCAGGTTGTGCCATCAGTACTTTCTTCCCACTGATACGTGTCAGCCGAAGCAATAACATCAAATGTTACAGTTCCTCCCGGAATAAAGTTTTGGTCCGCAGGTTGTGTTGTAATCGCTGCTGCGGCTCCTGCTTCCTGGAAGTCAGGAGTTCCATTATTATCTAAATCGTTTGGTGGCGTATATCCATCCGTTGCACTTGTTACTAAACCGCTTGCATCAACAACCGGCGGGTTAGCAGTACCTAACATACCCATTCCATTATCTGTAAATCCGGCTTCAGTTACGTCAAAACAACCATCATTATCTGCATCTAAATTAATTCTGTCCTCATTCGTTCCCGGATCTGTATTTCCAGGTTCATCAGTATCTAAAATACCGTCGTTGTCATCATCAACATCCACAATATCAAAAACACCGTCATTGTCGAAATCATCAGGAGCTATATAACGTGCTTCCGCAGAAACTGTTACTGGATCACAAGCATATGCAATATTGTTTACAAGCACCCTATATCTGAATGTTAGTTTGCTTACATCTAAATTAGTAACCTGCAGGTCAGAAGTTAATGTTCCTGCATAATCACCACCATCAACTAGTGGAGCCCAGGTTGCCCCTCCGTCTGTGCTTTCTTGCCATTGATAGGTATCTGCAGTAGCTAAGACATTAAATGTAGTAACTCCAATAATAAGGTTTTGATCTACCGGTTGTGTAGTTATCGTGGCAGCAGCTCCAGCCTCTTGGAAATCTGGGGTACCGTTTCCATCTTGATCTTCAGGAACTCCATACCCTCCATTGGTACCTAAACTTGTAACTATACCTGTCACAGCGTCAACTACTGGAGGATTTTGATTTCCAACTTCATTGATTCCATTATTATCATAGAGGTTTTCGTCAACATCAAAACAGCCGTCATCATCAGCATCTAAATCAATTCTATCCGGAAATCCATCAGCATCCGTATCTCTGTCAACAACTCCATTATCTTCAACAGTGTCTAAAATTCCGTCATTATCATCATCTTCATCAACCAAATCAAATACACCATCTTTATCAAAATCATCTGGGTTTATAAAGGTTACAGCAACCGACGTAATGGTTGGATCACAAGCAAAAACGGAATTACTAATTATAACCTGATATTCGTATCTTACTTTAATAAAATCTGAATTAGTAATTGTTAAATCGGCAGTTTGGGCTCCTGCATAATCTCCTCCATCCACAATATCAACAAAACCATTTCCATCCTGTTTGTCTTCCTGCCATTGGAAGGTGTCCCCGACTCCCACAACGGAGAATACCGTTGGATTGATTAATGATAGGTCTTGATTAGTTGGTTCAGTCGTAATGGTTGCAGCAACTCCGAATACCTGGAAATCAGGATCAGCAGAGCCATTGTTGTTAACAGGAGGCGTATAACCATCCGTTCCACTAGTAACTAGTCCTGTTAAAGGATCAACCACAACAGGTACATCTCCCAACATACCATCTCCATTTACATCAGTAAAACCAGCTTCTGTTACATCAAAACAAGTATCATCGTCAGAATCCAAATCTATTCTATCCGGGAATCCATCAGCATCCGTATCTCTGTCAACAACACCATTATCTTCAATGGTGTCTAAGATTCCATCATTATCGTCATCCTCATCTACAATATCAAATACACCATCCAAATCAAAATCATCAGGAGTTATGTAACCAACATCTATAGAAGTAGTTGTAGCATCACAGGCATAAAAGCTATTTGAAATAATTACTTGATATCTGTATAATAATTTACTTACGTCGCTATTGGTGACTAAAAGATCTGCGGTTAAAGCTCCTGCATAATCTCCTCCATCCACAATATCAACAAAACCATTACCGTCTTGTTTATCCTCTTGCCACTGATAGGTGTTTGCTTCCGCTACAATACTAAAAGTTGAAACTCCTATAATCAAGTCCTGATCAACGGGCTCGGTCGTAATGGTTGCAGCAACTCCGAATACCTGGAAATCAGGATCAGCAGAGCCATTGTTGTTAACAGGAGGCGTATAACCATCCGTTCCACTAGTAACTAGTCCTGTTAAAGGATCAACCACAACAGGTACATCTCCCAACATACCATCTCCATTTACATCAGTAAAACCAGCTTCTGTTACATCAAAACAAGTATCATCGTCAGAATCCAAATCTATTCTATCCGGGAATCCATCAGCATCCGTATCTCTGTCAACAACACCATTATCTTCAATGGTGTCTAAGATTCCATCATTATCGTCATCCTCATCTACAATATCAAATACACCATCCAAATCAAAATCATCAGGAGTTATGTAACCAACATCTATAGAAGTAGTTGTAGCATCACAGGCATAAAAGCTATTTGAAATAATTACTTGATATCTGTATAATAATTTACTTACGTCGCTATTGGTGACTAAAAGATCTGCGGTTAAAGTTCCTGCATAATCTCCTCCATCCACAATATCAACAAAACCATTACCGTCTTGTTTATCCTCTTGCCACTGATAGGTGTTTGCGTCCGCTACAATACTAAAAGTTGAAACTCCTATAATTAAATCCTGATCAACAGGCTCGGTCGTAATGGTTGCTGCCAATCCAACTTCTTGGAAATCAGGAGTGCCATTGCCATCTGCATCAGCAGGTGGACCATATGCATCGGTTGGATCATTTATAGGGCCATTGGCGTCAGCAATTACTTTTCCTAATTCCGTTACTAAATCCACTACAAGAGGTGCTAATCCTAATTCATCATCATCACCTCCATCATCAAATCCGGCTTCAGTAACATCATTACATCCATCTCCGTCTGCATCCAAATCTATTCTGTCTGGAAAACCATCTCCATCTGTATCCCTATCCGTTACTCCGTTATCTTCTGTAACATCTAAAATACCATCATTGTCATCATCAACATCAGTTATATCAGGAACACCATCGTTATCAGTATCTGTTCCATCAAGCATTATAAAAGTATAATCTTCAACCTCACCACCATTAGCAACTCCTCCAACAGAGGTTGCATTTAAATCATTATCGGATGTATATCGAATCCGGACAAAGGACTTTCCAAAATTTACATCCGCTCCAGAAACTGTGACATCCCAATTCAAAGTCTGAATATCCCCAATACCAGTATTTGCAGGAACAATGATCGAGGCATATTCATCCGCATCAAAAGTTCCGTTTAAATCAAAATCAATCCAAGCATGAAGATAAGAATTCGCCCCAAGAAGATTTGTTAATTCAACCTCTAATGCAAAATTAGTATCGGTATGGTAGTAATTATCAAATTGGCTTAAATCTACTCCATCTTCATCATCGCCAGCTCCTAATCCATCATCTAAATCATCGCCGTCGGCATCAGGCGTTGGTCCAAATGGTCTATTCAAATCATTATCCTTAAAAACTCCAATTCTCAATGCGTCATTTAAAACATCCGAGAAATGCAATGGGCCGTTATTCGCCAGAGAAGTCATATACGTATCTGGAGCATCCCCACGGTCGAATCCCTGTGGAGGCTCAATAAACCATCCTTTATTCACAAGATTGGTATATGCCTGAATTCCATTCGCAGTTATAGACCCAGTACTAATCCCTGAAAAATTAATTGTCCCATTACTCAAACCATTCAAATCTAGTTGATTCAATATATTATCGATCTGAACACTACTCAAAGAAGTATTTTGCATGTTTAAAACCTTCAACAAAGGGTTGGAGGATATATCAAGTGCGGTAATGCTTCCATTACCATTCAGTGAAAGGTCAGTTAGATTCGAATTATCAGTTACATTAATGTTTATCAACGAATTGTTATCTAAATTCAAGACTTGTAAATTTGTCAGATCACTTAAATCAATTGAAAAAATTTGTTGCCCCTGAGATAATCCCCCGCCGAGATCTATCGTATAATTCGCAACTAAAGCAGTTACTCCATTGAAATTGGGCGCTGTAGTTGTAATGGTAATAACTCCATTGGCTCCATTTGAAGAAAAATCAAAATTGACATTACTCCCTATCCGAGTTTGAGTCACAGCTCCAGTGGCTTCCCAAGTAAGTGGCGCGCCTGGAGTAGCCGCAGTTATTCTCCAAGGATTGGAAGATGAAACGGTTTGAACTGTCAATGTACTTTGTGCATATACAAACGACACAGAAAGCATCATCACCAAACCAAGAAACAATCGTTTTATAGAAATACTCTTTGAATTACTGAAATTGAAAGTAAAGTAATCTCTTTTCATATGATTAATTTTTAAAAACAAAACATTGATTTTTATGTTTTGCTATTTTTTATGAAGCCATTTATACGCTAAAAACTCACTTCATTAAAAAACAAAGTGAGTTATCAATTAGCATAAAATCAAGCTTTTAATTTTATAAGATTCGTTTTTATTTTTGAATAGTTTTCCCACATTCTATACCGTATAAGCAAATATATAAAAATTTGTCACATATCACTTTTAGCAAATTCTTTTTTCTTAAGCAAATGTTAACAAGGTTTTAAACATTATTCCTGGGGAGTTGGCACCAATTCGAAACCACTTTCATTGGCGATTTTGAACTCCGTTCTCCTGTTCAATTGATGTTCTTTTTCTGTACATTTTACCTTGTTTGAACATGCATTGACCAATTGGGTTTCTCCATAGCCCTGGTACCTTATTCTTGAGGGATCTATTCCTTTTGAAACTATATAATCAACGGTAGATTTCGCCCGTTTTTCAGATAGCCTCATATTGTATTTGTCTTTACCTCTGGAGTCAGTATGAGAGCCCGCTTCAATCATCAGTTCAGGATATTCGTTCATCACTTGAACTACCTTGTCCAACTCTTTGGCAGCATCCTTGCGGATATTGAACTTGTCAAAATCAAAATAAATTGTATTGATGTTGACCCTGTTGGATACAAATTGTGCAGGAAGGTTTAAATCTACGACAAGTGCCGGCTGATCGATATCATTCAATGTTCTTACCGCCTTCTCAGCATTTAAAAACCCTTTATTCGCAGCAAATACCACATATGGCATGTCACATAAAGTAGAAGAAAAAGTGTAAGAACCATCGTCACCGGCAGTGACGGCTTCAATGACAGTTCCGCTTTCATCCCTGAGTTCTATTATCGCTCCCGCAACCGGCTCTCCTGAATCTTCCGACTTAACATTTACTGTTATATCCTGGCCGCAATGAATATGCAGTCCCGGATCAGCCAAAAAGGAATAAATATCGTCATCCCCTTTTCCTTCATCCCTGTTTGAGGAGAAAAACCCCCTGTCTCTTTCATCGTCAATGATAAAAGCAAAGTCATCTTCAACACTATTCACAGGTGCTTCCAGGCTTAGAGGAACAGATACTGTTCTATCAAAAATTTTCGTGGCAAATATGTCTAATTTCCCAAAGCCGTCATGTCCGTCAGATGAAAAATACAGGATATTGTCTTTTCCGATGTAAGGGAACATTTCCCTTCCTTCGGTATTGATTCTTGCACCCAGGTTTCTTGGTTCACTGAAAGATCCGTCCTCGTTGATATCCACTACATAAATATCGGTTTGACCAAATCCTCCGGGCATATCAGAAACAAAGTATAATTTTGTGTCTTCGTGGTTCAAGGCAGGGTGTCCGATCGAATATTCAACATTGTTAAAAGGAAGTTTTTCTTTCTCGGTCCATTTGCCTTCAACGTCCAGAGAAGCTCTGAACATTTGCAGGTTATTGACCCCTGAGGAGTCTGTCAAAAATTTCTTTTCATAGAAATTATTAGCTGTATAATAAATAGTCTTAAGGTCTTTTGTTACAGCAACTCCGGCTTCATGGTATTTGGTGTTTACATCACCGGGCATTCTTTTCTTTTCAATAAGCTCCCTGTCATTAGTAATAAGTCCGGTATAAAGGTCCAAAAACTGTTGACCATTCTCTTTCCATGTTTTTTTAACAATCATGGTATTGTTAGTAGGGGCTGCGAAAATAACTCTGTCTTTTCCGAGAAACGTAGTTCCGAAATCAGATTCCTTGGTATTTATGTCCAGGTTCTTTATGGTGTATACACCGGGTGTTGTTTGCGCCGAGGCAAAGAACAGACTGAACATGAAAAATAGTAGCGTAATTTTTTTCATCATATCGGGGAATTTTAGGTAAATTTAATTAAATATTTAACATCTAGAAAAATCTAGGTGATTTTAAATTCTTTTTAGTGAAATCTATGTCATAAAGTAAAATGATTTCATGCGATCCGCCAGTATTTGAATTGGAAAACTCAGAAATCGTATAATCATAGGCATATCCAACCCTAAATGATCTGGTTACGCCAAAGTTAAACAACAAACTTACTGCATCCTGCCATCTGTAGCTGGCTCCCATTTCAAATCTGTCATATAAAAGCACATTGGCATTTACATCAAAGGATATCGGCGCACCGGTAACTCCCTTAATCATGACAGACGGCTTTAATTTAAGCGTGCTTGAAAGGTCAAAAACATATCCTGTAGTCAAAAAATAATGAACTTCCTCTGAGGCCTTTGTGTTGATGTTCTCTTTATCCAGGTGTTCCGATTTTAAAATATTGGGTACAGAAAACCCTGCATACCACTTGTCATTGTAGTAGTAAACCCCTGCGCCAAAATTTGGAAATGCATCATTTATATTTTCATCAAAAAGCGGATCATCACTTGTCAAAGTTTGTGGTAAAACCACATCCAAAAGGTTTACATTTAACAAAGTAACTCCCCCTTTCAATCCAAATGCCAGCCTGCCTTCCTGAGAAGTGCTAATGGTATATGAAAAATCTGCATAAATATTCTGCTCCTTCGCCGGTCCAATCTCATCAGCGATCATTGAAAGTCCCATCCCGACTTTTTTTCCTACCGGGGCATGTGCATCAAAGGACATGGTTTGCGGGCCCCCGTTCACATTGGTCCATTGACTGCGTCCTAACAACCCTAAACTAAGGGTTCCTTTTGATCCCGCATAAGCCGGATTCACAATATTCATGTTATACATGTATTGCGTGTACTGTGGATCCTGTTGACTATAAGAATCTGTTATCCAAAGTAACAGACCAATTAGCGCTATTGTTATCTTTCTATTCATCATTGGGGAATTCTATTTTTTGTAACAGGCAGGTTTTTCACTGCCTGTATTGTTTGTCTATTCTATTATTTATTTAAGTAAACCCAGCCACTTTCTGGTTTTCTATCATCTCTGTTAAATTTGATCAGGTAGAAATAAGTCCCTGCCGGTAATATATCATCACCCAGGTTCATATTTCCTGATGACCTTCCATCCCACCATTCCGGGTTAAGAGCACCGTTTCTCTTGTATTCATAAACCTTGTTTCCTTGACGATTGAACACCTGCATTTCAAAGTCCATATATGTTGACAGGGCAGGTACAACCAGCTCATCATTTTTACCATCTCCGTTTGGTGAAAAACCACTCGGCACTATATTACAAGGTGTTGCATCCAGGTAATTAGGCGTAAGGTCTTCGTCACAATCATCATTGGTAGGATCACCATCTTCATTATCATCTTCTTCAATCGTGTCAATTCCGTCATTGTCATCATCCTGATCTCTGTAATCCACATCGTCTTCACTATCTGTATTAGGTAACTCCAAAAGTGGGTCAATTATTTCATCATTAGGAATAAATCCGTCATTTATATCCGATCCTTCAAAGCTGTCATCCAATCCGTCATTATCAGCATCTGCATTCGAAGCGGATAAATCAGCGACCCCATCATGATTGAAATCATGTCCTTCTATCTCATCCGGAACGTTGTCATTATCAGAATCGTCATCAAGATAATCGGCATTGGCATCATTGTCAGTGTCAACTACTGAGATTCCATTAGCGGTTCCCGGTAAGCTTTCATACGCATCGTCCAATCCATTGTTATCAGCATCAGACAGACTAGGCAAAATATAACCTTCAGTACTTTGAGCTTCAATATTATCAGGGATTCCGTCTCCGTCAGCATCCAGATCCAAATAGTTGCTCAAACCGTCATTATCTTCATCTTCAATTCCTTCAATTCGGCTAAGAATACCATCATTGTCATCATCAAAATCAAGGTAGTTTCTCACTAAATCACCATCGGTATCATCATTTGTCGGATCGTTGTCACCGTTTAGGTCTTCATCAATCGTTTCAATATTGTCGTTGTCATCATCAGTATCTCTGTAATCCAACTCATTGTCATTATCCGCATTTGTCAGCGTTGACGGATCGTCAATTTCATCATTGACGTCAAAGCCATCATTAATATCAGCACCTTCATATCCGTCATCAAGCCCATCCTCGTCTGCGTCAGAACCTATAGGGAAACTATCAGGTAAACTATCGTGATCTGCATCATGACCCTCTAAACTATCCGGAACATTATCGTTGTCTGAATCAGTATCTAAATAATCAGGACTGGCGTCACCGTCATTATTGAACGCAGTTAATCCTTCTCCGGCCCCCGGAGTGCTTTCATAGGCATCATCCAATCCGTTTTTATCTGTATCAGTTCCCGATGGAGCGATATAAGACGTGGTTTCCTGTGCTTCAATGTTATCAGGCAATCCGTCATTATCTGCATCAATATCAAGGCTATCGGCAAAACCGTCGCCATCTGAGTCGTTATTTCCTTCTATTGTATCAAGAACTCCATCATTATCATCATCTATATCATAAATATCCCCAACTAAATCACCATCTGTATCCACCAATACTTCAATGGTAACTGTGGCCGTAGATCTGTCGCCATTGGCACTTCCGATTAAGCCCTGACCATCTTCAATGGTATAGGTGAAAGAATCAAAGCCTACAAAATCTGCATTAGGCGTATACAATATATAATCATCCGTTGGATCATTAGGACTGCCATTATCATTGGCACTTGCAACTCCATTAGATGGCTGACTTGCCAATACTACCGGTACGGTTCCTGCTCCGTCTCCACCAAAGTCATCTGCCCCATTTCCGTTATCCATCAACACCGTGATAGCATTATTCGTAGTGTTTTCAACCACAATGATATCATCATTAATTGCTGTTGGCAAGAAATTGATCACCATGTCGTCAAGAATGCTTTCATCATCATCCTCAACACCGTCACTATAGTCGTCAACATCAAAACTCACTGTTGGCTCACTGTCAAAGTCAATAACATCCGAAGCAATGATTTCAGCTTGATTAACATAAGTACCTGTGGTCAATACTTCTGCACTAAATTGCAATACAATATTGGTACCACTGGCGATAGATAATCCATTCCAGGTAACCGTTGAACCTGTAATTGAAGCTCCTGCTGTTATGGCGCTTATGTTTCCAAAACCATCAGGCACAATATCTTCTGCGGCAACACCCGTTGCAGCGCTTGGACCGTCATTATTTACCGTCAAGCTAAAGATCACAGTGTCTCCTGTTGTTGGGTTCATATCATTCACGGTTTTAACCAGACTGATGTCGGCCACCGGAATTGGTGTAATTGTGATCTCAAATTGATCATCCTCAGTGGCAACTCCGTTGTTCGGCGTAGAATCAAGATCCACATTATCGGCTGCCGATACTTCAGCAATATTGGTATAGTTGCCTGTTGCATTAACAGAAGCAGTAATATTGATTATTGAAGTGTCTCCTGCAATTATGCTTCCAACAGTCCATATTCCCGAACCTGAGGTATAATTTCCGCTTGCATCATCACTTACATAAGTATATCCGTTTGGCAATAGATCCCTCACTTCAATTCCTGTTGCTTCACTTGGTCCGGCGTTTGTTACTTCAATCGTGAATACTACTTCTCCTCCAACATATGGTGTCAAATTGTCAACAAGCATATTTATTTCCATATCAGAAACAGGTATTGGAGTTGTATCAATCGAATCCATATCGTCTTCAGACAAGACTCCATTTCCTGGTGTCGAATCCGGATCCACATTGTCTGAAGCAGTTAACTCGGCAGTATTGGTATAATCGCCGGTTACATTTACAGCAGCTGTAATATTGATGCTGCTTGAACTTCCAATCGCAATATTTCCGAGATTCCAAATACCCGAAGTTTCGTCATAATTTCCTGCAGCATCATCGTTCACATAGGTATAGCCATCAGAAAGAAGGTCGGTTACCTGTATCCCTGTTGCCTCACTTGGTCCGTTATTTGAAACAGTAATCGTAAAGACCACATTACTGCCGACCAAAGGAGTTGAATTGTCAACTGTTTTTACAAGTGATATATCCGAAACTGCAATTGGTGCGATACTTATTTCATCCATATCATCTTCCGAAAGCACTCCGTTTGCAGGAGTTGAATCCGGATCAAGATTGTCTGAAGCAGTAACTTCAGCTATATTGTTATAATCTCCACTTGCATTTACCACAGCTGTAAGGTTAAGTACAACTGTATTTCCTGCACTGATATTAGCCACTGTCCAAATGCCCGAACCAGAATCATAATTGCCTGCAGCATCATCACTTACATAAGCATATCCCGTTGGCAGTTGGTCAGTCACCTGAATTCCGTTGCCGTCGCTAGGTCCGTTATTCAATAATGTAATGCTAAACACTACGTTGCTGCCAACCAACGGACTTGAATTATCAACCGCAATTGTCAATTCTATATCCGACACTGGATTAGGTACAACGCCGCTGCTGTCCATGTCGTCTTCAGTAAGGTCTCCATTCCCCGGTGCAGAATCATTGTCAATATTGTCTGCTGCCGTAACTTCGGCAATGTTTGTATAATCCCCGCTAACATTTACTATAGCTGTAATATTTAATACTGCGCTGCTGCCGTTTGCAACGTTTCCGACAGTCCAAAGGCCCGTTCCAGAATCATAGGCTCCGGCTGCGTCATCGCTTACATATGTATATCCACTCGGTAACACATCGGTCACTTCAATACCTGAGGCATCACTTGGCCCGTCATTATTCACGGTAATGGTGAACACAACATTGCTTCCTACATTCGGAGATGCATTATCAACTGTTTTTATCAAACTGATATCAGAAGCTGCTTGTGGGCTGGCCCCGGCATTATCCTGATCATCTTCAGTTATGTTATCATTATTGACAAACGAATCTGAATCCAGATTATCTGATGCTGTGATCTCGGCAATATTATCATAATCTCCGCTTGCATTTACATTAGCTGTAATATTCAAAGTAGCACTTGCTCCATTTAAAATAGAACCTACAGTCCAGATACCTGTTCCCGAAACATAAGCTCCTGAAGCATCATCACCTACATAAGTATATCCATTTGGTAACAGGTCGGTAACTTGAATTCCTGCAGCATCGCTTTTCCCAGCGTTATTCACAACGATGGTGAAAACCACATTTGTTCCCACAACCGGTGTTGCATTATCGATGGTTTTAATCAAGCTTAAGTCGGATACAATCAACTCAGTAATTGCTGTGTCTTCTTCAGGAACAACAATCTCTGTTGACGTTACCGATATGGCAGTTACCAGGTCAACTGCATTCTGGAAGTCAACCAAACTCGTCGTATAGCTTAGCGTATAGGTCCAAATCTCTCCTATATCGATCACACCTGGTGTTCCGGCATCTCCTATTGGCCCGGTCAATACACCGTTGCTTCCATCAGGAAGTGTATTTACTATATTCACATTGTTAAGATCCAAAGTGCCAAAGTTGTCCAGTACGATCGTATAATCCAATACCTGACCAATATTTGTTACAGGATTCGGACCACCTGATTGCGTAATTGAAACATCCAATTCAGCCACACAGTTTGGTGCAGACAATACGACCGGTGTTGCATTCGCAATCGAACAACTTGTTACATTATCTCTAACAACTATGTCATAAGAACCATCCACTAATCCCGAGAAAGTATTTGAATTCTGGAAAGTTGTCCCATTATCAATACTGTATTCAAGATTTGAACCTGTAGCCGTGATCACAATGCTACCATTATCTAATGCAGGACATGCTATTAGGGTTGGGTCATTGGCAACGACATTATCAATTGTTACCTGTGGATTTTCAGTAAGAACTACTGCTGCTCTGGTTGGGCTTAAACATCCATTGACAACACTTCTTGCCTCTGCGTAGTATGTTCCTGCTGATAGAGGTGTAAACAGGGTATTGTCAGCAAGCAAAAGATTTCCTCCTGCTGATGCATCATACCAATCTACTGTCTCTCCAGCATTAACAGAAACACTTAATGTTGGAATGGGATCGCCTTGACAAATTTCTTCATCACCAGAACTAATTGGTTCATCTATAAAGTCTATTACTATATCCTGCGTCTGTGTTGAACTATTGCCATTTACATCTGTATATGTCCAGGTAACTGTTGTTGTTCCCTGAGCTGTAATAGGCAGTGTGGCATCATTAGTAACCGTTACTAGTCCACCACAAGCATCTGTAGCCGTTGGATCAGTTAATGCAGTTACCTCACACTCTGCGGTTACATCTGCCAATGTAGCTAGATCAGCAACCGGAGGTGTAACGTCTGTAATCACCACATCCTGTGTCTGAGTACTTGCATTACCATTTACATCTGTATATGTCCAGGTAACTGTTGTTGTTCCCTGAGCTGTAATAGGCAGTGTTGCATCATTAGTAACCGTTACTAGTCCACCACAATTATCTGTAGCCGTTGGATCAGTTAATGCGGTTACCTCACACTCTGCGGTTACATCTGCCAAAGTAGCAACATCTGCAACAGGTGGCGTTAGATCTGTAATTACTATATCCTG
>NZ_JBCDNA010000003.1:0-487304 GCF_038433205.1 Lutimonas vermicola
TCGTATCATTTATAACTACCGCTTGGGTCTGGGTAGCCGTGTTACCACTTGCATCGGTATAAGTCCAGGTAATTGTTGTACTTGATGTGATTGGTAAACTAACTCCTGTTGTTGCCGTTAAAGCGCCATCACAGTTATCTATAGCTGTTGGTGCCGTTAAAGATGCAATCTCACATTGTGCAGTAAGTGCTGGTAAACTTGCAACATCCGCTACAGGATCTGTCGTATCGTTAAGAAATGTTACAACTACCGTATCGGTAGCCGTACATCCTGTTGATGAATTAGTAACTGTTAAAGTATAAGTACCCGGCGTATCAATCGTTGGACTCAATGTAGTCTCAGCTGTAATCGTACCCGGACCTGTCCATAAGTAATCTAAACCTGGTGTAGTGCCTGAACCATCTAAGGTGATCGTGGTGATCACACAAGTAAGCTCCGCGGTAACGCCTGCTTCTGCAGTAGGTGAAGAAATTACAACTACATCCAAACTCTCTGTTTTTGTAATTGTACCAAAGTAAGTTACCGTAACTTCAAATGTGTAATCCCCATCTTCAAGCCCCGAAATGGAAGGGTCTTCAACCGTTGAACTATAAGTATAGCCATTTGGACCAGTACCAGACCAGCTAACAGCATAATCATTGGGGTCTCCTGATCCGATAGGTTCAAGATTTGTTTCCAAATCAAGTATAGCACCTTCACAGATAGGTGAATTAGAAGTCGGATTCAAAAAAACCGATCCTCCATTATTAATCAACTCTTCAAATGAAAGCTCATCATTCCCTGCATTATTATTGCAAACAGAATAAGTGTTATTTCCAATTACAATTGACCTGCTTGCACTGCAACTTCCCTCTTCGTCTAAAATTCCACCCTCTTTTATAATGATTACAACATCTTCAGGTAAGGTTAAAGAATAATTTGTATTTCCTCCCCAATCAATTACGCCATTGCTTTCAATTAAGAGCATCGCAAAATGAAATTCTGAATTACCTATGATTTGAAGCGTCCCTAAAGTCCCTTCTCCGATAATCAATGTTTGGAATGTACCAGGGACTTCACCATCGATAATAATGGTAAAATTATTGTTGATATAAACGTCATAGGAAGCTATTCCTCCTGCTCCGGGATAAGTTCCATTGTTTACAAAACTTGATCCGTCCCAGACCCCCCAATTAGACTGATCATCCCAATCACCATTACCTATCGCTCCATAGTCACCCACATTCTGAGCAAAAAGGCTTATGGAAAATAAAAGAAGGCCCAAAATCATTAAAATCCTGAGTCCTTTTGAAGAATAGTTGGATTTCTTAGGTAATTTTTTCCTAATAAAATCCATCCTTTCTTTAGGGTCTATTGTTAAATTGTTCATACAATTTGTTCTGTTATTGTTGTTGTTTGTTGCATGCGTAAATCCTGTTAACACAAAATTATCTTGTGAAAACAGGGGTAAAATGTACTTTTTTGATAGCCTACCGATCAGGGAGATGTCGGTTTTCATATCCTATTTTTTAAATTATCTATTTGTATGTCAACAATTTATCTCAAGGATATTGACATTAGCTTTACGGAAAGAGTGCATCCTTGTTAAGAAGATGTTAATAACTCGAGAAAATTGTTAATATCGGAAACGCAGCTATGCAGGTAATATTGCTCCTTTTTCGTGTTGCAAAAAAATATTTTTTATTGTGTTTAAGGCCTACTTTTTTTTTAGAAAATTCTTTA
Organism: Lutimonas vermicola; assembly: GCF_038433205.1. NCBI lineage: Bacteria > Pseudomonadati > Bacteroidota > Flavobacteriia > Flavobacteriales > Flavobacteriaceae > Lutimonas > Lutimonas vermicola. Next base: position 1,723 of record NZ_JBCDNA010000003.1, read on the forward strand.
AGTCTTTATTTTACCATATATTTGCACTTATTTAGAATGAATCTAATTTGTTATGATAGAAGTATCCGAAAAAGCAAAATTGAAAGCCATCGAGTTGATGCGAGAGGATGGTTATGACGCTTCCCGAGATTATATTCGCGTAGGTGTGAAGAGCGGGGGCTGTTCTGGATTGTCGTATGAATTAACTTTTGATAAAGAAGAAAAGGAAAACGACAAGGTTTTTGAAAACAATGACATCAAAATCATTGTTGATAAAAAGAGTTTTTTATATCTGGTGGGTACTACCCTTGATTATTCAGGTGGGCTTAACGGAACAGGTTTTGTATTTAAAAACCCCAATGCCAACAGAACCTGTGGCTGCGGTGAAAGTTTTTCCCTTTAATTAATCTTTAATTTGATATTATGAGTAAGTACACCGAAGATGACTTAAAGAAAGAACTCGAGACCAAAGAATACGAATATGGTTTCTATACGGATATTGAATCCGAAACCTTCCAAAAAGGCTTGAACGCTGATATCATCATCGCTATATCCAAGAAAAAGAATGAACCACAATGGATGACTGAATGGCGTTTGGAGGCTTTTGAGATTTGGAAGCAGATGAAGGAGCCCGAATGGGCCAATGTAAGATATGAGAAGCCTGATTTTCAGGCTATCAGTTACTACTCTGCCCCGAAACCCAAGAAAGAATTGGAAAGTTTGGATGAAGTAGATCCTGAATTGTTAAAGACTTTTAGCAAATTGGGAATTTCAATTGACGAACAAAAGCGTTTAACGGGCGTTGCCATGGACATTGTAATTGATTCGGTTTCAGTAGCGACAACTTTCAAGGAGACCCTGGCCGAAAAAGGAATTATTTTCTGTCCTATTTCTGAAGCCATTCAGGACCACCCTGAGCTGGTAAAAAAATATATAGGTAGTATTGTCCCTAAAACTGATAATTTCTATGCGGCTTTGAATTCAGCTGTTTTTACAGATGGTTCTTTCTGCTATATCCCAAAAGGAGTTACTTGTCCTATGGAACTTTCCACTTACTTCAGGATTAATGAAGGGGGTACAGGTCAATTCGAAAGAACACTTGTGATTGCAGATAAAGGAAGTTATGTAAGTTATTTAGAAGGATGTACGGCTCCTGCAAGAGATGAAAACCAATTACACGCTGCCGTTGTTGAATTGATTGCTCTGGACGATGCAGAAATCAAGTATTCAACCGTCCAAAACTGGTTCCCCGGAGATGCAGAAGGGAAAGGCGGCGTTTACAATTTTGTGACAAAAAGAGGTATTTGCCATAACAATTCAAAAATCTCATGGACACAAGTGGAAACAGGAAGTGCTGTTACCTGGAAATATCCAAGCTGCATACTAAAAGGAAATAATTCGGTCGGGGAGTTTTACTCCATAGCCGTTACAAATCATTTTCAGCAGGCAGATACAGGAACAAAAATGATTCATCTTGGTAAGAATACCAGAAGTACCATAATCTCAAAAGGGATATCGGCAGGGAAATCACAAAATTCATATAGAGGCCTTGTCCAGGTCGGGGCTCGTGCTGAAAATGCTAGAAATTTTTCACAATGTGATTCTCTGTTAATGGGTAATGAGTGCGGTGCACATACCTTTCCTTATATAGAAGCAAAAAATAAAACGGCTCAAATAGAGCACGAGGCTACCACAAGTAAAATTGGAGAAGACCAATTGTTCTACTGCAACCAAAGAGGTATTGATACTGAAAAAGCAATCGCCTTAATCGTCAATGGTTTCAGCAAGGAAGTATTAAATAAACTTCCAATGGAATTTGCCGTAGAAGCCCAAAAATTATTGGAAATCTCACTTGAGGGATCCGTCGGATAACAAAGAACAAAACATAAAGACTTTAAGATATTTAAAATGCTACATATAAAAAATCTACATGCCGGAATTGACGACAAAGAAATCCTAAGGGGAATTGATTTGGACGTCAAAGCTGGTGAAGTACATGCCATCATGGGACCAAACGGTTCTGGAAAAAGTACACTTTCATCGGTCATTGCCGGAAATGAAACTTATGAAGTTTTGGATGGTGATATCGAGTTTGAGAATGAAAGCATTCTCGACATGTCTCCGGATGAAAGGGCTCACAAAGGAATATTTATGTCCTTCCAGTATCCCGTTGAAATTCCAGGAGTTTCTACTACAAATTTCATCAAAGCTGCCATTAACGCAAAAAGAAAGGCTCTTGGGCTGGAGGATCTGCCGGCAAGAGATATGCTTAAACTCATCAGGGAAAAGTCAGAATTACTTGAAATGGATAGAAAGTTTCTTTCCAGGTCTTTAAATGAAGGATTTTCGGGTGGTGAGAAAAAACGTAATGAGATCTTTCAAATGGCGATGCTTGAACCAAGTTTGGCCATCCTTGATGAAACTGATTCAGGTTTAGATATTGATGCCTTAAAAATAGTTGCCAACGGAGTCAATAAATTGAGAAACGAGAATAATGCGGTGATTGTCATTACCCATTACCAGCGTTTGCTTGACTATATTATTCCTGATTTTGTTCACGTTTTACATAATGGTAAAATCGTTAAATCTGGAGGAAAAGAGCTTGCACATGAGTTGGAAGACAAGGGTTATGATTGGTTGAAATAGTTGGAAGTGATATGGATTTAAAAGAAAAATTAGTAGCCTCTTTTATGGCTTTTGAGAATAAAGGTAATGTGGATCTGGATTCTAAAATACACGGAATCAGATCAGCTGCTATTGAACAATTTGAAAAATCAGGTTTCCCTGACAGAAAAGATGAGGAATGGAAATATACTTCTCTGAACTCATTGATTAAAAATGATTTCAGTGTATTCCCGGAGGCTGATACCGCCATAGAATTAAAAGAGGTCAAAAAATATTTTCTACACGAAATTGAATCGTATAAAATCGTTTTTATTGATGGGGCTTACAGTTCGTTTTTGTCAGACACCACTCATGAGGGAGCAGATATCTGTATCCTGTCATCGGCATTGAAGCAACCTAAATACAAAATGGTAGTCGATCACTATTTTGGTACTGTTGCGTCAAAAAGTGAGAGTCTCACTTCATTGAATACCGCCTTCTCCAAAGAGGGGGCCTTTATCAATATTCCAAAAAATATCGTACTCCCAAAACCAATTCAGATCCTTCATTTCTCAACAGGAAATGAAAAGGAGATCATGCTACAGCCTAGAAATTTGATTGTTGTGGGCGAGAATTCCCATGTTCAGATTTATGAACGTCACCAGAACCTTGGGAATAATCTGGTATTGACTAATGCCGTAACAGAAGTCTTCGCTCATAAAAGAGCCATAGCCGATATTTACAAGATTCAGAATGACAAAAATACGTCTTCGTTAATTGATAATACATACGTTCAGCAAAAAGACAGCAGTATCGTCTCTGTAAATACATTTTCCTTTGGAGGAAATATTACGCGTAATAATCTGGAATTCCATCAGGAAGGAGAACATATTACTTCTAACCTTAATGGAATAACCCTCATTGGAAATAAACAACATGTTGATAACCACACGCTGGTACATCACAAAAAAGAAAACTGCGAAAGTCATGAAATGTATAAAGGCATCTATGATGATCAGTCAACAGGGGTGTTTAATGGAAAAGTTATCGTTGATAAACTGGCTCAAAAAACAAATGCTTATCAGCAGAATGACAATATCCTTATCGGGGACAAAGCGAGTATAAATGCAAAACCTCAGTTAGAAATCTTTGCGGATGATGTAAAATGTTCACATGGCTGCACAATTGGTCAACTGGATAATAGTGCCCTATTTTATTTGCAATCAAGAGGTATCCCCAAAAAAGAAGCCAAAGCGTTGATGTTATTTGCCTTTTGTAATGACGTAGTTGAAAAAATAAAAATTCCCGGACTCAAATCAAGGATAAATAAATTACTCGCTGAGAAACTTCAAGTTGAATTGGGAATGGAGATGTAAATTGCATCTATAAGCCTGAATGGGTATTCTTTATTGCTTTTTCATTTTTCTCATCAATCCATTTCTGGCCTTTAACGCGTCTCATAAGGTTATCTATATTCCTCATGATAAATATGTTATAGATGGCCTTGGATAAGTTTTTAGGATTCATGGCTATTGCCCTCATGCTCATTGAAAATCCCGGTGTGATATATCGCATATAGTGCCAGTAACCTTCAGGCATATAAAGGGTATTCCCATGTTCCAGTTCAGTTCTATACCCTTTGGCATTTTTTAAAGCAGGCCATTGATTGAAATCAGGATTTGAAAAATCTATAGATTCATGGGTAATCAGTGAATGCGGGATCTTATACAAATGCTTTCTTTCTTCATTAGGGTACAGTATACACTCTTTTTTACCTTGAAAATGAAAGTGAAGGATGTTAGCCAAGTCTATATCATAGTGCATAAAAGTGTGAGAGTCTTCCCCTCCGAAAAAAAGCATGGGCAAGGATTTCAAAAGCTTCAAACCTATATCGGGAAAATCAAAATCCTCCTGTAACTCAGGAACCTCCTTTAAAACATTGTATAAAAAAATTCGGTATTTGGTTGGCTCCCTTTGCAACAGGTTTATATACTGGCTCATTGTCATTGAGGCATGCGGTTCATTAAACCCATCTTTATACGTCACCGGGCGATCATCGTAGAGCGGGACGATCTTATCCCCCACTTTTTCCTTTATATAGTCAAAATTCCATTTAGCATTAGCCGGCCAGTCATCGGCAAGATTTTCAATCACCACAGGAATCTGAGGTTTTAGGTAGTTTTGAACAAAATCTGATTTTGAAATAGTTTTTACCCTGTCAATATGTTGAAGATTCAACTCCATATCATCTCAATGTTTATTCTATACTGTTAACGATGTCTCGCAAGAATCCGTTAAGGTCAAATTTTGGTTCAGATACCAAGCCTGTTCTTACCACTACAAGGTTACGACTGGGTATGATGAAAACATACTGTCCTTTAAATCCGTTACTGGAATACATATCTTTTGGAACATCTGGATGATAACCACCGGCATTTAACCAAAACTGTGCGCCATACCTGCCCTCAGAAGTATTTGTGGGGGTTGCTGCATATTGTACCCATGAACTGTCTACTACCTGCACTCCGTTCCAATTGCCTTCATGCAAATATAACAATCCGAATTTCGCCCAGTCTCTTGTTGTTGCCCAGGCATAAGATGACCCGATATAGTTCCCCGCCAAATCAGTTTCAACTAAGGCCGAATGCATTCCAATCTTATCGATCAATTCACTATACCAGAAATCGAGGTAGTCCTGATGGCTATCAAATTCCTTTCTGAGAAGCGGCCCCGATAGTATATTGGTGGTGCCCGAAGAATAATTCCATAATTGATCAGGTTCCCCAACCAATTGATTGGCTATTTGAACCTGGCCCATGTCACTTTCCAGATACAGCATCTTTGTGACATCCGATATGTTAAAATATTCTTCATCCCAAGCCAATCCACTGTTCATATGTAGCAAATCATTATAAGTGATATGCTGTCTTTCATCTTCTGCCCAAGCTTCCAAACCCGCTTTTTCATTGATCTCGATGCTGCCTTGTCGTTGCAATATTCCATACAAAGTACCGGTCAGACTTTTGGTCATGGACCATCCATGCATAAGCGAGGAATCATCAAATCCATCCGCATATTTCTCGGCAATAATATGGTCCTTATAAAGAACAAGCACTGATCGTGTCTGCTGTTTTTTTTCTCCTGCTTCATCAAAGGAGTTGTTTACAGCCTTTTGAAGTTTATCATAATTGACCTCACCAAAAATCGTGTCTTTTTGAGGTAGCTCTCCATATGGATATGGCATCATTTTTTTTGAGAAAATGCGATTTGGAACTTTAAACTTCCTTCCTTTAACATAGTCATCATTAACCAGAATAGCACCCAAACCATCGACATAAATCGCTTTTCTTGTCATCAAACCAAATAGGGATGCGGTTACTGATTTTTCAATAGTATCTATCTGGTAAGAGGCTAAGTTGATAGGTAAAAATCCATTATCCTGTTTTTCCATTGACAGCCGATCTCTATTGGCCAGAAACAAGCCCGATGCCATATTCTTACTGGCATAACCTGTTACAATGTTCAGGGCAGGATAATAAGTATAACCCAGGTAGATGATACAGATCAAAACTACAATTAAGAGGTACTTACGTTTTTTATTCATGAGAATCGGATTATTAACTTGGGTAAAAATAACAAATTTTTCAATTCATATTTCGAGGCCTTGCCGGCTTACTATCGTATATTTGTATTTTGAATGGATCTAAATAAAATATGTTCGACGTAGAAAAAATAAGAAAGGATTTTCCTATTCTCAATCGCAAGGTCAATGGGAAGCCATTGGTCTATTTTGACAATGCTGCCACTTCGCAGAAACCTCAGGTCATGATGGATTCCATTGTTGACTATTACAGTAACTTTAACGCCAATATCCATAGAGGGGTACATACCTTGAGTCAGGAAGCTACCAATGCTTATGAGGAGGCCCGAATTAAAATTCAAAACCATTTTAATGCAGCCAAGTCCCATGAAATCATATTGACATCGGGTACAACCCATAGTATCAATATGGTAGCATCCGGATTTTCTTCTTTGCTTAAACATGAAGACGAAGTCATTGTTTCTGCACTTGAGCATCATTCAAATATAGTACCCTGGCAAATGTTATGCGAAAGAACAGGTGCGGTGCTTAAGGTAATTCCGATGACGCTTAAAGGAGAATTGGATATAGACGCTTATGGAGACCTCCTTTCCGAAAAAACCAAATTGGTTTTTGTCAATCATGTTTCCAATGCCCTAGGGACTGTCAACCCGATCAAAAAAATTATTGATATGGCTCATGATTATGCTGCTGCTGTTCTGATCGACGGCGCGCAGGCCACACCTCATATAAAACCTGATGTTCAGGAACTTGATTGTGAATTCTATACCTGTTCGGCCCACAAGCTTTGCGGGCCAACCGGAGTTGGAATGATCTACGGAAAGGAAAGCTGGTTAAATAAATTACCTCCATATCAGGGAGGGGGAGAAATGATCAGTGAGGTTACCTTTGAAAAAACAACATATGCCGAGCTACCCCATAAATTTGAAGCAGGTACCCCTAATATCGCGGGTGTTATTGCTTTTGGAGTAGCCCTTGATTATATGAACAGCATAGGCTTTAATCAGATTGCCGCTTATGAAAATGAATTACTTCATTACGCTACGAATAAACTTCTGGAAATTGACAAGATGGTACTTTATGGTACTTCTAAAGAAAAGACTGCTGTAATTTCATTCAATATTGAAGGAATCCATCCTTATGATATTGGATCAATTATAGACAAGTTGGGAATTGCTGTAAGGACCGGACATCATTGTGCCCAACCCATTATGGATTATTATAAAATTCCTGGTACAGTTCGTGCTTCCTTCTCTTTTTATAACACAAAGGAGGAAATTGATATTTTTATCGAGGCGCTGATAAGAGCGAAAACAATGCTATCTTAATTTAATATTACTATGAAATATTTGTTCCTGTTGATCGCAATGTCCTGCACTTCAAACAATGAAGTTCAATCTAAAGTGTTGATTGTCGCTGATCATATAGAAAATTGCATCGGGGTTGGCCCGCAGTCATGTATGCTTGTAAAAGAAAATCCAGAAGATGAATGGACTTTTTTCTATGATCAAATAGAGGGCTTCGAATACGAAGAAGGATACACCTATGAGTTACTGGTAAATGAAATCCCAGTGGAAAATCCTGCTGCTGACGCCTCCTCCATTCGTTATAAATTAAAAAATATCATCTCTAAAATACCTACTCTTTATGATTCTGATCTGATAAAAGAATGGACGGTTATCAAAATTAAAGGATTGGAACAATTAAGTAACTCACCAACTATGATCTTTGAAAAAAAAGACGCCAAGGTTGCTGGTTTTGCCGGTTGTAACAATTATTTTGCCACCTATAATGTTTCCGGAAACGCTTTGAGTTTTGGGCCTGCGGGTGCTACCAGAAAATTGTGTCCTGACATGAGTGTTGAGGATGTGTTCTTTAAGAATTTACCTAATATCTCCCGCTTTGAGATAGTCAAAAAGGAACTTTATCTCTATGACAAGAATGATGAATTGCTTATCTTAGCTATATCTCAATAATCAAAGATTTTTGTCTTAAAAAAATACATGAGGATGTTTACTGAGGTAAACATCCTCTTTCTTAAAAAACCCAATACCAATGAAATGTCCCCCCTTGATTTCTACTGGCCTTATTGTAGCAATGATGGCTTGCCAACCTGCAGAAAAAGAAACTAAAATCGAATCGGTTACAGCGCCACAGAGTACCACTTATTCACAAACAACTGACATTCCGGAAGGGTTAAAAACACCCGATCACGTAGAAACTTCTATAGGAACTCTTGATTTTTTTGATGGGGTTCCAAGCAAAAATACTGCAGATAATGTTTATGACTACCTCGATAGGATGAGAGGAGTTGATGCTTTTTTAAAAGGAATGCCGGGAGCTTCTGTTCGAGGATTGATCCTTGGCCCTCAACAACTCGGCGCCACAAAATACAATCAGGTATTGATCACGGATAAGTTAATGGACTCGAAACCATTATTTCTCACAGCCAATACTTCTACCTTATATGTAACCCCTATTGTGGATTTAAAAGCAGATGGACCAACGGTAGTTGAAGTACCACCCGGGATGTTAGGCGCATTTAATGATGCCTGGTTCAGGTATATTGCCGATGTTGGTCCCCTTGGAGAAGACAAAGGAAAAGGAGGCAATTACCTTTTGATTCCTCCTGGATACGATGGTAATATCCCAACAGGCTATTTCGTTTTGTATCCGAAAACATATCATGTTTGGACTTTTATGAGGGGTTCCATCGCGAACGGTCTAGAGGCTGCGGTAAAAAATGTAAAAGATCATCTTAAAGTATATCCTTTGAGTAAGAAGAATGATCCTCCTGCCATGGAATTCATTAGTGGTTCTGGTAAATCGGTTAATACCATCCATACGAATGATTATTCTTTTTATGAACATTTAAATGACTGGATCCAGTATGAATCGGATGAAATGCTAGATATTGAAACAAAAGGGCTTTTTGCTTCCATTGGCATCGAAAAAGGTAAGGAGTTTAATCCTGATGCTCGAATGAAAAATATCCTCACTGAGGCGGTTGCCATTGGTAATGCTATTGCCCGCTCTATTGTATGGTATCCAAGAACTGATGGCACTATGAAAGGCATTGAAGTTTATCCCGGCAGCGATAGTGCCTGGATCATGGGTTGGGTGAATAAAAATGTGTTTTTTACCACAGAAAACGGTGGTATGAATTCGGATGCACGGGTGATGTTCCACTATCCTTACACGGCAGTGACGCCAGCCATGGCAGTTTCGGTTCCTGGAAAAGGTTCAGATTATGGTATTGCTTTTGTCGATGCTGATAAAAATCATTTTGATGGAAGCAAGTCTTATAAACTGCATATTCCGGCTGATGTTCCTGCCAAAGACTTTTGGGCAATTACCATATATGATTCACAGACCAGATCCATGCTGCAAACAGATCAGCCATATCCAACGGTAGGAAGCCAATCAGAAGGTTTTATCCAAAATGAAGACGGTTCATTTGATATTTTTTTCGCTCCGGAGGCTCCTAAAAACAGAGAAGGAAACTGGCTTCAGACCATTCCGGGTAAAAGTTGGTTTATTGCATTTAGAGTTTACGGACCTTTAAAGCCTTGGATAGATAAAACCTGGAGGCCGGGAGAAGTACAGTTAATGCAATAGATCAGGATTCTAAACTAAGTTTCCCTGTCGTATTATTTTGAGAAAGTTCAAACCCTTCATCTACCTGGAGGGTTTCTTTTTTTACTGCATTTACAGCCAGTTGGTCGCAACGTTCGTTTTGAGGATGCTCATTGTGACCCCTGATCCAATGAAATTTGACCTTGTGCTTTTTATAAACAACTAAAAACCTGCGCCAAAGATCGGCGTTCTTCTTGTCTTTGAACCCCTTTTTGACCCAGTTGAATACCCATCCCTTCTCGACTGAGTCCACAACATATTTGGAATCCGAATACACCATTACTTCGATCCCTTCTTTTTTGAGCTGTTCGAGCGCCACAATTACAGCAAGGAGTTCCATCCTGTTGTTTGTTGTTAATCTGTACCCTTCTGAAAATTCCTTTTTATAAGGCTTGCCAACCCATTCCATAATGATCCCGTAGCCGCCCTTTCCTGGATTTCCACTACAGGCACCATCTGTGTATACGTTAACCCTCATGGATATCTTTTAATAGTTTTTCAATGACATTTGGAAAATTTTCCTGCTCCAAAACATGTATTTTTGCTGCGACATCCGCTGCTGTATCATTATTTTCAACCGCTACTGACTTTTGAAATATGATAGTTCCTTCATCGTAATTTTCGTTCACGTAATGAATGGTGATCCCAGTCTCTGTTTCCCGATTCGCAACTACAGCCTCATGTACATGCATCCCATACATACCCTTTCCACCGTATTTAGGAAGTAAAGCAGGATGTATATTTACGATGGAATTTTGAAAAAGGCCAATCATCTTATCGGGAATCTTCAATAAAAATCCGGCAAGAACAATAAAGTCAGCATGGCTACTTAAAAAATTTAAAAAAGAATCAGACTCCATTTCCTTTTTGCTAAACACCTTAACGGGGATTTCCAACCTTTTGGCTCTCTCTAAAACTCCTGCATTCGGATTATTCGTCACCACATAAGTCACTCTTGCTATTGCGCTGTTTTTAAAGTGTTCAATGATATTCTCTGCATTCGTACCAGAGCCTGAAGCGAAAATAATAATCCTCAGCATAATTAATATTTTGGGCGGTTAAGCAAAAAAAAGAATAATAATCAGATTGAAAAAACAAAAAGGAAAGTATTTGTCAATACAACCTTGTTCAACTTTTTTTTACTTTTTACCAATTTCAACTTAAAATATATTATTTTTGCCACAATAATTAAATTTAAAATTAAAAAATTATGTCAGACATTGCATCAAGAGTTAAAGCCATTATCGTTGACAAATTAGGAGTTGATGAAAATGAAGTTACAAATGAAGCTAATTTTACCAACGATTTAGGAGCGGATTCATTAGATACAGTTGAATTAATAATGGAGTTCGAAAAAGAATTTGATATACAAATTCCGGATGACCAGGCAGAAAACATTGGAACTGTTGGTCAGGCTATTATCTACATAGAAGAAGCTAAATAAATTTTACTTTACTTATAAAATTACGAGCTTTTCCAATTGGAAACGGCTCGTAATTTCTTGTTTTTATTAATACAATCTTTTAAGGATGGAACTAAAACGGGTAGTTGTTACAGGATTAGGTGCTTTGACGCCTATTGGGAATTCTGTTGAAGAATACTGGGAAGGGCTTGTTGACGGAGTTAGCGGGGCTGCTCCCATTACCTATTTTGATGCTTCTGATTTTAAGACTCAATTTGCTTGCGAACTAAAAAACTTTAATGTCACAGATTTTTATGACAGGAAAGAAGCTCGCAAAATGGATAGATTCACCCAGTATGCAATGGTTGTGGCTGATGAGGCTATTGCTGATTCAGGGCTTGACCTGGAAAAAGAAGATACGACTCGAATTGGTGTAATCTGGGGTGCCGGAATTGGGGGTCTTGAAACCTTTCAAAACGAAGTTCTCAACTATGCTGAAGGAGATGGTTCTCCTCGTTTTAACCCATTTTTTATACCAAAAATGATCGCTGATATTGCTCCCGGGCAGATCTCGATCAAACACAACTTACAAGGTCCAAACTTTACAACTGTTTCTGCCTGTGCTTCTTCTGCAAATTCAATTATTGACTCTCTGAACTATATTCGTTTAGGTCAAGCAGATATCCTGGTAACAGGAGGTTCAGAAGCAGCAGTTACCATTGCAGGTGTTGGCGGTTTTAATGCCATGCACGCATTATCTACAAGAAATGATGATCCAAAAACAGCTTCCCGTCCTTTCGATAAGGATAGAGATGGATTTGTTTTAGGTGAAGGAGCAGGGGCTTTGATACTTGAGGAACTGGAACACGCTAAGGCCAGAGGTGCAAAAATTTATGCAGAAGTAATTGGCGGTGGCCTATCGGCTGATGCCCATCATATTACTGCGCCACACCCTGAAGGGAGAGGAGCAAAAAATGTCATGCTAAACTGTTTAAAAAATGCAGGAATTGGCCCGGAAGAAGTTGATGCCGTAAATATGCACGGAACTTCAACTCCCTTAGGAGATGTAGCTGAACTTAAGGCAATTCAATCCGTTTTTGGCGAATATTCCTATAAATTGAACATTAATTCGACAAAATCAATGACCGGCCATTTGTTAGGAGCTGCCGGAGCTATTGAAGCAATTGCATCCATCCTTTCAATCACAAAGGGGATAGTCCCGCCGACGATCAATCATTTTACGGATGATGATCAAATTGATCCTAATTTAAACCTTACTTTTAATAAGGCTCAGAAAAGAGATGTAAAGGTAGCCATGAGCAATACATTTGGTTTTGGTGGCCATAATGCCTGTATCTTATTTAGAAAATACGAAGACTAATACTGCATGAATCTTATTCGCAAAATAACAAATTCTCATAGTGCTAAGGATGAAGAATTTATTATGGCGATGAAGAAAATTTTGGGATACCGCCCTAAAAAGATTAATTTTTATAAAGAAGCTTTTACACATAGCTCTTTAAAGAAGTTAAAACTCAGTGGTAAACCCATGAATTATGAGCGTCTTGAATTCCTCGGAGATGCAATTTTGGGGGCAGTAATTGCCAATTACCTATTTAAAAAGATTCCAACAGGAGATGAAGGTTATTTAACGCAAATGCGCTCAAAGATTGTAAGCCGCGAACATCTCAATGAATTGGGCAAAGACCTTGACCTGATTCAATTTGTTGAAAGTTCAATTCCCAGTTCTAATTTTGGTGACAATATTCACGGGAACCTTTTTGAAGCCCTTATCGGGGCTATTCATTCAGATCGAGGATATTCATTTACCGAAAAATTTATTTTCAGGTTTGTTATCGAACCTTACGTTGACATTGAAAGGCTTGAAGGCAAGATTACAAGTTATAAGAGTGTTTTGATTGAATGGAGTCAGAAGAACAGAAAAAGGATCAAGTACAATGTATATGAAGATACAGGAAATGACACCTTAAAGCATTTTAGTGTAAAATTGCACGTTGATCACGAGCTGGTTTCAAAAGGACGTGCTACCTCAAAAAAGAAGGCAGAAGAAATTGCTTCCAAAAGGGCTTATTATAAACTAAAGGCTCAGATAGAAGCCTGAATCGAATGGTTTTTTCCCCATTTTAATGTTCAATTAAACCAATTTCGCAAATATTTGAGTTGTTTTACCAAAACTATCTTTATTTTTGCGAAAATGATTTGAATCAAACCAATTATTGTGTCAAAAATTCATAGCATTGATTTTGAATACGATCATGATTATACTCTGATTGGAATTCATTCTGTTCTCGCAGACTATAGAATGGCATTTTTTTTGAATCACTACTTGAATATACAATTGAGACGATATAAGGATGATCTTGATTTTAAGTCAAGGAATTGCAGTTTCCCATTGTATAAATTTGAGGATGAAACTGCATTTACAACCTGGTCGTTGATAGCGAATAAACATGTCTTCACAGAGAACGTAAGAGCTGGTGGAGGCAATTTGTTTCCGGAAGAAACCAAAATCTCCTATTTGATTCCAGAAAAGAAAAGGGTAGATTATTTTATCAAAATTAATGGCTTAAAAGATGATACAGAATTCAATACCGTATTGACCGGTATCAATAAAATAAATAATATAATGGCGACATATGCCGTTGACCCTATGGATTTAAAATCAAGGGATAATTTAATTTTTTAAGAATGAAAAAAAGAAAAAAAACGAAAATCGTTGCCACCCTTGGACCCGCAATTGGAACCAAGAAGAAGCTAAAAGAATTGATGGTTGCCGGTGTTAATGTATTTAGAATTAATTTTTCACATGCCGATTACGAGGATGTAAAAACCAAAATCAAGGATATTCGTGATTTAAATAAAGAGAGTAATTATAATGTTGCCGTGCTTGCAGATCTTCAAGGACCTAAACTAAGGGTAGGTGTTATGGAAGATGGAGTTGTCCTTAAAAAAGGAGACGAATTTATGTTCACAACTGAAAAATGCACGGGAACTAAGGAAAAAGCCTTTATGACCTACCAGAACTTCCCAAAGGATGTTGAAAAAGGTGAAAGTATTCTGATAGATGATGGTAAACTTCTTTTTGAAGTACTTGATACAGACAGAGATACCACGGTTAGAGCCAAAGTTATAAGAGGTGGTAGCTTAAAATCTAAAAAAGGTGTGAATCTTCCCAATACAAAAATTTCATTGCCTGCACTGACTAAAAAAGATATCAAAGACGCCATATTTGCGATTGAGCAGGAAGTTGACTGGATCGCTTTGTCTTTTGTGAGAACACCTGAAGATCTTGTTAAATTAAGTGATCTTATCAAGGAGAAATCAAGTTATAAGATTCCTATAATCGCAAAGATTGAAAAGCCTGAAGCCGTGGAAAATATCAACCATTTGACCTCCTATTGCGACGGAATAATGGTTGCCAGAGGTGACCTGGGTGTTGAAGTGCCAATGCAAAAAGTACCAATCATACAGAAAATGCTTGTCAGAAAAGCCAAAGAAGCTCGTATTCCTGTCATTATTGCCACCCAAATGATGGAGTCTATGATTACGAGTCAAATCCCTACAAGGGCAGAAGTCAATGACGTAGCCAATTCCATTATGGATGGTGCTGATGCCGTAATGCTTTCCGGTGAGACTTCTATTGGTGAATATCCCGTAGAAGTGATCAAAGCGATGAGGAGTATTATTGTTAGTGTGGAGGACTCCGAGTTGATCGAAGGTTATGTTCAGGGAGTAAATTGCATCAATGAGCGTTATATCTCTAAAGCTGTTTGTAGTAACGCTGCAAAATTAGCGGATGAGATTGAGGCAGCAGCAATTACGACGCTGACCAATAGTGGTTATACCGCGTTCCAGATCTCGGCAAGAAGGCCAAAGTCAAATATATTGGCCTTTTCAGATAATCCGAGAATCCTGGCCCAATTAAATTTATTATGGGGGGTAAAGGCACAGTTCTACGACAAGATGGTAAGTACCGATGAAACGGTAGAGGACCTCAACAGGATTACGCTGGAGAGGAACTACGCGAAAAAAGGTGATTTTGTGATCAATCTGACTTCCATGCCTGTACATGACAAAGGTATGGTGAACACCTTAAGGGTTTCTCAGTTGTAGCTTATAAATTTAGAGTGTCTTGATCAGCCAAACGTATTCCATCTTTAATAAGTTGATTTACGTGCTCGTTGTGATAGGATTCTTCCAAATGAGACCTCACCTTGTTTCTGAATCCAGTCGAACTTTTAGAATTTAGAATTTCATAGATTTCAAGAACCAATAACCAATCATCCGGGTAGTTTTTTAAAAGCTGCCCGAATATGTTTTCAAGCACTTCTTCATTAACTTTTTGAGAAGCCCTCATCATACGCACTTTTTCATAAAGCTTAAACAGGGCCTCTTCTTTTTTAGAGTAACTAATTTTATGTGTCTTTTCCTTAGGTACTTCAAACTGCTGGCCAAAAGCATTGGGATCAGCAATGCCCGAAAAAGCCGATATGATAGATTCCCCTATCGCCATATCGTAAGTTCCCCAGGAAGGATGGAACAATACCTGGTCTTTGTAAGTCACCGTACAATTTTTCAAAGAAATAAGAATGATCTTTCCCTGTAAGTTACGCTTTCCTGTAATTATTTCACCTTCTACCAGGATGCCTCCTTCAAACAACAATCTGGTCTTTCGACCTTCATAAATTCCATAGGCCTCCAGATCGGTTGGTGACATGTTTTCAATAGGCAGATTGATCCCTTTTAATTTACCAACAGGAGATCCGAATCCATCTTTGTGGTATTTTTTGTCGTGCCCGATAAGTTCCTTATTCTTATAAGCCAGTGCCGTGGGTCCTTTTGTCTTGAGGTATACAGGTCTCATTCGTTCATCGCTGATCACATCAATAAACTTGCCTGAAATCTGAATTCCAGTACTGAGTTCTACAGTTCCCAGATTCATCGACTCAATCAATTTTTCAACGCCCTTTAAGCCTCCACTTCTTAGAGCCATCGTATTGGCATATTCCTCCAAAACAAAACTCAAATGGGCAAAATCAGGTGTTACAAATAATTGTGGTTGTGGCTTGGTAATATCAAATTCCACTCTTGAAGCGTCGATGGAATACGGTATCTTTTTTACCTGATCCCCCATGCACCATTTGCTTTCTCCAATTGAGGAAAGAAGCCCTGCCCCATAAATTTTAGGGTTGTCAATATCACCGATTAAACCATACTCCACGGTCCACCAATGCATATTTCTTATTCCTGCCATTTCACTCGGTGTGCCCATATGAGCTGTGATGTGAGCTATCTGTTCTTCTGCTTGAGATACCTGTTCCGCCTTGGTCTTTGGATCTTCTTTAATGATTGATAAATGCCTTATTGCTTCATACAATTCAAAATCCTTCGCTGAGGATATTGCCTTTGAACCAATCTCCCCAAACCTCCGGAGGTATTCTGCATATTCCGGATTTGCTATAATTGGTGCATGTCCTGCGGCCTCATGAATGATATCAGGAGCCGGTGTATATTCAATGTGATCAATGGTCCGGATATCTGCGGCTATCACCAAGGTATTGTAAGCCTGAAATTCCATAAAAGCATTGGGAGGAATAAAACCGTCAACAGATACTGCCGCCCAGCCAATATCCTTTAAAATCCTGTTCATCCCTTCCATTCTTGGAATTTCATCTACTGAGATCCCTGCTTTGGCAAGCCCGGGAATATAAGATTCATGAGCCACCTCACTTAGATAATCCATGTTTTTTCTCATGACATATCTCCAAACTGCCTGGTTTTGCCAGGTGTACTCATCATATGGTTGCTTTAAGATAAAATCCCTTAAATGATAGGGAAGTTTTTCCAAGACACTGTTTGACATATATTTTTGGCCCATGAATTGTCTTTTTGTAAAGTTATGCAATTTTAAAATCCCCTTCACTTTTTGGTATTAATAAGCTTTTTTATCAAAATGTGTCAATTTCATACGATTATATCATCATTGACTGCCAATTCTTAATATTTTTATAAAGAAGTAAAGAGAAATGATAAAATCAGCTTATGAAAAGTCCGGCAATATTTTTTTGTATTTGATCAAGTACTCAATTGGCATTGAAATAAACTATTTTTTTGAATTTATCAAGCTTATTTTTGGCTAAATTAGCCCCCAATAAATAAACTTCATTTTCACCCGATGCTAAAATCAGGACTTTGCATTTTTTTAGTTTGCCTTAGTCTCTTTTCTTGCAACTCCTTTAAAATCAATGACAATCCCGTAGTTTTTGATGAGGAAAGAAAACAACTGAGTATCGATTATCTGGAAAAAAGATATGGGATAATTAAAAACGAGCCCACGATCAATCCTCGAATGATTGTTATTCACTGGACTGCAATTCCCGGATTTGAAACCTCATTTGATGCTTTTAAAGAAAGTAAACTTCCTAATTCGCGTCAAGATATAACCAATGCCAGCGCTTTGAACGTATCTGCTCATTTTCTTGTAGATCAAAATGGAAAAGTATATCGTCTGCTACCTGAAAATATCATGGCCCGACATGTGATCGGACTGAACCACTGTGCCATTGGTATTGAAAATGTTGGAGGAACCCCAAATATGCCTTTGACAAAAAAACAACTTAGATCAAATATCAAACTGATCAAATATTTAAAGGAGCAGTTTCCAGAGATCAACTACCTCATTGGCCATTATGAATACACCCAATTTGAAAACCATCCCTTATGGCTCGAAATAGATAAAGGCTACAGAACCGAAAAATCAGATCCCGGCAAGGATTTTATGAAAAAAATTAGAAAATCAACGGCATCTTTACATTGGGAAATTGTGCCAGACAACTCAAAATCATGACTAAATATTTTTTGCTATTGTTAGTTCCCTTCTTGGGTCTGGCCCAAAAACAAACATTTGATCAGCGTTTATTTGATTCATATGAAAATTTCAGGGAAACATCAATTGATAAACGTCGGTTTAAGCACAGAGACATTCAACCTCTCATTGATAGCCTAAAATCAGAAAAGGGTTTTGAAATCAACTTGTTGGGTAAGTCTATTCAAGGACGCACTATTTCTATGATAAGTGCTGGTGAAGGAGAAACGCAAATATTGTTATGGTCGCAGATGCATGGTGATGAACCAACGGCAACGGCCGCGATGTTCGATATTATCAATTATTTTAAAACCGACAAAACCCTGCTAAAAAATGTCAAAGTGCATTTTATTCCTATGCTGAATCCTGATGGTGCCGAAATCTTTAATAGGCGCAATGCCATTGGAATAGACATAAACAGGGATGCACAGAGGCTGCAATCACCTGAATCGAAATTACTTAAAAATGCAAGGGATAGCCTGGATGCAGATTTTGGTTTTAACCTTCATGATCAAAGCAAATATTACAATACCAAACAAACCTTGAAACCTGCGACGATTTCATTTTTGGCCCCTGCATTTAATGCTGAAAAAGACATTAACCAGACAAGAGGCAATGCCATGCGCGTCATCGCTAAAATGAACTCCGTGCTTCAAAGATACGCACGTGGTCAAATAGGGAGGTATTCGGATGAGTTTGAGCCCAGAGCTTTTGGCGACAATATGCAAAAATGGGGAACTAGTACCATACTCATTGAATCAGGGGGGTACTATGAAGACCCGGAGAAGCAGTTTATCCGCAAACTCAATTATGTAAGCATCTTATCAGCTATCGAAAGCATCTCATCCGATAGCTATCAATCAATGACACTTGATCAATATTTGTCAATTCCTAAAAATGATCGGAAACTCTTTGATCTTAAAATAGAAAACCTGGCTTTTTCCTATCTGGGCATGGATTTTAAAATAGATATAGGTGTTAATCGGTATGAGATAGAAAACAAGGACCACAGTGAATTCTATTATGTTGGAAAGATTAGCGATATAGGTGATCTTTCGTCTAATTTTGGATATGAAACCGTAGATGCCGAGGGGTTTACGTTTAAGGTTGGAGAAACTTACCCAAAAATCCTGAATGACTTTGACGATTTTATGGCCTTGGATTTTTCAACGCTCCTTTCTCAGGGTTATACTTCTGTAAGCATCAATAATTTACCCGAAGAAATCAAATTTACATCAATGCCCATGAATATTATTGACATAAAGAAGATCAAAATTCCCAAAAATAACAGCATACCATCTCCTCATCTGAAATTGGGTAAGGAAGCAACTTTTTTACTCAGCAAAAATGAAAAAGTAGTCTATGCCATCATTAATGGTTTTGTTTATTATGTGAGTGAAGGGAAAAACACCGTTAAAAACGGAGTAGTCAAATAAATATCATTAAAAAATGAAACTTCAAGTAGGGCCATGGCTAAAAATATCCATAATTCTGATATTTATTTCATCATCGCTAAACGGTCAATCATTTCAGGGAAAGGTCATAAGCGCCGAGAACACGCTTGAAATTCATGATGTAGAAATACTTGATGCCTTTGGCAATATTCAAGGTCATACAGATTTCAATGGAAGTTTCTCTCTTGACAAACCGGGGATTTATTTGTTTATAAAGGAGGGATATGCCAGTGTTTCAATGAACATCGAGGGTGCAGAATACATCGTTGTTGAGCTTTACGAAAAACCTCTGGATCTGGCTGAGGTAGTCATAAAATCGAATCATTTTCAAAGTGCTTTAAAAGAGATCCCTTCAGCAATTACTATTATTCCGAAAAGACAGCTCAAAAGTAATGATGGTGTCAATATAGCACCCATCCTCAATAGTGTCCCGGGAGTTTATATGCACAACGGCACCCTCGGTACCAACAGGATCACCATAAGAGGTATTGGTTCAAGAAATTTATTCGGAACGAGCAAAATCAGAGCTTATTATCAAGACATCCCGCTTACCAATGGTTCTGGTGAAACAACCATTGAAGATATCGAACTTGAAGGAATCGCTCGCATGGAAGTGCTCAAAGGGCCTTCCTCCAGTATTTATGGTGCAGGTCTGGGAGGCACTATTCAGCTTATTCCGGACAAAGGCCTCTTCAATTCGCGTGCAGTTCAAACTTCCTTTACTTTCGGATCCTTTGGCCTGCAGAAATTTTGGATCAACACAAACCTCGCCAACAAGCAAAATTCAGCTAAAATCAGCTATTCCAATACACACAGCGATGGATACAGGGATAATAATGAGCTTGACAGACAAACAGTGACCGTGGCTTCAAATCACTATTTAAATGAGCGTAATAACCTAAATATCATTGCCAATTTCATTGATCTGAAATCATATATTCCGAGCTCCCTTGATGCCGAAGATTTTGAGAATGATCCCACAAAGGCAGCTTTTACATGGTCAGCATCAAAAGGGTTTGAGGATTATTCAAAATTTTTGCTCGGCCTTTCCTGGCAACATGAATACAGCGAAAAATCAAAACAGATCAGTAGTATATTCGGAAGCCTGTTAGATTCCTACGAAGCGAGACCCTTTAATATTCTTGAACAAAATACAAATGCTTTTGGCCTTAGGAGCAGATTCATTCAAAATGCAAACATCTTTCAAAAAAAGCTGCAATGGACAGTGGGCTTAGAATTTTTCAATGATCTAAATCGATTGAAGACCTTTGAGAATCTCTATCAGGATTATCCACCGGGTACCGGCAGTGTCAAAGGGTCTGCCCTGAGTAACTTAAAAGAAAACAGGTATTATTTTAACTTCTTTGCAGAAGGTAAATACCACTTGTCAAAAAAATTCCTTATCAATCTGGGCCTTAATTTAAATCAAACCTCCTACACGCTTAGCGACGATTTTAATGAAGGAATCAATGATGCTTCAGGAACATACAGCTTCGATCCAATCATCTCACCAAAAATTGGTCTTAGCTATCAATTGAACAAAACCAGTATGTTCTTCGCTTCGGTGAGTCATGGATTTTCTCCTCCAAAACTTGAAGAAACGCTGTTGCCGGATGGCCTGATCAACAATGAAATACAGCCGGAGACAGGATGGAACTATGAAGTTGGAAGCCGTGGAAAAATCTTTAAAAACATTTTTAATTATGAGGTTTCGGCCTATTTCATGGATATCGAGAATCTTTTAGTTGCCAGAAGGACCGGTGATGACCAATTCATAGGGGTTAATGCCGGTAAAACAGTTCATAAAGGCCTTGAAATTGGATTAAATTATTTTTTGCTTGACAACCAGCGGGTTCAGTTGAGCCATACAAATGCCTTCAGTTTTAACGATTACAACTTTGATGAATTTCAAGATCTTGACAATGACTATTCAGGAAATGACCTTACAGGAGTTCCTGATAAAACCTTCTTTTCCCAGCTTTACCTGAATACTTCCTTTGGGTTTTATGCCTATATGAATTACCAATACATCGGTGAGATCCCTATACGTGATGATAATAGTGTTTATGCTTCTTCTTATCAGCTGGTAAATTTAAAAACCGGATTTCGAAAGGATTTTGGCGATCATTTACAATTTAATGCCTTTCTGGGATTCAATAATATCTTTAACGAAACCTATGCCTCCATGCTACAAATCAATGCAGGAAGCTTTGGCAATAATGCACCCAGGTATTATTATCCGGGAAATCCTCAGAATTACTATGTCGGGCTGGATCTGAAATACGTATTCTAAAAAATCGTACTTTTACGCTTTAATTATGATTGACATGAAAAAATTTACCGCACTGCTGATCCTTTTATCTTTTTCTCTTACTCAATGCCAGAAAAAAAACGAATTTATCAGCCAGGATAATCTGGGTTATAAGGCCGAAACTGTAGTGGATGGATTAGATATTGCCTGGGGAATGGAGTTTCTTCCGGATGGTTCGATCCTTATTGCTGAACAGGAAGGTAAAATGATTCTTTTTAAAGATGGTAAAAAAACCCAGGTCAAAAATGTTCCTGAAGTAATGTACGAGAATCAGGGAGGCTTACTCGATCTTAAATTACATCCTGATTACGTCAATAACGGCTGGATCTATTTTTCCTTTTCAGGGAATGTTGAAAATGATGACAAAGGATCGAATACAACAATAATGAGAGCTCGTTTAAAGGATAATGAACTCGTCGACAAGGAATTGATCTACAAGGCAACACCGAATACGAAAAAAGGCCATCACTTTGGTTCCAGAATAGAATTTGATAAAGATGGCTACCTGTTTTTTTCAGTTGGAGACCGGGGAAACAGGGATGTTAATCCGCAAGATATAAACCGTGATGGAGGCAAAATATACAGGCTTCACGACGATGGAAGCATTCCATCCGACAATCCTTTTGTTCAAACAACAGGAGCCAAGGCAGCCATTTATTCATATGGTCATCGAAATCCTCAGGGGATGGACATGAATCGTGAAACCGGTGAAATCTGGGTACACGAGCACGGACCTCAGGGAGGAGATGAAATCAATATTATAAAGGCTGGAAAAAATTATGGATGGCCCTTAATTACTTATGGCATTAACTATGATGGCTCAGAAATCACTAAGGATACTGATTTGCCCGGAATGGAGCAACCCTTGCATTTTTGGGTACCGTCAATAGCCCCTAGTGGAATGGCCTTTATCAACAGTGACCGTTACCCCGGATGGAAAGGAAATCTTCTTGTGGGATCTTTAAAATTCCAATATCTGGATCTGGTTTTTCTTGAGAATGGAAAGGTAGTCAAGGAGGAAAAGTTGATCGAAGGTATGGGCAGAGTAAGAACTGTAAAGGAGGCTCCGGATGGCTATATTTATGTCTCAATTGAACAACTTGGAATCGTCAAACTGGTACCCACAGCTTCTCAAAAATAAGTTCTTCATCCCTTTTTTCAAGGCCGCACAGTAGGGAGTTCACATCTTTTATTTTGCAGGTTCCGGATATTATTTTCCTGGAAAACATACGAGAAAATACAATTGTTGCGTATCTTTGCATTTCAATTTTTCAATACGAAAACAGCCATGGGAAAAAAAGTTATTTTGATCATTTTAGACGGATGGGGTGAAACACAAAATCCAGACGTCTCAGCTATATATAAAGCGAAGACACCATTTTTTGATTCTTTGATCGAGAATTATCCCAACGCCAGTTTAAGAACAGATGGCCTGCACGTAGGTTTACCTGAAGGGCAAATGGGAAACTCTGAGGTAGGGCATATGAATCTGGGTGCTGGCAGGATTGTGTATCAAGATTTTGTTAAGATCAATAATGCGGTTGCCAGTGGATCCATTGCTGATGAAAAAGTGATTAAAGATGCTTTTGAGTATGCGAAAAAGGAACATAAAAAAGTACATTTTTTAGGTCTTCTTTCAGATGGAGGTGTGCATTCACATATCGATCACCTCAAAGGGCTTTTGAACGCGGCTGATAGCTTTGGTTTGGAAGATGTCTTTGTTCATGCTTTTACAGATGGGCGGGATGTTGACCCAAAATCCGGGCTGGGTTTCGTCAAGGAAATTGAAGGCCATATGAACAAATCAACCGGAAAATTGGCCAGTATTTGTGGAAGGTATTATGCCATGGACAGAGATCAGCGCTGGGAACGGGTAAAACTTTCATATGATGTGATGGTCAATGGAATTGGGGAAAAATCTCAAAATGCAGTCGAAAGCATACAAAAAAGTTATGATGATGGCGTAACAGATGAGTTTATAAAACCCATTGTTATGGTTGACAATCATCAAGATCCCATTGCTAAAATAGAAGATAATGATGTCATCATTTTCTTTAATTTCAGAACTGACAGAGGAAGACAATTGACCCGAGTGCTAACACAGGAAAATTTTCAAGAATACAGTATGCATACCTTGCCGTTGTACTATGTGACCATGACCAATTATGATGATTCATTCAAGGAGGTCGAGGTGATCTATCCCAAGGACAATCTTACGGAGACATTAGGTGAAGTATTGGAAAATCATCATAAAAAACAGATAAGAATAGCTGAAACTGAAAAATATCCTCATGTTACCTTTTTCTTTTCAGGGGGTAGAGAAAAAGAATTTAAAGGCGAAAAAAGGTTACTGTGCCCTTCCCCTAAAGTTGCGACCTACGATTTAAAACCCGAAATGAGTGCAGAAGAGATCAGAGATGCCATCATTCCTGAACTCAAGTCACGTGAGGCAGATTTTATTTGTTTAAATTTTGCCAATACTGATATGGTTGGCCATACAGGAGTCATGGAAGCTGCCATGAAGGCTGCTGAATCCGTAGATGCATGTTTGGAAAAAGTGGTAACTACTGCGTTGGAGAACCATTATTCAAGTATTATTATTGCCGATCATGGCAACAGTGAAAAAATGATTAATGAAGATGGCTCGCCAAATACGGCACATACAACGAACCCGGTTCCTTTGATTCTTGTTGAAGAAAAAAAGGAAAATGATATAAAAGATGGTGTTCTTGGAGACATTGCACCAACTATTCTTGATCTTTTAGAGATCCCTCAGCCGGATTCAATGACCAGACATTCATTGTTGGATTAAAATAGCCCGTAAGGATAAAATAGCCGGTTAGGTACGAAAAAGTACAATTAGCCGTTTAACTATATGTTAAAGTTTTTTTGAATGAAGACTTTATAATGATTAGATTTGAAAAATTTCAAGATGAAAATGTTACCTAAAAATTCTTTGTTAATTGCCGTTGATTTCGATGGTACTATCGTTGAAGACGACTATCCAAGAATTGGGCCTGCCAAGATTTTCGCCTTTGATACTTTACTTGAATTGCAACGAAAGGGACACCGTCTCATTCTATGGACCTATAGATATGGTGAAAGGTTACAGGAAGCTGTTGATTTTTGTCAAAAAAATGGCCTTGAATTTTATGCCGTAAACAAAAGTTACCCGGAAGAAAAATTCGACGGGAGTATCAGTAGAAAAGTGAACGCCGATGTATTCATTGACGATAGAAATGTTGGTGGACTGCTGGGTTGGGGAGAAATATATCAGCAGTTATTGAAAACAGAAAAACCAAAAGAGCACAAGTCTAAAAAAGGACTATTCGGGTTTTTTAAAAGCTAATATTTACTTTTCAAAATCATATCACACTACTTTCCGGCATCGTCATCCAGTACAATTTTGACCTATACTTTACTAAATTTTTTACTTTTTTACCTTATCTTTATCGACAATATCAAAGGATTATAAAATCATATTATGATATCCTTTCCAAAGTTATACTCTTTCCTGAAAAGTCAGATAACTTTCTCAAAACCAAACATGTAAAAAAATCCATTTTTGTAATGAACGCGACGCAAGCCTATACCATTTTTGAAAAAAGTATTAAAGATTATCACACTAATGATCAAATAGATACCCCAATTGATAATCCCTATGACAAGGAAGACATCAAACATCTTTTTTACCATAAAAATTGGATAGATACTGTTCAATGGCATCTTGAAGATATTATTCGCGATCCTGAAATTAATGCCATGGACGCTCTAAAAATCAAAAGGCAGATTGATGAATCCAATCAGGTAAGAACAGATATGGTGGAGTTTATTGACAGTTACTTTTTGGATCTTTACAAAAACGTTTCTGTTAAAAACAATGCCAAGATCAATACGGAGAGTCCTGCCTGGGCATATGACCGCTTATCTATTTTGGCACTTAAAATTTACCATATGCGTGAAGAGGCAACCAGATCTGATGCATCTGACGCCCACAGGAGTTCATGCGAGAAAAAATTACAGGTTTTGTTGGAACAGCAAAAAGATCTTTGTACTGCGATTGATGAACTGTTGGAGGATTTTCAAAATGGCGATAAATACATGAAAGTTTATAAGCAAATGAAAATGTACAATGATGATAATTTAAATCCTGTACTTCGTGCCAGAAAATGAACTGAACCGGCCTAAACACATACTGATTATGCGATTGTCTGCTATTGGTGACGTAGCAATGATCGTACCTGTAGTTTTAGCGCTTCGCCAACAATATCCACTGCTGAAGATTACTGTGGTCTCAAGGCCTTTTTTCAGAACTTTTTTTTCTTCTATACCCAATGTTCAATTTTATCCGGCTGACGTCGAAAATTCCAATTCCGGGCTTCGCGGTTTGTATCAATTATACAGGAGTTTATCGCAATTTGGGATTGATGCTTTTGCCGACCTGCATGACGTCTTACGATCAAAGATTATCAAAACCTTTTTTAAACTGAACGGGGTCCCCGTATCATCCCTGAATAAAGGAAGGAAAGAAAGAAAAAAATTAACGGCCTTAAAGACTAAACGCATTACATCCATAAAACCAATCTTGGAGCGCCATGCCGAGGTATGCGCAGCGTTAAGGTTACCCATATCGCTATCTGAAGTTACGCTGCTTCCTAAAAGAGAAATATCACTTGATATTGAACGAATTACCGGTAAAAAAGATAAGAAATGGGTGGGTATAGCCCCTTTTGCTACTTATGAAACTAAAATGTATCCACTGCATTTGATGAAAGAGGTCATCAAAATAATCCTCAAGGAGAATTATCAAATTTTCTTGTTCGGAGGAGGCGATAAGGAAGTGGAACAATTAAACGATCTGGCTACTGTTTCAGATAAATGTATCAATATTGCCGGTAGAATCAGTTTCGATCAGGAGTTAAATTTGATTAGTAACCTCGACGTCATGGTCAGCATGGATTCCGGCAATGGTCATATGGCGGCAATGTTTGGGGTACCAGTGGTTACGATGTGGGGAAATACACATCCCTATGCCGGTTTCGTTCCATTTAGACAACCTCTCGAAAACAGTCTGATACCTGATCTTGAAAAGTATCCTTTCCTCCCAACTTCTGTTTATGGAAACAAAATTGTTCCAGGTTATGAAGACTGTATGAAAACTATTAAACCTGAGGTAGTTGCAAAAAAAATTACCATGGTATTAAATAACTAAAACCAGCGTGATATTGAAGATTTGATTCGCTTTGGAACAATATCTTTTTACAGTATCTTTGCGGCATTAAATGCAAACCATGATAAAAATTAAAACCCGTGAGGAGATCGAATTGATCAGAGAAAGTGCCCTTATAGTTTCGATGACTCTTGGAGAAATTGCAAAAGCGATCAAACCAGGAATCAGCACTTTGGAGCTTGACAAAATTGCCGAGGAGTTTATCAGGGATCATGGTGCCAAGCCGGGTTTTTTGGGTTTGTATGATTTTCCCAATACCTTATGTATGAGCCCCAATGAACAAGTTGTTCATGGTATACCAAATAAACAACCCTTGGTGGAAGGAGATATTATTTCTGTTGATTGTGGAGCTCTTAAAAATGGATTCTACGGTGATCATGCCTATACTTTTGCTGTGGGTGAGATTGATATTGAGACGAAAAAACTTCTGGAGGTGACGAAAGAAAGCCTGTACCTGGGAATCAGAGAATTTAAGATCGGCAACAGGGTTGGTGATGTAGGCTATGCCATTCAGCAATTTACCGAAAAACATGGATACGGAGTGGTAAGGGAACTCGTTGGGCACGGTCTTGGGAGAGAGATGCATGAAGATCCTGAAATGCCAAACTACGGACGACGTGGTAAGGGAAAGAAATTCCTGGAAGGAATGGTAGTTGCGATCGAACCGATGATCAATTTAGGAACCCACAGAATAAGGCAATTTAGCGATGGCTGGACGATAAAAACAGCTGATGAAAAACCAAGCGCCCATTTTGAACATAATGTGGCTATAGTAAACGGTAAGCCCGAATTACTGTCTACTTTTGCCTTTATCAATGAAGCCTTAGGTATTAAAACTAATGAAGAGGCCGAATTCAGGGCTTTATAAGCTGCTATTACATGAAGATCTTTAAGTTTGTGCTCAATACTGTTCCTCGTCCCTATTTGATCAAATTGAGTTATCTGGTCAGTCCTATCCTGGCCTTTTGGTTAAAAGGAGACCGATATACTGATCCTATTGATGGAAAAAGCTTTAAACGCTTTTTGCCTTATGGATATGGTGCTCAAAGACCCAATGTTTTATCGCCAAGCACGCTATCCCTGGAACGCCACCGTTTACTTTGGCTCTATCTTAAAAACGAGACCGGGTTTTTTACAAAGCCCCTCAAGGTTTTGCATATGGCTCCTGAGCAATGTTTTTTGTCTCTTTTTAAAAAGATGAAACACCTTGACTATACAACCGCCGATCTTTATTCCCCCATAGTGGATGTCAAGGCCGATATTCTCAACCTGCCATTTGAAGACAATCAATTCGACATCATTTTGTGCAATCATGTCCTGGAACATATTGAGGATGATGCAAGGGCAATCAAAGAGCTCTTTAGGGTAATGAAATCAGGTGGAATGGGGATTTTTCAGGTCCCTCAGGATATAACCAGAGAAACCAGTTATGAAGATGACACCATTCAAACTCCCGAAGACAGAGCAAAACATTTTGGGCAATATGATCATGTCAGGATTTATGGCAGAGATTATTTCGATCGATTAAGAGCCGCCGGATTTAAAGTGGAAGAAGTAGATTATTCTAAAACATTGCCCGATGGACTTGCTGAAAAATATTGTTTAGCTAAAGGTGAGGTTTTACCGGTTTGTTTCAAGCCATGATCCCAGGGAAGCCTAAGTACGGCTTATCAGATCTCCTTAATAGCTGCTGCATTGATCCAACCCATTTTACCATCTGCAATCCTGATCTTTTTCCAATTATCGAGCGTTTCTAAAATAAGCACCTTGGTCCCTTCATGCAGCTCAAAATAAACATCGCTTGAATTTGTAGGAGCGCTCTTTACCTCTACCTCAGTCGAAAATACGATTGCTTCTGTATTGCGATCAACATAATGTTTGTTTCTGTACGAAAAGAATAAACTCGTTGTGACAAAAATCACTGATAAAATACTGGTAACAAAATAAATACGTTTCTTTCGGGTACTGTATGAAAAGTGGTACATCAGAAACAAAACAGCAAAGACAAAAGCCAAACTAACTGCTATTTTTGACCAGGTTTCATAAGTAAACCTCAAAACGACGTCATTCATGAATTTTTGCCAGAGACTTCTCGGAAGGGGTTCAATATTATCAAGAATCGTCCTGTTGGCAAATTCCAGATTAAAGAGAATGTCCTTGTCATTTGGCGCAAGTTTCAGGGCTTTCTCATAGTAATAGATGGCAGGAGCAACCTGATTGGATCTGTAATATATATTAGCCATGTTATAATAAAGAGAAGCAGATTCAAGGTCCTGTTTTTCAATTTTCTGATATGCCTGTAAAGCCTCTAAATATTTTTCCTGCTGATATAATTTATTAGCAGCAGTAAACAAACTATCCGGGGTCTGGGCATGGAGTTGCATTCCCGACCCGGAATAGGTGCAGATCGCAATCAGCGCAATGTAAAATAAACCTTTCAATACTTTACTTTTAAACATTTATCTACTACAATTGTTTGTCAATTTTTGCAATAACCTTTTTGGCATTTTCATATTCCAGCTTCATCATAACATCCGTAGATGGCGTATAACGGGCATAGTCGCAATTCTCCAATACCTTGCCAAACTCCTCAATAGTTTTCTCATCTACCTGCTTTTTATCTAATATCTCAGCAATTTTTTCTCTTGAAATCTCTGAAGTTTCAACGTGCAGCTTCGCCTTGAGATAATTGTGAAGTGCCTTTTCCAATGCGATATAAAATGCCTCCTTCTTCCCAAGCTGTTTTCTAGCCTGTGAAAGATATTTTCTTGCCAACCTATCGGCCTTCCTTCTTTTATTTCCTATGATATCACTGTCTCTTTGACGTTTCTTCTTCCCTATAAAAATACCCAATGGAATCGACAATAACGGCAGGATCATCAGGAGATAAAACAGATCCGAAAGAAAGAAATCTTCCTCCTTAAGGGTTGAAACGAAGTCAGTTTTCAAATGAATATATCGAATGTCTCCTTCATTTATAATCACATCCTGTTTGCCCGACACAATTGGTTCATCAGCTATATCCCTGCCTTGTAAGGCATTCAACATGATTGGGTCAGTTTCAATCGAATAATATTTTTCCTCCTTAGGGTTGAAATATGAAAACGATACTCCGGGGATTTTAAATTTACCCCGTGATTGCGGTACTACGGCGTATTGATCAAACACGCTTCCCGACAGACCATTTAGGGAGGTAGTGATATTTTCTTTGTGTTCAGGTTCATATACTTCCAATCCGTTTGGAGTTGAAATTCCGGGAAGTTTAACAAGTTTTAAATTTCCCTCACCACTTAATTCAACCTTAATCTGAGCTGATTCATTAGCTTTCAGATCAGTTTTGCTAGGGGTTACCCTGAATTTGAAATCACCGACTGCCCCAGAAAAATTAAACGGTTTATTTTCTGACGGCAACTCCTTGACACGAATGATCTTTTTACCTGAAGTCAAGGTAAAGTTCACATCATTCATCAACATGTTTCCAAAAAAATCTCTTCTTCCAATGGGAACACCGGCTGTTATTTCCATTTCCAGTGGTTCTATTTCGAGGTTTCCTGACTTATGGGGAATTAAAACTGTTTTTCTAACGATAACATATCGATGTGGTTTACCTCCGTAAGTGCCGTTCTTTGCTACCCATTTTTTAACATCAATATTCTGGTTCCAGAAACCATTAAAAGATGGTGAAGAAGTTTCTCTTGTATTCTGCACATTCACCTGGTTGATGTCGACGTATAATTTATAAACCACCGAAATGCTTTCACCAACGTAAGGACTCAAATCAGAAACCTCGGCTACCAAATGCACATTTTGCTGTGCTAGATATCTGGGGTCATTCGGGTCCTCGGGAATCTCAATCGCATCCGTAACGCTTATTCGTACAGTATTCGATTTGATCACTTCGTTCTCATAGGTCACGGTAGCTGACGGTATGGTAAAATTACCCTTGGCAGTAGGTTGCAGGATATAGGTATAGGTCAATTTATAGGAGGTTTTTCCATTGATAGATGAAAAACTGCTCGATTGACTCGGCCCGGCAAGAACTTTAAAATTTTTAAAATCAGGTGGTGTAAAATCATCGCCTCCCTGACGGTCAATGGAAAACTCGATTCTTAATCTTTCGTTAAGACCCAGTTCAGTTTTACTCACAGTCGTTTTAAACGTTACCTGCGCGATGACGTTTTGTACTGCAATCAGCAGTATTACTATGAATAAATACTTCTTTTTCATTTTTTAAGCTCTAATCCAAATTCCTCCAAAAGACGATTAAACTAACTTTGATTTACCAGTCTTTTTCCTGGTTTACCTTTCTCCCTTTGGCCTTTTTGGCATTCACTTTCTGTTGTGTTTTGTTCTCTTCATTATTCATGGCCTCCAACAACTGTTCAATCTGCTGTTGGCTCAATTGATTTGGCTGAGGCTGTTTATTCTGTTCTTTTTTATCGCCTTCATTTGGCTCATCCTTCTCATCTTCCTGATCATTTTCATCATTTTTATTGTCTCCTTCATTCTTGTCCTGTTCTTTCTTTTCATCCTCGCCTTGATCTTCCTTTTGATCCTTGTTCTCACTATTCTGGTCCTGGTTTTGATCCTGATTCTCGTCTTTGTTCTGATCTTCGTTCTGATCCTTATTTTGATCTTTATTATCCTGGTTTTGCTGCTGGTCTTTGAGTAATTTCTGAGCAAGTGCCAGGTTATATCTTGTCTCCTCGTCATTCGGATTCAAGAGCAAGGAGTTCTTATATGCCGCTACTGCTTTATCATACTGCTTCTGTTTCATCATCACATTACCGATATTGTGAAATGATTTCTCGCGGGTATCCTTATCGCCTGCACTTTTGGCTACCAATTCATATTGTGGTAAAGCTTCTTCAAACCTGTTCTGCTCGTACACTGCATTACCCAGGTTGTAGCCCGCGGTCTCATAGTTAGGGTTTTCCTTAAGGGCCTTCTTATACTTGACCTCAGCGTCAACAAACCTCTTTTGCTTAAACAAATCATTTCCCTTTCTAAGAATCTGCTTCTCAGCCAGTTTGATTTTAACCGGTTCCTGTTTTTCCTTCTCTTTATCCTGCGCAAACAAAGCAAAGGGTAAAAAGATCCAAATACAAATGATATATTTCATTTTACCTTTCATTAAACAAATTCAATTTCTGTATCCATTTGGTTTTCTTATTCAGCAAGAAAACGTCCAACACCAAGAATAAAAGACCAAATCCGACAAACCATTGGAACTGATCCTTGTAATCGGAAAACTGTTTTGATTCAAACTCCTTTTTATCCGCTTTAAGCAAAAGGTCTTCAACGTACTCAATGGTTTTTGAAGTTTTATTTCCGTAGATATACTTTCCTTCCCCGTTTTTCGCTATATCCTTCAGCGTTTCAACATTGAGTTTGGTGATTACAACTTCATCTTTATTATCTTTCTTATATCCCTGAAACTTTCCATTGACATTTATAGGGATAGGGCCACCTTTGTTGGTCCCGATACCAATTGTATAGGTTCTTATGCCTATATCAACGATCTCTTTTGCCACCTTTCCTGAATTTTCCTCATGATCCTCGCCGTCTGAAATCACGAAAAGAAATCGATTGGTTTGGGTATCATCGTCAAAAAAGGTTTTTGACAATTCCAACGCCTCGTTAATTGCAGTTCCCTGCGAAGACACCATGTCTGGGCTGGCATTTTGTAAAAACATCTTGGCGGCACCATGATCAGTGGTGATCGGAAGCAGCGGATAAGCGTTGCCGGCATATATGATGATTCCAACCCTGTCACTACCCAATTTATCAATGATCTTAGAGATGATCTGTTTCGATTTTTCCAGCCTGTTAGGGGCAATGTCTTCAGATAACATACTTTTTGAAACGTCCAGAGCGAAAACAATATCAACACCCTGTCTTTTCACTGTTTTGAGTTGGGTCCCCATTTTGGGGTTCACCATGGCTATGATCAAAAATGACAAACTCAATAATACAAAAATCATTTTCAAGACTGGTTTAAAAACAGATTTTTGAGGGCTTAATTCATTCAACAAAGCAACATCCGCAAATTCCCTTTGCTTTTTTACTTTCCAAAACCAGTTCAGAAGATACAACAGCAATAAGATCGCAACTGCGATAAACAAGTAAAAATATTTTGGCTCCTCTATTTGATACATATGCTCTTAACCTAGATAAAACTTCTGTAAACCGTAAATCTCAACAACATTTCCAATAAAATTAAAAATCCTGCAAACATCAATAACGGTCTGAATTTTTCCTGATAATTATAATATTTAAATTCTTCGATTTCAGTTTTTTCAAGCTTGTTTATTTCATCATAAATAGCCTCCAGCTTTTTATTTCCGGTTGCCCTGAAATATTTACCCTCTGTTTCAGCAGCTATATATTTTAACAGTTCCTCGTCAATTTCCACAGGGGCGTTTCTAAAAATGAGTTTACCGTTTAAATCTTTAGCTACAGGAAACAAAGCTGTTCCATTTGTTCCTAAACCAATAGTATAGACCTTGATGCTTAACTCCTTGGCCAATTCAGTTGCCGTTTTCGGATCGACGAATCCTGTATTGTTAACTCCATCTGTTAATAGAATAATCACTTTGCTTTTTGCCTTACTGTCTTTTAATCTATTCACCGCTGAACCCAGCCCCATGCCAATAGCAGTGCCATCCTCGATCTGGCCCCACCTTATTTTTCTGATGGTGTTTTGGATGATCGCCTTATCGCTTGTGATAGGAGTTTGTGTAAAACTTTCACCTGCGTATACCACTATTCCTATCCTGTCATTTGGCCTTTTTTGAACAAATTTACTCGCTACCTCCTTCAAGGCTTCAAGTCTGTTTGGCTTCAGGTCCTTTGCCAGCATACTGGCTGAAACATCTATAGCCATAACGATGTCTATCCCCCGGGTTGTTTTGGTCCTTTTACTTACCTCGACATTCCTGGGCCGTGCCAATGCAACAATCAAAACTGCAATTGCCAATAGCCTCAAGAGGTACAACAAAGGTTTTAACCTGGCCCAGATATTATCATGTTCAAAACTGGCAATACTGGGCATATGTAAATCTGCACTGTCTTTTTTTCGTACAAAAAAGTACCAAACAGCCATGAGCGGAATCAATACTAAAAACCACAGGTATTCCGGGTTTGTAAATTCCAAATTACTGCCCATCATCTTCTATTTCTTTAGGTTCTACTTTTACCGGATGCAAGGTGTCTATAATTCCTTCTGCATCCTCCCTGTGAAGGGCAATTTCATTTTGAAGCGGCTTCGATTTCGCAAACTTTACCAAATCGGCCTCCTGCAATAATTTTTGCAATTTCAAAAGTGTTTCTTTCGGAATATTCAAATTGCTGCTACTGTTGAAATCAGTAATAGTTTCTATCAATTCATCGGTTGTGGATTCCAAAGCCGGAATATTCAATTCCCTTTCAATAAAGGTCCTGACAATATCGGTTAGTTCCACGTAATATAATTTGATCTTGTTTTGTGAAATCAGCCCCTTCTCGTCTAATTCCTTCAACCTGATTTTAGCCGCATCGAAAGGAGGTATTCTCGAAATAAGTTCCTCCTCGGTAGGCTTGTCCCTTAAAACAAAGTAAAGGATCAACCCGATTACGATTAAAAGAACGATTAAACCCCAAAAATAATTCAGGTAATCACTGAACAAATAAGGTTCGTTCTTAATTTCCTTTATATGGTACATGGGCTGCTTGATCGTATCAACCTCAACAGTAGATACGTCAATAACTACTCGATCTGTTAAAAAGCGCTTATCCCTGATGAAAATTTCCTGACCCGGCAATACATAACGGCCACTGTCGAAACTGGTAAGCGTATACTTTTTTATCAGTTGATTCTTTAGAGAATCAATTTTATGAGAAGTCACGACCCCTATCCTGTTGAGACTATCAGATTCAAACTTTGGAAACCGAACATCTTGTGTCTCATCAACGATGATCTCATAATTGAACTGTTCTCCTATCCTGATTTGGGTAGTGTCTATTCTACTTGAGACCTGTGCGAAGCCCGAAAAATTTACCAGAAAAACCGACACCACTAAAATATTTCTAAAAAACACCGCAGAACCTAGGTTCCTTGAATCTTTCAGAAACTTCATGATGTTATATGTCGGATATAATAAATATCTCATTTTAGTATTTTCATTTTTCAGGCCTGGTTTTTCATGACCTGTTAAGCCCTTCTTTTAAAATATCCCAATAACTTCTTAACATAACTTTCGTCGACCCTGTTATTGATTACTCCCGATCCGCTTTTTGTAAAAGAGTCTTCGAAATAATCAACGGTTTTAAGATAGTGGGCGCGATAATTTCTTCGTACGATCTTCGAATTTGTATTTACAAGCACAATTTCACCGCTTTCAGCATCCCTCATGGGTACCATTCCCAGTTTTGGCAATTCTGTCTCAATTTTATCATAAACCCGTATTCCGGTTACATCATGCTTCTTGCCTACAATCTTCAAAGCATTATCATATCCGGTGTCGATAAAATCGGAGAGAATAAACACAATGGCCTTCTTCTTCATTACATTGGAAAAGTATCGCAAGGCATGGCTTAAATCAGTTTTCCTGCTTTTGGGTTCGAATTCAATCAACTCCCTGATAATTCGCAATACATGGGTCTTTCCTTTTTTTGGAGGAATAAACAGTTCTATTTCGTTGGAAAACAGCAATAATCCGACCTTGTCATTATTCTGGATAGCTGAAAATGCAAGTGTTGCACTAATTTCTGTCAGGATATCTCTTTTGAATTGCTGGGTGGTCCCGAATGATTCAGATCCGCTGATGTCAACCACAAGCATCATGGTCAATTCCCGTTCCTCTTCAAAAACCTTGACATAAGGTTCGTTATATCGGGCAGTAACGTTCCAGTCAATTGATCTTATGTCATCACCAAACTGGTATTGTCTTACTTCAGAAAAAGTCATACCACGGCCCTTGAAGGAGCTGTGATATTCTCCTGAAAAAATATGATCCGACAACCTCCTTGTCTTGATCTCTATCTTTCTTACTTTTTTAAGTAATTCTTTAGTATCCACTTGCCTGTATTCTAATTAAAATTCCCAACCCTTCATTCCTGCCAGATAAGATCCATCAAGAGTGTTTTTGTTGCTGATAAATAAACTGATTAAGGCACTTCAACCTCGTTCACGATCTTGTTTATGATGTCAACAGAAGTTATATTCTCGGCCTCGGCTTCGTAAGTGATTCCGATCCTGTGGCGAAGCACGTCATGCACTATGGCGCGAACGTCCTCCGGAATTACATATCCTCTTCTCTTAATAAAAGCATAACATTTGGCTGCCATTGCCAAATTGATACTTCCCCTTGGGGAAGCACCAAAACTAATTAGCGGCTTGAGATCAGTTAGTCGATAATTTTCCGGGTATCGGGAAGCAAAAATTATGCTGAGTATGTATTTTTCAATCTTTTCATCCATGTAAACTTCTTTTACAGCTGCCCTCGCTCTAGCAATTTGTTCTATGGATACCACAGGGTTTACATTATCAAATCCTCCTGCAAGGTTTTGCCTCATAATTATTTGTTCATCATCCATTTTTGGATAATCTATCACTGTTTTCAGCATAAATCTATCAACCTGCGCTTCCGGCAAGGGATAAGTTCCTTCCTGTTCAATTGGATTCTGAGTAGCGAGTACCAAAAACGGTTCCGGCAATTTGAAGGTAGAATCCCCAATAGTTACCTGATGCTCCTGCATAGCTTCCAGCAGCGCTGACTGAACTTTTGCAGGTGCTCTGTTAATTTCATCTGCCAACACAAAGTTCGCAAATATGGGGCCCTTTTTAATCGAGAAATCATTCTCCTTCATATTAAAGATCATGGTTCCTATAACATCCGCAGGCAACAAGTCAGGTGTAAATTGAATTCTGCTGAAAGAACCTTTAACAGCTTTAGATAAAGTGTTAATTGCCAGTGTTTTTGCCAAACCCGGGACTCCTTCCAACAAAATATGACCATCCCCAAGTAATCCAATAAGCAATCTTTCCAGCATATGCTTTTGCCCTACAATAACCTTGTTCATTTCAAGTTGCAGCAAGTCGACAAATGCACTTTCTCTTTCTATTTTTTCGTTGATCAATCTGATATCAACATTAGCGTTTTGTGTATCCATTTATCTTTTTAAATTTCAGTTCGTTTTTAGACTACAAGGGCAACAAATCTAAGGGTTAGCTTAGTTTTTCCTTGTTAAAATTTGGTTAAAAGTTAAAATAAAAAAACTCGCCAAAACGGCGAGAATCATAGATTAATACTGCTCTTCCTTATTTGGAAAATCACGGGATTTAACATCCAAAATATAATTTTTGAAAGCATCGCCCATTTCGGTATAGAGATCAAGATACCTTCTAAGGAATCTCGGACTGAATTCATGGGTCATTCCCAACATATCGTGCGTCACTAAAACCTGGCCGTCGACTCCGTCTCCGGCTCCAATTCCAATCACAGGAATGGTTATGCTTTCGGCTACCTCCCTGGCCAATTTTGCCGGCACTTTTTCAAGAACTATGGCAAAACATCCCAGTTCCTCGAGCAATATGGCATCAGCTTTTAGTTTATTAGCCTCTTCTTCTTTTCTGGCTCTAACCGAATAGGTGCCAAATTTATAGATCGATTGAGGTGTCAAACCCAAATGTCCCATAACCGGGATGCCCGCTGAAAGGATTCGCGTAACGGATTCTGAAATTTCTGCTCCACCTTCAAGTTTAACCGAATGACCGCCCGACTCTTTCATAATCCTTATTGCCGAATCCAGTGCCTGTCTTGAATTTCCCTGATAAGTCCCAAATGGAAGATCAACCACGACCAAAGCCCTTTCAATTGCCCTTACTACCGAAGATGCGTGATAAATCATTTGATCCAGTGTTATTGGCAAGGTCGTTTCATGACCTGCCATAACATTTGAAGCAGAGTCCCCTACCAAAATAATGTCTATACCTGCGTGATCAACGATCTTGGCCATTGTATAGTCGTAGGCAGTCAACATGGCAATTTTCTCACCGTGTTTCTTCATCTCAACCAAAGTTTTGGTTGTAATCCTTTTGTACTCCTTTTTTGCTGTGGACATAATTAAGATTTAGCAGG
Organism: Lutimonas vermicola; assembly: GCF_038433205.1. NCBI lineage: Bacteria > Pseudomonadati > Bacteroidota > Flavobacteriia > Flavobacteriales > Flavobacteriaceae > Lutimonas > Lutimonas vermicola. Next base: position 39,946 of record NZ_JBCDNA010000003.1, read on the forward strand.
GCTAAAATAATGATAATTTCGATTCACCAACAGTGCCGTATTAAGTTATTTTATCTTCTCAATAAGGAGCAAGCCTTAATTTTTAGATTTAACTACTTTAACCAAATTGGGAAATATAGCCGGAGCAAAATTCTTGACCGGTTCATATAAAACAGATTCTTTGACTTTTTCCTTTTCAACAAAACGAAGCGAGGCATTAATCTGGTCATAGACAATCAAGACGATACTCAAGATCAAAGCGTACTTTAAGAGCCCAAAAATGGCTCCAACCAATTTATTGAAAAAGCCAAGCGCTATGGTTTCAGCAATTTTGGTCATGGCCTTACCCAATAAAACCAAGGCGATCAATATGATCAGGAATGTACCGGCAAATGAAACTACCTGAATCATAGACTCATCCCAACTCACGCTATCCTTGAGGAAATCTCCCAAAAAATATGAAAAATGAATAGCTCCGTAAACCCCGAGAACCAGTCCGACCAAGGTAGTGACCTCCACAAATAAACCTTTAATAAATCCATTGACCGTACCGAATATCAGGATAATCCCAATAATAATATCTATCGTATTCATAACTGTATTTAACTTTTTATTACCCTGATGTTCTCATCTATATAGACCAGAATTTTATCAAGCACATTATAATTCAATTTTTCTAAAACCAAAGCATAATTATCTATTTGAAGCCGGTGATTTTCATTGGGCTTACCTGTTTTATAATCTATCACCGTTACATCTTGTTGGTTTATGACCAATCTGTCAGGGATAATGACCTGACCCGAATCGGTAAAGATCTCCCTTTCGTTAAAGATAATTTGTCCGGGCCTAAAATATGGCTTGAGCAAGGGGTGTTCAACGATACTCAAAACCAGTGTACGCATAATATCTATTTCTTCTTTCGGCAAAATCCCTCTGTTGACAAATTGTTCAAGCACCTGTTCAACATCTTGTTCATGTTTAATTCTTGCCATCATTTCGTGGATCAGATTGCCGTACAGAATGGCTTCAGCTCGTTCAGTATCCCATAATAATTCTGAGTTGGCTACAATATGAATCTGATGATCATTCCATGAACTGCTTATAAACTCCTGCTGAATTTCGGCAAGTCCCTTTGAATCCTTCTTTGTAGCATTCCTTTTTTTATTGCCGTACTCATACTGCAAACAATTTTCTTTCAAACGCTCTTCCTCAGAGAGAAAATCCATAAATAACTGCGCACTTGTTCCGATCCGGTCATTTGATTTTTTTATCTCCGAAATAATATACAGCTGCTCAATGGCTCTGGTCAAACAAACATATAAAAGATTAAAACTGTCTAGTTCCTTTTCCTTTCGCTGTTCCTCAAAAATACTGGTTCCAAATGTCCCCGTCTTCTTAATCCCGGAGGAAGAATCAACCAGAATACTCTGAAAATCATCAAAGTGCTCCTCTTTCAATTCTGAATACCAAGCTTTTGGATCTCTTTCGTAATAAAGATCCAGATTATATGGAAAAATCACCACCGGAAATTCAAGGCCCTTTGACTTATGAATGGTCATGATTCGAACGGCTTGCAAATCATCAGAACTAACAATATTCAATTTTTCTTTTTTCTCCTCCCAATACGCTAAAAACGAAATGCTTTTCTGCGATTTTCTCTGAGTATAATCAAACACAAAATCCATAAAGAATTGTATAAAGGCATCTGATCCTTTTGTCAATCGAAAACTTCTGATGATATCTTCGACCCCTTCATAAATTGAATATTCATTAAATTTCAGGGCATCGTAAAAAAGCTGGTATCGCTCTAGTTCCCTGAATATTTCAGCTGAACTCCTTTTGATCAAATTTGCTAAAAAATCATGCCTTTCAGATGTAATGCCCAGATGGTCGTACAGAAAATTCAATACGGTAAATTTCGCGTCATCATTTGTGTCATCAGCAAGCATTTGCAGTAAACCAATGATAAAATTCACCTTCGCATTGTTCTTTATCAGTAAGGTTTCAGAGCTTACAATATCCATTCCCTGGTTTGTAAGGTACTTGGCAATAGACACACCTTCCTTTTTTTTCCTCACCAATATGCAAATTTCATTAGGGTTAAATTGATCCAAAAGACCCACAATTGTTTTATGAACCAATTGAGGATATATTTCATCCCTTGCCTGAGCATTCCTCTGGCTCTCTATAAATTGAAGGCTAACATAACCTCCTTTTTTAGAGTTCACCTTCTGAGCGTTTCCTATACTGTATAAATCTCTATAGTCATCGTTGCCAAAATGTTGAGAAATGTGCGTAAAAAAGCGATTGTTGAATCCTATTATTTCAGAGTGACTGCGGTAATTTGTATCAAGATTTTTAGTGAGTTTTGAGGTTTGAAATGGGTTAGTACCGTAGTCATTCTGATCCGAAGATAAATTGATAAACTGTTCGGCACGTCCGCCTCTCCATCTATAAATCGCCTGTTTTGCATCGCCCACCAACATTAATCCTGCACCTTCAGAACTCAGGGCATTATCGATTAAAGGTATCAAATTCTGCCACTGTAAGACTGAAGTATCCTGCATTTCATCAATAAAAAAGTATTTGAATCGTTCCCCCAATTTTTCATAGATAAAAGCCGCTGGCTCATTTATCAGGTGCTCACTGATCATTTGATTGAACTCGGCATTTAACCTGATATTATTATTTGTTTTGATCTCTTCAAGAGCCTGGTTAATACTATTGATTACCGCCAGTGGAACAAGGTTTTTCAATATGAGCTCATTCAATTTAAATTTTTCAAAAATCCTGCCGGCACTATGATAAAGATTTATCAAATCATCCGCCATGCCATCTATTGCCAAGCTTATCGCTGCCGGTTTATTCTTAGCATAGAATTTTCTTTGTTCAATATTCCTTGACAAACTGTTCTCTTTGTCAAAATCGAGAGATTCAGGTTGTTTCAGCATTTTAAGAAAAAATTTCGGAAACTGCGATCTTAAGAAATCGGTATGATCAATTCCCTTGTCCCGTAACAAATTCAAAGCCTCATTTGCTATATCCTCCAAAGATTTCAGATAGACCTTTTGCTCCTTTCTCAATTTGACTGAAAGTGCTGAAAAACTTGACAGGTCATTTTCAGCCAACTTATTCAGTTCTCTTGCATGATTTTCATTCAAAATGAGTTTCGAAATTTCAAAAAGATCCCTGCTTACATCCCAAGACCTGTCTTCAAGTGTTTTCTCTTTTGAAAATGATACTAAAAGTTTGGTCAACTCCATGTCAACTCCTATTCGAGACAAAACCTCATCCACCGCTTCCTTTAAAATAGAATCGGTATCAAGCTCCACTTCAAAATCAGAAGTAAGCCCCAGGTCAAAGGCAAAAGACTTAATCAGTTTATTGGTAAAACTATCAATGGTTTTAATATGAAAAGAAGCGTAATTTTTCAGTATATCCTGTAACCTTTCCCTTGACCTGTACTGCAGGTCACTGCGGTCAAGTCCTGTTTCAGCCATTAAAACAAGCAACATATCATGCTGCTCATCTTCCTTGTTCATGATAGAAAATCTTAGCAAATTCTCAAGGATACGGTCTTTCATTTCAGTCGCCGCCTTGTTTGTAAAGGTTATGGCAAGGATATGCTGATACAGCCTTTGATCAGAATTTTTTAAAATAATCTTTAAATATTCCTTAACCAGTGTAAAGGTTTTTCCGCTGCCGGCGGAAGCATTATAGACCTGAAATGTAGAAGGGTTGGCCAACAGTATAATTTTAAATAAAAGTAATGAAAATGGCCTTAAGCAAGGCCTGTTTATTTTAAAAATATGGCTGCCTTTGCAAAAGTCATAACCCGTTTATATCAATTCTCTTTTGGGGCAATGTTCCAGCTAAATCCAGCAGAAATATAATTCATGGTATAATTCAGGCCCGTCCCGAATGAAAAATCAATCTGGAAATTGTCTTTCAACAAATATGTAAATCCGGCATCAATGTTAGCTAAGTGTTCGTTAAATATCCCTATATCACCATAGGGCTCCACATATAATCCGGCCCTTTCGTTAATTTCAACACCTATCGCCAACGAATAGGTCAGAAAACCGTTCTCAATCCCAAAATAGTTATAGCCGACATTATATCCTAAACCGACCTTATCCCCTAACTGATGAGAGATGCTCAATTTATTTATCGTTCCCACTTTTTCAAAAGAGACCTCCTTCGTTCCGGTAGGGAGAATCATATGAGACAAAAATGCAATTTCAGTGTTTTTGTTTTCCTTTTTTAACAACTGAATTTTTACGCCTACTTCGAGGTCAGTAATCCCGGAAATTTCTTTACCCGAATTTTCCTCCTTTATATTCACATATTGATTCACGACTCTTATTTCCAATCCTTTAGAAATTCCATAGCGAAACAAAGTGCTCGGAATTGCTACTTCACGTAAAGAAATTTCTCCCTCTTCTGCATACCTGAACAACATGCCACTTTCGATTTGTAAACTGTTTTTAGGAACCGTCGACGAGCTCTCTGTCTGATCAGGCCTGTCAGTAACTATTTTCTGAGCAAAACTGACCGTATAGCTAAGGCAAAAAATACCTAAAATAATTACATTGAGTTTTTTCATTTGAATGGAAATGGGTTTTGTTTAGTCTTTTAAATTAAATTCGGCCTGATTCTTTACATGGAGAATATCCTCCAGATTTGCGCCACTAAAAAAGTGATTATAAAACCCATGATCACAGGAAGCACTGAGGCCACCACAGTCCATTTTGTGCTTTTGGTCTCTTTATAAATAGTATAGATGGTCGTACTGCATGGATTGTGAAGTAAACTGAACAGCATAAGGTTGACCGCTGTTAACAAGGTCCATCCTCCTGCCCTTAGAACCTCCCCTGTATCTGAAATAGAATCCAATTCAAACATGACTCCCGCACCTTCTCCCCCTGACATACCCGTGACCAAAACCGTTAACATCAACACCGTTGGAATAACGATCTCGTTGGCTGGGATAGCAACAATATAAGCCAAAAGTATCACTCCGTTTAGTCCCAGTAAAAATCCGAATCCATCCATGCTTTGAACCGACCATGCCGCCAAACTTACATCACCAATATGGATATTCGAGATCAACCAGATAACGGCCCCTGCTGGTGCGGCAAAAACAATTGCCCTCCATAGAACGATCATTGTCCTGTCAATCAGAGAGGTGTATATTGTTTTCCAAAATCTTGGAGGTCGGTAAGGTGGCAATTCCAGATTAAAAGTAGAAACTTCTCCCTTGAGAACTGTTCTGGACAGTCCCCAGGAAACCAAAAACATAAAGGCAATTCCCAATACAGCAATTCCGACTACCGCCAGTAACGAAGCTAAACTTGAAAAAGAACTTGGAACCAAAGCTCCAACAAAAATTGTTGCGATCAGGATCTGGGTCGGCCAGCGACCATTGCATAGTGAAAAATTATTGGTGATGATCGCGATCAGCCGCTCTCTGGGGCTATCAATAATTCGAGTGGCAACAACCCCCGCGGCATTACAACCAAATCCCATACTCATGGTAAGGGCTTGCTTCCCATGAGCTCCTGCTTTTCTAAAAAGGTTGTCCATGTTAAAGGCTACCCTGGGCAAATAACCAAAATCCTCCAATAAAGTAAATAAAGGGAAGAAAATAGCCATTGGAGGAAGCATCACCGCGATCACCCAGGCTACCGCCAGGTATACACCGTCTAACAAAAATCCATCAATCCACCAGGGTATCCCTAAAGTGGCAGATAAATTTTTAAGAAAGGGGTGAAAGTTGTCCAGGAGAATATTTGCGAGCATCGCAGAAGGGTAATTTGCTCCTATAATAGTGAGCCAAAGCACAAGGCCCAATAGCAACAACATGATGGGAAACCCCCAGGTTCTGCTCGTGACAATTTCATCAATCTTTCGATCGATCCTAAATCTGTTTTTTGCTGAAGTACTGATAACAGAGCTTTTTGCTATATCAGAAGCATCCGCATAAATTCCCTCGGCAAGTCGATCGTGAAAATCTTCACCAATCTTCCACCGTAGTTCATTGGTTAAGCTTAAAATTCTATGAGCAGTTCTTTTTTCCATATTAAATCAATTCTCCTGTTTTTAAAGCCTCTATAATCCGGTTATCACCCTCGAGCAACCTGAAGGCTATCCAACGACTGTTGGGAATATTTGGAAATTCTGATTCTATTTCTTTGCTCAATTCAGTCACTGCCTTTAGTATTTTTTCCGGAACATTCTTTATTTTTCTGGGCTTGCAAACTAGTTTTCCAGCAGCGATTTCATCAACTGTCTGAATAAGTTCAGGGATACCCCTTTGATATCTTGCGCTTGTTGCAACAACGGGAATTCCCAATTCACGAGACAAGGTTCTCGTATCAATTTCAATCCCGTTTCTTTCGGCTTCATCCATCAAATTAAGGCACAAAACAGCCTTATCTGTAATTTCCAGAATCTGCAATACAAGGTTTAGGTTTCGTTCAAGACGGCAAGCATCCGCCACGATAATTGTCACATCCGGCTTACCAAAAAGAATAAAATTTCGGGCCACTTCTTCATCCTGAGAAGTTGACAGGAGCGAGTAAGTACCCGGAAGGTCAACCAATTTGAACTTTTTATCGGCATAAGAAAATGCCCCCTCTGCCCTGGCAACGGTTTTTCCCGGCCAATTACCCGTGTGCTGACGTAATCCTGTCAAGGCATTAAACACGGTGCTTTTCCCCGTATTAGGATTCCCGGCAATAGCGACTACATAATCAAACTTACTCGTGTCGACACCAAGTTTCTTAAGCCCATCAGAATTATAATGAACACAAGAATCACATGCCTTATCTATTTTCTTCGTCATGACTCTAATTTAGTGATAAGAATTTTTGAAGCCTGATCCTTCCTCAATGCTATACTCGTACCTTTTACCGCATAGGCCACAGGATTTTTCATTGGACTGTTCAGGTCTATTTTTATTTCCGTCCCCTTTACAAACCCAAGATCCAGTAATCTCCTTCTGTTTTCTCCTCGGCTTTCCTTTGACATACCGACTATTTTTGCTAATTCACCTTCCTGCAAACTGGACAATCTGAAGGTGTCTTCATCTTCTACAACATCCTTTTTCAATTCGGCAACAGTAATATTGGCTGCAACGATAGGAGCCAGGATGAATTCTTCTCCCTCGGCATAAAAAACAATGCGTTCATTGCTTTTTTCCTCTACTCTGATGATGGAGCCTATATGAATATTTTCGGCAAGAATTTGTTTGTAAATAACGTCTGGTTCATCTTCTATATGGACAATTCTTCCGATGCTGTTAACCGACAAGGATGATAAGGGTTCTCCTTCAATTTCCTTTAGCATTCCGTGGGTGTTGGGAATTGGATCTCCATGAGGATCATACATCGGGTTTCCCAATTCATCAGCCAAAATATCTGTTTCTTCCAAACTCAAAATATGCTCCATTTCTTCAGCTCTGTCATGCCATTCAGATTTGTCAAATCCAGTTTTTTCTGCAAGGTATTTTTCCCATAACCTGTGTACCCTAATTATTTTTAAGGCGTATTGCCTGCCTTCTTTTGTCAATTGAAGCAAATCACCTTGAACCTTAACCAACTCATTGACCGACATCTTATGGATGGCTTGTATCACATGGCTATCTTTTGTTTTAAGGGAATTGGTAAGCGCACTGATGTCTATCTCAGCACCGTAACTCTCCAAACGGTACAGCTGCTTCAGGATATCTTCCATAACTGTCTTTTCGTTTGATTGCCAATTGTTCTTCAAGACCCAAAACCAACCTTTTACAGGCCGGAAAAAAGCATAGATCAGCAAGGAGGATCCTATAAAAATTAAAAGTGCAATTTGTGGATTATAGGTCATTATTTGACATTTTTTAAACAAAGGTTGTCAGCAACATTGCTCGTAATTACCAACCTGTGTGTTTTTGTTTCAATATGATAGGAATTATCAAAAGGTTCAATATCGATGACTTTGATTTTATCTCCCAAAGCAAGATTCTTCTTGTTCAGGTATTTCAGAAACGTAGCGGATGAATCCTTTACGCCAACTAAGGTCCCGGCAGAACCAATCTTCATATCTGAAATGCTCATAGTTTTACTCAAAATGATCCTGCCGTGTGCATCCGGGATGGGATCTCCATGAGGATCGAGTTTAGGATACCTTAAAAAGGCATCGAGTTTGTTGATAAGGAGCTCTGATTTTACATGTTCCAGTTGTTCTGCTATTTCATGAACTTCATCCCAGTTGAATTGAAGCTTTTGAACCAAAAAAGACTCCCACAGCCTGTGCTTCCTAATGACCTTTAATGCGCTCAACCTACCTAATTCAGTAAGGTAAACACCCTGGTATTTCTTGTATATCACAAGGTCCTTATTTGCTAGTTTCTTTAGCATATCGGTTACTGAAGAAGCTTTGGTCTTAATTTTACTCGCGATCAGATTCGTGCTTACTTCATTTGAAAAATCCTTTTCAAGCGCATAGATCGTCTTTAAATAATTCTCCTCTGCCTGTGAATACATGCTATTTTTTTTGCAAATATAAATATAATTTTAGATTTGTCTAAATATTTGTGATTATTTGACCTTATGCTTATAAAAAAAACAATGTGACTGCATATTTTTAAAAAGAAGCGGAAAATATACCTGTCTGGATTTCTAACGAAAATATGGAAGGAAAGAGGATGGCTACTATACACTTTTAGAACATACCCTAATGATATTTATTGGCCGCATTAAAATCACAATAAGCATGATCACAACCGGCTGGTACATGAAAAAACATCTATTTATGACGTAAGATCTTCAATATGGCTTTTGTAAAAGATTCTACATCAGTTGAATCGGTATCAATGGTAATGGCTTCATCAACAATTCGATCTACCTCATGAAGAGGGAAAGCCAAGCCCGTTGCAATTTTTCTCAACATAGAGACCTCCTCAGTTTGGATATGGTGATCTGCCCTGATCATAATTAACAGATCATACAATCTTTCAATTCTTTCAATACAGTTGATATGAGCAATTGTGGGAATACTTTCGGGAGACTTTAAAATCTCCTTAAAATTTTCTTCTGAAATATTATACTTATTTGATATCCTCGTTAGAAATGCTATCTCTTCAGGTGAGATTTCATTGTCTGACATTGCAATGCGAACAATATTTGCAAAGTGACTGATGTTCCTACGTTGACCAATGCCCAAATAAATATCAGAAATACCCATAAAACAGCTATTAATGGTGATGTTTAAAGATACGAAATATCGACTAAAATATTGCAGGTTTTCATTGAAAATTCATTGAATTATCTGATCCATTACACTTATCTTTGCCCAAAACACATTATCTTGAGTAAGCAGGTTATTGCTGATCTTTATAAAAAGTTTGACAAGGTCAAAGACATTGTCAAGGCCGTCAAAGGTGGTGATAAACAAATTGAAATTACCAATTTGGCAGGATCATCATTGTCCATGGTGATCTCATCGGTGTATCAGGAGATCCAGAAACCCTTGTTAATGATCTGCAATGACAAGGAAGAGGCGGCTTATTATTTAAATGACCTCGAACAACTTTTGGACGCCGAAAAAGGAAATAAAAAAGATGATGTACTGTTTTACCCGGGTTCGTACAGAAGGCCTTATCAAATTGAAGATACAGACAATGCCAATATTCTTCTGAGGGCCGAAGTTCTGAACAGAATCAATTCTCAGAAAAAACCTGCGCTTATTGTAACCTATACTGATGCCCTTTTCGAGCAGGTGATTACTAAAAGTGAATTAAAAAGAAATACCTTAAAACTGGCAGTAGGTGATTCACTTTCCCTCGATTTTATCCATGACCTCTTACATGAATTCAAATTCAACAGGGTTGACTTTGTGATTGACCCGGGCGATTTTGCTATAAGAGGCGGTATCATCGACGTTTATTCCTTTTCGAACGACCAACCTTACCGAATTGAATTCTTTGGTGATGAAATTGACAGCATCAGAACCTTTGATTTAGAAACACAGCTCTCAGTAGACCGATTGACCAAGATCGATATCATGCCCAATGTAGAAAACAAATTTCTCGAAGAAAAGAGGCAAAGTTTTCTTAAATATATCTCCTCCAAGACTGTGGTTTTTATAAAAAATTCCGAATTGAACAACGACCGTCTCGATAAGTTGTTTGCCAAGGCAAAAGAAGCTTTTAAAAATCTTAAAGGAGAGATCAAACACAGCGATCCTGAAGATCTTTTCTGCACAGGTGCTTTGATAAAGGAACAATTACTCTATTTCTCAACGGTATTTATTGAAAACGGACCACGCTCCGACTCGTTAAGAAGCATCAACTTCAACACCCTTTCGCAACCTGCATTCAACAAACAATTCGATCTGCTGATTGAAACGCTAAATGAAAATTCTGCTGCGGGAATTACCAATTACCTCTTTTGCGATAATCAAAATCAAGCCAAGAGGTTTCATGACATCTTTGATGACCTTGATAAGGAGGTCGAATATGAGACCATCACAAACCCCTTGTATCAGGGATTTACTGATCGTGACCTGAAGATAGCCTGTTATACTGACCACCAGATCTTTGAGCGTTATCATAAATTCAGGTTAAAAAGCGGGTTTGCCAAAAAGCAATCTATCCAGTTAAAGGAATTAACGAATCTCGAAATTGGAGACTATGTAACCCATATCGATCACGGAATTGGAAGGTTCGGAGGTTTGCACAAAATTGATGTGGAAGGTAAAAAGCAGGAAGCCATAAAACTGGTATATGGCGAAAGAGATGTGCTTTACATCAGTATTCATGCCCTGCATAAAATAACCAAATATAACGGCAAGGAAGGAAAAGCTCCAAAAATTCATAAACTGGGGTCCAATGTTTGGAAGAACCTTAAACAAAAAACCAAGGCAAGAGTTAAGCATATTGCCTATAACCTAATCGAATTATACGCAAAAAGAAAGTTACAAAAAGGATATGCTTTTCGAAAAGACAGCTATTTACAACATGAACTGGAGGCTAGCTTTATCTATGAGGATACACCCGATCAACTGAGTTCCACAGAAGCTGTAAAAGCAGATATGGAAAAAGATCAGCCTATGGACAGGTTGATTTGCGGAGATGTTGGATTTGGAAAAACAGAGATTGCAATCAGGGCAGCCTTTAAGGCAGTTGACAATGGAAAACAAGTCGCCATTCTTGTGCCTACAACAATTTTGGCCTTTCAGCATGCTAAGACTTTTAGGGAAAGATTAAAGGATTTCCCCCTGAGGATAGATTATTTAAACCGGTTCAGAACAACCAAACAACGCAAGGATGTTTTAGAGGGGTTGAGCGATGGATCCATAGACATAGTCATTGGCACACACCAGTTGGTGAGCAAAAGTGTAAAATTCAAAGATCTTGGTTTGCTTATCATTGACGAAGAACAGAAATTTGGTGTGGCAGTAAAAGACAAGTTAAAAACCATAAAGGAAAATATCGATACCCTAACGCTTACCGCAACCCCTATCCCCAGAACCTTACAATTCTCGCTTATGGCGGCCAGGGATCTTTCAGTGATCAAAACCCCTCCTCCAAACAGACACCCAATAGAGACGCAAGTGATTCGATTTAATGAGGAGGTGATTCGGGATGCGATTCGCTATGAAATCCTAAGAGGGGGTCAGATATTCTTTATCCATAACCGAATTGAAAATATCAAGGAAGTTGCAGGCCTTATACAACGTTTGGTTCCGGATGCCAAGGTGGGTATTGGCCATGGCCAGATGGAAGGCAAAAAATTAGAACAACTCATGCTTCAGTTCATCAATGGTGATTTTGATATCCTTGTAAGCACCACGATTGTTGAAAGCGGGCTCGATGTGCCAAATGCAAACACCATCTTTATTAATAACGCCAATAATTTTGGATTAAGTGATCTTCATCAAATGAGGGGCCGGGTGGGACGGTCAAACAAAAAAGCCTTTTGCTATTTGATCACTCCTCCTTATCATATGATGACCGATGATGCCCGAAAAAGAATCCAGGCACTTGAGTTGCATTCAGAATTGGGAAGCGGTTTCTATATTGCGATGAAAGATCTTGAAATTCGCGGTGCAGGAGATTTACTGGGTGCCGAACAAAGTGGCTTTATCAATGATATAGGATTCGAGACTTATCAAAAAATTCTTAATGAGGCCATACAGGAACTTAAGGAAAACGAATTCAAAGAACTCTACCATCAGGATGAGGACCAAATAAAAGAATATGTCAAGGAAGTTCAGATTGACACCGATTTTGAGATTCTGTTCCCTGATGATTATATCAGCAGTATTTCTGAAAGGCTCAGCCTCTATAAAGAACTAAGTGATCTTGAGACTGAAGAAGAGATAGAAAATTTTGAAAAGAAATTGGTAGACCGCTTTGGAGAACTTCCTGTTGAAGCTGTTGATCTTCTTAATTCGGTAAGACTAAAATGGGCAGCCCGCAGCCTGGGCCTTGAGAGGGTGATTTTAAAACAGAAGAGAATGGTAGGCTATTTTCTATCAGACCAACAAAGCGATTTTTACCAGAGTGAGTTTTTTACCAGGGTGCTTTCCTATGTCCAGCAGCATCCTAAGACTTGTGTGATGAAAGAGAAACAAACTAAAAAAGGACTTCGGCTGTTGATTACTTTTATCAGGATTGACACTATCGAAAAGGCCTTAGAGACACTTCTCGACATTTAGTTAATTTCTTGTTGATAAGTCGAGTCATATTTTAAAGATTGACACTTTGTCCAATCCTATTTTTTTGTACTTTTTTAAAAAAATTAGAAGCAGCCCATTGCAAAGCTGCCTATGAAAAATTAACCATTTGCAGGAAAATTGATATGGTCTCGCCTAAAAAAGACATATGAAAAAAAACATTACAAAGAAAATTTACGTCTTAGACACTTCTGTTTTATTATTTGATCACAATTCTATCACAAGTTTTGAAGAGAATGATGTCGCCATTCCGATAACCGTTCTTGAAGAGTTGGACCAATTCAAAATCGGTAACGAAACCAAGAATTTTGAAGCCAGGGAAGTGATCCGTTTTTTAGATAAGCTTTCGGGAAGCAAAGGTCTGAATACCTGGATTGGACTCGGTGAGGACAAAGGTAAGATCAAAGTCATCATGGATCAACTTACTTTGAACAAAATGGATGCAGAGGAAATTTATGGAAATACTAAAAACGACCACAAGATTATTAATGCTGCAATCTCCCTGCAAAATGAGGAAAAAGAGCATACAATCATTCTCGTTACCAAGGACATCAATTTAAGGATAAAAGCCAAGGCCATCGGTATGGTTTCTGAAGATTATGAAACGGGAAAAGTAAAAAATATCAAAAAGTTTTCTGAAGGGCTTCCCGTTATCGACAATATAGATGCAGACATCATTCAAAATATCTATCAGAAAAATCAGATAAAGGAAAAAGGTATATTGGGTAAGGAAAAAATAACCAACGGTTATTATATCCTCAATAATTGTACAAATTCTGTTCTTGCAAGATACAACGGGATTACCGACGCTATTGAAAAAGTTGATAAAAAATATGTGTTTGGAATCAAACCACGGAATGCTGAACAGACCTTCGGGCTTAATGCCTTGTTAAATGATGAAATTAAGCTTGTGGCTCTTGAAGGTGTTGCCGGAACAGGTAAAACCTTGCTTGCCCTGGCCTCTGCCCTTGAGCAAAAGAACAAATATGATCAAATCATTCTTGCCAGGCCAATCATTCCGCTGAGCAACAGGGAGATTGGTTTTCTGCCTGGAGATGCCGAAGACAAGATCTCTCCTTATATGCAGCCCTTGTGGGACAACCTTACGTTTATAAAGAATCAATTTAAGGCCAATGAGAAAAAGAGTCGGGTGCTGGAACAATTGCAGGAATCAGGCCTTCTAACCATAACCGCACTTGCTTTTATCAGGGGGCGCAGTTTAACCAATGCGATCTTTATCATCGATGAAGCACAGAATCTAACACCGCATGAAGTTAAAACCATCATTACACGAGCCGGAGAAGGTACAAAAGTAATCTTTACTGGAGACATAAATCAAATAGATACCCCTTACATGGATGAACACAGTAACGGGCTTACTTATTTGATCGACAGGTTAAAAGGAAAAGCACTCTTTGCCCATGTAAAACTGGAAAAAGGGGAACGATCTGAATTAGCCAATTTAGCGAATGAAATGCTTTAACAATTTTTCCAACGGGAATACCCAGGGTTTCACTAAAGTGAAACCCTGAGGAAACCCCGATTCTAATTAATCTCAGAAATTTTTTGTTACAATTCAAGCTTTGATTCGTCATAAGGTAAATCAATTCTTATGAAAAAAATCATTTTAGTAGTTGCCGTGTTTTTTGTCACGTCCTGCGCCACCAATACTTCGTTTAATACTTTTTATCAAAACAACCAGGAGGATTCTGAATTTTCCTTTGGACTGAGCAGTTCCCTGATCGCCAATTTTTTGCCTGACGAGGACGTGGAAGACATAAAACCTTTACTAAAAAAAGCCAAGCATATCAGGATACTTGTGTTCTCACAAAATGCTGAAGAAAAAAATAAAAAATTCAATAAATTCATCAACAGGTCTCAATTTGAAAAGGTAGTCAAGTTGAAAGATGACGATGATAAATTGGCTTTTTTTACACTTGAAAAGAAGGATAGGATCAAAGAAATTGTTTTGGAGATCTCTTCAGGAAGTGAATTGGTTTTAATAGGGTTAAAGACAAATCTCACTCAGGAAGATTTGGATACATTACTTAAATCTTAGGGCATAATCAATTCAATCCGTAAAACACGTGATTGTGTTGATCAGAATAAAAGCATATACATAGTATGGGTATCATAGAAAAAAGAGAGATTATATTGTTTTCCATAATTGTTATGGGCTTGAGTTCGCTCATATGCTTTATCTCTTACAAATTTGACAACTCGAATTTAGCTATATTCACTGTTTTTACACCATCATTGCTGGCCCTTTTATTTACAGCATTTACAAAAGGGAGAAAAGGGATTCACGACTTATTCATAAAACAAACCATCAAAAGAACAAGCATAAAATGGCTGCTTCTTTCTTTATTGGGAATCCCGCTTATTGCGTCTTTTGCAGTGCTCACCAATCTGAATTTTGATGTTTCGGCATTTAGTTTAAGAACTACTCAGTTAGTACCACAGGTTATAATCATCATACTAATAGCGCTGGGCGAAGAATATGGCTGGAGAGGATTTTTACTTCCTAAATTGATGAATAAATTCAACCTGTTATATTCGAGTATCATACTTGGGTTAATTTGGGCTTGCTGGCATTTCCCGGCATATCTTATTGGTTCAGGGGTTCCTTTACAAATGAACTTCATGGTCTTTTTACTTTGGGTCTTGTTAGCAACGCTTTTTATCAGTTGGATTTATTACTATACAAGAAGTGTCCTTACCTCTATTCTAGTTCATATAGGTGCGAACGCTGCATTTAATTATCTCTTTATTTTACCTGAGTTCACGGGTAGCATGAACACCTTTTGGTTATTGATACTCTATATGTCTGTTGTGGTATTGGCTGTTTATTACGTCAAGCGTAAAAACTTAATAAAAGATAAAAACATAATCTCTAAAAATAGGGCTTAGGTGCCAACAAGAAAGTATAAAAAATAAACTGAGAAACCAGCACATCACAATCCTTATTATTCACCTATAAGACCGGTAAGAATCAGGTCACTTTTACCTTTGTCAGCATTTTTGAAAGCAGCAGGGGGAAATATCTTTTAACATAAATGGCAAAGACTTCAAGCGCGCCACCTATAACCACTTCCTGTCTTTTTTTATAAATGGATCTAATCGCTTTTTTTGCAAAAAGATCCGGGTTCAAACCCTTGGCCGTGGCCTCATCCATTGTTCCTTGTTCTTTGCCATCTGCAGTTAGGGCATTGATTGAAACATTTGTTTTGACAAAACCCGGGCAAATCAAAGTAATATCAATATTATCCTTAAACAATTCAGCTCTTATACTGTCAAAAAAACCATGTAAGGCATGCTTGGATGCCGAATAAGAAGACCGCCAGGGCGTACCTATTTTTCCCACAACACTTGTAATAGTCACGATATGACCTTGTTTCTTATCAATAAAAAAGGGAAGCAGCGCTTTGGTTAAAGCAATCGTTCCAAAATAATTGATATCAAAAATTTTCCTGTCGACTTCCAGCAGGGTCTTTGAAGCCAGCGACCTCTGACTGATCCCTGCATTATTAATCAAAATATCTATAGCGCCAAAAAAGCTCATGGCCTTCACTACCAATTGCTTCATATCACCGGCCTTTAAAAGGTCCATTTCCAAAACAAATACTTTGTCTGGATGATCACATGATGATTTTACAAGTTGCAAGGCAGTTGAGTCTCTTGATGAAAGAATCAAATTGGCTCCTAACCTTGAAAACCTAAGGGCCATAGCCTTTCCAATTCCGGAAGAGGCACCTGTTATCCATATGGTTTTATCATTAAAATTCACAAAACTAGCTTTGCTCAAATATACTTAATTGACGCTAATATAAACCGTGATTTTCCCGTTGGAACTAATCAAATCCAATTTTCAGATAAATTGTACCTTTGCCAAAAATTTTTTATGAAGAAGATCTTCTATATCGTCATTTTTATAACTTGTTTTTCACTTCAAGCACAATTTTCCATAAAGGGAACGATTGATCCTGATCATGACTATTCATGGATTCTGTTGTATAAAATGCAGAATGGAGATCAGACATATATCGATAATGCCGACGTAGTTGAAGGACAGTTTGAATTTGAGATCAATGATAGCGAACCCTCAGGAATATACAGGGCCTATTATCAAATTGAAAATAGTTTGTACGTAGAGTTTATTTACAATAAGGAGGAGGTCGAATTTTCTTTTGATCCGAACAATCCTGATATTTCCCTTTCTTTTTCTCAGTCAAAAGAAAACAATGTTTATCAAAACTATTACAAGGAGATCCGATCAAAACAGCAAAAGATTGACTCCATCCAGGTATTGTATTTTAAATCCTCTGAAGAGAACCGGTATTTGGAATTAGAAAAACAATACAAGGAATTTTTGGGAGAATTAAATGAAGTTCAAGCGAGGTATGAAAAAGAATCGATGGGAATGCTCGCCAACCATTTTATAAGTGCCAGTGCCCAATACAATGCCGAAAGCCCTCAGAAAGACCCTAATAGGTATATGGACGCTATTAAAGAGCATTTTTTCGATAATATGGACCTGTCAGATGAAGAACTGAGCCATTCAACTTTTGTCAGTGACAGGCTGCACGATTATGTCTTTTATTTAAACCAGGCAGAGGATCAAAATTCTGAGAATGAACTTCAAAAAGATGCCATTGAAAAAGCATTGCAATGGATCGGTGATGATATGGAATTGCTGGGCAGTTTTGAAAGTGATCTGCTGGAAGTATTTCTTTTAAATGAAAATGTTGAAATGATCAACTTTGTCAATGAAAATCATTACAAAAAATTACCTGCCACATATCAAAGTGGTGAGCTCAATAAAAGAGTAATCGCCACCCTTAAAACAGCTATTGGCATTACTGCGCCTGATTTCAGCTGGAGCGAGAATGGTATAACCAATTCGCTGCACGCTCTAAGGGGTACGGATTACTATATTCTTTTATTCTTTAGTTCAAATTGCCCTCATTGCCAGATGGAAATTCCTGAATTTTATAAATTTATCATAGGCATTGAGAATATAAAAGTTGTTGCTGTCGGCCTTGAAGATGAAAAGGGAAGTTGGGAAGCCATGACCGGGAATTATAATGAATTTATCAATATTCTTGATCTTGACAAATGGTCGAGCCAAAAAGTAAAAGATTATGGTGTTACGGCAATTCCTACTTATTTTGTTTTGGATATAGATAAAAAGATTCTCGCTAAACCCCTTGATTTTGAGGAATTAAAATCAATGTTCGAAACAAGATAGAATAAGTCTGGCGTTTCAAGTTTATTCGTCTAAAGAGAAAGTCAGAAATGATAGAATGCATCTTCCAAATGAATGATGCTGGTATCCAGGTCTTTTTTCACAATACCTATGACATCAAATCGCACTTCCACATCCAGATCTTCGGTTTGCACATAATGGTCTATGGCCTTTGTTAGCAATTTTATCTTGTGATCCCGAACAAAATCCTGAGGTTCACCAAAGAAATTACTGGATCTGGTCTTCACCTCCACAACTGCCAGAATATCATCCTTTTGCGCAATAATATCCACTTCAGCCTTTTGAAACCGCCAGTTTTTTTCTCTTATCGAAAAACCTTTTTTAACAAGGTAATCCAGGGCCAATTGCTCCCCCAGTATACCCAATTCATTATGAGAAGCCATATTTTACCTAAATCTAATTCTGGCCTTTGTTTTGGTTACCTTCATATCGACATAACTTCCCAATAACAAAGATCTGTTATCATCCACGTGACCTGCAGGAAAATCGAATACAATGGGAAAATCGGTTCCTTCAGCAGCTTCAAGAACAATTTCTTCAAGGGATTTTCCAAAAGGGTTGCCCTTATTCGGTTTTAGTTTGAATTGCCCTACTATGATACCTGCACAGTTCTCAAAATAACCGGCTCTTTTTAAACTGATCATCATGCGGTCTATATGATACAGAGCCTCTCCAACGTCTTCAATAAACAATATCTTTCTGTTCATGTTCAGATTAGTGTCAGAAGCCAGCATACTGTAAACAATTGACAGGTTACCTCCTACTAATTGTCCTGAACTTTCACCCTGTCTGTTAAACTTTGACGAGTTTAATTTGTAACGCAATTTCTTTCCGAATAATGTTTGATAAAGGCTTTGAATGGATTCCTTTTGAACAGGGTCCTCCAGGTCAAGTGTCAAAGGCATCTGAGCATGAATTGACTGATATCCTAATTCGTGCAGTTTGTTATGCAAGACAGTAATATCAGAATATCCTATCACCCATTTTGGATGCTGCATGAATTTTGAAAAGTCCAGGTCGTCAACTATTCTGACCGAACCATAACCTCCCCTGGCAGCCCAAATAGCCTTGATACTTGGGTCGTCCAATGCCTTTTGGAGATCTTCCAGCCTTTCTTCATCTGTCCCCGCAAAACTGTTGTCCTGCGACAGCAAATGATTCCCGAAAAAAACAACCAAACCCCAATGATTTGCCAACTCTATCCCGGGATCAACTGCCGATCTCTCCCTTATTTTTCCGGCAGGGGAGAGAATAATAATTGTATCTCCCTTTTTTAGATATGCCGGTCTTATAAGATCTCTTGTAATGATTTCCTGTTCATCATTTTGAGCCTGAGAATTATAACTAAATATCAAAAATATGAGCAGGAAAACCAAGTGTGTATTTAATTTGAAAAGCATCTTGAATTTTTTGTTAAAAATAGAATTTAAATTCTATTTTTTGCTCGTCAGGTTTCAAGTATAGTGTAAAGCCCTGATAAATGAAAATAAAGGATGACATGTTTTCCCTTTTTCTTACTTTTGTGGTCTTAATTACTATACATGCAAGATCCTAAGAGATATACAATAACTGCCGCTTTACCCTATACAAACGGACCTGTTCACATAGGTCATTTGGCAGGTGTATATGTGCCCGCCGACATCTATGCCAGATACCTTCGCCTTAACGGAAAGGATGTAGCATTTGTTTGCGGATCTGATGAACATGGAGTGCCGATCACCCTTAAGGCTAAAGCCGAAGGGATTTCACCACAACAGGTTGTGGATAAGTACCATAAAATCATCAAAACATCGTTTAAGGAATTTGGAATTAGTTTTGATAATTACTCCCGGACTTCGGCTCCGGTGCATCATGAGACAGCTTCTGACTTTTTTAAAGACCTCTACGATCACGGGAAGTTTATCGAAGAGACTTCAGCACAACTTTATGATGAAGACGCCAAACAGTTTTTGGCGGACAGGTTTATCATTGGGACCTGCCCAAAATGTGGTTATGAAGAAAGTTACGGGGATCAATGTGAAAATTGCGGAACAAGTCACAATGCCCAGGACCTGATCAATCCCAAATCTGTCATTACCGGAAATGTCCCTTCCCTTAAAGAAACAAAACACTGGTATCTACCTTTGAATGAATATCAAGACTGGTTAGGTGAATGGATCTTAAAAGGACATAAAAATGATTGGAAAACCAATGTCCTCGGCCAGGTGAAATCATGGCTTGATGATGGCCTGAAGCCAAGAGCTGTAACGAGAGATCTTGACTGGGGAATTCCGGTTCCTTTAAAAGGTGCAGAAGGAAAGGTTTTATACGTTTGGTTTGACGCTCCCATCGGCTATATTTCATCGACCAAGGAATGGGCAGAAAGAACCGGGAAAAACTGGGAACCCTACTGGAAAGATAAAGACACACAACTCATCCATTTTATAGGTAAAGACAATATCGTTTTTCACTGTATCATCTTTCCTGCCATGTTAAAGGCACAGGGGAGTTATATTCTTCCTGAAAATGTTCCGGCGAATGAATTTTTAAACCTCGAAGGAAATAAAATCTCCACCTCCAAAAATTGGGCGGTTTGGCTACATGAATACCTTGAAGACTTTCCCGAAAAACAGGATGTTTTGAGATACGTGCTTACGGCAAACGCTCCCGAAACAAAGGATAATGACTTTACCTGGAAGGATTTTCAGGCAAGGAACAATAATGAACTCGTGGCCATCTTTGGTAATTTTATCAATAGGGTGGTCGTGTTGACCAATAAATATTTTGAGGGAGTCATTCCTTCTCCCCGCAGTTTTTCAGAAATAGATCAGCAAACGCTTGAACTAACCTCTGAGTATCCAAGTATCATAGAAAAGTCAATCAAAAGGTACCGGTTTAGAGAAGCACTGACTGAACTTATGAATCTGGCGAGGCTTGGGAACAAGTATCTCGCAGACGAAGAACCCTGGAAACAGATCAAAACGGATCCTGAAAGAGTGGAAACCATTATGTTTGTAGCGCTGCAGATCGCCGGAGCGCTTGCTGTGCTTTGTGAACCCTTTTTGCCCTTTACAAGTAATAAATTAAAAGGGATTTTAAACATGAAAGATCCTGAATCCTTAAACTGGAATTCTATTGGAAGCGCAAAGGAGTTATTGTTGCCAAAGCAACATATCGGCAAAGCAGAATTGCTTTTTGCGAAGATTGAAGATACAGACATTCAACAACAGATCGACAAGCTGGAAGCCACGAAATTAAGTAATGCAGAAGTGGTGTTTGAACCTCAAAAGGAAACCATATCATTTGAGGATTTTACTAAACTTGATATCAGAATAGGAACAATTCTCGAAGCCGAAAAAATACCTAAAACCAAAAAACTTTTAAAACTTACAGTAGATGTCGGCATTGACATCAGAACCATTGTAAGCGGTATTGCCGAAAGCTTTGACCCTGAAAAGATCATTGGACAAAAGGTTACGGTTCTTGTAAATTTAGCACCTCGAAAACTCCGAGGCGTCGAAAGTCAGGGAATGATCCTGATGAGCGACACTCCTGATGGGAAACTAACCTTTATAGAACCTGAAGGAAATACGGTGGTTAATGGAGAAAAAGTGAGCTAATATCATTAGCGAATCCTTTAAAAACATGAAATAATTTCAATTTGTTTCATGTTTTTTTATGCCCTAAATTGAACTGTCTGAAAAATTCTTGTCAACCTTTACCATAATTATTGCGTCTTTATATATGTAAGGCCTATTAGAAGCATGTCAAAAGTTATTAAAATAAATAAGGAATCATATTTAATCAAGCAGTCGCTTCTAAAAGACAGAAAGGCCCAAAAATGTCTGTTTGATACCTATTCGCCAAAAATGTTGGGTTTGTGCACATATTATATCAAAGACTTGCAGCAATCTGAAGAGGTCATGTTGAATGGTTTTTTTAAAGTATTCACAAAACTAAATCAGTATTCAAATAAAGGGAGCTTCGAAGGCTGGATACGGAAAATAATGGTGTTTGAGTGCATATCCTATTTGCGTAAAAAGAAACAAATCATTTTTACCGACAACATTGAACAATTTGACACTGTTGTTGAAAATGATATTGAATTGTCGATTGCTGTTGAAGATCTGCAAAACTATATCAATGAATTGCCTGAAAGTTGCAGGATGGTCTTCAATATGTATGTCATTGAGGGCTACAAGCATACTGAAATAGCTGAGATTTTAGAGGTTACCGTCGGAACAACAAAGACCCAGTTGTACAGAGCGAGGAAGGCTTTAAAAGAAATGATCTCATTACATCAAAAAAAGTATTATGAAACAACATAATTTAAGAGAAGAACTTAAAAACAGAAATATCAACCCATCTTTGGATTCCTGGGAAAAATTAAACAGCCGATTAACTGCCCATGACGATAAAGAAAAAAAGGGAAGCTGGAGGTTTTATAAAGTGGCGTCGGTGATATTGATTTTTATCTCAGTCGGATTTTATTTTTTAAAACCCCTTGACAGTAACATCAATACCCCGGAAATTGCTGCTCCTTCTTTAAAAGATAACCTGAACACTATTAAAGGTATAAATGATGTTACTGAAACTGACCTTACTGAAACACCAGGCATTTCTCAGATCAAAAAAAAACCTCTTCCTGATTCGCAACTGAGTGAACCAAATAAAACAAAGGTTGCTTTATCCGAAAGCTTGAATAAAAGCAAAGATTCCGCAAACAAACTCATTGAATTCCCCATTAACAACGCAATAACAGGAGCATTGGTAATGAAGGATGACCCCTATGCTGAAGTCCTGTTTATTGATGACGAGGTTGAGCAATTATTAAATAAATCTAAAATAAAATTAACTGATCATGGCCAGGTTTCCCCACATAAATTAGTTAGCGCCAATGCGCTGCTGAATTCAGTTGAGGAGGATTTGTATAAAGATCTAAAACAAAAACTGATCGAGAAAATTACAACCAAGCTTAAAAACCCCAAGGAAGTGGTCACCTCACGAGAAAATTGATTAAATGACAACCCCATTATGAAAAAAATACTTTTTATAGCATTGATTTTTAGCCATGTCGTTTTATGTGAGCATATTTCTGCTCAGGAAACAAAAGACCCTGTTTTAGAACAGAAGAAAGAAAAAGTAATTCTTGAAGAAAAAGAGGCCCTTAAAGAAGAGGTCATCTCTATAAACTCAAGGTTCAACAAAGGCGACATATCGTCTGATGAAGCAAATAAATTAAAAGAAGATGCTGCTGAAATTCACGCCTTGAATATTGAAAACAGAATAGCTATCCTCGAAAATGAAGCAGCCTTATTTGAGAGAGCAGCGAGTACCAAAAAGGCAATGGATACCATTAAAGACGATCAGGAAGAAATATCCCGGATCGAAATCAAGGTTTTTGATGATGAAGACCCTTTGGTAGACATAAATTTTGGTACACCAAAAAAGTACGACAACAGG
Source organism: Lutimonas vermicola (assembly GCF_038433205.1). Taxonomy (NCBI): domain Bacteria; kingdom Pseudomonadati; phylum Bacteroidota; class Flavobacteriia; order Flavobacteriales; family Flavobacteriaceae; genus Lutimonas; species Lutimonas vermicola. The sequence goes on from NZ_JBCDNA010000003.1 coordinate 63,356, forward strand.
ACTCGTTCTAATTTACTGGTCGCATTTGGTTTTAATAATGCCCTGATAGAGGGTCAGTCAATAAATAAATCGCCCTACAAAATGGGGAAAAGCAAATTTTTTGAAATCGGTTGGACCTGGTCTACAAGGGTTCTTGAGACATCCAATGCCATTCGCTTTAGGTATGGGTTTGCCTTCCAGTTTAATGGCCTGAATCCAACTGACAATATGTACTTTGTGCAAGATGGGGAATTAACTTATTTGGAAGAATTCCCGGGGAGTTTGACCAAATCAAAACTGAGAATGGATAATTTGGTAGTGCCCATTCATTTCGAATTCGGACCTTCCAAAAAAATTGACAGAGGAAATTATGTCAGGTATTCTACTCGTAAAAAATTCAAATTTGGTATTGGAAGCTATTTCGGGTTTAATATGAGAACACGCCAAAAATTAAAATATTCTCTAAATGGGTCGAAACAAAAAGACAAGATTACGCAAAGTTATAACACCAGTAATCTGATATACGGTTTAAGCAGTTATATTGGTGTTGATGATTTTTCTTTCTATGTGAAATATGATTTGAACAAGATTTTTAATGAACCAAATCGCAACGAAAACAATATCTCTTTAGGATTGCGATTCGATTTGTAAAAACTACAAGGTAAAGGCCCAATGATTAATTTATTATTGGGTTTTTAAATTTCACGCATATTTTATCTCTGTGAAACAATACCTTTGTGTTTTCAAATTTGATGCATGCACTTACTAAGTTTTATCACTTCAAAAACGACCCTTCCGCCTAAAGGAGTTGAAAATACCATTCAACTATTAAATCAAGATTGTACCGTTCCGTTTATTTCCCGGTACCGAAAAGAGCATACAGGAAATTTGGATGAAGTTCAAATAGGTGAAATAGTAAAATACAAACAACTTTTTGAAGAGTTAGAAAAACGCAGGACCTCTATTCTAAAAACACTTAAAGATCAGGAAGTCTTAACTGATGAACTTAAGGATAAAATTCAGGCAACAGTTGATTTAAATGCCTTGGAAGATCTTTATCTTCCTTTTAAAAGAAAGACAAAAACAAAAGCAGAAAAGGCACGTATCAACGGTTTGGAACCCTTGGCGAAGATCATCATGAGTCAAAAACCCATACAGTTGCAACAAATTGTAGAAAAATACACCTCACAGGACATCGACAGTTCCTCTGCCCTTGAAGGAGCAAGGCATATCATCGCAGAATGGATCAATGAAAGAACTAGTGTAAGGAACCGAATTCGTTGGCATTTAGAAAGGTTTGCCAAGATCCGTACCAAAATTGTACCATCAAAAGCAGAGAACGACAAAGCCTTAAAATTCAGAGATTATTTTAATTGGGAAGAATCATTAAAGTCTTGCCCTTCTCATCGGTTACTAGCCATTTTAAGAGCAGAAAGAGAGGGTTTTATAAGATTGTATATTGACCTTGACAAAGACCGGGTAGTGGATGAAATAAAGAAAAGGATCATCACTAATCATAGCGAAAGTACCAATCATATTTCCCTGGCCATAGAAGATGCTTACAAAAGATTACTTTTTCCTTCCCTGTCGAATGAAATTCTCCAGATGGCAAAAGAAAAGGCAGATGAGAACGCAATCAAGGTGTTTTCAAAAAACCTCAGACAGCTATTGCTGGGCGCTCCTTTGGGTGAAAAAAGGATTCTCGCAATCGATCCTGGTTACCGGTCTGGCTGCAAATTGGTTTGTTTGAGTGCTCAGGGAGCACTTGAGTATAATGAAAATATCTACCCTCATGCTCCGGTAAATGACAGCAAAGGGGCTATCAAAAAATTGAACTCCCTGGTTGATGCATATAAAATTGACGCCATAGCCATCGGAAACGGTACGGCTTCTCGCGAAACTGAAAGTCTGGTCAAAAGGATTCGTTTTAACAAAGATGTGGAAGTCTTTGTGGTCAATGAGGCCGGGGCCTCTATCTATTCAGCTTCAAAAATTGCCCGGGACGAATTCCCTAATTATGACGTTACTGTTAGAGGTGCCGTTTCTATTGGAAGGCGGCTATCTGACCCCTTGGCCGAATTGGTTAAAATCGATCCCAAATCAATAGGAGTTGGTCAATACCAGTATGATGTGGATCAAAATAAATTGAAGACCAGTTTAGACATGGTTGTGGAAAGCTGCGTCAATACCATTGGCGTGAATATCAATACGGCGAGTGTTTCTTTATTAAGCCATGTTTCAGGGATTGGTGAAAAATTGGCCGAAAATATTATTTCATACAGAGAAAAGCAGGGACCGTTTATGTCTCGTTCTGACATTAAAAAAGTCGCCAGGCTTGGTGACAAGGCATTTGAACAAAGTGCAGGCTTCTTAAGGATCAAAAATGCAAAGAACCCCCTCGACGACTCCGCTGTTCATCCCGAAATTTATGCACTTGTCGGGCAAATGGCACGAGACTCGAAAAAAAGCATCACTGAACTTATTGGAAACAAAATTATCCTACAGCAGATTGAGCTTGAAAAATATACAACAGAAGAGATTGGCTTACCTACCTTAATGGATATTATAGCTGAACTTGAGAAACCCGGCCTGGATCCGAGAGAAAAAGCAAGAATATTCAGTTTTGATCAAAGTCTAAAAACGATAGATGATCTTAGAGAGGGGCAGTTGCTCCCGGGAATAATCAATAATATTACTAATTTTGGTTGTTTTGTTGACATCGGGATAAAAGAAAATGGTTTGATCCATGTCTCGAATTTATCCGACACCTTTGTAAAGGACGTAAATGAAATCGTGAACCTTAATCAACAGGTGATTGTTAAGGTTTTGGAAGTTGATAAAAATCGAAAACGAATCCAGTTGTCATTGCATGCAAAAAGATAATCACTTTTTAGCCATTGCTCAAAGAGAGTTCTACAGCTTTTTCAGCATGAATTTTGGTCGTATTAAAAATAGGCAGTTCAACATCTTCCGGATAGATCAACAAAGGAATTTCTGTACATCCTAAAATCACACCCTGAGCTCCCCTCTTTCTAAGATCCTCTATAACACCTAAATAAATTTCTTTAGATTCAGGTTTTAAAACTCCCCTGACCAATTCCTTATAGATTATGTCATTAACGAGTTTCCGATCATTCTGTTCCGGCACTATTACATCTATTTGATGATCCTTGAGTATGTCTTTATAAAAATCCCTTTCCATCGTAAATCTGGTCCCCAGCAGGGCCACTTTATCAAGTTGGCTTTTTTTGATCTCGTCGGCTGTGACTTTAGCAATATGAAGTACTGGAATGTCGATGCTTTCTTCAATGGCTGTTACACATAAATGCATGGTGTTGGCACAAATCAATATCATTTCTGCCCCTGAAGATTCCAACGCCCGGGCCCTTGTTTTCATAAGCTCGTCCAAAGCATCCCAATCATCTATCGCTTGGAGAGCGGCTATTTCAGCAAAGTCAACCGACTCAATCACACAATTCGAAGAATGTAAACCTCCAAGTATTGCTTTCACTTTTTTATTGATCAGCTCATAATACAGCAGGGTCGATTCCCAACTCATCCCTCCAATTAATCCAATTTTTTTCATCCTTGTACTTTTTCTTTATCTTCTAAATCAAAAATGCTTTGGCTTTATTTGCCGGCCTTTTATCAAATACCTTAAGTTTCGGATTCATAACCCTGAACCATAAGGGGGGTATCAAAGACAGCATCATCATTCCGGGATATCCTGTTGGCATTTGTGGGCTTTCGGGAAGTGATTCCAAAACCTGGTATTTTTTACTAGCCTTATAATGATGATCTGAATGCCTGGAAAGATTAAAAAGCATCAATCTCCCAATTTGGTGATCTGAATTCCAGGAATGCTCATGCTTTACACGTTCATAACGTCCGCTGTTATTTTTTTCTCTAAGTAAGCCGTAATGCTCAATATAATTTACAGTTTCAAGCAATAATATCCCGATCACAGAAGCCAGGACAAATGCTAAAAGCACCTTGACATCAAAAAAGTAATAAATTCCGAAAAGCAAAATAATATTCGCCAAGGAATAAGAGATCATCCGATTAGAAAATGAAAGAATCGATTTACCACTGCGCTTCATTCTATTGTTTTCAATTTTCCAGGCCTTGGCATAGCTTCCAAAATGTGATGTGATCCAAAAGGAAAAAAGTGACTGCCCCTTTTTTGCTGTAGCAGCATCCTCAGGTGTTGCAACTTCCCTGTGATGACCTTCATTGTGATAAGGAAGAAAATGCGTATTAAGAGAGGTCAATAATAATATCTCGCCTAAAAACTGCTCCATTCTGGATGATCGGTGCCCTAATTCATGCCCAATATTAATGCCAAGAACACCGCATAACAAGCCCATGGCAAAAACCTTACCAACAAAGCTTACCGAATTCATTGGCGTAAGTTCGATGACAAACAGGAATGAAGTCAGCATTAATAATTGCAACGGAACCGAGAGATATAATATCCAGTCATAGATCCTGCTTTTTTTTTCTTTGAGTACTGTCTCCTGATCAAAATTGCTCTTGTCAGGCTTTAAAAAAAGTTCGATCAGAGGAATAAGGACAAATGTAAAGATGATGGGAGTAAAAGTTCTCCAGCCATTTCTGTTAAAGGCAAAATACACACCCAAAGGAAGGATATAAACAAATAAGTATTTAAGTTTTCTCATTATATCTTGAAAAATGGCTGAAACTCATAATCCATAGGCTAAGGTAAAAATAAAAATTCAATGAATTCTTATTGGAATTTCTACCTGGTTTATGATGGCATAACAATGTAAATTTTTTTAGCATCTTGTTTTTCAAACGGATATGTCGTACCTTAGAAAGGTGAAAAGTTATAAAAACATCAATGATCCTCAACGCAGTTTTGTAGCACCTTTCGTGGATAAACACAGCGGGAAAAATGAGTTTTTTGCTCAATTAAACAAACTGGTCAATTGGAAGCCAATTTCTGCAAAACTCAAACTAATTTATACCAAAGGACTTACTGACAGAGGAGCCAAAGCCTATTCACCGCTTTTACTTTTTAAAATGCATTTGATCTCCAAATGGTATCGGCTATCCGATACCCAAACAGAGGTCATGGTCTATGACAGTATTTCGGCGCTCAGGTTCTGTGGTTTGACCATTGAAGACAATGTTCCGGGACACAGCACTTTGAGCAGGTTTAAAAAGGAATTAACAGATCACGGAGCGTTGAAAGGTCTGGAAAAGGAAGTTGAAGCACAGTTAAAATCACATGATTTTAAAATTCATCCTGGAAAAGGACGTGTCGATGCAAAGCTAATAACGCATTAGTCTAATTAGGCAAGGAATTAATTTCCTAAAATAGTGACGACCACGCTTCTCGAACCTCCTCGATTTCTGTGTTCACAAAGATATATACCCTGCCAGATTCCCATATTCAACTGTCCGTTTGTAATAGGTATTTGTAACGAAGCTCCCATCAATGAAGCCTTGATATGAGCAGGCATATCATCGGCACCCTCATAATTGTGTTCATAATAAGGGGCGTTTTCCGGTACCATTTTATTCATATGGCTTTCAAAATCAGTTCTCACCGTTGAATCTGCATTCTCATTAATCGTCAAACTCGCTGATGTATGTTTGATAAACAGCTGTATCCAGCCAATATTGATATCCTTGATTTCGGGTACATCTTCCAAAATTTTTCCCGTGATTAAATGATATCCTCTAGGATATGGATTTAAACTAATCTCTTTTTGAAATGATTTCATGGAATTTTGTCAATCATGTTTGTCAAAGTGAATTTAGGTAAAAGATTTGTTATTTTTACTATAATGCTGAAATGCTACAATGCTACAATGCTTAAATAATTATACTTTCAACTTTTGCTTTCATAAATTGAATTCCTGGCTGAAGACATGATTTTAGTGATCTCGTTCCTTTCCTTATTCAACTTTATTTAAAAACGCAGACTTGTTAGACAAATTTGCTTCTAAATAATGCTGAAATGCTACAATGCTTAAATAATTACACTTTCAACTTTTGCTTTCATAAATTGAATTCCTGGCTGAAGACATGATTTTAGTGATCTCGTTCGCTTCATTATGCAACTTATTTAAAAACGCAGACTTGTTAGATAAATTTGCTTCTAAAATAACTTCTAACCAATATTTGGTTTCGTCTGCCTCCTCAACTACGATACACAATTTACTGAAAAACTCCTTCTTGGAACGAGCTTTGCAAGCTGCTCTATAATTAGCTCCGGTCGAAGTTGCTGACCGAATTATTTGATGTGATACAACGCTCGACGCTCTGCTTGATTTTAGTGAATTACAAAAGGAGATCACTTCGACCGCAAAGGTCTTTGTTTTATGCTTCATCCTTTCAATAAACTCCTGTTTTTCAGTCATTTTAACGTATTTTTATTATCACTTTTTTTCATTGTAGCATTGTAGCATTGTAGCATTACCCCTTCGATCCTAAAAACAAAATCTCGCTGCATACAACTTCGGTAATATATTTTTTGTTACCGTTCTCGTCATCCCAGGACCTTGTGGTAAGTTTTCCTTCCAGGGCTACCTCCTTTCCTTTTTCAAGATACGATTCTACCAAATCAGCTGTCTTATTCCATGCAATGACATTGTGCCATTCAGTCTCCTCTATTTTGTCGCCATTTGCATTTGTGTAACTATCATTTGTAGCTAATGAAAATTTGGCCAGCTTTTTACCTGAGTCAAGAGTCTTTACCTCAGGGTTCATTCCTAAATGTCCGATCAACTGTACTCTGTTTCTTAATTTATTCATCTTATAAATTTTTGTGCCCCTAATCTTGGGCGGTTAAACTTTCTGCAAACCAGAACTGATCCGCTTCTGCAAATTTGTGACTAGAAAATCAAAAGGTTTGCCTGATAAACATATACTTTCGTATGTAATTGAATGTAGTCGTTTGTAAATGGTTGACATTTTGTAATTTTAACAATTAAGGTTTTAATTCTAAAACATGGAAAACAAAATTTGTTTGGAATGCGGAGAGCGTATTCAAGGAAGAAGTGATAAGAAATTTTGCAGTGACTATTGTCGAAATACATACAATAATAGGGTCAATAAAGACAGCAAAAACCTCATCAGAAACACAAACAATCGATTGAGGAAAAACTACAAGATCCTTTCAGGTCTCAATACAAAAGGAAAGACCAAAATAGTCCGTAACACTTTAAATAATCACAATTTTGATTTTACACTGTTTACCTCCATCTATACGACCAAAACAGGTAACGTTTATTACTATGTTTACGATCAGGGCTATCTTCCGTTGGAAAATGATTATTTTCTATTGATCAAAAGAGAATGATTTTCAAAAACTTTTCTCCTTTCAATATTCATGTTGTAACAATACACCTATGCATTCGTCGAATAAAAAAATGATTTTATGAGAGTGTCTTTTATATTTATGCTTACATTATTGCTGTTCATGACTAAAATGAGTGCACAAGACAATAGCATAATCACCGGAAAGGTCATAAACGGAGAAGATAAGGAGCCGTTACCGTTCGCTTCGATAAGGCTAAAGAACCATCCCATAGGAACCATCAGTAATGAAAATGGAGACTTCGATTTTTATATCCCAAAATCGAAAAGAACTGACACCTTAAGTATTAGTTTTATTGGTTTCAACAGCTATGAAGTACCTTTGATTAATATCAATCGCAAGCTTGAAATCTTACTAACACCAAGTTCAAATGTTCTGGATGAAGTGATCCTTACTGAGAAAGACCCCTTAGATTATATCAAAAAGGTATTGGAAAGACTTCCTGAAAATTACCCTCAGGAAAAGTATGAAACCCTTGCCTATTACAGGGAAAAATTCATAGAAAACGGCGCTATCATCAACAAGGAAGAAGCTGTTTTTAAAACCTATTATCCCAGCCAGGGGGATTCTTCCAAAAATCAACACTTGCTGCTTCTTTACAAACCTGAGGAAAATCCGCAGCAATTTCAATTCATGAGGGAATGGTTTGAAGCAAAACAGGAAAAAAGAAAAAGGAAAGCCATTAAAAAAGGAAAGGAATTTGATAAGGAAGAATACGACAGTGATATGGATATAAATCTTGGTGGTCCCGAATCAGTGATCAATCTTGATATCAATAACGAGCGAGATAATTATCTCAATCCTGAACATTTCAATAAATATGAATACAGCTTTGGTGAAGAGACCTCCTTAAATGGAGAGCGTTTGGTGACCATAAATTTCAAAGCCAAAAGAACGATTGATCACAAAAAAGATTCGGGTAAAATTCTAATCAACACCGAGGATTATGCAATTGTATCAATAGAACAAATCGGAAAATTCAGTGTTCCTTTTGTTGTAAAACCCATTCTGTTTGTCATAGGCCTTAAAATTGAAAACCCGACTTTCAACACGGTAATCAACTATCAGAAATATAGAGATAATTGGTATCCTCAGCTGTTCAGATGGGATGCTAAAATAAATCTTACAAAGCGCCATACATTTGATACCAATGAAATTTCTGATATCAACATTGGCCAGGTTTTCTTCATTAATAAGGTTGATTCTATCGCAAATCCAATTGATGAATCCCATCGCTTCGATGAAAGAGAGGATATGGCAGATCAGGTTTATAACGATCTAAATCTGTCATGGGGACAATTGAATGTCATCAAGGATTAGCTTTAATCCGGTGCCTTTTTTATTCTTTGCTTAATCCCTAAAATATTAGCCAAATTATTGCATATAATTGGGTCAGAAAGGATATACTTTTTAGTATATTTGTGATCCCTTTAAAAAAGGAAATACGTTATTCTCGAAAATAAGTTTACACATTTGGGAATGATCATTTTGAACGTTCCTTTATACCCATGAAAAACAACTGAAATAAACAGATGAAAACAATAAACGATTTTAATTTCGAAAACAAAAAGGCTCTGATCAGAGTAGATTTTAACGTGCCCCTTAACGAAGCATTAGAGGTAACAGACACTACTAGAATAGAAGCAGCAAAGCCTACTATTCTTAAAGTCCTGGAAGATGGCGGGAGTGCCGTATTGATGTCTCACTTAGGACGACCAAAGGGCGTTGAACAAAAATTCTCTTTAAAGAATATTGCTGATACAGTAAGCGACATTATAGGGGTTCAGGTAAAATTCGTCGACAACTGTGTGGGAGACGAGGTTGAAAAAGCCGTTGCAGAATTGCAAAATGGAGAAGTTTTATTATTGGAAAATTTAAGATTCTACAATGAAGAAAAGGCCGGAGATAAAGCATTTGCAGAAAAACTGGCTAAGAATGGAGATATCTATATAAACGACGCCTTTGGCACGGCTCACAGAGCACATGCTTCAACCGCAATTATTGCAGAATTCTTCCCAGACGACAAATGTTTTGGTCTGCTCCTTGCCAAGGAAATTGAAAGTCTTGAAAAAGTACTGGGTTCAAGTGAAAAACCTGTAACAGCAATTTTGGGGGGATCAAAAGTTTCTTCAAAGATTACTGTTATTGAAAATATCCTTGATAAAATAGATCATCTGATCATTGGAGGAGGTATGAGTTTTACCTTTATCAAGGCTTTGGGAGGGCAAATAGGTAATTCTATTTGTGAGGATGATAAACAGGAGCTTGCACTTAGTATTTTAAAGCAAGCTGAGGAGAAAGGTGTAAAAGTTCATTTGCCCGTAGACGTCGTGGCAGCTGATGCTTTTAGCAATGATGCCAATACTCAGGTTGTGGATATTTATCATATTCCTGACGGTTGGGAAGGTCTTGATGCCGGTCCTAAAACCAATGTCGGTTTTTCATTCGTTATCGCTCAATCAAAGACTATACTTTGGAATGGTCCTGTAGGAGTGTTTGAAATGAAAGCTTTTTCAAAGGGAACCATTGAATTGGGTAATGCAATTGCCGAAGCCACTGCAGATGGAGCATTCTCTCTTGTAGGAGGTGGTGACTCAGTTGCTGCGGTAAAACAATTTGGATTCGCCGATAAAGTGAGTTATGTATCTACCGGAGGTGGAGCCATGCTTGAGATGCTTGAGGGTAAAACGCTCCCGGGGATCGAAGCTATATTGAACTAAGAAATACAATTTAATTTTATAAATTTAAGGGCCAAAAATCAAACCGATATTTTGGCCCTTTTTTCTTTTAAAACTTCTTTAATTCTAACATTTTTATGAAATACACAAAGATTCCTCAAACTGATATAAAAGTTAGTAAAATCTGTCTGGGCACCATGACCTATGGACAGCAAAACACTGAATTGGAAGCGCATGAACAATTGAATTATGCGATTGACAAAGGCATTAATTTTATTGACACCGCCGAAATGTATTCCATCCCCGGCAAAAAAGAAACCCAGGGCAGTACCGAGCTATATATAGGGAGCTGGCTAAAAGATCAAAAAAGGGAGGAATTGGTCGTGGCGACCAAAATAACGGGACCAATGCCCTATTTCAATTATATCCGGCCTAATTTGGGTTTTAAAAAGGAAGTCGTTCACGATGCATTGAATAAAAGCTTACAACGCCTGCAAACCGATTATGTTGACATCTATCAACTGCATTGGCCCGAAAGAAGCGTGAATTTCTTTGGGCAAAGAAACTACAAGCATAATCCGGATGAAAAGTGGGAAGATAATTTTAAAGAAATTATTCATACCATGGATGGTTTGGTCAAAGAAGGCAAGATCAGGCATTACGGGGTCTCCAATGAGACTTCATGGGGAGTTATGAGGCAGGTTAGTGAAAGTAAAATTAACGGCTTGACAACCTGTAAAACCATTCAAAATCCTTATTCATTGCTGAACAGAACCTTTGAAATCAATCTTGCCGAAGTATCACTTAGGGAAAAGGTAGGATTGCTCGCTTATTCACCATTGGCGTTTGGGGTCCTCTCCGGTAAATACCTCAATGGGCAAATGCCTGAGCAGTCAAGATTAAAACTTTTTCCGGCATATTCGAGATATAGCAATCCTCAAGCGATGAAACTGACGGCTGCTTATGCGGAGCTGGCTGAGAAAAACAACCTGAGCCTTACTGAATTGAGCCTTGCCTTTGTAAATCAGCGCCCCTTTGTGACCAGCAACATTATAGGAGCTACCAGTATGGATCAGCTAAAAGAGAATATTGGAAGTATTGAAGTCAACTTGTCTGAAGAGCTGCTCAATGAGATAGACAAAATCCAGGATTTACAGCCGAATCCGGCTCCCTGATGATACATTGATTTTGTAAAAAACCAATTATTAAGATCATGAGAAAAGCCTTTTATATTTTACTCTTCTTTATGAGTCCCGCCTTTTTGTTGGCGCAAAAGAAATATGTTCCGTCCAAAGAAAATCTTGAAGCCCGCGGATGGTTTGAAGACGCCAAATTCGGTTTATTTATTCACTGGGGTGTTTACAGCGTTTTAGGGGATGGTGAATGGGTCATGAACAATCAAAATATTTCAATAGACAGTTATGAAAAACTTCCTGCCTTTTTTAACCCGGTTGATTACAAACCGGAGGAGTGGGTAAAAATGGCTAAGGAAGCGGGGATGAAATATATCACCATCACCAGCAGGCACCATGATGGGTTTTCGATGTTCGATACCAAAGTCTCAGATTATAATATTGTCGACAAGACGCCCTATAAAAAAGATGTATTGAGAGCATTGGCCGATGCCTGCAGAAAAGAAAACATCAAATTGTTTTTTTACTATTCCCTGCTCGATTGGCGACATGATGACTATTTCCCGCGCGGACGGACCGGAAACGGTATTGAGGGAAGAGCTGCAACCGGTGACTGGAACAGGTATATTGATTTTATGAAAGGTCAACTTACTGAGTTGCTTTCAAACTATGGAGATATTGCAGGAATCTGGTTCGACGGTCACTGGGATCAAAAGGAATGGGATGGTAAAAACTACGGAGCCCTAAAGGCAGACTGGCATTATGATGACATATATGAATTGATCCACAGCTTGCAACCTCAATGCCTTATTGGTAACAATCATCATCTTGCACCCATTGAAGGAGAAGATTTCCAAATGTTCGAAAAGGACCTGCCCGGTAAAAATACTACGGGCTGGGGAACAAACTCTTCAGATATTGGAGCCCTTCCTAAAGAGGTTTGTGAAACCATAAATGGCTCGTGGGGATTTAATTTACAAGACAAAAAACATAAATCTGATAAGGAATTAATTCAGTACCTGATCAATGCAGCAGGTTATGGAAGTAATTTATTACTCAATGTCGGTCCCATGCCGAATGGAGAAATTCAACCGGAACATATAGCTTCCCTGAAACAGATGGGTAAATGGTTAGAGAAATACGGAAATACGATATATGGTTCCCGACAAGGACCCGTTGCTCCAAGTTCTTCTATGGTCTCAACGCAAAAAGACGGTGTAGTATACCTGCATCTGCTGGATGAACAACAGGATACCTATCTGATTCCTGAATTTAAAGGAAAAATCAAAAAAATGATGTTCTTTGACAAAGGAAAAAAAGTGCGGTACAAGGTGGATGAATTCGGACTCACGTTTAGGGTTCCCAAGGAGCATAGAAACAACATTGATACCATTATCCGAATAGAGCTTGAAGAATAGGCTACTGTGTTATAATGGCAGTTGCCTCAATTTCAATTTTCATTTGTTCGTTGGCAAGGCCGGCTGAAATCATCGTGGCTGCGGGCTTGACCTTTCCGAAATATTTTTTCAACACAGGCCAGCATTTCTCAAATTGTGTTCCGTCAGGCAGTATATATGTCAATCGCACAATATCAGCCAATGAGGAATCCGCTTCCCGTAAGGCTTTTTCTATATTTTTGATGCACTGTTCGGTCTGTTCGCTAATGTCTTCTGAAATGGTCATGGATTGATAATCATACCCGGTTGTACCGGACACAAAAATCATGTTTCCTGCCACAACAGCTCTTGAATAACCTACTTGCTCTTCAAAAGATGATCCGGAACTTATCAATTTTCTTTTCATTTTGGCACAGTATTATAACCTGTTATTTGTGCTAATTAATATCCAAGTTTGTTACGGACTCTTTTTAAAACAGCATCTGCCACCACATGTGCCTTTTCTGCCCCTTTCAAAAGAACTCTGTCAACCTCGTCAAGGTGATTCATGTAATAGTGATACTTTTCCCGTTCAATTTTAAAGGTATCAACAAGCAATTCGTAAAAGGCTTGTTTGGCATGTCCGTATCCATAATTCCCTCCGACATAATTTGCCCTCATTTCTTCTAATTGAGATTTATTTGCCACTAATTTATACAAGGCAAATAAATTACAGCTATCAGGATCCTTAGGTTCCTCCATCGGGGTAGAATCTGTCTTGATCTTCATAATTTGTTTTCGCAATTGTTTGTCGGGCAAAAATATATCAATAATATTCCCTTTTGATTTACTCATTTTTTCACCATCCGTCCCTGGAACGTACATGGTGTTTTCCTGTATTTTAGCCTTAGGAGGAACGAGTGTATCCCCCATTTGATGGTTAAATCTGTTGGCAACATCCCTTGACATTTCAAGATGCTGCAATTGATCTTTCCCAACCGGAACCACATCAGCATCATACAATAAAATATCAGCCGCCATAAGCATTGGATATGAAAAAAGTCCGCAGTTCACGTCTTCCAGTCGATCGGCTTTATCTTTAAAGCTATGTGCCAGGGTGAGCCTCTGGTAAGGGTAAAAGCAACTCAGATACCACGCAAGTTCTGTTACTTGTGGCACATCACTCTGTCTGTAAAAAACAGTTTTTTCCACATCCACTCCAAAAGCGAGCCAAGTAGCTGCTGTACTGTATGTGTTTTGTCCCAACTCTTTGGCGTCCTTGATCTGGGTCAATGAATGCAGGTTTGCAATAAACAAGAAAGATTCTTCATTAGATTCCTTTGACATTCGTATGGCAGGCATGATGGCACCCAATATATTCCCTAAATGAGGAGTCCCCGTACTTTGAACTCCTGTTAATATTCTCGACATGTGGTTTTCTTAAAAAAATTCAAAAGCAAAAATAAGGAAATATGCCTTAATTCATAAGGATACCGCCAGAACTTCTTGATGACATCTGCAAGATCGAAAGCCTGAAAAATCTCAGGTCACTTTTTGATCAATCTGCCAACATAAAGAATGAGTACGGCACCTACTAAAGAGGTGACCAATGATCCCAGTGTACTGTTGCTGGCACTGATCCCCAGAAAGCTGAATAACCAGCCTCCGACAACGCTACCAATAATACCCAGAACGATATTCATCACCAGGCCAAAGCCTCCCCCTGTCATAATCTTTCCGGCAAGCCATCCTGCAATTGCACCAATAATAATGAAATAAATAAAGACCATCATAAAAAACAGTTTAATCAGTTAACAATGAATAAATTTAAAGAAAAAAATCACCTTGGGACCAATTAAAAAATTATTAAATCCCCGAATTGACCAATTTTAGTAATTTTGAACACGATGAAAAATAAAACCACTTTCTACGATTCTAAAGAAGAAACTATAAATATAATTACCCATGGCATAGGGTTTATCCTAAGCATTGCCGCTTTAGTAATTCTGGTTGTAGCGGCCTCAAAATACGGCAATGCAAGGCATATCATAAGTTTTGCCATTTTTGGCGCCAGCCTGATCGTTTTGTATGCAGCTTCCACACTGTATCACTACGCTAAAAACCCTGAATTAAGGCATAAGTTGAATATACTTGATCACTCGGCCATCTATGTTTTAATTGCAGGGACCTATACTCCGTTTTCTCTGGTCGTTCTAAAAGGTTGGGTGGGATGGACAATTTTCGCAATCTCATGGGGCCTGGCCCTGACAGGGATCATTTTTAAAGTCTTTTATTTTGGAAAGTACGATAAAATTTCAACCCTTACCTATGTATTGATGGGTTGGGTTATCATACTGGCAATCAAACCATTGATAGATAATTTTTCTACGAATGGATTGATTTGGCTCTTTGCCGGGGGCATGGCCTACAGCATTGGGGCAGTTTTATACAGCATAAAAAGTATTAGATTCAATCATGCCATTTTCCATGTCTTCGTACTCCTGGGCAGCTTTTGCCATTTTATGGCCGTCTTTTTGTATGTCCTCCCTCAGAGATAAATTAATGTTCCTCCTTTTGATGTAAAAACCTTGTCAGTTGCATAGACAGGTCAAGAAGGATGATCTTGGCGTTCCCGTTTCTTTCAATGTGGTATATGGCATCTTCGATGGCCAGGTTGATATCTTCAATATTGGCTCCATGAATAAATGGCGCAAATTTTTCCAGATCAAAATTGTTTTCATACGATTCAAAGAAAACCAATGAAGAGGCATTGTAATTTGTAAGCAAGGCCTGCCTGAAAAAATGCGAGCAATATTTTAAAAATCTTTTTTGAGTTTCCCTGCCTGTTTTGGCGATTTCTTCACTCCAGGTAATGAGATCCTGAACAACACTGGCATTTCCTTTGGCCCTGAATGCTGCTCTAACCCATGTAATAAACCACCTTTCAAAGGCCAGTTCATTATCGTCATGATGCAAAAGATGCAGTGCCTTGTTCCAGTTACCGTTACTTTGCTGGGCAATTTTTATGGCCTGATTTTCTTCAACCTGGTGTTTTTTGACAAGTGTATCAATAATATTATACTCGGTAAGAGGTTGAAAATGCAGTACCTGACACCTCGATAATATGGTTTTAATGATCCGCTCCTCATTTTCAGCAATCAATATAAACAAGGTTCGCTCGGGCGGTTCCTCAATTAATTTTAATAATTTATTCGAAGCAGAGGCATTCATTTTATCGGCCATCCAGATGATCATCACTTTATACCCTCCTTCATATGGCTTCAGGATCAATTTCTTAACGATCTCCTCTGCCTCATCAACTCCTATTTGACCCTGTTTATTCTCAATACCCAGTAACTGATACCAGTTAAACAAGCTTCCATAAGGCGTCTCTTTCACAAACTGCCTCCATTCTTGCATAAAGTCATTACTCGTCGGATGCTTTTTAATCTTTTCGTTGGTCGTCACGGGAAAGGCAAAATGAAGGTCAGGATGCCCCAATTTTTCAAATTTCAGATTACAGGATGCATTACCATTGTTATTCTCTCCATTTGAATTCTTACAAAGAATATATTGGGCATATGCTATGGCCATAGGTAGCACACCACTTCCTGTAGGGGCAATAAATAACTGGGCGTGAGGAATTCTGGAATTCTCAACAGTTTTTATCAAGTGGTGCTTGATATGTTCTTGCCCGATGATGTCTGAAAATAGCATCCGATTTTATCTTAATGTACAAAGAAAACAAAAAGTTAGGATTTACACCGACAAAGCAGCACTAATTTCAAAGTCAATGATAGTTTGAAAAAACCTATTTTTGCAAAAAATAACCAGAATCAGATTCATAGTAGTGATCTGAAGGTTTAACATTTATGAATCGCAAAACAGCTCATGGTCATCATTACCTTACAAAGAAAAAAATGCATCGGTTGCAACTATTGCGTTGAACTGGCCCCCAAGCAATTTCAGATGTCGAAAAAAGACGGAAAATCTGTATTGTTGCATTCCAATGATAAAAAGGGCTTTTTTACCATAAAATCTCCCGATATGTCTATTTTGGAAAACGTAACAAAGGCCAAAGAGGCATGCCCTGTAAATATCATCAGTGTAAAAGAAAAATAAGCTCCTGTCTGATTAATCCTCGCTGATGTTTTTAGTTTGTCATTATTGAGTATATTTACCTAAATTTTTTCGAACCTATATTGAGAAGTTGCCTAATGGAAGTTTGTATGGAGCAAACGAAAAATGATGATTGAAATAGTTAAATATCAGGCAATTACTGATCTCAATTCAAAAATATTAACATATTATGAGCTGTACTTCTTGCTCATCCTCTATAGATGGATTGCCTCTGGGCTGTAAAAACAACGGTGCCTGTGCCTCAGGCAGTTGTGATAAAATGAACGTTTTTGACTGGCTGGCCAATATGTCTTTGCCCGACGGCCAAAAACCTTTTGATATTGCCGAAATCAGGTTTAAAAACGGACGAAAGGGCTTTTACAGAAACACAAAGGAACTTCAGTTATGCATCGGCGATGTAGTAGCGGTTGAAACCTCCCCGGGACATGATATTGGCGTGGTTTCCCTAACAGGCGAACTTGTAAAGGTTCAGATGCGCAAGAAAAAAGTTTCATCAGATAACGAGGACATAAAGCAGATTTACAGAAAAGCTTCTGAAAAAGACATAGAAATATGGACAACGGCTCGAAATAAAGAAAAAGAAGTTCAGAAAAAATCAAGGCTTATTATCAGCAGGCTTGGTTTAAAAATGAAGCTGTCTGATGTTGAATTTCAGGGTGATGGCAACAAGGCTACTTTTTATTATACAGCGGATGACAGGGTTGATTTCAGGCAGCTGATAAGAGAACTTGCCGGTACCTTTAGTCTTCGTGTTGAAATGAAGCAGGTCGGTTTAAGACAGGAGGCTTCGCGCCTGGGAGGAATTGGTTCGTGCGGGAGAGAACTTTGTTGTTCAACCTGGTTAACCGATTTTAGGTCTGTAAGTACTTCTGCCGCCCGTTACCAGCAATTATCACTGAATCCGCAAAAACTGGCCGGTCAGTGTGGAAAGCTCAAATGTTGTCTTAATTATGAGCTGGATTCTTATATGGACGCATTAAAGTCATTCCCAAAACCAAATATCTGGTTACAAACTGAAAAGGGACCTGCCATTTTTCAAAAAATGGATATTTTTAAAGGATGGATGTGGTATGCCTATAAAGAAAACCCTATTACATGGCATAAACTAACGGTAGAACAAACCAATGAGATTATCAAACTAAATAAGGGAAATACCAAAGTGAGCAGTTTGGAGGAATATTCACTGGAACTGGAATTTGACGCTATCGAAGCATCGAACTTCACGGATGTTGTAGGACAGGACAGCCTTACCAGATTTGACAAGCCAAAATTCAAAAAGAAGCGGAATCGAAAAAACAACCGGAATTTTAGAAATAATAAAAAAAATCTTCAAAAAAAGAATAAGTGAGAATGAACTTTCATAGGATGAAGAAAGCTATGGTCTTCGGAAGAATATTTTTAGTTTTTATCGTTATAACTTATATGACATCTTGTAACAGCGATACTATCTATAACCAATACGTACCGATTGAAAACAGTCAATGGCACAAGGATTCCATTATTAATTTTAAGGTTAGTTCGATCGATACGGTATCGAAAAATAATCTGTATGTTACACTTCGAAACAACAAGGATTATGAATTCAGTAACCTGTTTCTGATTGTTGGGATCAGGTTTCCTAATAATTATCAGGTCGTCGATACTTTGGAGTACGAAATGACAAGTCCGGAAGGCCGTTTTCTTGGAACGGGAATAACCGATATCAAGGAAAACAAATTGGAATATAAAACCAATGTGACCTTTACGTTAATAGGAGAATATGATGTTTCGGTACAGCAAGCCATGAGAAAAACAAGGGATATTGAAGGGCTTGAGACACTTAACGGCATCACTGATGTTGGATTACAAATTGAAAAACTAAACTAATGGCTCAGAAAAGTCAAAAGTCAGGTGTAAGCGGATACACCAAATGGATTTGGAGATTATTCCTTGGGGGATTGGTATTTTTGTTTATCCTCTTTTTACTCGCCGCGCTCGACGTATTCGGAAAACTACCCACTTTTGAAGAATTAGAAAACCCGGAGAATAACCTTGCCACCGAAGTTATTTCGATCGATGGGGAAACCTTGGGTAAATATTACAGGGAGAATAGAACTCCTGTTAAGTTTAGCGAATTACCCGAAAACCTTATTGAAGCCCTGATTGCCACTGAAGATGAGCGGTTTTACGAACACTCGGGAATTGATTTTCAAAGTACTGCAAGAGCAGCGGCAAAATTTGGAAAAGATGGCGGGGCAAGTACCATTACCCAACAACTTGCAAAAATGTTGTTTACAAAAAAAGCTTCCGGTAACATCGCTAAAAGGTTGATCCAAAAAGTTAAAGAATGGGTGATTGCCATCAGGCTGGAGAAGCAATATACCAAGAACGAGATCATCACCATGTATTTCAATAAATATGATTTCGGCCATAATGCAGTAGGAATAAGATCTGCCAGCAGGATTCACTTTGGCAGGGAGCCAAACGAACTAAGCATTGAACAATCTGCAATGCTTGTGGGTATGCTTAAGAATTCTTCGCTCTACAATCCAATGAGACGTCCTGAAATGGTGACTCAGAGGAGAAACGTAGTGCTGGGTCAAATGCTGAGAAATGAATTTATCAGCGAAAAGGAAAAAGATTCCCTCCAAAAGCTGCCTCTTGAACTGGATATTAATCTTGAAGGCCATAGTGACGGAACGGCCACTTATTTCAGAGAATATGTTCGTGAATTCATGAGAAGCTGGATGAAAGAACATCCAAAACCCAATGGAGAAAGCTATAATATTTACCGTGACGGCCTCAAAATCTATGTCACGCTCGATTCGAGATTGCAAAAGAATGCAGAAGAAGCAATGGCCGAGCACCTGACAAATTTGCAACAAATCTTCTTTAAGCAACAGAAGAATAATAAAACTGCCCCGTTTTATGACCTCGAAGAGGAACAGATTGAAAGCACGATGCTTTCGTCCATGAAAAGGAGCGAACGATGGAGAAAAATGAAAAAGAATGATGTTCCCGAAAAGGACATCAAGGCATCGTTTTTTGTAGAAACACCGATGAAAGTGTTTTCCTGGAAAGGAGAAATCGATACCGTACTCACGCCTTATGATTCTATCAGGTACAATAAATCTATTCTCCAATCGGGTTTATTGTCGACCGATCCCACCACGGGACACGTAAAAGCTTGGGTAGGCGGCATTGATTATAAATATTTTCAATACGACCACGTAAAGCAGGGTAAAAGACAGGTAGGCTCAACGTTCAAACCTTTTGTTTATGCCACCGCCATCAATCAGTTAGGGCTTTCTCCCTGTGATGAATTCCCAAATACACCTTATACCATTCCTGCCGGAAAATACCACCTTGAAGAAGACTGGACACCAAGAAATTCGGGAGATGAATACGGAGGTTTACGGTCGTTAAAAAATGCCCTGGCAAATTCTATCAATGTGATCTCCGCGAACCTGATCGATCAGACCACACCTCAAAACGTTGTCAGAATGGCAAAAAACCTCGGGGTTGAAACCGAAATACCCGCTGTACCTTCTGTAGCTTTGGGCACGGTTGATCTTAGCCTTTATGAAATGGTTGGAGCCCTGAATACTTTTGCGAACAAAGGTATGTATGTAAAGCCTATGATGATCTTGAGGATAGAAGATAAAAATGGCACCATCCTTGAAGAATTTACACCGGAAACCCGTGAAGTACTCAGTGAAAGCATCGCTTATACCACGATTAATTTAATGGAAGGGGTAACCCGCTATGGCTCCGGGATCCGTCTGAGAACTTCAGGCGCAAAATATCCCGACAATGTTGCAACAGGATATCCCTATCAATTTGATAATCCAATTGCCGGTAAAACAGGTACTACTCAAAATCAATCAGATGGTTGGTTTATCGGGTTGGTTCCGAATTTATCGACAGGAGTATGGGTAGGAGCCGAAGACCGCTCTGTTCATTTCGTGGATTTGACCAGAGGACAAGGCGCCTCCATGGCCTTGCCTATATGGGCCTTGTATATGAAGCGGAATTACGCCGATGAGGATTTAAATATCAGCAAGGAAGAATTTGAAAAACCTGAAACACTGACAATCAATGTTGATTGCGATCAGGAAAAGGATGAAGATGAAAAAGAAGACGATCAGAAGAAGCCGAAACTGAGTGATGAAATAGATTTCTAAATATGATGAATACTTCCTGGTATCCAGAAGATGATGTATTGGAAAACAGCAATATCTATAAGATGATGCTGAAGAATAATTTTGAGTCATATATAGATTTCTGGAAATGGTCAGCTTCAGAGAAAGAAGCCTTTTGGGGACAAACCATAGAAAATCTCCAGATACACTTCCATAAGAAGTATAAGGTCCTTCTTGATGTGTCAAAAGGAGTTGAACAAGCGTCCTGGCTCAAGGGGGCAAAATTGAATATTGTTGATTCCTGCTTTCAGAATTCTGATAAATCCATAGCACTGATCTACCAGGAAGAAGGGGGGGATCTCATTGAGATGAGCCAGTCGTCTCTGCTTGCATACCTTAACAGAATTGCCAATGGCCTCAGGGATGCCGGTCTGAAGCCAGGCGACCGTATCGCAATCGATATGTCAATGACCATGGAGGCAGTGGCCATCTATCTTGCGGGAATTAAAGCCGGTCTTACTGTTGTTACAATTGCAGACAGCTTTAGTTCAAATGAAATCGCTACCAGAATTAAGATCACAGATCCGAAGCTCATTTTTACACAGGATGTATTGAAAAGGGCCGGAAAATCATTGCCTTTGTACCAAAAGGTATTAAAGGCTGATGCTCCGAAAACAATAGTTATAGCAAACGATCCAGATAACATAAGCCTCAGGCCCGGAGATCAAATTTTTAGCGATTTTATTTCTGGCAATGAACAGTTTGAGTCATGTATTCAACATCCTGAAGACAGTATCACGATACTTTTTTCTTCAGGGACCACAGGAGCTCCCAAGGCAATTCCATGGACGCATATCACCCCTATAAAAAGTGCCTCAGACGGCTATTACCATCACAATATACAAAGTGGAGACGTAGTGTGCTGGCCTACAAATCTCGGTTGGATGATGGGCCCCTGGCTTATATTTGCCAGTTTGATCAATAAAGCAACTATCGCATTAAACTATGGCGCACCAATGGGAGCGTCATTTGGTTCGTTTGTACAAGACGCAAAAGTGAGTATGCTGGGGGTTGTTCCCAGTATCGTAAGGCAATGGAAGAATACGGGTACAATGGAGCAGTTTGACTGGTCGGCAATCAAATGCTTTAGTTCTACCGGGGAAGCTTCGAATCCTGAAGAAATGACATACCTGATGCAGCTTGCCAATAATAAACCTGTTATCGAATATTGTGGAGGAACCGAAATCGGCGGGGGTTATGTTACCAGTACCGTAGTTCAGCCAAATATTGCGAGTACCTTTTCAACACAGGCGCTAGGAGGTGAATTTATCCTCCTTGACGAAAATAACCAGCCTTCAAAACAAGGTGAAATGTTTTTGATTCCGCCTATATTGGGATTGTCAAATTCCCTGATCAACAGGGACCATTATGAGGTCTACTATAAAGGAAATCCAACTTATAAGGGCAAGGTATTGCGAAGGCATGGTGATGAATTGGTGCAATTGGAAAACGGGTATTACAAGGCCCAGGGCAGGGCCGATGACGCCATGAACCTTGGAGGAATAAAAGTCAGTTCAATTCAGATAGAAGAATTGATTAACCAACTTGAATTTGTCAAAGAAAGTGCTGCTATAGCAGTTTCACCAGCTGATGGAGGTCCAGGTCAACTGTTCATCTTTGCTGTATTGCTCCCCTCAAACCTGAACAATGAGCAACAACTAAAAGAAGCCAGATCAATCATCAAAGAAAATCTGAACCCTTTGTTTAAAGTCGAAAAATTATTGGGTGTTGATATGCTTCCGCGCACCGCTTCGGGTAAAGTCATGCGCAGAAAGCTGCGTGATATGCTGCCAGGGCGTTAACTGTTTAACTCAGTACCCTCTTAGTTTTTATCGAAATTCAAAGCCCCTTATACGATCAACTTCAATCCTGGAATAGTTGGTTGAACATCTTCCTTTTTTTTACGATATTTGCCGCGATCTAAACAATGCTTATGAAAGTACTTTCCTATAATGTAAATGGTATACGTGCCGCGATAAAAAAAGGGTTTTTAGACTGGCTTAGTGCCGCAAATCCTGACGTAATCTGTATACAAGAAACAAAAGCACAGAAAGATCAGCTGGATCTTGCAGCTTTTGAAAAGCTGGGGTATCCCTATCATTATTGGTTCTCAGCCGAAAAAAAAGGCTATAGCGGCGTGGCCGTTTTATCAAAACTGGAACCCAATAAAGTGGTATATGGGACAGGGATTGAAACTATGGACTTTGAAGGCCGAAACCTAAGGCTCGATTTTGACCATGTGTCGGTAATGAGCCTGTACCTTCCTTCAGGCACTAATGATGCAAGACTTGATTTTAAGCTCAATTATATGGCAGAATTCCAGGGCTATGTAGACGATTTAAAAAAAGAAATCCCAAAATTATTGATCTGTGGAGACTATAATATCTGTCACGAGGAGATCGATATACACAACCCGAAACAAAATAAAAACACCTCAGGATTTCTCCCTGTGGAAAGAAAATGGATTGGTAATTTTATCAGTACAGGATTTATAGACACCTTCAGGCATCTTAACAAGGAGCCTCATCATTACAGTTGGTGGAGTTACAGGGCAAATGCAAGAAACAACAACAAGGGCTGGAGAATTGACTATTGTATGGCCAGTCATCCTTTAAAAGATCATATTGAAAGGGCTTTTATCCTGCCTGAAGCGAAACACAGCGACCATTGCCCCGTCGGTGTGGTGCTTAATTTCTAATCGCTGCTCTTGTTGGCCAGCTGGCCGCAGGCTGCATCAATATCTTTACCCCGGCTGTGCCTTATATTGACCGTTATGTTATTTCTTTCCAGTTCTCTTTGATAATAAGCGATTGCTGCTTCATCAGCCTGGACGAAACCGTCTTCTTCAATAGCGTTATATTCGATGATATTTACTTTCGATGGGACTTTTTTACAATAAGCCACTAAAGCATCAATATCTTTTTTCTTATCATTGATGCCTTTCCACACCACATATTCGAAAGTGACCACCCTGTTGGTCTTGGCATACCAATATTGAAGCGACTGCAACAAGTCTGCAAGTGTCGACTTATCATTGATGGGCATCATTTTTGAGCGCACTTCATCTATGGCTGAATGAAGGGAAACAGCTAAATTGAATTTGACCTCATCATCAGCCAGTTTTATGATCATTTTGTGTAATCCGACCGTTGAAAGTGTAATTCTTCTGGGTGACATCCCCAACCCTTCATCAGAAGTAATCATCTCAATTGATTTGAGAACATTTTTATAATTGAGCAAGGGTTCTCCCATACCCATAAATACGATGTTGTTTAATTTATGCCCTTTATAGGCCCTGCTCTGACGGTCGATGGCAACTACCTGATCGTAGATTTCATCAGGATTCAGATTTCGCATTTTCTTTAACCTGGCCGTAGCACAAAAGGTACAGTTCAGACTACAACCAACCTGACTCGAAACACAAGCAGTGGTTCTTGTAGTTGTTGGTATAAAAACAGATTCCACCACAAGGCCGTCGTGCAATCGGATGGCATTTTTGATCGTCCCGTCAGAAGATTGCTGCATGTCATCTACTTCGATGTGATTGATCACAAAATGATCCAGTAAGAACTGTCTTGTTTCCTTAGAAATATTAGTCATACCATCAAAGTCATGAGCTCCTTTGTGCCAAAGCCATTCATATACCTGATTGCCTCTAAAGGCCTTCATGCCGTGTTCGGTAAAGAAGCTTCTCAGTTCTTCTTTAGTCAAGGATCTTATGTCTTTTTTTTTCGTCATAACTATAAAAAAAACGCCCGACAACCAGCCTGCTGACAGTTGAACGGACGTTTAGATTTTATCCGGGTTTTTAAATAATCAACATGGCATCGCCATATGAATAGAATTTATAACCTTTTTCAATGGCCTCCTGATACGCTTTTTTCAACAGATCATGTCCTGCAAAAGCAGAGGTCATCATCATAAGGGTAGATTTTGGCGTATGGAAATTTGTGATCATGCAATTTGCTATACTGAAATCGTAGGGAGGGAAAATAAATTTATTGGTCCATCCTTCAAAAGGTTTTAAATGAGCATCTGCTGATACAGAACTTTCCATAGAACGCATCACAGTAGTTCCCACAGCACAAACTCTTTTCTTATTATCGATGGCCTTGTTCACAGCTTCAGCGGTGTTTTCAGGAATGAAAACTTCTTCAGAATCCATTCTGTGCTTGGAAAGGTCTTCTACCTCAACCGGGTTAAAAGTGCCCAATCCGACGTGAAGGGTTAATTCTTTTAAATTAACGCCTTTGATCTCCAAACGCTTTAACAAATGCTTCGAAAAATGGAGTCCTGCAGTTGGAGCTGCCACGGCACCTTCATGCTTGGCATAAATGGTTTGGTATCTTTCCTCATCAGAAGCTTCCACTTCTCTTTTGATGTATTTCGGCAGAGGTGTTTGTCCCATTTCATTCAATTTCTTACGGAACTCTTCGTAAGAACCATCATAAAGAAACCTGAGTGTTCTTCCTCTGGAAGTGGTGTTATCAATCACTTCAGCAACCAAACCACTATCTTCCCCGAAAAATAATTTATTTCCAATCCTGATCTTCCTGGCCGGATCGACCAACACGTCCCACAACCTGCTCTCAGCATTCAATTCTCTCAATAAAAATACTTCGATTCTTGCCCCGGTCTTTTCTTTGTTACCGTAAAGTCTTGCGGGAAATACTTTGGTATTGTTAAATACCAATATATCTCCTTCGTCAAAATAGTCTACCAGGTCTTTAAACGTTTTGTGTTCGATGCTGCCTTCTTTTCTGTTAAGTACCATTAATTTGGCTTCATCTCTAAGCTCAGAAGGGTATTCGGCCAATAATCCTTCAGGAAGGGTATATTGGAAATTAGATAACTTCATAGTTCTTTTTTAATTAAAATGCTTGCAAATATACAACCTCAAACTACCCTTTGTCAAGTGTTTTGCCATTTAAATTGCTTTTTTACAGCAATGGTGCAAAATGATTTTTGAATCGCTATCTTTACGCAAAATTTTCAGATGTCAAAAAAAGTGACACCATACAAGGATTCTGAGCTTGGAAAAAAAGCACAGGTAACCGAAATGTTTGACAATGTTTCGGCTAATTACGACCTCTTGAACAGGGTCCTGACCTTTGGGATCGATATCAGCTGGAGAAAAAATGTTGTAGCATTAGTCAAGGAGGGCAAGGCCAAAAAAGTACTTGATATCGCAACAGGAACCGGTGACCTTGCCATTATGATGGCTAAAGCTGATATTCATGATGTGACCGGGCTTGATATCTCACCCGGCATGTTAAACATCGGTATACAAAAAGTAAAAGACCAGGGCTTGAGTGAAAAAGTTGACATGGTGATCGGAGATTCCGAAGAGCTGCCCTTTGACGAAGGAACTTTTGATGCCATAACAGTTGCTTTTGGTGTTAGAAATTTTGAAAACCTCGAGTTGGGGCTCAAGGAGATCCACAGGGTTTTAAAACCAGAGGGGTCATTAATAGTGCTTGAAACCTCTCAACCCACTAAATTCCCGGTAAAACAGGGCTTTCAATTTTATTCAAAGTATGTCATTCCAACTATTGGAAAAATTCTTTCAAAAGATAAGAGTGCTTATGATTATTTACCTGAATCTGCAGCGGCTTTTCCGTTTGGTGAAAAGTTCAACAATATTTTATTGAAAACAGGGTTTAATAGTTCTGAAGTTTACCCTCAGACCCTCGGCGTAGCAACAATTTATCATGCAATTAAATAAAACCATGAACAGGCGATTCGTTTTATTCAGTCTTATACTCTCCTTAACCATCCCATCCGTTTTTGCTCAAAAGGAAAGGATAGAGTATTTGCCTAATTTTGATAAAAGGGCCCTTCATTTTGGGTACTATTTAGGCATCAACAACAACAGCTTTGAAATCAATTATTTTGATCAGAGCGGTTTGGACACCAATTCACCGGTAAACCCCACTCCTGAGCAGGATATGTTTGTTTCAGTCGATGCCTCCCTGGGCTTTAATATTGGTTTTGTGATTGACTACCGTTTACACAACAATATCAATCTGCGTTTTGAGCCGGGTCTGATGTCGAATGCCAAAACCATTACTTTTATCGATCCGAATTTGGATGCAGCACCGAACGGTATTCCCATTTACGGAAACTCCACCACTGATCCGGTAAGAGAAGTAGCCGGTACCTACCTTCACTTGCCCCTCCTCCTTAAATTAAGTACGAACAGGTTGAATAATATCAGGCCTTATGTCATTGGAGGCGTGTCGTATGATTACAATTTTTCGAGCAACGAAAAAAACGGGAAAGATAATTTTGAAAGAGAGTTTAGGATGACTGCCCATAATTTTATGTATGAAGTAGGTATAGGCGTTGATTTTTATATGTACTTCTTTAAGTTTACACCTTCTATCAGGGGCATTTTTGCCATAAACAATGAATTGGTCAATGACAGGAACCCGGTTGATTATCCTCAATATTCCAGTCCTTGGACGGGCCCGATAGATTTTCTTGGAACCCGCGGAATTTTTCTGAATCTGACTTTTGAATAAGGCGTAAGGAGAAAATAGTTTAATCGCTGGAAATTAAACTATTTTCTTAAATTCCCTACCCATTAATTTTTGAGTTTTGACATCATCCGCATTTAGAATGACCACAGCTCACGCATTTTAAACAACCTTCTGAATAAATAACGCCTTCGGGATCGCCGCATTCACCGCATTTTTTATCAACGGCAGCCGTACCATCCTTAACATAGCGTTTTAGCGCCCTGGCAACACCATTTTTCCAGGTATTGATATGGTCATCATACATGTTTAAATTCTGAATAAGATCGACTACGTAATGCATTGGCATTTTGTGACGGAGAATGCCTGAAATGAGTTTTGCATAATTCCAGAACTCCTTATCAAAAGATCTTGAAAGCCCTTCAATAGTGATCTTATACCCTTCTTTATCCAGATATTGAAAATCATATCTCGCTTCTCCATTCTCATCTCTGTTTTTGATGACCCAACCCTTTTCGAGCCATTGCGGCAGGTTAAATGCATCTTTCATCTTACCGGTAAATATTTCATAGGGTCGTTCATCGATCAGGCCAACAACTGCAAGCCATTTTTCAGATTCGTTGTGAAACCTTACAATATCGGCCTCGATCTTCCTTGGCCTTTTTGGGAATTGCCCTTCATTCTTGTATCCTAAATCTTTAGATTCTTTTTTATCATCTGCAATCAGGATTCCGCTTCTTGATCCGTCTCTGTATACTGTAATACCTTTAAGGCCCTTCTTCCACGAATCCATGTAAATGTCTCCAACCAGATCTTCCGTCACATCCGCTGCCAGATTAATAGTCGAGCTGATTGAATGTGTTGTGTACTTTTGAACCAATGCCTGTAACTCAACTCTTTTTTTCCAGTCGATTTCAGAAGCCGTTGCTCCTGCATACGGGCTTTTTTTCATATCGGTTTCACCGGTAACCTTCATCCATTCTTCCACTTTTTTATGGTATACGGTAAATTCTTCAAAGGCATCTCCGAGATCGTCAACGAAATCGACCCTTGCATTTTTATCATCCTGATTGATTTTTCTCCTTCTCTTATAAGAAGTCATAAATACCGGTTCAATACCCGAAGAGACTTGCGCAAGCATGCTTAATGACCCCGTCGGAGCCACTGTGCTGATCGAAATATTTCGGCGTCCGTAAATCATCATACGGGCATAGAGTTCGGGAAATTCATCCCTGAGCATTTGTACGAATTCGGATGTGTCTTCAATGTTTCGATTAAAAACTTCAAACTGACCTCTTTCAATGGCCATATCAATGCTGCTGTCAAATTCTGCAGTCATTTTACTTTTCATAATACCGTCAACCTCCTGAATGGCCTCGGCAGAATCGAATTTTAAGCCAAGAGCTCCCATGGCATCCGCCAGGGCTGTAAAACCAAGGCCTGTTCTACGTCCTTTTTTTCCTGTTTCCTGAAGCAGTTTCCAGGTTTCGATCTCATTCTGCTTGATCTTGTCAGGCTCAGGGTCACCTTCTATTTTATCGAGGATCTTATCTACTGCCTCAAGTTCAAGATCTACCAGATCATCCATCAGGCGCTGGCTCTCATATACTACTTCATATAATTTCTTATGATTGAATTTTGCTTTTTCAGTAAAAGGATGGTCAACAAAACTAAATAAGTTTACGGCAATCAGCCTGCAGCTGTCTCCACCCTGCATGGCAATCTCAGAACAAGGATTGGTGGATGAATTTTTAAAACCGGGATACAGGGAGGACGTCGAATAATGGTGTTGCCTGTCCCAAAAGATAAGGCCGGGTTCGGCAGTATTATGGGCGCTCTTAATAATCGTTTTCCATAACTCTTTGGCATCAACTTCTTTGGTATATTTAGGATCCTTTGATTCTATGGGCCATCTCAGGGTAAACGTGTCTTCGTTTTCCACAGCTTTCATAAATTCATCCGACAGTCGTACAGAAATATTTGCACCGGTAACTTTGGTTAAGTCCTGCTTGATGGTGATAAATTCTTCGATATCGGGATGGGCGATATCCATGGTAAGCATCAAGGCCCCGCGTCGACCATTTTGAGCCACTTCTCTGGTTGTGGCAGAAAAGCGGTTCATAAAAGAGACTGCACCCGTCGTGCTTCCGGCTGCATTGGATACTTTGGCGTCTTTTGGACGTAATTCTGAAAGGTCGACACCAACGCCACATCTTCTTTTAAAAAGTTGGGCCATCTGCTGATCCGTATAAAAAATTCCACCATATGAATCATAAACAGGTGGAATCACAACACAATTTGACAAAGAGGCAATGATCTCATTATTTCCGAGACCAAACATCACACTCCCCTGCGGGATGACATATTTAAAATCTTTAAATAAATTATAAATGAATTTTTCGGTTGATTTCTTTCTTTTGCGACCATAAACTGAAAGTCCTTCTACCGGAGATTCAACCTTATTGTATTTTGCCTCAATACGACCAAACTCTTTCGCCATTCTTTGATGCATGTCATCTGGTGTAAGCTCTGTATACGTTCCGTCACTCTTTTTTAGGGCATACTTGTTAATCCAGGTTGTTGCTGCCAACTCATCACCCTTAAAGTATGATAATGAGCAATTTAGAACTTCTTCATACGTATAACTTCCTTTTGTAATTTTTTCTTCCACCATGATTTTAATTAAATTTTGTATTTGAATCGCGACCTAAAATTAACATAAATGCCAAGCTATTGGAAAAGGAATTTTATTAATTATTAACAAATCATGGTTAACATTTTTTAACATTTTGGAAGTCAAGTCAGTTGGTCATTTACAGAACATTTGTCGAAAACAAAATATAATTTATAGAAAAATTGAATAATATTTCTTATTTTCTTGGCAGGAAAATAGCTTGTATGAACTATCGGTCTAAAATCTTTCTGTTATCGGGTATTTATGCCCTGGTAGCGATCTATTTCACGAAAATATTATTCTTTAACTACTACTTTAGCGAAGAAGGAAGTAATCTTTTACCAATAAGCTTCTTTGAGATAGTCATTTTTTCAATTGCCCTTGTCACCTTCGTGATAACGGTGATTACCATTTCAATCCTTGTTAAAAGAAACACCAACCCTGTAAGTTTTAAAAAAAGATTCAATTTTTTGATTCCAAGCTTGCTGGGCTGGATCATCATATTTCTTCTACTTCAGCAAAACATGAGTACCATTATTGTTCCTGTATCAATTATCATCTATGGATTGATCATACTAAATCTCAACAGGTTTGTGACCAGCAGGTTGGTCTATTTTGGAATTGCCGTTATGCTGTTGGGCATCATTTCTTATTTTATACCAGGCCATAACTGGCTATTTTTAACCCTTGGTTTTGGCGTTTTCCCAATTGTTTTTGGGCTAATCCTTTTGTGGAAACCGAAAGCACAGGCAGCAGCATAAAAAATTCATGCATTTACCCATTGACGCATTGAAGCATTTGAAATCTACTCCAATCCCTTAACATACCCCTCAAGATACTGATAACGTGGCGTGAGTTTCCCCTCCCGGGTCATCCTTGCCCGCTCCAAAATACCATCCTTATCCCCATTAAAAAAAGCAGGAATAACATGGGTAACAAAGTTTTTACTAAAGCCCTGAGAAGCATCCCTGGGCAATTCATTGGGCAGGTTGTCAACAGCCATTACAGCAATGGCATCAGCATCCATAAAATCAGTTTCCTTTTCCTGTTCTCTATCATAACCGTAAATCGGATCTGCTATGGTGGAAGCCCTGAGTGTAGAGGCAACGGGACCATCGATGTCACAACTGATATCTGCGACTACTCTTATCTTAAAATCGCTTGATTTCGCATCCTTTCTCGTAAATATGTAAGGAGCACCTGTAGCGTAAAAATGACCCGCTATATACACATCGCTCACTTTAGCAAAACGAAGAAAATCACTTTTATAGGATTCAGGATGATCAAAAAAGTCATACATGTCAATGACTTTACCATCGGTTCTTTTATTATAATCCAGCACGTCTATCTGGCAATAAACGGCTTCTTCATATGTTTTGTTCAAATAGTCATCAACGGTCACTTCCTTCAAGCCCATGCCATCTAGCATTTCTTTTGCCCCGTTGCTCACCCTTCCCTTTCCGGTAAGCACTATTTTTATATTGGGCAAACTGATTTTCTTTAATTCTTCAATACACTGGGCCTGATCAGCAAGTTCTTGCGCCTTCGGCAATAAAAAGCTGTTGTTTTTTATACCAAAGGTCCTGATCGCATTGTAGGCTCCAACGATTCCGGCATAACGGCCAAAAGCCACCAGCCTGATTTCCTTTTGGTCTGTAATCACTTCATGATCATAGAGCTCAATATTTTTATCCAAAATAGCCCTGAGCAAATCGCGGTTATAGGGCTGTTTTTTAATGGTGTGTGAAAACATAAAATATTTCTTGCCACTGACAAGCGCATCAACAGGAACTTCCTTAACCCCCAGCAATACCTCAGCAGAGGAGACATCATCGATGACTTCAATTCCATGATCAATATATTCCTGATCTGTAAATGTCCTGTTCTCACTTTTCTCGACAATAATCTCAAACTCGCTGAATGCTTGTTTTAACTGCTTGCAGCCAAGTGGCGTAAGCACAACTCTTTTATCAGGCGGGTTCTTCCGCTCTTTAATAATTCCGAATTTCATAATGTTTGTTTTAAATAAAAGCTGACAATATTTCCTGAATGACAGATTTGGAACAGTCTTTGCGCTAAGATATTTTGAATTGAACAAATGCACAAGGATTCATCTTGAATTTTATACATTTGCACTCTTAATGTTCTTTACAATTTGGGGATGACTGGTTTTGACAGCAAGATCAGTTAAAATATAAGCATGCCGAGCCATGAAATAGCACTCGTAAAAATCGATTTCAACTTTTTTAAACGGCGAAGATAATTACGCTTTAGCTGCTTAATCCGAATTATAGTAGGATCGAGCCTAGTCCCGTTAGACGGGAAAGCTAAATGTCTCTTGAAAGCCTTGGTTAACGGCGTTCAGTTTTGAGGCATCGTAAAAGTAAACCTAGAAAGATCATTGTTTCGCTGGTCTTTCGAAACTAAAGGAACTAAGCTTGAAGTAGGTCGTTTTTAGTCGGCTTCAGGCCTACAACCAAATAAAAACTAAGCATGTAGAAAGTATTTTAGTTGCTTGTTTGGACGAGGGTTCGAGTCCCTCCATCTCCACTTCTTTTATATCAAATCGTACTAAAATCCTGTAAATTGAATGTTTACAGGATTTTTTTATGCTTTTTAGTGTCAAAATTCACATAATTAAACATTTTATAGGTGTCCTATTCGGTGACCTTTTCTAGAACGATCAAATGGGTCACCAAAAGAGATGTAAATTATTGTTTTTTAATTGCTTATATCTTTATTTTCTCGATTCATATTGGTATTATTTAGTTAGGAATAAGTCTTTTTATTCCGTTTTAATTTTAATGATTAATAATATGACAAAGAATTTAAATCTTTTGTTTTACCTCAAGAAAAGTAAGGTAAATGCAAACAATGAAGCGCCTATTTATTTACGGATTACAGTGGGCGGGAAAAGGGCAGAAACCAGTACTAGCCGTCGAATAGATATCAAAAAATGGAGCAAATCGGGTCACAAAGGAATTGGAAGATCTGAATCAATTAGAAGCCTCAATGAATACCTAAATTTACTTACTTCTAAGGTTTATAAGATTCATAAAGATCTTATTGAAGAGGAAATAGATTTCGATGCCAATTCAATAAAGAATATATTATCCGGTGCCAACAAGAAGAGTAAAACCATTATTGAGGTCTTTCAGGCTCATAACAAACAACTTAAACAATTAGAAGGAAAGCAATATACCAAAGCTACTGTAAAGCGCTATGAAACCGCCTTAAAACACGTTCACAGTTTTATTATCTACAATTACAGTATTAATGATTTACCATTGAATAAAATCAATCACAAGTTTATCACAGATTTTCAATTTTACTTGATGAATGTGAAGGATCAGAGTCACAATACTGCGTTGAAATACATCAAAAATTTTAAAAAGATTGTTAAGATTGCTCTTGACAATGATTGGATCAATAAAGATCCTTTTTCAAGATTCAAAAGAAGTTTTAAGAAGGTTGACAGAGAAATTTTGACACAGGAAGAAATTGATTTAATAATCGGCAAAGATTTAAAAATCCCAAGGCTCGACTTGGTTAGAGATATTTTCCTTTTTAGTTGTTATACTGGATTAGCCTATGTGGATGTTAAATTATTATCTGAAAATGATATTGTCATTGGTATGAATGGTGAAAAGGCTATCCATATTAAGAGGAAGAAAACAAATACTGTTTCAAAGATTCCATTACTACCTTATGCTGAAACAATTATTAATAAATACCAGAATAATCCAACAGTGTTGAATTCTGGAACACTGCTGCCTGTTAAAAGCAATCAGAAGTTAAACGCATATTTAAAGGAGCTAACCGATTTATGCGGTATAATTAAAAACATCACATTTCATACCGCGAGGCATACCTTTGCTACTACAATTACTATGGCGAATGGGGTTTCTACAGAATCTATTTCTAAGATGCTTGGACACAAATCTTTGAGAACCACGCAGCATTATGCTAAAATATTAGACATTACTGTTTCTCAGGATATGGCTAAACTAAAGATGAAGCTTTCTGTTAAAAGTGAAGATTCAGAAAACAGTTTGACAGAGGCAATCTGATTAACATGAACTAACAAAATAGCCCCGATAGTTTTTTGGGGCTTTTTATTCATAAAGCTATGTTTAACTTTCGTATCGCAGATAACAATTAATCAATTCTAAATAATATTCACTTTTTTTTATCATCCAGAAACATTCTTAATTCTAGTTAGTGTATTATTTAAATAGCTCATAATAGATATGGGATTAATTAACACATAAAATAATTGAGATGAAAGTAGAATTTATTACTAAAGAAGATTTTGAGCAATTTAAAAGTGACATTACAAGTATGCTAACAACTTTAACAAACAATTCTAAACCAAAAACATGGCTTCGATCATCAGAAGTTCGCGAAATGTTAGGAATCAGTCCAGGAACATTGCAAAATATGAGAATTCATAGATATATACCTTATAGCAAAGTTGGAGGGAGTCTTTTTTACGATTTAAAAGATATAGAAGACGTTTTAGAAAAAAATAAAACAAGATAATAATAATTGGCCAGGAACAAACTGGCCATTTGAACTTTATATGTATGAAATACAGCGAATTAGAAAAAGTTTTCGTAAAAGAAAAATTAGACTTAAAAGACTCCAATATTGATATAAAAATATATGACCAAATCATGGGTTCTGGGAAAACTAGGGATGCAATAGAAAGAATGAGGCAATATGAAAAGGACGATCAAAAGTTTATTTATGTAACACCTTTTTTAGACGAAATTGAAAGGGTATCAGAAGAATTAAATCATGTCCATGCCCCTAAAAACTACATGAAACATGTAGGGTTTGAATCACAAATTAATGATGATGGACATTTTGATATTTTAAACTACTTCAACAAATTATATAAACTCCAGAATAAAGGAAATCATCTTTCAGATTTAATTAAACAAGGTAAAAACATAGTTACTACTCATCAGCTTTATAGTTCTTTTAATTCCTTTGATATTCCAAATCTTAAAGATTATATATTAATCATTGACGAAGCAATAAATCCTGTTTTTGTATTTAATATTGGATCAAGGGATTTAGAGATATTAAACAATGAAAATTTAATTCAAATAGAAGATAAAACATCTAGAGTTGCAAAAGTTGATAACGATTACACTGATGATTCCTTTAAAAGTGTTTTGAACTTTTGTAAACAAGAAAATACATTTCTCCAGAACAATGCTTTTATCTCTATATCTCCAATAGATCTATTCCTGTCCTTTAAAGAAATTCAAATTTTAACCTATTTATTTGAGGGTTCAATTATGTCAGCATATTTTAGATTGTTTAATTTGGAGTATACATTTATCAACAAATGCAGCCAAAGAACCATTAAGAATAAAATTAAATACAATTTAACCATATATGAAGGAGATAGAAATCAGAACAGTAAAAGACATCAATGTAATTTAAGTAAATCGTCTATTGCAAGAAAAAACAGATCTGAGATTCAGAAATTAAATTTAGATACTGCTTATGTATTCAAACGTCAATTCAAAACTAAATCTGATGATAACGCATTCACAACTTTTAAAGATTTTGAGGGAAAATTATCTGGCAATGGATATAAAAAAGGGTTCATCGCCATTAATGCTAGAGCTACCAATAGCCATGCGCATAAAAAATCAATGGCCTACTTAGGAAACAGATTTCTGAATCCTGAGTTAAAAAACTTTTTCATAAGCAATGGATCGCCCATAGATGAGGATCAATGGGCATTATCCGAAATGATTCAATGGATATGGAGAGGATGTATTCGAAATAATGAACCTATGAATCTATATATACCGAGTTACAGAATGAGATATTTACTTTATACATGGCTAAAAGCTTAACTCTTGATGAGAAAACTATTTGACATATCTGGACTTTTTTACAAGATTGGTGAATTTAAATTCAGAAAATACCTAAACATCAAACTGAAGAATTCTTTTAAGCAAAGGCCAGATCTTATGGTTATAATGATGAACCCTGGAGCCTCCAAACCCATAGATGAAATCGACAACAACGATTCAGAATCAGAGGCAATTCCTGATAGAACCCAAAATCAGATCATGAAGGTAATGATAGCTTGTAAGCTAGAATTTGCAAGGGTTTTAAACCTCACAGACATACGTGAACCTAAATCTAACAGGATGTTCTTAAAAGCCAAGGAAATTGATCAAAAGGGCATACCACATTCCATATTTGATCCACGAAGAAAAAAGGAATTTACCTCCTTGTTTATAAAAGGTATTCCAGTAATATTTGCCTGGGGAGTTGGTAAAGAATTAAAAGATCTAGCTGAAATGGCTATTGAAGCCATTGGTAATGATAATCGAATTGGCCTGAACAAAAAAGATTTTGATTGGGCTTATTATCATCCCTTACCTCAGGCATATAAAAAGCAAATTGAATGGGTTGATAAAATAACTAAATCCTTATTATTTAATTCCAAAAATGAAGATCCTTTATGAAATGATTGATACTTTTGACTATCTCAAAAATTGACCAATTATTCTCAAAAATGGCAAACAAAGCTACAAGTATTGATAATCAAATTATTAAACTACGAAATCGCGGAATGATATTAGACTTTGAAGAAGCCAAACTCAAAGAAATTCTTTTAGATATTGGCTATTATCGTTTAGGTTTTTATTGGCATCCATTCGAAGTTGATGAAGATCACAATTTCCAAAAGAATACCAGATTTTCAAATATTCTGAATTTATATTATCTCGATGTCGACTTGAGGTATCTTCTCATAAAGTATATAAATAGATTTGAATTAAACTTTAGAACCAACCTCATCTATTGGCCCTCCATGAAATATGAAAACAACTGTTTTTGGTATACCGATCCAAAAATTATGTCGAAAGAGTATATTAGAAACTTAAAAAGATATTATAATTTTAACTTCATAAATAAAAATTTCCAAATTAAGCGTCACCACGAGAATTATCCAGATCATAAATATGCTCCATGTTGGAAAACATTCGAATACTATACTTTCGGATCAATTTCGAGGATTTATGAAAGCATTTTAGATGAGGAATTAAAGAAAGAAATTTCATCAAAGTATCAGATTAAAAAGTTTCAAAAGTTTCAGAATTTTCTTGATACATTAGTATTTGTTCGTAATAGTTGTGCCCATAGTGGAGTTATTTATGATCTAAATATTGTCTTTGGGGTTAATGAATTGCCTAATATTAAATTTAATAATGGAAACAGTCATCAATTGGACGCTGCGATTAAAGTTTTGCTGTTTTTACTTGATGAAATTTCCTTAAATAGGAAAAATGAGTTACAGGATTCTTTAAATAATTTGTTTTCAAAGCATGCTGAAAATGAGCAAATTAAAGATGTAATCACAAAAAAAATCGGATACTCATTTCCTAGTTGATTTAATATTGATTATATTTGCCCTTACTTAAGTGTCCTGTTCTTCATTTGCATTAATGGTGCACTATAAAAGAATAAATAACCTCAGATTCGTCTGAGGTTTTTTATTTATAATCATCTATACTACGGATGATTAAATGGATAAATTTATTTCTTAGTTAAACAGCCCGTAAAACCTAATTTTTAACGTTTTTAAATTACGTGTTTCCTCATGGTGATTTAAACCGATATGACTAATTTAGTCGTTTATCAGAATTGAAAACTAGAGTACATTAAATAAGAGATATAAAATGTCTATGGCAAAAAAAGCAACAGTAAAAAAAACAAAATCAATGGAAGAAACCCTATGGGATTCCGCCAACAAACTGAGAGGAACTGTAGAATCCTCAGAATATAAACATGTTGTACTTGGGTTGATCTTCCTAAAGTTTGCTAGCGACAAGTTTGAAGAACGCAGACAGGAGCTAAAAGATGCAGATCAAGATCAATTTTTAGAAATGGTGGAGTTCTACACCATGAAGAATGTCTTTTTCTTACCAGAAGAATCTCGATGGAGTCACATTATTAAAAACTCTAAGCAAGACAACATTGCTCTGATAATTGATACTGCTCTTCATACCACCGAAAAGAATAATCCATCACTAAAAGGAGCTTTACCAGACAATTACTTCTCTCGTTTAAATATGGACGTGAGCAAGTTGGCTGCTTTACTTGATACTATTAACAATATTGACACCCTTAAGGACAAACAACAAGACATTGTAGGACGTGTTTATGAATATTTCTTAGCAAAATTTGCAATTGCAGAGGGAAAAGGAAAAGGAGAATTCTATACACCTAAAAGTATTGTAAATCTTATCACCGAAATGATTGAACCATATAAGGGAAAAATATATGATCCTGCTTGTGGCTCGGGTGGAATGTTTGTACAATCCATGAAGTTTATTGATAGTCATAATGGAAATAAAAAGGATGTTTCTATTTACGGACAAGAATACACTTCTACTACCTATAAACTGGCTAAAATGAACTTAGCCATTAGAGGAATCTCAGCCAATTTAGGTGCTGTACCAGCCGATACATTTTCGAAGGATCAACACAAAGACTTAAAAGCCGATTACATTATGGCGAATCCTCCTTTTAACCAAAAGGATTGGAGAGCTGACAATGAATTATTAGATGATCCTAGATGGAGAGGATATGAAGTGCCACAAACAGGAAATGCGAATTATGCTTGGATTTTGAATATGGTTTCCAAATTGTCTGACAATGGAGTTGCTGGATTTATACTGGCTAATGGTGCTCTATCTGGCGGAAGTGAAGAGTATAAGATCCGAAAGAAACTGATTGAGAACGGATTGGTAGAGGCGATTGTAATTCTGCCCAATAAAATGTTCTATACCACCGATATTAGTGTAACACTTTGGATTGTCAACAACAATAAGAAAAAAAGAACCGTCAAACTGAATAATATTGAAAGGAATTACCGAGATAGAAAAGATGAAGTTTTATTCATGGACTTACGTGAAAAAGGTGTCCCATTTGAGAAAAAGTACATTCAATTTACGACAGAGGTTACTGAAGAAATAGCTGAAACATATCATAAATGGCAGCAAAAGGATAAAGGATATGAAAACATTCCTGAATATTGTTATTCTGGATCTCTGGATGATATTAGAAGCAAAGACTATGCCCTTGCTGCTAGCAAGTATATTGAATTCATCAATAGAGATGAGAATATCAATTTTGATGAAAAAATGGCGGCTTTACAAAGTGAGTTTTCAGAGTTATTAAAAGAAGAAGAACAATCAAAAAAGGATTTCCTCAACGTATTTAAAGAAATTGGATATGAAATCGAGCTATAAAAGATTAGGAGATTTCATACATAAAATTGATGTGAGAAATAAAAATTCTCAAAACATCAAACTTTTAGGCCTAAGCATGACCAAGAAATTTAGGCCTCATGCTTCCAATATTATTGGTACTGATTTATCCAGATATAAAATCGTTGATCATTGGCAATTTGCTTGTGATTTTATGTCTACTATTCGTGTTAGAAAATTACCTGTTGTACTTCAAAAGAATGATGAACAAATAATTGTTTCTCCAGCCTATACCGCTTTTGAGGTTATAGATTCGAACGAGCTTCATCCAGAATATTTAATGATGTGGTTTAGACGTGAGGAGTTTGATAGATATGCTTACTTCTGTTGTGATAGTGCAGTACGAGGCGGTTTTAATTGGGATGAATTATGTGATGTGAAATTACCCGTCCCATCAATCGATAAACAACGAGAAATTGTAAAAGAATACAACACTATTGTTAATCGCATAAAGCTGATTGAGGAGATCAATCAAAAATTAGAAGAAACGGCTCAAGCGCTTTATAAGCATTGGTTCGTAGATTTTGAATTTCCTAACGAAAACGGTCAGCCTTATAAATCTTCTGGTGGGAAAATGGTTTATAATAATGAATTGGATAAAAATATTCCTGAGGTGTGGGAAGTTAAGGCATATACGGAGGTGGTAGAACTAAAAGGAGGAGGAACTCCTAGGACAACCGAACCAACTTTCTGGGGTGGTAATATTCCTTTTTTCACTCCAAAAGATATTGATGATTCCTACTACTGTTTAATTACTGAAAAATATATTACTGGTGCTGGATTAGACAATTGTAGTAGTAAACTATATCCTAAAAACACTGTATTTGTAACAGCTCGGGGCACTGTTGGTGCTATTTCGTTAGCAGGTTCGCCTATGGCAATGAACCAAAGTTGTTATGCAATTTTAGGAAATGACATAATTGGAGCCTATTACATTCATCAACTAACTCTAGAAACTATCAAGTCTTTAAAAAAAGAAGCTGTAGGTGCGGTTTTTAAAGCATTAGTAACTAAAGATTTTGAAGGTAAAAAAGTTTTGGATCCAGGTAAAGTATTATCTAAAGCATATGATTCTAAAATTACTCCTATCTACGATACTCTTTTAAATAATTCAAAACAAATCAATGCTTTAAAAAAACTTACAGATTTAGTACTTCAAAAAATCTCTAAAGTAGAATCCATTCAAACTACTGAAACCACATGAAATTCACGGAAGCACAATTAGAACAGGCTTTTATTGAGCTATTGGGACAAGAAGACATTCCTCATATGTTGGGTGGAGATATAGTTCGTTTAGAAGAAGAAGTTTTAATCAAAGAAGATCTAAAAGTATTTTTACTCGACCAATACAAAGCAGACAACTTAACTGAATCCGAAGCCCACCAAATCATTAAACGATTAGAAAAAATTTCGTCTTCTGATTTGTATGAGAGTAACAAAAAATTCATGAAATTGGTGTCAGATGGTTTTGCTTTAAAGCGTGAAGACCGTTCTCAAAAAGACATTTGGATTTATCTCATTGATTATTACGAGAGCAATAACAACACTTATAAAATTGTTAATCAGTTAGAAATTGTAGGCTATCAAAGACGTATTCCAGATGGTATTTTGTACATCAATGGTTTGCCTTTAGTAGTATTTGAATTTAAGAGTGCTATTCGAGAAAATGCAACGGTTCATGATGCGTATGTGCAGTTAACCACTCGCTATCAAAGAGACATTCCAGAGCTTT
This sequence comes from Lutimonas vermicola, assembly GCF_038433205.1. NCBI lineage: Bacteria > Pseudomonadati > Bacteroidota > Flavobacteriia > Flavobacteriales > Flavobacteriaceae > Lutimonas > Lutimonas vermicola. The sequence continues at coordinate 104,384 of NZ_JBCDNA010000003.1, forward strand.
TTAAATACAATGCGTTTTGTGTCATCAGTGATGGTGTAAACAACAAAGCAGGTTCGTTTTTTGCACCTTATGAGTTCTACTACGCCTGGCGTAAAGTGGAAGGATTAGATAATGAAGTAGATGGCATTGATTCCATGTACACTCTTATTCAAGGTATGTTTAACCTCAATCGTTTACGAGACATTATTCGCAACTTCATTTACATACCAGACGCTTCTAAGAAAGATGAAAAAATAGTATGTCGATATCCGCAGTATTATGCAGCAAATAAACTAGCAGAAAATATCAAGCTCCACCAAAAACCATACGGTGATGGAAAAGGTGGAACTTATTTTGGGGCAACAGGATGTGGTAAGAGTTTCACCATGCTTTTTCTCGCTCGTATATTAATGAAAAGTGTACATTTTTCAAGCCCTACAATTATCCTAATTACTGATAGAACGGATTTGGATGATCAGCTTTCAGGAACATTTACTAATGCCAAAGGATTTATTGGAGATAATAACATAATAAGTGTTGAAACAAGATCAGAACTAAGAGACAGACTTCAAGGAATAAAAAGCGGGGGAGTTTATTTAACAACTATTCATAAGTTCACTGAAGACACTGAACTTCTCACTGATAGATCAAATGTAATTTGTATTTCTGATGAAGCCCATCGAAGCCAGCTGAACCTTGATCAAAAAGTAAAGGTGACTAAAACAGGGGTTAAGAAAACCTATGGATTTGCAAAATATTTACATGATTCTTTACCTAATGCAACGTACGTTGGTTTTACAGGAACTCCGATTGATGCCACTATAGACGTATTTGGTGAAGTCATTGACTCGTACACTATGACCGAATCTGTAGTAGATGAAATTACGGTTCGTATCGTTTACGAAGGTCGGGCAGCAAGGGTGTTATTAAATAATAAAAAACTTAAAGAAATTGAAGCCTATTATGCTAAATGTGCTGAAGATGGAGCTAATGAATACCAGGTAGAAGAAAGTAAAAAGGCGATGGCTCAAATGAATGCTATTATAGGTGATCCTGATCGATTAAAAACTGTAGCAGATGATTTTATTAAGCATTATGAAAATAGAATTACGGAAGGTGCAACTGTAAAGGGGAAAGCAATGATTGTTTGTAGTAGCCGCCCCATTGCCTTTGAATTATACAAATATATAGTAGCGTCACGTCCAGAGTGGGCAAAGGTCAAAGCATTTGAAGAGGGAGCTGAGCTTTCAGATAATGAGAAGAAACAAATTAAACCGATTGAGAGGATTAAAATGATTATGACACGTCATAAAGATGATCCGAAAGAAATGTATGATGCCCTTGGAACTAAGGACTACCGTAAAGAATTAGATCGTCAGTTTAAAAATGAGAAATCCAATTTTAAAATTGCTATTGTTGTAGATATGTGGCTGACTGGTTTTGATGTTCCATTTCTTGATACCATGTATATTGACAAACCCATTCAACAACATAGTTTAATTCAAACCATTTCTAGAGTAAATCGCAAATTTGGAACTAAGAAAAAAGGATTAATTGTTGACTACATTGGTATAAAGAGTCAAATGAATAAAGCGTTAAAAAAGTATTCAAAAATTGATGGGAAAAATTTTGAAGAGATAGCTAGTTCTATTGTTGTTGTAAAAGATCATTTAAACTTATTAGCAATGCTTTTTCATCAATTTGATACTCTCCCATACTTTACTGGAGAACCTTTAAAACAGCTCGATTGCTTAAAGAGGGCTGCTGAATTTGCGCAACTTACAGAAAAACAAGAATTGCGTTTCATAGGATTGGTAAAACGTTTGAAATCTGCATATGACATCTGTTGTGGAAGTGAAGAATTTAATCAATCTGAAAAGGATCATATTCATTTCTATTTGGCTATTCGTTCAATAGTTGTAAAATTAACAACAGGAGGTGCTCCAGACACTGCTCAAATGAATGCAAAAGTTCGAGAAATGATAAAAGAGGCAATTCAAAGTGAAGGAGTTGAAGAAATCATCAAATTAGGAGATGATTCTGAAACTAAAATAGACATTTTTGATCCTGATTATTTGGAGAAGATTAATAAAATAAAACTGCCCAATACTAAAATCAAGCTATTGCAACAGCTTTTAGGGAAAGCTATAAATGAGTTTAAAAAAGTCAATAAAATAAAGGCTGTCAATTTTTCTAAAAAGATGAATAAATTGGTAGACGCATACAATGATAGAAAAGCAGATGTGCTACAAAGTGAAGTTTTGGAAGACTTTACAGATGAGATCATCAATCTGTATCATGAACTTGTAAAGGAAAAAGATTCATTTGCTGATTTAGGGATTGATTTTGAAGAAAAAGCCTTTTACGATATCCTTAAATCCCTTTGCATAAAGTATGACTTTGACTATCCAGAAGATAAACTTTTGAATTTAGCTAAGAAAGTAAAAATAGTGGTTGATGATAAAGCTAAATATACTGACTGGAATCGCAGAACAGATATTAAAGCAGAATTGAAAGTGGATTTGATTATCCTTTTAGCTGAAAATGGCTATCCTCCAGTTGACAAAGATGAGGTATATAAAGAGATTTTTGAGCAAGCTGAGAATTTTAAGAAATATAATAATGCCTCTTGATTAATATGTGAATTATTGGTTTTCTTTTGTTTATCAGAAATTAATATGCACCTTGTTATTTTAAGAAAGATTGTTATCCCTCCAATTAATTCTACAAACATTAATAATATAATATGATTAAGAGAAAAGACCTATACGATTGCTGGTACCACGGGACTGACAGAAAGGCGGCTAAGCTCATTTATAAAGGAAACATAAACGTTAATCTTGGAGTAGGAGAACTCGGTCAAGGATTTTACATGGGAAATTTTTTACATGAAGCCAAAGCATGGGCGTTTCATAAAAATGGCAAGAATAATATTCAAAATTCTGTTATTCAATTCACTATTAAACCATTTTTATCTTTAAAGTATAGATATATAGGTACCAAAAGGGCCAGAGCTTTATATAAAAAGAATAAAATCAATAATGGTCATCGAACATTTAAGTTCAATAAAGATCTAATCCATTCTAAAGTTTTTATGGTGGAACGTTATGATTTTCAACAACTAAAATGGGAAAGTTTAAAGGGAGAAAAAACTGTGAATACGATTTCTAAAGCACTATTGAAATAATATGGATTTACTAAAAAGTGTCCTTTTTTTGGGATATTCTTCGTCAAATGATGGTTTGCTTTTTCCTGATGAGATTGATCCTAATGAATATTGTAATTCAATATTTATTGTAACTCGATCAAAATATGAGAGTCTAAATTCAAATTTCCTATTTAAAATATGTGACGGACAAGACATTTATGAATTAGATCTTATTCAAGATGAACAAAACGCAGACTTATACACTGTTAATATTAGAAATTATAATATTAGTTTTCTAGTGAAAAGAATATCCTTTTTCTACATAGGAAACAAATCAGGTCTTTTTGATAACAAGATTTTGTATCAATTAATTCCCATTGAAACTCATCTTTTGGAATTTTTAGTAGCAAGTGAAAATATATTTTTTGTAGGGGATACTCCTTCTGTAGAGCCATAACCTCTTAATCGATAACACACCGCTTATTTATAATTTTATGTTTAAATCAAAGTTAATTTCTCGAGAAACAAATACTATTCTTTTTCAACTTTCTTTTGCTATCCTAAGCTATTCATCATAATGAGCAGTTATAATTGCATTCATTCATTTTCTGAATTATAACGCCACTATATTAAATAGCCGCTTCCCATCGCTTCACCCTCGCCTGCCCTATCCTTCAACGTCGATATTTCTAATATTCTAAACTGTTTATACAGAAGTACTAATCACTTTATGATAAACTCCTGAATCAACTAAGTTTTGCTAGAAAGATCATTAAGGTTTACTGATTGTGATATGACTCCCTATATCATTTACCCCTAATTCTCAATTGTGACTACTTACTATGGGTATAGGCCCCGGCTTAGTGATACGGGGAAAACCGTTTCTCACTCAAAACTTGGGTAGGGGCAACTTTCTTTTGTCTTTTTAATTCCAGGTGTGTAGGGTCACAAGGATTCTACCTTAACGATTCAGGAGGTTAGTTCTATCCTCTTGAACTAATTCCTCTTTCTATGAAAACATTTAAGTCAAAATTGCGCGAAGTATCCGCTGTTTACAAAACAAGTGATGTTGTTCCTAACGTGAAGATCAGTCAATCTAGAAATGTAGCTGATTACATTCGTCAGGTTTATCCTGTTGAAATCAACATACGAGAGGCTATGGTTGTTTTATTTTTATCCAATTCAAATAAAACTCTTGGCTGGAGTATTGCGAGTATCGGTGGAATAACAGGAACGCTGGTCGATGTTAGACTCGTTCTAAGAGATGCTTTACTCACTCAGGCCACAAGTATCATTTTGGTCCATAATCATCCCTCGAATTCGCTTGAACCCTCACAGGCCGATCTAACTATCACACAGAAAGTAAAGAAGGCAGCGGAGTTAATGGACATCAAATTACTGGATCATTTAATTCTTACTGAGGATGCTTACTATAGCTTTACTGATGAAGGAAAATTGTAATAAGAAGTTTTGATTAGGCTGGATAAAAAAACTAATAGGTTCGAAACCCAGGGGTCCACAGCAAAGAAGTACAAGAAAGCTCTCCAAGAAATTGGGGAGTTTTATTATTTAAATGATTTTTAAATTACTCATACTTTTTAACGACATCATTGCAAAAAGTTTCTATTAACTTTCCCTCCTTGGAGTATCTTTCAAATGAACTATCACTATAAGAAAGAACTCCTTCTTCCTTCATCTGGCCATTATCGTAAAACATCTGATAGCTTCCTGTTACACCATCCTCTTCATCGATCACATACCTAAACCTGAATTTAGGTTGTTCATCTTCGTAGAAAAGCTCGAAATTTTCAACTCCACTATGCCAAGAGTGCATATTCTCAGATTCAAAGGTGTATTCGAACTTTAAAACTCCACTTTGATAAAACGACTTGGCTTTATAAACAAGATGCTCTTTATTATTTGTTTTCTCATAGAAAAACTCATCGTCGCTGAGGAGTTCTTGAAAGCCTAATTCACATAGAAATTCATCTAGTCGATTAAAGTCTTCTTTTATCTTATAAAGAAAGTCTCCCGACTTATATCCATCAAATACCCTCCAATAAAAAAGTCCATACGTTTCAACTGGTTTGTTGATTTGGTTATGTTCTATATTGTCTTTCTCCATTGCTGAAATATATAATTAATTTGCTGCCATCCAAGCTTCAAAATCAATCTATTCAAAGGTCGAGAAATCCAGCTCCCCTTCCATATAACCGACATATTCAATTTCGTCCGAATCATCCGTGATCATTTTCATGATCAAAACTACTCCTTGTGTTTCAAAGACCTCTATTACAGATACTTTAGCTATACCTGTTTTCTGGTCATAATCATTCGTATAATGCCAATCAAAGGAATAATAATCCGCTTTATAACCTTCATAAGTGTCTTTCTTGTATTCAATACTGAACGAAGATACTGAACCGTAACTCTGAGAGTTCTTTTTAGGCCAGACATTAGCCATATGCAATCCTTCTTCATTTTCATACATATAGAAAACGGTGAAAGCTTCTGCTTCTAATATCTCTTGAGTTACGTCAACACCGTTCATTTTGGCATCTGTAATAATATACTTACCAAGGGCCACCTCTTGACGGTCTTGACCTAAAGAAATATTGTAAACCAGACATGATAGAATAAATAGAGAAAAAAGAGATTTATTCATAGCTTGATCAATTAAGCAGAGAACTAAATTACTTATTAATATATTATTTTTATGTACCCTGTAAAGGGTATTTTTATGACTAAATGATGATTATCATTAATTATGAGATATTATGTTTTAACTTTATATAAATAAAATCCATAAAAATTGCTAAGTTTCCTAAAGAGAAATTACTATTTACCCTTAATCATTTTATTTTTTTTAGCTTCTAATAGTATTCGAGCTTGTCAAAAAACTGATTCGATAACGTCCGCCAAATTGGTCCAGGATGATGACACTCTTGTGTCTGAATTTCATCAATATTTAGTGAGTGAGACAGATTTAGCCTGGCAGAAAAAATTTGTGACGATTACCTATAAAGGTTTAATCGATAATTTTTCTATTAGAATTCTTTGGATCCCGAGAGAGGAGGCACCATTGGGTCATATATCCGGACCAGGAATAATGGAATTTACAGACCTTGCTAGATCTACTCGTTTTACTATAAAGTCTATGGATCTAGCTATTTCCATGGACAGAATAGGAATAGATTCGGAAGAACAAAGACAGAGCCCATTAGATAAATCTTTTGAGCTGCAATTTGATTGGACTTCTAATAAAGATGGGCTTAATGGTAATATCACTGAGCCATTCTTTTTCTATGATGTTGATTTTGATGGTAAGGTTGAATTAGTAGTTACTCAATACAGCTATGGAGTACAAAATAGCAACACATATAAGGCGTATAAACTGAATGAGTCTACATTAGAAAATGACTCTAAACAAATAACTAATGAGGAACCATTTTCTCTACTGAATGATTTTACGGAATTTAATAAAGTAAATAAGAGCATTTCAATTGGAAGTTTCTTTGGAGGAGGAAATACGCAAACTTCTATTTATAAAAAAGTCAATCCAAGTGAATTTAAATTGATTTCAATTGTAAAATACACTTTTGAGGATAAGATCACGTTTGAGTTAGTGGATGGTGAAATGGTTGAGGTTAAAAGAGAAAATATGGACAAATAAAACACAACTGTGATGTTTAACATGTTTCGATCAAATGATTCAATTAGAAAAAACTATGTCGAAAGTCAAAATCTTTTTTATAATCAATCTGGATATAAAGCCACGGCAAGTACTTATGATAAAGTTTTCATAGTGACCTGGGATTTATATTTTACTGCTAAGCAAAGCGGACTGAATTACGAAGAATTAAAAGCCGATCTAAAAACTTCTCAGTCTGTTTTTCCCGACTCACAGGAAGATTGGGCTTTGAGAAAAATACTTATAGATAATCAATTCGATACTTATGAGCTATGTTATAAATGCATTGATGGTGAAGTAATAAGAGCTCATAAAACTAGTTTGTTGTGAATATAGGATATCGTAAAGAAACAGAAAAGTTAGTCCTTTAAAATATTTAAATTGTGCCGATATGTATGACTTTGAAAAGAAAATTGAAGATTTTAAAAAACGCTACATATACCAAGTTGGAGAGCAAAAGTATAGTCAACTAGATTTTAAAGTCAAAAATTCTAAATATTTAAAAAAGGCTATCGAATCATCATTGAATAATAACCACCCATTGGGCGAAGGTGATTTTTATGTGATCAGCAATAAAATAGTTCGATATATATCAGGTGCAACAAAAGCTATAATGGTACAATTATTAGCATTCGAACTTTGGAACTCAACATGTAATAGAAACTTTAAATATTTTAGTAAATATGAGCTATCCAATATGGTGAGTAAAATGCTTGGAAGTTATGGAAAAATGGGGCATCTCAAACAAGTTTCAACTTTAGATAAACATATTACCATTACTCAATCAGAAGTCAGAAGAATTAATCAAGATAATGGAGTTAATCGTAAGCCAAATAACAAAATAAAGGAACTGGAAGAGGAAATACAAATATTACAAGCTACCATTCAAAAATATATTGATAAAACTGAAGAACAACAATTAGTAATTGATAATGAAAAGAGTTTTAATTTGAAGTGCAAACTGAAGTATTCCGAAAAGAATAAATTGGTGAAATCGCTAGAATCTAAAATCTCCAACCTAGAGAAAGAAAATACAAGTAAAAATCATGATATTAGGCTGAAAAACAACAAGATAGAAAATTTAAAATGGCAACATTCTCGTGAAATTGAGAGTAATACCCTTTACTATAAAGGCGTTCTAAATAAATATCATTTGGACAACATGGTCCAGGAAAGGCTATTTCAACTTAATTCAATCTATGATGGACACATGTATTTGAATACTTTTAGCGATCTATTCTTAGATAATGAAAATTTAAGAGTTAGTGAAAATGATGAGTTTGTTCTTCATTCCTATATTGGGAAAAATAAGACTCCCTGCGGAGAAACAGCTTTAGATTGGTATGACAATAGGTTTGGTTTTGAGAATCATGTATTTCGCTATATGAGTGACAAAGGTGAATTTGCAGATATTCCAATTTATTCTTTGATCAGTTGTAAAAACTCAAAAGGTATTAGGTTTAGAGATTTATTGTTAGCTAGAAAGGATGGTCAAGTGGAATTTGTTGATATTATGTTATCTAAAAAGGATAGTCAGGTGGAATTTGTTGATATAATTTTACCTCTATATTTTAAAATTATTAAAATTGATGACCTAAAAGTAAATGGAGAAAAAATACATCCATATTATTGCTATGAACAATTTCAGAACAAGATATCTAAGTTTAAATCTAGCAATGAATTATCCAACTTATTGACTGATAATAATTTCTTCAAAAATCTTATTGGAAGTAAATTAGACAATAAATATGAAACTGAAACATTATCTATTAAATCTTATCATTTGGATTTTGGATTTTCTGTAGAGGAGCGTAATTACAGAAAGGGAAGTCCTGAAGATTATGTTCTAGTTCATCGGTATCCGATTAATAATTGCGGGAATATTAATTCGCAAATTCACCAAGATCTTGAATATTTGAAGATGACCAATGGCAGGGTTCTTAAATCTGGTTTTGGAAGTGCAACAAATTGGAATTACAAACTTGATTTTTAAAATTCATTTAAAAATTCACTAAATTGTAACTGTATTAGAAAAGTGACCTATTCGGTTACCTCAATGATTTACAGAATTTAATATGTTGATTTACAGACGCTTGAGATCTAGGTGATAGACCCTCCATCTCCACGATCAAATAGAATCTGCGAAGACAGATTCGAAACAAAAAAAGACGCCAAGCTTGCTTGAGCGTCTTTTTTTGTGAGAAGATGTAAAATTGCTGCTAAGCAATTTGAAGATCCTATTTGCAGAATGGGAGTCACTAGGGACCAGCGCAGCTAATCCCTCCTAAAAAGAACAAAAAATGACGCCGAGTTCACTTGAGCGTTTTTTTTTGTGAGAAAATGTAAAATTGCTGTCAGGTGATTTGCAGATTCTATTTGAAGGGCTCGATTTTTTAGGTTGACAAACGTAAACTTTTCCACAAAAATTCTTTTTTAGTATATTTTCATATATTTACCTTCAAGGTATTAACGAAAACTAGATGATTATGAGGAAATTTGACATGTATTTTAAAACGGTGATGGGCATATTTTTTATGGCCTTTTTGTTAATTTCGAGTTGCAGTCCGGGTGAAGAGGCGCTAGAAATTGGAGCATCCGAAGCTTTGGTAGGTTTTGAATCTGAACCCATAGAAGGGCAATATATTATTACCTTGGCGGGTGAATCTGTTGCAAGAAAATCAAATTTGAAATATAAAGAGGCCAGAGTACAGATGAAAAAGGAGATTTTATCAAAATTTTCAAATATTGAATTATCTGAGGAAAAATTACTTCATACTTACGGATACGCAATAAACGGTTTTGCAGCCAAACTTGATAAAAGCCAGCTGGAAGTTTTGAAAAATGACAAAAGGATTCTAAGAATCGAACAGGATCAAATCATTACACTGGGTAAACCATCCTGGGCAGGAGGTGGAGGAAATGACCCGGCTGCAGGACAAGAAATTCCCTGGGGAATTTCAAGAGTAAATGGCGGCGCAACCTCAAACTTGAATAATACAGCCTGGATCATTGATTCAGGAATAGATCTTGACCATCCTGATCTCAATGTAAATGTAGGAAGAAGCAGGTCATTTTTGGGAGGAAAAGATGCCGAGGATCCTGATGATGCAAATGGACACGGAACCCATGTAGCGGGAACCATTGCTGCCATTGATAATTCAGAAGGAGTAATTGGTGTGGCGCCCGGAGCAGAGGTTGTCTCTATTCGTGTGTTAAACAGACGAGGAAGTGGAACTGTTTCAGGTGTTATTGAAGGAGTGGATTATGTTGGTCTATATGGAGTTTTGGGTGATGTTGCTAACATGAGCCTGGGCGGTGGTGCCTCTCAGAGTTTGGATGATGCCGTGATTGCGGCTTCAAAGAAAGTCATTTTTTGTGTAGCCGCCGGGAATGATTCCAAAGATGCAAATAATTATTCTCCTGCACGTGCTGGTGCGCAAAGTGCAAATATTATAACTGTTTCTGCGTCTGACATTAACGATAATTTTGCATATTTTTCAAATTATGGGAACCCGCCAATTTCTTGGTGTGCACCGGGAGTATCGATCAGATCGACATGGAAAAACGGTGAATATAATACAATTTCAGGCACATCAATGGCAACACCTCATGTTGCTGGAGTCATGCTGTTGGGTGGTCCTGATGGTTCCAGTCAAGATTATGTTGTAGGCGATCCTGACGGCAATGCAGATCCCATCATCAGGTTACAATAAATATCAGGAAATCATTTTAAGACAATCTAAAAAACCTGACACAGCATTTGTGTCAGGTTTTTTACTGGTACAATATTAGAATAGAAACATCCAATTAAAGTGTGTTTTGTTTAAAAGCCTGTATCATCCAGTCGCGATACGGCCAGAAAGTGCGATATCCATCTAATCATACTCCAAATGAGTCTGAATGATGGCCACAACCATCCATTTCTGGGTCATTCTTTCAGCTTAAGCATTGCGTCGTAAATGTCGATCCAAAACCTTTTCACCGGCATCTTCTGTATGATCATTCAAAAAGACTTAATCTTTGGCCATTGGATCTGATACCATTTATTTATTATGGTTAAAGTCTTTGATAAACTGTGTCTGAAGTACTAACCCTTTATTAGTGACATCAAAAGTATAAACCACTTTACAATTTATCGCTTTTGCAATTAACATTTATTTAAGAAGCGATTGATGATTTAATTACCTATATTTGCATCGCGCACGATACAAACGTGAGCGACTAATTATATATCACATGACAAACCAGGTAGAAACATCGCTGATTCAAAATGGGTTTAGAATCTTATTGGCCGTGTTTATGATCCTTGCGGGCTTTAGCCACCTAAGTTTTAATCGCATAGATTTTCAGGCTCAGGTTCCTGATTGGGTACCAATGAGTAAAGACCTGGTTGTTATTTTATCGGGTATCGTAGAAATTGCTTTAGGGCTGGGCCTGGCTTTTTGGAAAAAGGAACGCGTCAAATTCGGTTGGGCATTAGCCCTGTTTTTTATCCTCATTTTTCCGGGCAATATTGCCCAATATCTTGACGGTAAAGATGCCTTTGGTGTTTTAAATTCAGACGGAGCCAGATTAGGACGTCTGTTTTTTCAACCCTTTCTTATTGTTTGGGCACTTTGGTCATCCGGTGCGTACAGGGCTTGGAGAAACAACAAAACTGAAAACTGATGAATGATACTCAACTACAATTAAGCAATCAAATCTGCTTCCCGCTATATTCAGCCTCGCGACTTATGACGCAAGCGTACAAGCCTCATTTAGATGAATTAGGCATTACCTATCCTCAATATTTGGTGCTCATGGTCTTGTGGGAAAACGATGGCCTCACTGTGAATCAGATCAGTGGCAAACTGCTCCTAAAAACCAATACCCTATCTCCTTTACTAAAACGCATGGAGCATATGAAACTTTTGAAGCGCAGCCGTTCCAAAGAAGATGAAAGAACCGTTATCATTGAATTAACGACTGAAGGCAAGCAGCTAAAAACCAAAGCACTTCCAATTCCTGAAAAATTAGTTGCCGAATTAAAATCCGATAAGATCGAATTTGAAGATCTTCTCGCATTAAAAGATACACTTTGTGAATTGATATCAGTGCTCAACACGAAAAAGGTTGTCTTAGAAAACCAAAGTGTTGAACCCATTAAAAAATAAAAACAAATCATATAAATACATTAAAATAGAATACTATGGAATTATTAGATAAATTAAACTGGAGATATGCTGCCAAAGCTATGAACGGTGAAAAAGTACCTCAAGAAAAAATAGATAATATTATCGAGGCGATCTCATTGGCACCTACCTCAAGCGGCCTTCAGCCTTTTGAAGTCATCGTGATCACAAATCAGGAATTGAAAGAAAAAATCAAACCAATCTCATGGAATCAATCTGTTATTACAGACTGTTCGCATTTGTTTGTATTTGCCGCCTGGGATACCTATACCCCGGAGCGCATCAACAAGATGTTTGATTTGACAAATACCGTTCGTGGATTTAAAAACGAAGGGTGGGAAAATTACAGACAGATGTTATTGGGAAGTTATCCTCAAAAAGACCCTGAGATCAATTTTAACCATGCCGCTAAACAAGCTTATATTGCCTTTTCACAGGCCATCGCTGCTGCTGCCTTTCAGGGAGTGGATACGACTCCTTTAGAAGGTTTTGACGCTGACGCCCTTGACGAGATATTGAATTTAAAAGAAAAAGGACTGAGAAGTTGTGTCATGCTTCCTGTTGGCTACAGAGATGCTGAAAATGACTGGCTGGTCAATCTTAAAAAAGTTCGAAAAAGCAAAGAAGATTTAGTAACGTTGATAAAGTAATAAATTGACCCTAAAACAAAAAAAGCCCAAAGAATATTCTTTGGGTTTTTTTATTTCTCTTCAAACAAAAGCCAAACCTCAGGATCAATCAATACCTCCTCGGGTTTCGACTCAAGCTCATATTCAACACTTGTTGACTTTTCTGTTAATTCAACAGTTTCGGTCCTTATCACCCCGTTCTGAACGATCCCAAATTCAACAGGAACATCAAAAATATGGTGCGATTGAACCTGCTCGATATTGATTTTGAGTTTCCCGTTTTTGAATTTCCAGTTCCACTTAAGTTCAGGATAACCTTTAAGAAACAACCATTGTGCAAAGAAGCCCTTCAGATCCTCTCCCGAAACCTCCTCCATTACTTTCCTGAAGTCTTCAGTCATGGCATTGGCATTTTGAAAATTCTTGTAATAAGCCCGAATTCCTTTCCAAAAAACCTCATCGCCAAGCTTGTGCCTGAGCATATTGAGCACCCACCCGCCTTTTTGATAGGTATTGCGGTTCAATACTTTCAGAGGGTCCTTAATGGAATTGTCAACCACGGGAGAAGGGTTTTCCTTATAATATGCTATAACTTCCTCGCGATCCTGAATCAACTCTTTTTTTCTTATATCGTTTCCATCAACCGATTCCTGATATAAGATGGCAAAATAGGTTGCAAATCCTTCACTGAGCCAAACATGGTTCCAGCTATTTTCACTGGCCGAATTGCCGAACCATTGATGTGCAATCTCATGAGCCATCAATCGTTGAATTTCTTTTTTGCCTGTAATTGATTTTTCGTTATATGCAATGGTTCCTGCATTCTCAAGCCCTCCCCAGGCAGTTTTAGCCTGCATATTGGTAAGCTTGGCATAGGAATATGGCCCAACCTCATTGATAAAATAATTTAAAATCTTTGTCGCTTCCTCAAAATCGGTAAATCCCTCTAATCTGTTTTCAGGATATACCCAGGCACTTACCTCTATGTCGCCAACCTTTCCCAGGAATGTACTGGCAAATTTCGTAACTCCAATCGTAACCACCTTGGTCGCTACCGGTGCCGGCTCCACATATCTTGTAAGTTTGAGTCCATTGCCCAGGTTGCTTTCTTCAATCTTTTTCCCTGTGGCAATAACATCGTAATATTCTGGAGCTGTAATTCTAAATTCAACCGACGCCTTGTCTGAAGGATGATCTACACAAGGCAGCCAGTACCTTGCCAAATTTGGCCAGTTATCACCAAAAAAAGAGCGCTGACCATATTTTGTCTTGTCGATTACCAAACCCTTTTCAGGGATTCCATGATACTGTATCCTATAGGTACGGATCCTTGTGCCCTCCTGAGCTGGTTGGATCACTATTTTGTGATTTGCGTAGGTATAATTGACCTTGCCATTTCCATTGAAGACCCCTGTCAATTCCATTCCGAAATTCCCTGATTTTTGAATCAGGTCCAAGGCAAATGAATCTTCAATATTTTCTAAATCCACTGTAACTAAAGCTTCTCCAAGAATCTCATTGCTTTGATCATTTAGTGTTAGGTTAAAAATGTAGTTCTGCACTTCAGCAGATGTATTCCTCTTGTAAACATCCTGAGCAAAGGAAGAAATCGCAAGGGTTAAACCAAGAAAAAGGGTAAAAATATATTTTTTATACATAGGATAAAATTTCGATTATATTTATCTTAAATCTAAGGAGTCGCTGCTTTGTATATAACGGCCTCACTAAAAGTTGTTATTTGAAATTCGGCCCCGGACATGGCGATAAAACTCTCCCCCTTTTTCAAGTTTAGTGAACTGTTTTTTTCAGTCACCTCTGCTTCGCCTTCCATAATGATATAGATTTCGACTGAAACTGTTTTGCCCGAATAAGAATTTTCAGGGCTGATCAACAGTTCACTTAGTTCAAAATCAGGAGCAGGGCTCACATATTTTCTTTCAATGCCACCGGCTTGTACATCGCCTGCTAAAATCCTTGGGGTTGTCTCCTCAAAAACCACGTGTTTCAATAATTCCGGGACATCCACGTGCTTTTGGGTTAAACCTCCCCTTAACACATTGTCAGAATTTGCCATTAATTCCATATTCTGTCCTTCCAGATAGGCATGAGGTACTCCTGCATCCTGAAAGACAGCCTGTCCTTTTTTTACATTGACAATATTGAAAAAATAGATTGAATATATACCCCTGTCATAGTTTCCTTTGCCCTGATTTAAAAGGAATGCCTTTGCCGCCCAATAATCCGGGCTGGACCTGTCAATTTTCCCCTCATAAAACAAGGGCATAATCCCTTCGATCAGGGGTTTTAATATGGAATTGCTTTCCTCAACTCCTAACTCCATCACATACTGATACAGTGCTTTATATCCTCCTTTTTTAAATATGGGAAGCAGGTGGCTAAACATTTGTTTGTCGTTAAGAAGCTTTATTAATTGAGCCTTGGGTAAAAATCCGTGTAGCAACCAAAAATCACCAAGAGCCACCATAATCTCCGGTTTATGATTATCATCTTTGTAATTCCGATATGGAGCAGTTAATGGAATCCCTTGTTCATTTTCCAGTTGAAACCCTTTTTCAGCTTCCTTTTTTGAGGGATGGACTTGTATGGAAAGCATCTTGTGAACATCCAAAACTTTGAGTAGAAATGGCAATTTGCCAAAAGCTTTAAACGTTTGTTCTCCTAATAGTGATCGCGGACTGGTTTCTAATAAAGCATCCAAAGGCACTTCTCCGCCCTCAACCTCAACCAAAGCCGGTGCACTTACATGAGCTCCCAGCCAATATTCTGCATATGGCCTCTGATCTGGTTCAATACCCAGCAGGGCAGGAATAAATTTTTGCCCTCCCCAGGCATAATGCTGTATACGGCCTTTTAAGGCAAATACCTTTTTCATACATTTCTTTTCAAGGTTCGAATATAATCAATAATGACAAAAATGATAAGGCCAACCTTTGGAATTCAATATCATTTGATCCTGTTAGAAGCAGCGATTACTCATAAAAGAGCCTGTTTTGAAAGGATAAACCTTACATGGAGAACGGCAATAAAAGCAACTTATGGTTTTGTTTCCTGTAATTTTGACATAAAACAAACGCTTATTTGAGATCCTTCAGGGATCAAGAGGCTCGATATAAAACTTTTTACTTTCTTTGTTAACCATGAATCATCAGGAATCAGAAAATCTAATCGAATTATTAAAAAGAGGGGACCAAAAGACTTTGGAAAAAATATATCTCGAAAACAGAGAGGGGTTTATCAATTTTTCAAAAAAATACAATGTTGACGAAAATGATGCGATAGACATTTACCAGGATTCTATCCTTATTTTAAGAGAGAATGCCATCAATGGGAAAATTGATCATCTGCAAAGTAATATTTCAACATACCTCTTTGCCATAGGAAAATATAAGATATACCATAATTTCAGGGTCCAGTCAAAAATAGAAATGACAAATGATTTTAATCTTGTCGAAGAAAATGTAGATTTTGATGTTAACCTTTATGGCCCCGTTTTAACTAAAGAACAGGAGTTATTAAAAAAATACTATGATCAGTTAGGTGATAGATGCAAAAGTATCTTAAATTTGTTCTATTATCAGGGATACAATCTTGATGAAATCAGAGCAATTCTGAATTATAGCAATAAAAAAGTTTTAAAAAGCCAAAAATCACGCTGTATCAAGCAACTGAAAGATTTGGTAAATAAGCATTATGGAAAATCATGATTTGATCGATCGTTATTTTGAAAATTCTCTTCGTCCAAAAGAGCAACAACGCTTTAATGAGCTTTTGCAAAACGATTTGAATTTTAAAAACGAATTCCTGTTTCAAAAAAACCTTAAACAGGTTATTGCAGCGAATCAAAAAGAAGAGCTGAAATCTGTGCTGTCCAATATTGAAGAGAGGGCAAAAAAGCGTTCGCCATTTGCATCAGTGCCTAAAAAATGGCTTGTTGCTGCTTCTGTAATGATCATTATGGGTATAACTACCTGGATACTGCAAAAAACTTATTACCCTACCAATGAGGCTATCTATGCTGAATATTTTAAAGCAGACAGAAATACAATTCAACCTGTAGTCAGGGGAGAAGCTTTAAACACTATTGAATACAGAGCCTTTGTGGCTTATGAGGCAGAAGATTACTACAAGGCAATCAACCTGTTCAATTCTGTAAAGCACCCGGATGCCACTTATATACTTTATTATAAAGGCCTTTGCTACTTGGCTGTAGGTAAATCGTATAAAGCTATTGAATTGTTATCTCTTGTAAGCAATGAAGTTGAGGTTGAAGGCCCATCTGCTGAATTAAATGCAAAATCAAAATGGTTTCTGGCCTTGGCTTACCTTCAAAATAACGAGAATGAAAAGGCTGTATCACAGCTGAAATTGACCGCAAACAATCCGGTTTCAATGTTCAAAAAACAGGAAGCAAACGAAATCCTGGAATATCTACAGTAATTATCTGAATCTTTTAATTAGGAAAGTGATTATGATGAGCCCGCAAATGGATAAAACCATCCAGATGACAGGATACATTGTATTTTTAATTTTAATTGGATCTGTTTGTCCGTTAATAACAAACCCCGACCAATAATAGGGATGTTTTAACGCAGTGTCAGATGTTTTGTCAAGATAATCCAGTTTTGCCCGCCTTAATGCTTCGCTCTTACTTTTCCCCTTTTTCAAGTACCTGTAAAAATCAACCATAATGGTTTTTGTTTCCTTATCCGGAACTTTCCATAAACTCATCATTACGGATGGTATCCCTGAATAGTGAAACGCCCTGGCCATACTCATCACACCTTCTCCTTTCTCAATCTTTCCAAATCCTGTGTTACATGCACTCAATACCACTAAATTTGCCTGAGAATGTGACATGTATATTTCAGAAGCTGTAAGTTCACCATCTTCAAACAATAACCTGTTATAGAGGGAGTTTTCATTATCGATTTCAGCGTGCATGGCAAGATGTAATATTGAGAACTCTTTTTTGTGTAACATAAAATTCTCTTTTTTTGCTTCCTCTCCCACGAATTTCTCACCGTTTGTTAAAGAGGCAATTTGATCAATTTCGCTTTTGCTTGAGGCTAATTCCTTCCCCTCAGTATACATTGGGGCAAATCCGGCCCAATCCTTAGGAGTATCATATTTAAAAAACTCTTTTTGTAATTCAAGAAATATCCTTGCCGAACCATTATAACTAACGTTATACTTTTCAATCAGCAACGACCCGTCAGAAGATCGAAGAATTTCGAAAGGAATATAATTCAACACATTATCCGCCACAATAACAAGGTTTCTTTTTTCCCGATCAAACTGCTGTCCCAACAAGTACATAAAAAGATCATAACTCAACTCATCAATATTATCCCTATTTGATAAATGATGTTTAAAATCATTGGTAATATTGATAAGTTTGTCTGCGATGTCCGCCCTCAGCAAACTTATTGTGTCCTTTCTAATGTTAAAGCTAAATAAGCTATGTTCTCCCAAAAAATAAGTAATCATTTGAGTATCATCGTCTAACTGAGCCTGCACATCTTCAATTTCTAATAAAACTTTCGCTGAATTTATACTTTTAAATTTTGGATAATTCTTGTAAAAATCCTTGTATATGCTGTCCAGCTTATGGCTTAATCGAATACTCTCATCTAAAAGCGACTGATAAAGTTCCTTATCGGGCTCGCTTGAGCTCTTTTCAAAAAAGATATCCATCTTAACCTTTTCCAAGGCTGTTTTTGTCGTTTGTTCTAAATTGAGCTTTATCTCTGGTATTTCACCATAAGCCCTGTATTCAATTCCTTGCAGTCCTTTCAGTAAGGTGGTATTGCGATTTGTCTCTGATAGCTCAAATGCCTTTTGAAGGTATTTATGCTCTTGCGTTTCATGATAAAGCAACCAGCAAAGGCCTAGGTCTGTTTCAAAGACCTCCCTGTATTTATTAGCAAAATCTATCCGGGAACGATCGGATGAAAAATTATTCTGAGTGTGTGTTATCAAGGCTATTTTCTGATCTACCAACCTGTAAGCCTCAAGCAGGTTTTGAATTTTCTGATCCTTTTCATAGATTTCAATATACCAATCACCCAGAAGCATTAACGAATTTAGGGCTTGTAAGGGGCCTATTACGGTTCCCAAATCTTCTTTGTCGTAATTGGCGGCTGCAAGGCTCATTTGTACATGGTCTGCAAACTTGAATGCATCTTTTTTTAGTTTATACAATTTTGCCAATTGCAGGTAATTCTCGGCAACTAAATCACTTTTATCCCCGTATATTTCAATATTTGATTTTAATGCTTCGAGCAGTAATCTTTCAGCTTCATCAAGGTGGATACCCCTGTCAAGATACAACTGGGCCAAAAAATTCCTGGCGTTTGCCAAGTACTGCCTGCTGTTTATTCTCTTGCCAATTTCTATAGCCTTTTTGTAATACGCTTCTGCCTTGTCAAATTTTTTGACCAACATATAAGAATTTCCAAGGTCATAGTAGGTTTCACAGGTCCACCTGTGCCATTGACCGTAAGTCGATATTCTGATTTTTAGATTTTTCTCAAGTAAAGTTACAGCCTCCTCATATTTTTCCTCGGCTTCTAAAATATTGGCATACGTGGTATACACAAACGTCATATTTGGATTAAACTCTCCATAAGAAATCAAGCCCTTTTCCATGGCCTTTTCAGCATAGATCTCTGCTTTGGATAATTCTCCTGAATAGAAATAGATCAGAGCCATCCCAACATACACATCCGAAAGGAAATTCTTTGGTTGTCCGCTTTTTAAAAGCAGCGTTTCGGCCTGTCGATAAAGTTCCATGGCCTTTTGATTTTGCCCCAGGTCGCCAAAGACAAGGGCGAGGTTATACGCTGAAACTGCCAAGGCATATGGATCAGTTTTTATTCTTTTTTTGATATCGAAAGACTTTTCATAATAATAGGTAGTACTATCGTAATCTGCTTTAAAATAGTGGTTTATACCAATTGTATTATAACTGTCGGCAATATTTAAACTATCGAAATGTTTAAGGGAGATTAAAAGGGATGATCTTGCCAGCTTTGTGGATTCTTCATAATTCCCGAGGCTTTGCACAACTTTGGCCTTGGTCTGATAGGTAGTGGCAAAGAATTTCTCATCGGCGTTTTGAGTTTTTAACTTGGCTAATAACTCGTCGAGAATTTGATCTGCTTTGCTAAACTTGCCTGCACGGTTAAGTTCTGCTGCTAATCTGTTTTGATTGATGACATAGTCCTTTTCGATGGCCTGAGACCAAACAAAAGATGGGCCTAATAAAAGTAAACATATATATAATAATCGCTTAACCACCTATAATCTTGAATCTATATGAACGTAAATATAAACTAAGTTATCAAATTGAGGTTTCTAAATCTAAGATTGATTCGAACGGCTTCTTTCTTCAGCGATATGCTCAAGCTCCTTGTACCACTGTTCTCCAAATTTGCGCACGAGTGCTTGTTTTACAAATTTATATACCGGAACACTTAATTCTTTCCCCAGGTTACAGGCATCGTCACAAATTTCCCAACGGTCGTAATTCACGGCTGCAAATTCACTATACTGTTTAATCCTTATCGGATATAAATGGCAAGACACCGGTTTTTTAAAGCTTATTTCACCTTGATTATATGCTTCCTCTATACCACATAGGGCTACTTTTTTTTCGTCGTAGATTACATAGGCGCAATCAGCTCCATTAATCAGTGTGGTTTCATGTTCGCCAAGTTCATTCGTTGTATATGCCCCTTGTTTCTTTATGGCCTCAAGACCTTCCTTTCTTAAGTATTTTTCGAGGATTGGAAGTATTTCCTGAAGAACGGGCAACTCATCTTTCTCAAGTGGAGCACCGGCATCACCATTAACGCAGCAGGCTCCTTTACATGCACTTAGGTTGCAAATAAATTCTTTTTCAAGGATCTCCTCTGAAACTATGGTTTTATCAAGTTGAAACATATATTCTTGGGTATAAAGGGCAAAAATACATTGTTTTTAATAATAGATCATAAAACTCATCTGTTTTGTCAACATTTACAGAGATAAAATTATGTTTATGAACTGAAATATTTCTGCTAATCCATTGAATCTAATTTTCTAACTTTGCGAACATTTTTAAAACATGTTCATGGAACTTAATTTTAAGGAAATTGTTACAGCTACCATGGTATTATTTGCCGTGATAGACATCCTTGGGAGTATTCCCATCATAATTGATTTAAGGCAAAAAGTAGGTCATATTCAATCTGAAAAGGCATCGATAGTAGCGATGTTCATTATGATCCTGTTTTTGTTTTTAGGAGTTCAAATACTTAATTTAATAGGAATTGACGTGTATTCGTTTGCCGTAGCGGGTTCTTTTGTGATTTTCTTTCTTGCCATCGAAATGATCCTTGGAATTCAGCTGTACAAAGAAGAGTCTCCCAAAACCGCCAGCGTCGTACCTCTTGCGTTTCCTCTAATTGCAGGTGCAGGAACCATGACCACGATATTGTCTCTTAAAGCGGAATTTCAAACAATCAATATAATTGTTGCCATTATCATAAATATCATTTTTATATATATTGTATTGAAATCATCTTCAAAAATTGAAAGAATTATTGGTGAGGGCGGGATCAATGTTTTAAGAAAAATATTTGGGGTAATTCTTTTGGCCATTGCCGTAAAGCTTTTTGCTTCAAATATCCAAGGACTTTTAAATTAAGTATATATGAATTTTGACGTATTGATTATTGGTGGAGGTGTTGCCGGAATGTCTTGTGCTCTCGTCCTGGGCTCTGCCCGGTCAAAACCATATGCCAAAGACAAAAAAATTGGCATTGTGATGCATCAAAAGACCTCTGCTTTAGATGGGGCTCTTTTTAATAATGTTTTGGGAATTGCTCCGGGGACTACAGGAAAAGAAATTCTTTTAAAAGGCAGACAACAATTGGCAGATACCTATCCTCATGTTGTACAGCTGGAAAAGGAGAAAGTTTTAGGTGTTTATCCTTCTGATGGGGGCTTCAGGGTAAGCACTAATAGAAATTCGTATACGAGCCGCATTGTGGTCGTTGCTGTGGGCCCCTCAAATTTGTTTAATATAGACGGTTTGGAGCAATATGTTGAAGCCCACCCCAATCTGCCTGCTAAAAAAGAGCGCATACAATTGAAAAACTGTGATCATAAGATAATTGAGAACCTTTATGTTGCAGGCGTATTGGCAGGTTGGCGCAGTCAATTTGCGACTGCCGCAGGGAGTGGTGCCCATGTCGCTACTGAAATCTTAACCCAATGGAATGAAGGGCAAACATCTATGGTACACGATTCTGAGCCAAAAAATTAAAGCCCAAGCCCTTAAGGGTCAATAGGATAACCTTCATCATGCAATTCAATGACCTTCCTGATCATCATGTCCTGCTCATTTACAATCCTAAAGTAGGCGTTGATATCAAATATCTGCTGGGCAAACAAGGCTTTTAAGTACAACCTGAAGTTCTTCTCTTCTTCTCCGGTAAAACTTTGGAATTCACTGGGGATTTCAGACATGTATTCGTTAAAGATGTGCTTGTCTTTATCAAAGTCGCTCATTAATGTATCAAAACTCCAACCTTCGAATTCATCGACATGCGTATCCAAATATTGAAACACGAATTGACGTGACCGCTGATAGTGAAAATCTGGGAAAAACATGGTTGTGTCGATGGGCACGAATATATCGGGAATTATTCCTCCACCTCCGTAAACGATCTTTCCTTTAGGCGTTTCATATTTTAACGAATCATTTACTTTTATGCTGTCGGCATTCATGAGTTCTCCTCCGTGATACCGCTGCTCAAAATCATTAAAGTATTCTCCATTACCCTTATTTTCATATGGTTTCTGAATGGATCTCCCCGTTGGAGTGTAATACCTTGAGACCGTCAAACGAACTGCCGACCCATCACCTAACTGCATTTCCTGTTGTACGAGTCCCTTTCCAAAAGATCTTCTGCCTACTATAGTCCCTTTATCATTGTCCTGTAATGCACCTGCAACAATTTCACTGGCAGAAGCCGAAGCCCCGTTGATCAGCACGAAGACATGACCATCTTCAAAATCCCCTTTACTCGTGGCAAAGGTTTCGTCGATCCTTCCTTTTTTGTTTTTCGTAAAAACAATGAGCTTTCCATCTTCAAGAAATTCATCAATAATTTGAGTTGCCACCTGTAAATATCCTCCGGGGTTATGCCTCAGGTCCAGTACCAGTTTCTTCATTCCTTTATCAAGCAAATCGTTCAGTGCAACCTTGAATTCTTGATAGGTTGTTGCTGCAAACTTGTTGATTTTGATATAACCCAGGTCTTCACTGAGCATATAATGAGCATCAACACTGTTGATGGGAACCTCACCTCTTACAATCGTAAATGGAAGTAGCTCATCTTCTGATTTTCTGTAAATGATCAGGTCAACAGAAGTGTCGGGTTTCCCCTTTAACGTCTTTAGAATGTAGTCGCTGTTAATTTGTTTTCCATAAAGTGTATCATTATCGGCAATGAGAATTCTATCACCAGCTTTGATACCCGCCTTTTCACTTGGCCCTTTGTCAAGCACTTTGACAACCGTTAAAGAATCTCTATACATTCTGAACTGAATCCCAATACCTACAAATTTACCATTCATTGACTCAGATACCCCCTCTAATTCCCTGGCAGAAATATACACTGAATGCGGATCCAGCTTATCGAGCATATGCTTTATCGTGCCATCCAATAAACTATCTGTATCAACTTCATCTACATATTCATATTGGATATAATCAATCAATCGTTTGATTTTCCTTTCCTGCGGTGTGCCGCCAAAAAAAGTTATGGTCTTCTTCTGGTAATTTAGGGAAGTGCCTAAAAATATGCCCATAGCAATTGATATCGCAATGATCAAAGGGAGAAATATTCTGGTTCTTCTATTCATTTATGGGCAAGTATAAAATTTCAATATTGGCCTTTTTTAAAAAATCAATTCCTGATTCATCTTTATAGGAATTCGCATAAACCATTCTTTTTATACCTGACTGGTGAATTAATTTACTGCATTCCTTGCAGGGTGATAATGTAATGTAAAGTGTGGCACCCTGACAGGCCTGAGTAGAAGAAGCAACTTTTAAAATTGCATTGGCTTCTGCATGTAACACGTGCCATTTTGTATTCCCAAGGTCATCTTCACAGCAATTGTCAAAACCTGTTGGTGTTCCGTTATATCCGTCAGAGATGATCATTTTATCTTTAACGATCAGGGCTCCGACCTGTTTTCTTTTACAGTGAGAAAGTTTTGACCATTCAATTGCCATCTTCAAATAGGCCTGATCATATCTTCTCTGTTTTTTATCCGTCATTATTCTGGCTATCGTATATGATTCCGAATTAGCGAAAATATAAAACTTTAAAATGAAAGGTGTTAAAAAATTATCAAAATTTACCCTGGCTTTATTAAATTATAAAAACGTGGCAGTCAAGAGGTCTTCACATGATCCGTTGGTTTTGGAAAATGAAAGGGCTACTTCTGTGAATTGATTTTCATTTTCACAAAAAGGTCCCAAATAACAATGCCACAGCTTACTGAGATATTAAGAGAATGCTTGGTTCCAAATTGTGGGATTTCAAGGCACAGGTCAGATGCATCCACGACATCTTGTTGTACTCCTTTTACTTCATTCCCAAATACAACAGCATATTTGACCCCTTTCTCAGGAATAAAGGAGTTCAGGGGTGTGCTTTGATCGGCCTGTTCAATTGAAATTACCTTTATCTTGTTGCCTTTAAGTTTTGATACCAAATCTTTTGTCTTTTCCTCATAAGCCCATTCTACCGATTCAGTTGATCCCAAAGCAGTTTTATGTATTTCTTTATGCGGGGGCCTGGCCGTGATCCCGCACAGGTATATCTTTTCTATTAGAAAAGCATCGGAAGTTCTGAAAACAGAACCAATGTTATTTAAACTTCTAATATTATCCAAGACAACGATAAGGGGAATTTTTTCAGTCTTTCTGAATTGCTCAATAGTAAGCCTCTTTAATTCGCTGTTCTTTAATTTTCGCATGGTAATTCTTATTGGTCAGGCAAAATTATAAAATCCAAATCAGCTTGTTGCTTTTAAACCTTTTTTATTTAAAATTGATATAAATTAGGCAAAACATGACTTTTATCATAGCATTCCGCTAGGGTTTATAGTTTTTTTGCATAATTTTTATGGAAAGGCCTAAATATATAACTATTTTAGCCTCTTATTTTTAGAATTCAATTGATATGTTAAGCCTAGTTAATCATTCTGGAACTGAGAAACTGAACCAGCAATACGACAAATTAAGTGTATACAAAAGAGTAGAACAATTGTATACCGATTTTGATGCAGGAGATATTATGATCACCTCGGCATTCGCGGCGACTTCGGCTTTTTTACTAAAGGTGTTTTCGGATATTAACAAAGACCAGGTTATCTATTTTATAGATACGGGTTATCACTTTAAAGAAACTTTGGTTTATAAAGAATACCTAACAGAATTATATGACCTCAATGTCGTAAGCATTAAAGCCGAGCCTGTAGAATTTCAATTCTCTAAAGAAAAGGAACTTTGGAAAAACAATCCTAACAGGTGTTGTCATATCAATAAGGTGAAACCTCTGGACCACATCAAAAAAGAGTATAAAATATGGGTTTCCGGATTGATGAAATGGCAAAGCGATCATCGCAACAGCCTGAATATATTTGAGCAGAAAGAAAACATTTTAAAATTTTATCCCCTGTTGGACGTCGATTATATTCAAAGGGACCAATTTATTATTGATCATCATTTACCTTTTCACCCCTTGAAGTCTAAAGGATATTCTTCCATTGGCTGCTTCCATTGTACGGTTCCCGGAGAAGACCGTCACGGAAGATGGAATAATTCACCAAAGACTGAATGCGGATTACATCTCTGATTTCACATGCTCACTGACAATTCTCTAAAGAGTTGTATCATGACTTCGGGATTTTTGGTTTTTTCAGGGTTTTCATAATTCTCGATTCCCTTATTCTTTTTAATATTATATCTTTGCCTTCCTGAGCCCTTAATTATGAGGTGTCACTACAAATAATTAATAAAATCTTCTAAACATTGACTAAGGCAAAAGCGAAAAAAGTTACCCCCTTGATGTTGCAGTATAACAATATCAAAACCAAGTATCCTGACGCTTTGCTGTTATTTCGTGTTGGCGACTTTTATGAAACTTTTGGTGAAGATGCCAGGAAGGCTGCGAAAATTCTGGGAATCGTCCTTACGAAAAGAGGGGCCGGATCAGACAGTGAAACCGCTTTGGCGGGATTCCCACATCACTCTTTGAACACCTACCTTCCCAAACTGGTTAAGGCAGGATTGCGTGTGGCCATTTGTGACCAACTAGAAGATCCTAAGCTCACAAAAAAAATTGTGAAAAGAGGCGTTACTGAACTCGTTACTCCCGGGGTCTCTTTAAATGATGAGGTTTTGCATTCAAAAACCAATAATTTTTTAGCAGCACTTCATTTCGGGAAAAAACAAATTGGTATTTCATTTTTAGACGTTTCAACAGGGGAATTTATTACTTCTCAGGGGAATCAGGAATACATCGACAAATTATTGCAGAATTTTGACCCAAGTGAAGTACTTGTTCGAAAAGATTGCAAACTTAAATTCAATAATTATTTTGGGAGTCAGTTCTATACCTTTTTTCTAGACGACTGGATCTTTAATGAGGATGCCTCTAATGAGATCCTTAACCTTCATTTCAAGGTTCGATCACTCAAGGGCTTTGGAATTGACGACCTAAATGAGGGGATTGTCGCTTCGGGGGTAATCCTTCATTATCTCTCAGAAACACAACATCACAAGCTTGAACATATTTCAAATATACAGAGGCTGATTGAAGAAGATTTTGTTTGGATGGACCGCTTTACCATTCGCAACCTTGAGCTCTACCATGGCAATACACCCGGATCTGTCACCTTACTGGATGTAATCGACAGTACCATTTCTCCAATGGGTGGAAGACTTCTTAAAAGATGGCTGGCACTTCCGTTGAAAAATATTGAAGACATCAAAAACCGTCATGAAATAGTCAAATTTTTTATACAAAATGAACAGTTCCTCCAGTCACAAAACGAGCAAATTGATCAGATCAGCGATCTTGAAAGACTGGTGTCAAAAGTGGCGACATCTAAAATCAATCCCAGGGAAGTCGTCCTGCTGAAGAATTCACTTGAGGCAATTTTACCCTTGCGAGAAATAGCTCTGAAAAGTGCCCATCCACAACTCATTTCCATTGCCAAAGAACTGGATCCGATGACAGAAATGATCTCAAAAATCCATAACACTCTTGAAGATGACGCTCCGGTGGCAATAAGTAAAGGTAAAGTTGTTAAATCGGGTGTACATGCCGAACTGGATGAATTGAGGCGTATATCCAATAGCGGCAAAGAATACCTCGATCATATGGTAACCCGGGAAATCGAAAGAACTCAGATCAGTAGTTTAAAAATTGCCTTTAATAACGTTTTTGGATATTATATAGAAGTTAGAAATACGCATAGAGATAAAGTGCCCGAAGATTGGATCAGAAAACAAACCCTGGTTTCTGCTGAACGCTATATCACTGAGGAACTCAAAGAATACGAATCAAAAATTTTGGGAGCCCAGGAAAAAATTGCAGCTATCGAGCTCGAAATTTACCATGACTTGTTGGAATTTATCGTTCCGTTTATTGTGAAAATTCAAAAAAACGCGCATATCATAGCCCAACTCGATTGTTTAGGTTCCTTTGCCAAAGTTGCCGTTGACAATAATTACGTAAGGCCCGACATAGACGATTCCACTTTAATCGAGATTCATAATGGCAGGCATCCTGTTATTGAAAAGCAACTTCCCTCGGGAGAGCAATATGTTGCCAATGATATAGTGCTCAATCGCGATCAGCAACAGGTCATCATGATAACAGGACCCAATATGAGCGGTAAATCGGCTATTTTAAGGCAAACCGCACTGATTGTTCTTCTGGCGCAAATAGGATCATACGTTCCTGCTCAAAATGCCAGGCTTGGCGTTGTCGACAAAATTTTTACAAGGGTCGGTGCCAGCGATAATATCTCTATGGGCGAATCAACGTTTATGGTTGAAATGAATGAAACGGCCAATATTTTAAACAATTTGTCAGAAAGGAGTTTGATCTTACTCGATGAGATCGGGCGCGGCACCAGTACCTACGACGGGATTTCGATAGCCTGGGCCATAGCAGAATACCTTCATGAACACCCCACAAGGGCGAAAACACTGTTTGCCACACATTATCACGAGCTGAATGACATGAGTGAAACATTTGAAAGAATTAAAAATTTCAACGTTTCGATCAAAGAACTAAAAGATAAGGTCATATTTATCAGAAAGCTCGTTCCGGGCGGAAGCAAACACAGTTTTGGAATACATGTGGCCAAACTTGCCGGAATGCCCAGTCCGGTTCTTCACCGGGCTAATAAGATGCTGTCACATCTTGAAAAAAGCCATGCTTCTGAAGAAATCCAGGCCAAATTAAAAACGGCCAGCCAGAAAGATTTACAGTTGAGCTTTATCAACTTGGATGATCCCTTGCTTGAAGAGATCAAAGAAGAGATCTTAGGTACTGATATTGATACCTTGACGCCCATTGACGCCCTGATGAAGCTCAATGAGATTAAAAGAATGCTCACTAAGAAATAAGTCAATTCCTGAATTTTTTTTTGCTTATCTTGAGATCAAATTCTACTGTATGAAATTGACTATTCCTTTACTTGGCCTTTATCTTTTGTTTATGGCTGCGTGTCAGCAAAATCCAGATAAAAAAAATGTGGAAATCAGTGTTTCCCTGCCAACAACAACCGATCAGAAAGCCATGGATGGAAGGCTGCTGCTGATCTTTGCAAATAACAACGAGACAGAGCCCAGGTTTCAAATAAATGGTGGATTGAAGTCACAAGTAATCTTTGGAATGAATGTGGTCAATCATAAGCCCGAACAAAAAATCTTGTTTGATAACAAAGCGCTGGGGTTTCCTTTAGAAAAACTGAGTGATTTAAAAGAAGGAGACTACTATGTACAGGGTCTTTTTCATGTATATGAGACTTTTAACCTGTCTACCGGTCAAACGGTCAAACTTCCTATGGATCACGGAGAAGGGCAACAATGGAGCCGCTCCCCGGGAAATCTTTACAGCAAGCCCATTAAGATAACGATCGGTGCAAACGGGCTTGAGAATTTTGAATTGATCCTGGATCAAGTTATTCCCGAAATTAAACCTCCGGAGGATACAGAATGGGTAAAACACATTAAATTCAAGTCTGAAAAGCTATCGGAATTTTGGGGGCGTGACATATACCTGGGTGCCCATATCTTATTGCCTAAAGGCTTTGACAAACATCCGGAGGCCAAATACCCTCTAATGATATTTCACGGACATTTCCCTGCTGATTTTGGAGGGTTCAGAACCACCCCCCCCGACAAGAGCCTTGAACCGGTTTACTCCGACAGGTTTAAAGTCGAAGGGTATAACATCATTCAGCAAGAGGAGGCCTATAACTTTTACAAGAGGTGGAATGAGCCGGATTTTCCAAGGTTTCTTATAATAGAAATTCAACATCCCACCCCCTATTATGATGATTCCTATGCCGTGAATTCTGCCAGTCAAGGTCCTTATGGAGATGCCATTACCTATGAATTGATTCCTCATATTGAAAAGGAATTCAGGGGGTTGGGAGAAGGCTGGTCCAGATTTCTCTACGGAGGCTCTACCGGAGGTTGGGAGGCTCTTGCGGTTCAGGTAAAATATCCGGATCAATACAATGGATGCTTCGCTGCCTGCCCTGATCCTATAGACTTCAGCAGTTATTGTCTGACAAATATATATGAAGATACAAACGCCTATTTCTATGAATCCGATTTTAAAACCCTCGAGGTCCCTTCTCACAGGGATTATCTGGGGCAGATCACCTCTACAGTAAAACAAGACAACCATCTTGAACTCGTTCTTGGCGACAAATCGAGATCAGGTCAACAATTCGATATTTGGGAAGCGACCTATTCTCCGCAGGCCGAGGACGGATATCCCGAACGAATATGGGACAAATACACCGGAGACATCAATCCTGAAGTAGCTGATTATTGGAAAGAAAACTATGATCTTCGTTATATTCTTGAAAGAGACTGGGACAAATTAGGTGACAAATTGAAAGGTAAAATCCATATTTATTGCGGCGATATGGATAATTACTATTTAAACAATGCGGTTTATTCCATGGAGTCCTTTTTAGAAAGCACTTCCGATCCTTATTATGACGGTGAAGTAGATTATGGCGACAGGGCTGAACATTGCTGGAATGGCGACCAGGATAACCCAAATCATATCTCTCGATTGCGATATAATTCGATGTATGTTCCAAAGATCATGAAAAGAATCGCTGCTTCTGCGCCCCCCGGTGCGGATTTGACAAGTTGGAGATATAAAGATTAAAAAAGGCTTATTGGTCATTGCTCATTAAAACGAGTAATTGTATTATCTTTGTGGCGTAAATCAAGAAATATGTATTTATTTATTAGTGGAGCTGAAATATTTATCATTCTTGTGATCGTGGTAATGTTATTTGGAGCAGATAAGTTACCCGAACTGGCCCGTGGCCTTGGAAAGGGAATGCAACAGTTGAAAAATGCTACTAACGAAGTGAAAAAAGAAATTACCGAAGGTGTCAAAAAGCAAGGAATTGACGCCGATCTAACCAGCGATATTGAGAAGGAAGTCAAGAATATCAAGAATAAAGTAAAAGATAATATTGATGACCTTACGGGTCCAATAAAAAGAAACTTATAGTTTGAACTTATTAGATAAAATTATTCAATTCGATAAAAATCTGCTTGTCTTTATCAATGGATTGGGCACAGAGAACTGGGATAGTTTCTGGCTTGCTATAACAAACCCGCTAAGCTGGATTCCACTGTATCTCTTATTCTTTTATTTGATCTTTAATACCTTCGGATGGAAAAAAGGCCTTGGTTTGTTATTACTTACTGCTGTTCTTGTTGCATTTTCGGATCAGTTCACCGTTTTTCTAAAAAATTACTTTGAAAGACTCAGGCCAAACCGAGATCCGGCTATCAATAACGTGATCAGGATTCTAAAGAATAATTCGAGCTTCAGTTTTGTTTCGGGTCATGCCACCACTTCAACTGCAGTTACTCTAATGATGCATCTTATCCTAAAAAAATACTATAAATACACCATTTTGTTTTTTATCTGGCCCCTGTTGTTTTCGTATAGTCGCATGTATATCGGTGTACACTTCCCAATGGATGTTTTAACGGGAGCTTTGATCGGGTTGCTGATCGGCTATGTTTTTTACAGACTCAGTATGAAATTACTGCCCTGGATCGATAAAACATTTTAAACCACCATTAGGTTACAACCTCTGATATCTGAGTGGTCAAACCGACCAAGGATTTCAAATTTACTATCGCTTATTTTACGGCCCAGATCCTGCGTGGCAATAAATGAACAGGAATTGACATTCGCAAGGTCCACAACGTTGATACCGCCGTTTCTGTTATTTTCAAGCATATGAAAAGGGTCTTCGGTATCTCTTATCAGGACCTTCATCCAGGGTGGAGTTTCAAATATTCCGTCACCCAAAGAATATGCTTGAGACAACAATTCTGTCATACCATATTCAGAATGTATTTTGTCTACGCCAAATCCCTCGGAAAGAATCTCATGGAGTTCTTTTCTTACAAGTTCCTTTCTCCTGCCCTTCATTCCTCCCGTTTCCATGACCACGGCGTGCTTTAGTTCAAACCTGTGGCTTTCAATAAGGTCTAATAAGGCATAAGTTACTCCAATGAGCAGGACTTTCTCTCCTTTTGAATCCAAATGCATGAGCAGTTCGCTTAGTGCCTCCAATTCATTCAGATAAAAACCGCTGTACTCTGAGCTGCTTTTTCCAATAAGGTGATCGACCATATAAATCAGCGAGGAGCCTTTTCTTTCCAAATAACCCGGAAGCAAAGCAAGCACCGTATAGTTTTCAGCACTTCCATAAAAATATTCAAACCCCCTGGTAAAACTTTCCTCGTATAATGTGAGGTCGGTTACCAAATGTCTACTTTGAATGCTGCCGGTAGTGCCACTGCTTGTAAAAACACGTTCAACTTTTTTGGTGTTGCTCAGTACCTCATAAGATTTAAAAAATTCAACGGGAAGATAAGGGATGTTTTTTACGCTGTTTACAGTTTTTGGATCTATCTTTAAAAGGTCAATAAAGCGGCTGTAAACCTGGTTGTTGATCGCTTGGTACCTAAATATTTTCAAGGCTTCGGTTTCAAAATTCCGAAAATCTGAGATGCTGAAAATATCCATCTGATAAAGGCTTCTTTTTAACAAAAGTAGCCCTTTTTTACGCAACCAATTAACAATTGGGCATCTTAAATTATACTAATAGCTGCTTTTTTTGTTAAAAAATGATCATTAAAAAGATATTTTTCGTAATTTTTGCCGTTATATTGTTTGTATCATGCTCAGATGATGACAGCTATGATTATCACTATGAATTGCTGCCCATTGAAGAGGCAATGGTACCTGAAGAATTTGAATACGGTAAAATATATGATATCTCGGTAAAGTATATTGTTCCCGATGACTGTTATAGAAACAGTGACATTTTATACGAATACGACCAGAATGCAAGAAATGTAGCCGTTATTTCGCTTGTTATTGAAAGTAACGATTGCGAAACAATTGATTTAGAGCAGGAACTCACTTTTCAAGTTCATGCTTTGCAGGCGAGTCCTTACATTTTTAGATTCTGGCAAGGAGATGATGATAACGGAGAACCCATTTATTTAATAGTGGAAGTTCCAGTAATAAATTTAAGTGAGCAAAACGCCAATGAGTTTAAAGGGACTCATACAAAAATGTAAAAGTGGAGATATTATCTCCCAGTCTGAGGTTTACCACCTATTTGCTGGTAAGCTTTTCGCTATATGTTTGAAATATTCAAAGACACAAGAAGAAGCTGAAGATAATTTGCAAGAGGCGTTTATTACGATTTTTAATAAAATCAATCAGTTTCAATTTAAAGGTTCTTTTGAAGGATGGATGAAAAGAATCGTTATCAATACAGCCTTACAGACTTATCGTCAAAAGAAGGTGTTGAATTTGATAGAAGAAAATTATCCTGAGGAAGTAGAAGTAGAAGTAGATGAAAATGAAATTTCTCTTGATTTTTTATTGAAAATAATTCAGGAATTGCCTGAACGATATAGAATGGTGTTCAACCTTTATGTGCTTGATGGTTTTTCTCATAAAGAAATATCAGCCATGTTGCAAATCGCAGAAGGAACATCCAAGTCAAACTTGTCAAGAGCAAGACTGATCTTAAAAGAAAAAGTTGAGTTATCGCAGCAGCAAAAGAACGCAGGGCTGTTTTAACAAATAATGAAATGTTAGAAAGAAAAAACATAGACAGGGTTTTTCAGGAAAACTTAAAAGATTTGGAAGTATATCCAAATAAAAGAGTCTGGAACAACATTGAAGCAAAGCTTAGCGGCAGACCTTCCAAACCTGCTGTTGCGCTCTGGAAAAAGCTAAGTGGCGCAGCTGTTATGCTGGTTGCTCTTATCACTACAGGTCTTTTCTATTTTAATGACAGTAAAGTGATTCCTGTCAATTCTCAGGTTAGCAAAACTGATGCCGTCACGATTGATCAATCGGTTGAAACAAAGCTTACCCCTATATTCACTAATGAGCAAACTCAATTAGTCGATAATAACAAGGATAAGAATACGACAAGAAAAACCGAAAAGCCTATTTTTATCAAGAAACCTTCTAACAAGGTAATTGTTACCACCAATGAAATAGCCACAATGTATTCGACCATAGAGAATAAATACGTGGTAGATAAAAATGATTTTCTGGATGAATTGAAGGCGACTGAATCGATAACGGCCAAAATGGAGCGTATTCCTGATAAAATAACCACACAAAACACCATCGATAAAAAATGGTCTGTTGGGCCGACAGTAGCCCCTGTGTTTTACAATTCACTTCAGAATGGATCTCCTCTTAACAATGCGTTGTCCAACAATACCAAAACCTCTGATAATGCACTTTCTATCGGGGTTAAAGTGAATTACCAGCTATCTAATAAATTCTTTATTCAATCGGGCGTGAACAAAGTTGAATTGGCCTACAATACCAAAAATGTCAATGCTTTGATTTCATCCTCTAAGAATGCTTTGAGCAATATCAATACCGACAAACCTGGAGTAATCTTGACTCCTGTGGGAATTGGACGCAGCAACGGAGTTGGAACACAGTTGAATAAATCCACTGTTAGCGGAGATTTGAATCAATCTATTGAATATTTCGAATTGCCAATTGAAATGAAATATAATCTTTATGACAAAAGAATTGGGTTAAATGTGGTTGGTGGTTTCAGTACACTTATTTTATCAAATAATTCACTCTCTATGATAACACAGAGCGAGGTGACTGATTTAGGAAATGCAAACAATCTAAACGACCTCAATTTTAGTGGAAACTTAGGTGTCGACTTCGATTATAAGATCAGTAAAAGCTGGTATTTAAATGTGGCCCCAATGTTCAAATACCAATTCAATACCTATTCTGGTAATTCCGGTAACTTCAGACCTTATTACTTTGGGCTTTACTCTGGCTTAAATTATAAGTTTTAACCGACACATTGACCTGGTATTTAACTCTTCCTTCTATAATCTTTAGGAAATCTTCATTTTTATCGTATTCAAATTAAAGTTTTGTGAATAATGTCAAATTATTTTACCAAATCCTATTAATTTTACATTTTAATGCACGTTGAATGTTGACGTCAAACAAACTTTAATTTAAAACATAAAATATGGGATTAGTTGCGACAGATTATGGAATAAAACAAGCCTTGATACAATTAGGGGTAAAAGAGATCAATGAGGGGAGTTCAACTGGTTCAGATTGTTTTTCCAATGGAGATCTCATCTCTTCTTTTTCTCCCGTTGACGGTGAATTAATTGCCAAAGTCAAAACGACTTCAGGTGAAGATTACGACAGGGTAATGCGAACGGCTGAAGCCGCTTTTTTAAAATGGCGTGTCATCCCGGCTCCCCAGCGTGGTGAAATCGTTAGACAGTTTGGAGATAAGTTAAGAGAGCTTAAAGACCCGCTGGGCAAATTGGTTTCATACGAGATGGGGAAAAGCCTGCAAGAAGGATTGGGTGAAGTTCAGGAAATGATTGATATCTGTGATTTTGCCGTAGGTCTGTCCAGACAACTTCATGGTCTTACCATGCACAGTGAACGTCCTGGTCACCGCATGTATGAGCAGTATCATTCCTTAGGTATCGTTGGCATCATTTCAGCATTTAATTTCCCTGTTGCTGTTTGGGCCTGGAACACTGCCCTGGCATGGATCTGCGGTGATGTCTGTGTTTGGAAACCCAGTGAGAAAGCACCACTTTGCGGAATTGCCTGCCAACATATTGCAGCCTCAGTCTTTGAAGCCAATAATTTACCTGAAGGAATTTCCTGTTTGATCAATGGTGACTACCGGGTTGGTGAAATGCTTACAACCGATAAAAGGGTTCCCTTGATTTCTGCTACAGGTTCCATTAGGATGGGAAAGATCGTTGCACAAAAAGTTGCTGCCCGATTAGGAAAATCCTTATTGGAATTGGGGGGTAACAATGCAATCATCGTTACTCCGGATGCTGATATTAAAATGACCATTATCGGAGCCGTTTTCGGTGCTGTCGGAACGGCAGGTCAAAGATGTACTTCAACAAGAAGGCTCATCATTCACGAGAGTGTATACGATAAAGTAAGAGATGCTTTAGTCGAGGCATATGCACAGCTGCGCATCGGAAATCCTTTGGACGAATCCAACCACGTCGGACCGTTGATTGATGTGGAAGCTGTTAATATGTATCAATCCGCACTTGATAAAGTAGTTGAAGAAGGAGGAAACCTCTTGCTTAAAGGTGGTGTTTTGAAAGGTGAGGGATATGAAAGCGCATGTTATGTTAAACCTGCAATTGCAGAAGCGCAAAACAACTATCAGATTGTTCAGCATGAGACTTTCGCTCCTATTCTTTATCTGCTTAAATATTCAGGTGGACTGGAAAATGCAATCGCCTTACAGAATGGAGTCGTACAGGGACTTAGTTCGGCTATTATGACAAACAATTTGAGAGAAGCAGAGCTGTTTTTATCAGTGGAAGGTTCTGACTGCGGAATAGCCAACGTCAATATTGGAACATCAGGGGCTGAAATAGGCGGTGCCTTTGGCGGAGAAAAAGAAACAGGAGGGGGTCGCGAATCAGGTTCTGACGCTTGGAAAGTTTACATGAGAAGACAAACCAACACGATTAATTATACAACAGACCTTCCTCTGGCTCAGGGGATAAAGTTTGATTTGTAAAATATTAAGATATAATGCAAAAAAAATCGCCCCGATCTCTCGGGGCGACATTTGGTTGAAATAAATCAACCAAAATCAACTAACCAAACCTTATTTTAAATATTTTTATTGCGTTTTTATAATTACTTCTATAATTTCTAACGCTAAGCTTCTAATTTTGTTGTCGTCATGTGGAAGATTTTTTTACTACATTATAAGAACCCAATAATTCTATCTCCAACCTCGTATTTCAACTACAAAATAAATACTTCTATTTCTAAATTATCATAATCTAATGTTAAAGTTTTTTAAGGACTAAAACCAAATAGCAGCTTTATTTAAATTCTATTATTACAAATCAACATTCGTGCCAATTTCGACTCAGAAAAATCCTAAACTGTTAATATAATATTAAAAAACACGATACTGTTTTAAAGTATTTCGAATCCTGAAAAAATCATTAAATATACCTGATTGGACGTAATTTTTTCTAGAACCTTACCTTTGACATTCACAAACCTCTGAATATTTTTAGATTTAATTTCCAGGTTTTTTGTATCCATTTCAACATAACAACATATAGATCATGTCAATATGTCTTTCAAGCTAATCTATGTTGTTTCACCTCTTTAAAAATCAACTCCAAATACATAATATTTTACTTGTTTTTTCGTTATCAATAAGGAGTTTAATTTTTTAAACTTTTGCTATGAAAAATTTAATAATTACCCTATGCTTCTTGCTTGGAGCATTCTTCAGTTATGGTCAGTCTTTTGACGGGAAAAGTGATCAAAAAATCAATATTGGTTATGAAGCCTATGGTTTCGGAAATGGCGTAAAAGCCACCTATGATTATGGTCTTGGAAAACTATTTTCACTTGGTGCCGGTGCCAGTGTCTATTTTAACGATGGCGAAAACGATTATTATATTTTTGCCAGAAGTCAGGTTCATCTGGGAATAGCCTTTGACCTGCCATGTGAATTTGACATATATCCAGGACTTGAATTAGGTTACCTGTCGAGCGAAAAAATAGGTGTTTCAGGCTATCTGGGTTTTCGGTACTTTTTCACCAAAAAAGTCGGTGTTTTTGCCGAAATCGGCAACAATGGATCTGTTGGGGTAAGTTTTAATGTCTAGATTAGGGCCTGTAAACTTTATCCAATCTTTTTACACCGGTGATTTTATGAAAACCTTCCAGGCCATTGACAGAATACAATAAAACGGCCTCATCGTCTTTAAGCTCGAATGGAATCTTTTTTATGGGCTTTTTAGGCTGGTTGCCAAATTCTTCAGAAGGGTCTTTGGCAAAGACCAGTTCCTTTTCTTTAAATTCAGAAAAATTACCTTCAATCTCAAATTTATCACCATTAAACATAGGAACAATGCTGTACTCATGATTTTGAAAATACAGTTTAGAAAATGAAATATTTAATGATTTGGTATTGCCGACGATTCTAACAGTTGTTCCCTGGGTGCCCTGTTTACCTCCAACCCAATAAAAATAGGTCTTTTCCTTTATTTCAAATGGAGCCGAAGTTTCAATACTCTGAGATTTGCATCCCATTACAATAATTGACAGAACAAAGGTTATCAGAAAAATTTTCGGCGATTTCAATATATTCATAAATTCGGGTATTGATTAATAGGCTCTTTCACTTTTACCCTCGTAAAAATTCATAAAAGCCCTATTGACTACTTTCATTCCTCCCGGAGTTGGAAAATCTCCTGTAAAATACCAGTCTCCCGTATCGTTAGGGCAGGCTCTGTGAAGGTTCTCAATTGATTGAAATATAATTTTCACCTCAGCCTTGATGTTCTCCGTTTTTAAGAGTTCCGCAATTTTATCCGAAATTTGTTCGGGTGTAAATGGAGCATAAATCTCCTTGACATGATTTTCAGGATGGTCCTGATCCAAACTTTTCTTACATTTTAAATATACCTCATCGACAATATGGTACTTCCCTGCATCCTTTAATAACTCTAAAGTAGCTTTAAAGGCAATAAATTCATCAATTCTGGCCATATCAATTCCATAACAATCAGGATATCTTATTTGAGGAGCTGAGGATACGACAATGATCTTTTTAGGATTCAAACGGTCGAGAATCTTAATGATGCTCTTTTTTAACGTGGTTCCCCTTACGATACTGTCATCGATGATCACTAAATTATCAGTGGGCTTGACTACGCCATAGGTAACATCGTATACATGGGCTACAAGGTCGTCTCTGCTATTGTCATCAGTTATGAAAGTTCTTAATTTCGCATCTTTTATGGCAATCTTTTCTATCCTCGGACGCTCCGACAAAATTTCAGTGAGCTTTTGTGCAGAAATATTCTTATTCCCTTTTAAAATGGTCTGTAGCTTGTGTTCGTTCAGGTATTCTTCGGCAGCCTCAGTCATCCCGTAAAAGGAGGTCTCTGCTGTATTTGGGATATACGAAAATACCGAATTTGATATGTCGTTGTCTATTGATTCCAATACTTTAGGAAAAATATATTTACCAAGCATTTTTCTTTCCTGATAAATGGACGCATCACTTCCCCTGGAAAAATATATTCTCTCAAACGAACAGGATTTTTTAGGAAGTTGCTCCATAATCTGCTGCATGCTTACCTCCCCGTCCTTTTTTATAATTAAGGCATGAGCCCTTTCAATCTCTTTCACCTCATCAATATCCACATTAAAAACCGTTTGTATAACGGGTCTTTCTGAAGCGACTACAACGACCTCCTCGTCAGCGTAATAATAAGCTGGTCTGATACCTGCCGGATCCCTAAGAACAAAGGCATCTCCATGCCCAATCATACCTGCCATGGCATATCCTCCATCCCAGTTCTTTGAAGCCCTCGTTAATATTTTCTGAATATTTAATTCTTTTGCTATAAGTGGAGAAGCCTGTTTCTTACTGATCCCTTTCTGTTTGAATTTATAATAAAGATCAAGAACTTCATCGTCCAAAAAATGGCCGATCTTTTCCATGACGGTCACTGTATCGGTATATTCCTTTGGATGTTGGCCCAATTCAATAAGTTCCTTTAAAAGCTCTCCCGAATTGGTCATATTAAAGTTTCCTGCTACGATCAGGTTTTTATGTTTCCAATTGTTTTGTCTCAAAAATGGATGAACACTTTCAATACTGTTCTTTCCAAATGTACCATAACGAACATGGCCCAAATAGATATTGCCCAGATAGGGCATGTTTGACAATTGCCAATCAAGGTCATTTGCTCTTTCGGGATACTCCTGCAAAACACCGTTTAATCGTGAATTGATCTTTGCGAATACATCTTGAATTGGTTGCTGGTCATTTGACCTTACCCTGCTGATATATCGGGCCCCGGGTTCAACATCAAACTTGATACTGGCAAAGCCTGCCCCGTCTTGCCCCCTATTGTGTTGCTTCTCCATTAACAGATACATCTTATTGATTCCATAAAATGCAGTTCCGTATTTATCTTTATAATACTGAAGAGGTTTTAACAGTCGAACGAGGGCAATTCCACATTCATGTTGTAAAGCATCACTCATTTTTTAAAGCAGTTAATGTGTTAATTCAATATCAAATTGAGTAAGTTGTTTGAATTCCTTTAATCTTGCCTGAATTTCATTTTGGCTCAGGTTTTGCATTCTTTCGGTACCAAATTTTTCAACACAAAAAGAGGCAAAATTTGAACCGTAAATTACCGCTCTTTTCATATTTTCAAAAGAAACATCATGGCTGCTGGCTAAATAACCTATAAAGCCCCCGGCAAAAGTATCTCCTGCCCCGGTTGGATCAAAAATATCTTCCAAAGGAAGTGCAGGTGCAAAAAACACATCCCCGTTATTAAACAATAATGCCCCATTCTCCCCTTTTTTGATCACTACATATTGGGGGCCCATTTTATGGATCTTTTGAGCTGCTTTAACCAGAGAATATTCTCCACTCAATTGTCTGGCCTCTTCGTCATTTATCGTAATAACATCTACTTTTGCAATAACCTGATGCAATTCATCCATTGTATTATCCATCCAAAAATTCATGGTGTCTAATACAACCAGTTTTGGTCGCTCAGGAATTTGATTGATCACAGACATCTGAACCAGCGGATGCAAATTCCCTAACATTAAAAAATCACAATCCATAAAATTTTCGGGTACAACGGGATTGAATTCGGCTAGCACATTTAAATCAGTAACCAGGGTTTCCCTTGTGTTTAAATTATAATCATATTTGCCACTCCAAAAAAAAGTTTTCCCTTCCTTGATCACTTCAACTCCCTCAAGGTCAATATTCTTGTCACTCAACATATCAAGGTATCTGACAGGGAAATCCCCTCCT
Organism: Lutimonas vermicola; assembly: GCF_038433205.1. Taxonomy (NCBI): domain Bacteria; kingdom Pseudomonadati; phylum Bacteroidota; class Flavobacteriia; order Flavobacteriales; family Flavobacteriaceae; genus Lutimonas; species Lutimonas vermicola. The sequence continues at coordinate 144,785 of NZ_JBCDNA010000003.1, forward strand.
ACCACAGAAATTATGCCTGATTCCAATCCAAAATAAGAAGCAGACAGGCCGATATAGGTAGCGGCACCACCCAGGATTTTTTCGGTCTTTCCAAACGGAGTTTCTATGGCATCAAATGCAACGGTTCCTACGATTAAAAGTTTTCCCATGTCAATTACAAATTACTTATTTTTGCAAAAATAAGTTTAAAATATGACTATTAAAGAAATACAAGAAGAAATTATTGAAGACTTTGACCTGTTTGAAGACTGGATGCAACGCTATGAATTTATCATTGAAATGGGAAAATCGATGCCTCAAATAAAAGAAGTTAACAAATCAGATGAAAACCTCATCAAAGGCTGCCAGTCAAAAGTATGGCTTCATGCAGACTATGAGGATGGCAAACTCTTGTTTTCGGCAGACAGCGACGCCATTTTAACCAAAGGAATTGTTTCGTTACTCCTGAGAATTTACAACAACCAGACTCCCGATGATATTCTCTCCAATGAGCCGTACTTTATTGATGCTATTGGTTTAAAAGAGCATTTATCACCAACAAGGGCAAACGGCCTTTTGTCGATGGTCAAACAAATCAAACTTCTGGCACTGGCCCATAAATCCAAAAACGCTTGAAATTAGAATTTTGTGGTAAAGGTACATTAGCGTATCTTTGCCCTTATTTAGAATGATTTTAAAGAACCGGCATGAATAATAAAGTAAAGGAAGATCTTGGAGAAAAGATTGTAGATGTTATCAAAACCATATTTGATCCTGAGATCCCCGTTGACATATATGAACTAGGATTGATTTATGATGTTTTTGTAAACGAGGATATGGATGTCAAAGTGTTAATGACGCTAACTTCGCCTAACTGTCCTGTTGCAGAAACCCTGCCCATGGAAGTGGAAGAAAAGATCAGGTCTATTGAAGAGGTGAGAAACGCGGAGGTTGAGATCACATTTGATCCTACCTGGACACAGGATATGATGAGCGAGGAAGCAAAACTCGAACTGGGTTTTCTTTAAATTGATCACGAAAGTCAATTAAGTACTAAAACTATGTCAGGAGAAATAGTCAACAGAGTTGCCAAGAGCAAACTAAGAACACTGGATCTGGAAGATTTTTTTCCGGAAGGGGAAAGAGTATTATTGGATATTAGCCAGTGGTTGTTCGAAGGCATTATTTTAAAAGAAAAAGATTTCAGAGAATCGGTAAGAGATCATCGCTGGGAAGAATACCAAGATAAATATGTTGCCGTTACCTGTTCATCTGATGCAATCATACCATCCTGGGCTTATTTGCTTATTAGTGTGGCTTTGGCTCCCTATGCTAAAAAAATTGTGGTTGGCGATCTTGAATTACTCGAAAACATGATCTTTCAAGAGGTCGTTGCAACGATTCCTTTGGACTCTTTTGCAGGTTCTCCCGTTATTATAAAAGGATGTTCAGACAAAAATATCCCTGATTCGGCATTCGCTCAGATCACCCAAAAATTGTTACCGGTTGTCAACTCTTTAATGTTTGGAGAGGCATGTTCGAGCGTACCTTTGTTTAAAAAGAAATAATAGAATTCTTTTTTTTATCCAATTTAGCTATTTTTGCCCCTTACTAATCAAATGTTTCCCCCATGAAAAAATTAATCGTCGTATTGTTTATTGTTTCTGGAATCAGCCAGATCAATGCCCAAACAAAAGAAGAATTAAAAGCCTTACAAAAGGAAAAGAATGATTCAATAAGCGTCCTAAAAGGAAAAGCTGACGCTATTCAAAGCCAAATAGATGCCTTGCCGGGCTGGAGGTTAAGAGCCACCGGAACCATTGGTGGGAGCATATCAGGATTCAACAATTGGTATTCTAAAGAAAGCCCCAATTCTTCTGTAGGCAACTTTGGAATAAATGTAAACGCATTTGCGGATCGTATCGAGGAAAAATATTTCTGGAAAAATGCGATGAATGTAAATATTGGATGGGTCAAATTCGATGATAAAGACGATGATACAGACAGTGATTCGTATGAAGTTGCAACGGATGTTTTTAGTTTGAGCTCTCTCTACGGATATAAAGTTTCCAAAAATTTTGCAGTATCAGCTTTAATGGAATACCGATCAACATTGGTGAATAACTTTAACGATCCCGGTTTCCTTGACCTTGGTGTGGGTGGAACCTGGACCCCTATCGCTGATTTGGTCGTCGTTATTCACCCTGCCAACTACAATTTTGTATTTAGCAAAGGAGATGCAGAATATGATTCCACTTTCGGTGCAAAAGTAGTAGCAGATTACACGAGAAAGTTTGGCGGGTTAAACGTAAAATCTAATTTGTCGGTTTTCATGAGTTATGAAGGATCAGATTATTCCAATTATACCTGGACAAACTCATTTAGCTACACACTTTGGAAATCCCTTGGGGTTGGATTCGATTTTGGTCTAAGGAAGAACAAACAGGAAGCGCTTAATTACAACCTGATTTCAGATCCGGATGCGACCTTTGACTCTATAAATAATGATCTGCAATCGTATTGGCTAATCGGGCTTAATATAACGCTGGATTAAACTTTTTTAGTTCATACTTTATTCACGCAATTTGAATTACCTGAAAAAATTATCTCAAATTTTATTATAAACTGTTAATTTTAATAAATTAGCTGAAACAAAGATATATGACCCTATTAGTAGTATATGGAGTTCTTTCTATTTGCTTCTCTTTTCTCTGCTCAATTCTCGAAGCAGTTTTATTGAGTGTAACACCAACCTTTATTACAGTAAGGATAAATGAGGGTAAAAGTTATGCCAGAACTTTGAAAAAACTTAAAGAGAAAATAGATGAACCACTAATTACTATTTTAACGATTAATACCATCGCCCATACGGTTGGCGCTATTTTAGTGGGTGTTGAGGCTGAAAAAACATTTGGCTCAGGGAATAATTCGGTCGGAATTGTATCGGCTATTATGACTCTTTTGATTTTGATTCTCTCAGAAATAATTCCAAAATCAATAGGCGCGAATTATTGGAAAAGTCTTGCGAATTTTTCAACAAAAGCAATCATGCTGCTTATGTTTCCACTGAAATATACCGGGATCTTATGGCTGCTGAAATTTGCAACAAGGATTGTTGGTAAAAATTCGCATAACGCCAATATCAGCCGAGAAGATTTCCACGCTATGGCAGATATCGCACATGAAGAAGGTATCTTTCAGGAGTCTGAAAGCCTCGTCATCAAAAACGTCATTGACTTCGAAAACATGGCCGTTAAAGATATCATGACTCCCAGAACTGTGCTAAAAACAGCTCCGGAACAAATGAAAATAAGAGATTTTTACGACAAAAACCCAAAATTAAAGTTTTCACGGGTCCCTATTTTTAAAGATGGATCGGATGACATTTCAGGTTATTTTCTCAAAGATGAATTATTTGAATCTATCATCAACGGAGATGGAGACAAGGAACTAAAAAGTATATCGAGAGAAATTGTAGTGACCGACAGGGAAACCCCTATCAAAAATTTATTCGAACAACTGATAGAAAAACAGGAACACATCGCCCTTGTTGTTGATGAATTTGGTACCGTGAGCGGTATTGTCTCTCAAGAAGATATCATCGAGACTTTACTCGGTTTTGAAATTGTCGATGAAAGCGACGCAGATGAAGACTTGCAGCTTTTGGCTCGGAAAATCTGGAAGATCAGAGCTAAGCGGCATGGCATGGTTGACGGTGATAAGGACGAAAAGTAACTTTAGACGTTTTCTTCATATTCCTGATACAGGAAGTCATTGTAAGGAAACCTCGTAATGTGAATCTTTTTCACTTCTTCAAACACTATTTTTTTGAAATCTTCCAGGTTATCCTTTTTTAGTGCAGAAATAAAAACACATTTGTTTTCCATTTTGGCATACCACGACTTTTTCCAGTCTTCCAGTGTATAGTGTTCCTTGGAACGTTCAGTTGTTAAATCATCCTCTTCAATGGATTCGTGCTTAAATGCATCAATTTTATTAAAAACCATGATTGTTGGTTTACTTGAATCTTCACCTTGAGGAGTTATCTCACTGATAATATTGTTCACCGAAGCAATGTGATCTTCAAAATTGGAATGTGAAATATCAACTACATGCAACAAAAGATCTGCTTCCCTCACCTCATCAAGTGTAGACTTGAATGACTCTACCAGTTGAGTTGGGAGTTTTCGAATAAATCCAACGGTATCAGTTAGCAAGAAAGGTATATTTCTGATCACCACTTTTCTTACTGTGGTATCCAAAGTGGCAAACAGTTTGTTTTCTGCAAAAACTTCGCTTTTACTGATGACATTCATCAGGGTTGATTTTCCAACATTGGTGTAACCAATAAGGGCAACCCTTACCATTTTCCCTCTGTTTTTACGTTGAATCGACATTTGACTGTCAATCTTTTTCAACCTTTTCTTTAGCAGGGAAATCTTGTCCCTGATAATTCTTCTATCGGTTTCTATCTCTGTTTCCCCAGGACCTCGGAGTCCTATACCCCCTTTTTGTCTTTCGAGGTGGGTCCACATTCTTGTTAACCTTGGCAACAAATACTGACACTGAGCCAACTCTACCTGAGTTCTGGCATAAGAGGTTTCGGCACGTTGGGCAAATATATCAAGTATCAGGTTTGTTCTGTCAAGAACTTTACAATCAAGCAATTTTTCAATGTTTCGCAATTGGGCCGGGTTCAATTCATCATCAAAAATGACTGTTTTGATCTCCTTATCCTGGATAAAACTTCTCACTTCGTCCAGTTTCCCGGAGCCAATAAATGTTTTTGGGTTGGGGTATTCCAACTTTTGAACAAATCTCTTTACCACTTCACCTCCGGCAGTATAGGTTAGAAACTCGAGCTCATCCAGGTATTCTTTGGATTTCTCCTCGTTCTGCTCTTTGGTTATGACGCCAACCAATACCACGTTCTCAATATTTGAATCCCTTTTTTCTATCATGGTACAAATTTACAATCCTTTTTAAACTAATCTAGTCGATTTTACTTAATTTGGAGCATCACTTGCAATTTTCTATGTTTCACACTTATTCTGTTGCCTTTTACAATCTCGAAAACTTGTTTGACCCTCTCGACAATGAGACCACACGTGACAAAGATTATACGCCTCAAGGAATCTATCAATGGAATAAAGAGAAATACCTTCAAAAAATTGAACACGTCTCAAGGGTTATTTCAAAAGTAGGCAAGATGAGGTCAAATATCCCTCCGGTATTAATGGGTGTTTGTGAAATCGAGAATGAATTCTGCCTCAACGACCTCATACAGTCTGATCATTTAAAAAAATATGACTACGATTGGGTTTTTGATAATTCAGGTGACCCCAGAGGAATAAATGTAGCCCTGTTATACCAAAAACAATATTTTAAAATAGAAAACCAGGCTACATATCCGATATCGCTGCATATTGATGGTCAAATTGAATATTCAAGAAACATTTTGCATATAAGCGGAACACTATTTGACAAGAAGATACATCTCATTATCAATCACTGGCCTTCAAGGACAGATGGGACAATTAAAACCAATTCCAAAAGAATGCTTGCCTCGAAGACAGTGCTGCAAATAATTGATAAAATACGCCTTGATGAGCCTTCAGCCAACATGTTGATCATGGGCGATTTTAATGATGATCCTTTAAGTGAAAGCCTTCAGGCCTTTAAGTCACGTGATTTTACCAATGCCATGGAGGGATTTCATCATCAGAAAAAGGGTTCTGTAAAATACAAAGGGAAATGGAAAATGTTTGATCAAATCCTTTTAAACCAACAGCTGCTCAATACATCATGGTTTTGTTACCAGGAGGCTCATATCTTTGTGGAGCCCTTTCTTATTCAAAAAACAGGAAGATTTAAAGGTTCTCCTAAAAGAACCTTCATAAACCGGTACCATCAGGGCGGTTATAGTGATCATTTCCCGGTTTTTATTTATTTTAATACAGCGCTTCAGGTATAAAGGCATTATCAATTAAAATCTCCCGGATCAATTCGAAGAGGTATCTCCTAAAATCAAAATATTGTCCAGATCATAAGTCGTCGAAGCCCCTGGATCGGAGCCTGTATATTTAAAAGCTAGCCGAATACTGCCTTCTAAACAATCAAGTTGAAAAGAATTGGTACCGGTAAATTCCTTATTGCTTCCATCCCTGCTTCCAACGGGAATCTTTATATCCAACTGATGCCAGCTCGCTTTATTAATATCATCCGTATCATCGGTACTGAACCAAACGGTTAAAAGGGTTCCTTCTTCAAAAGTTGTTCTTATGTCGAATGTCAGGTATTCATCTCTCGATTTGTCTAGTTCAATTACCGGGCTTACCAGCCAAACCTCCATAACATACTCATTGGAATCATAGGCTGAAATTTGAAGAAAGCCATTCTCATCAGCGCTTCTTTTTCTAAATCTGCCATTGCCAAAATTTTTATTTACATTTTGCCAGCCAATTTTATCAATATCCTTGGTGCTCTTAAGCTCGTCAAAATTCTCATAAAAGATAATATCCTTTTTCTCATTCTCGACCCCTTCAGGACATTCAAAAAATACCGGGTCACAGCGCTCCTCTTCCGATTGCTTAAGGTCTTCGGGAGAATTCAAGATCAAATTGATCTTACGGGAATAATAGTCGCTGCTCATCACAGCGTTCAGATCAAACTTCTTACCGGGTAATAGGTTTGACCTGAAGTTGGCGTAGGTACTCGTGAACAAATAGCTTCTTGCCAGATTATCGCATTGTTCAACAATACGCATGCCGTTGTAACGGTCATATGCTTCAGCTGCAAATGATTTTCCGAGATCCTGTCGAATAAATTGAATTTGATCGAGCGCTACAAAAATGTTCATCATTGACTTGGTAACCTCTTCCAGGGAAATATTGAGCGGAATGATTTCAACTGTTTCAAGTGAACGAATGATAAACTTATCAAGTAAACTTACAGGGATGTCGACAAGTGAACCTCCTGATAAATAACCAATGACGTACTTCCCATTCTCCTTTTGCATACTTAATCCGGCCAGCTTCAGGAATAATTTTCGGCCAAGATTATATTTGGAATAATATGATCTTCTGTCAATTTTAAGTTCCAGGCCATGAGTTGGATTTTCCGGTTGATCCTGAACGACCAGTGTCTTATAAAAATTTCCAGCCTCATCACTTGAAATCACAAATGCCTCTACTACGATATGATCATCAGCGTCAAATGTATATATCTCTTTTTCTGACTGTTCGAATGAATTAATGGCTGTTCCAATATCGGATGTTACCGAAATATCGACTGCTGAGTGTTCAGGGATCCAAATATCGGTTCCGGGCTCCTGCAGACAGGCAAAACAAGGTAAAAAAATAGCAAGTAAAGTTGATTTTGTAAAAATATATTTCATAGTCTGATATAAAACGAAGTAAAAAAAGTTGTTCCATATGAAAACCAGTATTTTGGACCAAACAAGGGTTTTCTTCTGAGCTTGTCTTCCTTTAATGTGAGGTAATTTGCATTTCTGGATTGCTCAAAACCCCCTGTTTTGTATATAGTATTTGTGAGGTTATTTACAGAAGCAAAAAAACCAATATACAGGTCCTTTATTTTCCATGATTTTCCACCAACCATATTCAGGTTCATATAAGGTTCCAGCGATTCCTGACCCAACAATTTTTTGGCCAGATCAATATCAACCGGATGAATTGGCAAGCCGTCGGTATTCAGAAAGAAATTTTTAGTCCTGGTTATAGGAGCAACTGCAACAAAAGATTTATGAAAATAATTTAAACTGCTGCTAAACCACCAGTACTTGGGGCTCGAATACTCAAAACCAAATGAATACACCTCTTGAGGACCGCCGGTGGCATAATAGCCCCTTAAAAAGGATTTACCCAGGTTTAAAGGTCCTTCAATGGCATTAGACGTGAGGTACAGTTGAGGGTTTGAAGCATATATGGACCTGCCCAAAGCGGTGACAGCCTTCAGTTTGAAATTCATAAATAAAGGTACTTCAACGCTAAATTCAAGCCCCGCGTTTTGTTTATCGATACTTGTGAGAACCTCCTGAACAAAGGCACTGGACGCTGAATTTTCAAGGCCAGTAAGTCCATCGGCATAATAGAAGGAAACCTTTGATCCGTCCTTTATCCTCACATAATAGCCTGATATGGTTGCGTGGAAGTTAGGATGTCTCCAGGTATATTTCAAATCAATGCCCGTCATTCGCTGAGGTTTAAGATCATTGACCAGGTCATTGCTTACCCTGACATTGGAGAATACATGATTCATCACAGGGGCCTTTTGTAAATAGTTAACATTCAATGCCATGACATGCCTTCCAGAAAACTTATACGAAAAACCCGTTTTAAATGCCGGCAAATGAAATGTCGCAACTTTGCTCTTTCCCAGGGAAGCGTTCTGTGGAAAGAATCCGTTTTCATAGATTCCATTTCTAAAGTAACTGTTCGATGTAAATGCCAAACCTATAAATGCATCCGTTTTTTTTGACCTGTAACTTGTTTGGATAAATGCATTAACCTCCTTCGCCATAAGTTGATAATTGTACCTGAACTTTTCGTTTTCCTGGACTATTCTGTTGATTTCTTGAAGGTTGTTTTGGGCCCGGCTAAAATTGTTGGCAAATGAATCCACATCCAGGTATCCAGAACCTCCAAGAAGGTCTGTCATCAAGGCATAATTCTCTGAAGTGTTCCCTGTGATTGAAACTGCCCCATCCATTGAAAGTTTATCGGATAAAATTGTTGTAAAACCCGAGTTTAAAGCCCAAAACTGATTATCCTGACGATCTTCATACAGGGCATAAATAGCATTATTCCCTACAGAAGGGTTCGTGTTTTCATCATACATTTGCTCCCAGTCGATCTGGCCCTTTTTCATAAATTCCTGTTCAGCCAAATAGGCTCTTCCAAAATCCGGATTGGAAGGGTCTTTAAGAAAATAGCTCGGCAATTTTTGATAATAAGATGGGTCGGGGTTTATTCCTCCTCCAATAAATGATTGAGAATTCTGTAAATATCTTAGCCCTGAATAATCTAACCTGCTCGAGGAAACTGCTCCAAATTGATAGGTAAAATGACTGTGGATACTTGTCTTTTGATTTATACTAAACTGATAATTAAGTTGAAATATAGGCTCAAGGATTCCTTTCTCACGGGAATTTCTTTTGTTGTTTTTCTGGTATCCCCAGTAAGAATTGTAAGACTCATTTTTTAATTCAAATACTTCTTTTGTTAAAGGAGATGACTTACCTTTTCTGGTATAGGCATAAATAAAAGTGGCATTAATACTTTGTCGCTCACCAAAATGTTTATCAATTGAAGCAAGAAAGGAATAGGCCTTGTAATTTGTTCCTGCCCTGTAACCTTGATCAGCCATCCTTACTGAAGCCGATAACATACAGGCCCAGCCTTTATTCATCAATCCACTGGTAAAAGTTGCCATAAACCTGTTTTGATAATTTTTATTAGACAATGCGCCCGAAAGTTTTATGCCTTTCCGCTGCTTTGAAGCCCTGCTTATCATATTAACTCCGTCAAACAATCCTCCGATGCCATAAGGAGAAGTTTGCATCGAGGCAAATCGCTCCTGCTCTCGCAAAGCATCATTTAATCCACCCCAATTGCTCCATTCCGGGCGTCCTGAATAAATTTTATTCATAGTTACCCCGTTCAACATGACTTGAGTGTGTTCAGAGCCAAGAAACCTGGGCCTGAAAAAATTGGAACCGAAATCATAGGCTGCCGTTCTCGAAAAAAGATCCTTTCCAGCCATTAAAATCCCTGAAATATTCTCGACCTCACCATTACCACTGTCAATTTCATCCTGGCTGAATTCAACCCAGTCATCATTTTTGACCATCTCTTTCGTTCTTAAAAGAGTCACCGGGCCCATATCAATTTCCTTTGCGCTGCCATCAAGTTTTAGAGGGATTCTACGTTTTTTATAACCCTTCAATTCAAGGTTTAATACCGCTGTTCCGAGCATCGGGCTTTCTATGATAAAATAACCTTCTTCATCAGTGTATACTGACATGTTATGGCCTTCAAAACTTATTGAGACAGGATACAAACCTCTGCCGGAAATTTGATCAACAACCCTCCCCGAGACATTTATTTGGGCAAAAACCAAAAAGCCTTTTAAGAAGCAAAGAATAACCAGCGTAACGATTCTTGGGTCCATAAAATGTCGATGAATAAAATGTACACTCTTTTGGTACACTTCAAAAACAGATGTCAACAAATTTGAAAAACACTTAATTTCTTGCTTACAATTTCATTTTTTCATCATAAATCAAAACGCTGATCTTCGATTCCCGATGAAGAGATATTATAAAATAGTCATGCTTATTTTCTTGTTGCAACTTGTTCAGCCTGTTGATGGTCAAACAAAAAAATACAAGGTGATGACCATTGGCTTTTACAATGTTGAAAACCTTTTTGATACGATTGATGACCCCAAAACCATTGACGAAGATTACACGCCAAACGGCAAAAATCACTACTCCCAAAAAGACTACAAAAAGAAGATCGACCATATGGCAAAAGTAATCTCAGAAATAGGGTCAACACCAAAAAGCAAAGGGCCGGTAATTCTGGGTTTGGCAGAAATTGAAAATTTTAGCGTGCTTCGTGATTTGATTGAAACAGATCAGTTACGCAGACATCAGTATCAGATTATACATCAGGATTCTCCAGACAGAAGAGGCATTGACGTTGCTTTACTCTATCAACAAGAATTTTTTACACCCTTAGGGACCGAAATCATTGAAGTCAAACTTTGGAGTGATAAAGGCCAAAGGATATATACACGTGATATTCTCTATGTTTACGGTATCCTGGAGGATGAAGAATTGCATATTCTTGTGAACCACTGGCCCTCAAGACGAGGAGGTAAAAATAAAAGCAATCCCAAAAGAGTAAAAGCGGCCTATCTGGCAAAACAATTCACTGACAGGATATTTATTGAAAACCCAGATGCTAAAATTATAATTATGGGCGACTTTAATGATGATCCGAGTGACGAAAGCATCAAAAACGGGCTTCTTTTACCGTCAGCTGTTGAACAGGAAACCGGTAAGCGGTTCTTTAACCCCATGGAAAGCATGCATAAAAAAGGATTCAATACCCTGGCTTACCGTGATGGATTGAATCTATTCGATCAGATGATTATCTGTAATAACTTGATTCGCGATGGGCAAAGTGAATCAGGATACCTGTTCTTTAGAGCAGGAATCTACAATCCCTCATATTTAATAACAAAGCGGGGTAGGTATCTGGGATACCCTTTTAGAAGTTTTGATAATAATCACTATTCAGGAGGTTACAGCGACCATTTTCCGGTATATATTGAATTGGTCAAACCTTTTTCAAATTGATGCAAGCTTGTTATTATTCTATAGGAATTTCTTCAACCTTTACAATTTTGTTTTTGTTATACACAACTTTGGTTTTCTTATCCATAAACCAATAATACCAGGTTCCTACTTTATCACCATTGTCATATATGGCGACACATTTTCTGTTTCCGTTAGGATAGTAGCTCTCCCACGAAGCGTGCAGCTTACTCTCTTTGGTCATAAAACCATGTTGCATAACCGACCCGTCATCATAGTAAATTGTAACTTCAAAAAGATCTCCAACGGGTTCAATTTTTTGATTTTTCCTTTCCTGTGAATAAGAAAATGCAGTGTATAAAACCATGATCAAGAAAATCAGTATCTTTTTCATTATTTTGGATCTTTAAAATTTATGATAAATTTAGTCCTATTCTCTATTCTTTCCTATGATAATTATCATCGATTAATTTATTAACTTTGAGATTATTAGCTTTTCATATGAGTCGTTCCTTTTTCTTTTTAATTGTTCTTTTATTGACTTGTGTTAATGTACTTCAGGCCCAGGACGACTGGGTTGAATACGTTTCCATGAAAGAAAATGGTCCGATGTCTGTCTCGCTTGACTTAAGTCTTGACCTGGCCAAACCAAATTATCCCAACCTTCTCATTGTTGGGGTCAAATTTAAAAACTGTCTCAACAATGGTTTTCCATCCGAAGATAGTCTTGACGAAATATTCTCCTTTTCAGATTCTACCTTGGCTGCTATCGATAAGATTGCCAAAAATCGTTTGGCTGGCTATATCACCTACCAATGCATGGCATTTGATGTTTTTTATGTCAAAGACACTGTTAATCTCAGAGCGGAATTAAACAAAATGTTCGACGATAATTTCTCCGGGGTCAAAACCATTATCGATATTAGAAGAGATAAAAAGTGGTCTTATTATTACAATTTCCTTTATCCGAGAAATTTTTCTTCTGAATTTTTGATTGATCAGGGCTATCTCCATGATCTTGTTCTTCAGGGAGATGATCTTCAAGGTCTGAGGAAGGTCAATCATTGGTTTTATTTTAAAAGTGTGACAAAAAGAAATGATATGGGTAAAGCTTTAAAAACACTGAAATTCTCTCTTGACTCCATCGCCTATCAAAAAGAAAGGCAATTCCCTTTTCAATTAACCATTTCAAGACAGGATTCAATTTTACCGATGTCTATTTATGAGCTAACCACAATGCTTCGCAATTTATCAGCATCAATGAATGGTCTTTATGATGGCTGGAGTACAGAAGTAAAACCTAAGCAATAAAATATATTGTTTTATGAATACGATTAACTATCCCCTGATCCTTGATGGAGGTCTTTCAAATGTTCTTGAAGATTATGGCTGTAATCTCAATCATGAGCTTTGGTCTGCCAGGCTTCTAAAGACAGATCCTGAATTGCTGGTAAAGGTACACTATACCTATTTGGAAGCGGGCGCTCGTTGTATTACAACGTCGAGTTATCAGGCTACCGTTGAAGGTTTTATGCGATCTGGAATTGATAAAAATGAAGCTGAAAAACTTTTATTGAGTTCCGTTACACTCGCCGAAAAGGCAAGGAATCTTTATTACAATAGACACGGGTTGACTCAAAAGGTCTATATCGCTGCCAGTATGGGGCCCTATGGAGCCTTTCTGGCGGATGGATCAGAATATCAAGGAAATTACGGAATTTCAGAGGAAGCATTAAAAAACTTTCACGGTAAAAGAATTCGGTTATTTGCAACTACGGGGGCAGATTTCTTAGCTTTCGAAACCATTCCAAGCTATTTGGAAGTAAAAGTATTGTCTGAGCTACTCGATCAATATACCAAGCCTTCGTGGGTGTCATTTTCATGCAAAGACGAACTACACTTAAATGACGGAACAAGAATTGAGGAAGCAGCGTGCTTGCTTGCCAACAAACCACAACCGTTTGCCATCGGCGTGAACTGTACATCTCCAAAATATATATCTGAAATCATCGACGGTCTGAAAAAATCAGCGCCGGGTAAAAAGATCATTGTGTACCCAAACTCAGGAGAAGTTTATCATGTAGAAAGTAAAACGTGGATTGGTGTGTCGGACTCTTACGGTTTTGAAAAAATGGCGGCTGCATGGCGCAAAAAAGGGGCAGATATCATTGGTGGTTGCTGCCGAATAGGCCCCGATCATATCAACAGAATAAAAGGCTTACAATAATTCTTGTTTGGCGTTCGTGTTGTATTCTAGACTTTAAATAAAACACTGATAACCTCTTCTATCTTGCTTACTTTAATGATCTCGATTTCAGGATTCTTTTTGGCGATTTTGTTGAATTTTGATAATACGATTTTCTTAAAACCAAGTTTTTCAGCTTCCTGAATCCTCTGTTCTACCCTCGATATAGCTCTTATCTCTCCGGCTAAGCCCACTTCGGCCGCAAAGCAGATGTTTTGGGGTATGGATATTTCACTATTAGAAGAAAGTACCGCACATACCACTGCCAGGTCAATGGCGGGGTCTTCCACCCTTAATCCTCCTGCAATATTCAAAAATACATCCTTGGCCCCAAGTTTAAAACCTGCTCTTTTTTCCAACACGGCAAGCAGCATATTCAATCTTTTAATATTATACCCTGTACATGATCGCTGGGGCATGCCATAAACAGCAGTACTTACAAGGGCCTGAACTTCTATCATCAGGGGCCTCATTCCTTCAAGAGTAGCAGAAATAGCTGTTCCGGTCAGATCAGAATCTTTTTCGGAAATAAGGATTTCTGATGGATTTTCAACTTCCCTTAAACCCGTGTGAAGCATTTCGTAAATGCCCAGTTCGGCAGTAGATCCAAACCGGTTCTTTTGAGCCCTGAGAATACGATAGGTATGATTCCGGTCTCCTTCGAATTGAAGCACAACATCAACCATATGCTCCAATATTTTAGGACCGGCAATATGTCCTTCTTTGGTAATATGCCCTATTAAAACCACCGGAGTATCCGTTTCCTTGGCATACTTTATCAATTCAGCCGTCGTTTCGCGTATCTGAGAGATACTTCCGGGGGAGGCTTCAATAAGTTCGGTGTGCAGGGTCTGAATAGAGTCTATTACAATAACTTCAGGAGATGTTTCTTCAGCCGAATTAAAGATTTGATGTGTTTTTGTCTCGGTCAGAATCAAACAATTTTCATTAGCCGATTTAAGCCGGTCAGCACGCAATTTGATCTGGGTCATGCTTTCTTCGCCTGAGACATAAAGAACCCTGTTTTTCATCATCAGTGCTATTTGCAGCAGCAAAGTGGATTTTCCAATACCTGGTTCTCCCCCCAATAACACTATGGAACCTTTGACTAATCCTCCTCCTAAAACCCTGTTTAATTCTTTGTTACAGGTGTCGATTCGTTCTTCGTTTACAGCAGTAATTTCCTTTAATTTGACAGCCTTACCAACCTTTTTACCAGAACCAGCTTGCTTCCAGGAAGTCTTTTCCTCTCGCTGTATCACCTCCTCAACGATGGTATTCCATTCATTACAAGAATTGCATTTACCAACCCATTTTGGGAACTGAGCCCCGCAATTTTGACAAAAAAAAGTAGTTTTGATCTTGGCCATAAATGATAATAAGAGGTGTTTTATTGATATGTTTTCAAAGTGAGGTCTTTTCCGTCAAATACAGCATAGGTAAAATGCGAAATCCAGTCTCCGGTATTGATATATTTACTGTTTTTTCCTACCTCAATTTCCATGGGTAAATGCCTGTGTCCAAAGAGAAAATAATCGTAATGCTTTTGTTCCAGCTTTCTTTTGGCATATTGTGCCAGCCATTCATTTTCTTCCCCTAAAAACTTTATGTCTTCCTGCCCGGAAATCAGTTTATTCTTGGTCGAAAGGTATTGGGCAAGTTTAACGCCGATATCCGGATGAACCCATCTGTAAAACCATTTTGACAAAGGATGGGCAAATATTTTTTTCATCCTTTTATAGCCCTTGTCGCCTGGTCCTAAACCATCTCCATGTCCTATTAAAAAGGTTTTACCTTCAAATTCATATTCTTTCGGGTGATGATAAACAGGAATCCCAAGTTCCTTTTCAAAATAATCAACCATCCACAGATCGTGGTTCCCAACAAAGAAATATATTGGAATTCCACTATCTCTGAGTTCGGCAATTTTTCCCAGTACCCTGACAAATCCTTTTGGAACCACTGTTTTATATTCAAACCAGAAATCAAATAAATCCCCTAAGAGAAATATGGCTTCAGCATCGTTCTTTACTTCGTCGAGCCAGGATATAAATTTCTTCTCCCTTAATTTACTGCTCTCAGAATCCGGAATACCAAAATGCTGATCAGAAGCAAAATATATGTTTTTTGGAGGCTTATTCATTCACAAGTTTATTTTTCAAAACAACAGATCTTAACTAGTGCTGGTCATCAGCATGCCACTCAGCATAAGAATTAGCTGTTTCATATAACTTTAACGAATGTAATAAAACATTTTGAGGTAATTGTTTTTGAATTTTCACTGAAAAGTCCAATAGCATATTTTCACTTGTAGGCTGGTATGGCACAAGAACTACATTATGAGAGTGATCATTGATCGTATGCGCTAATTCCCTGTGGGGAGAATTTTCATTCAACACCACGGCGTGATCAAATTTGTCAACGATTTCGTTTTTGACGATGACCTTTAGATCACCAAAATCCATCACCATCCCGTTTTTAGGATGCTGATCATCATCAATAGGTATCCCGATAACGGTAACATGCAAATGATAGCTGTGTCCGTGAATGTTTTTGCATTTGCCATCATAACCATAGAGGGCATGAGCCGTTTCAAAATCGAAATGTTTTGTTATCCTAATTTTATTCATCTTTCAAATTCTGTGGAAATCAACGATCCCATTTTTAATTAAATAACATTCAATTCCTTTCCTACCTTAATAAAAGCAGCAATGGCCTTGTCTAAATGTTCTCTTGAATGTGCAGCACTTAACTGCACTCTTATCCTAGCCTTTCCCTTTGGAACCACCGGGAAAAAGAATCCTATTACATAAATTCCCTCCTTTAGCAAGTCATTGGCCATATCTTGGGATAATTTTGCATCGTATAGCATAACCGGAACAATGGCTGCATCTGCTCCCACTAAGTCAAATCCCGCTTCTTCCATTTTTGATCTGAAATAATTCGTGTTTTCTTCAAGTTTATCCCTTAAACTTGTATCATTCTCTATCAAATCAAAAACCTTCAAAGAAGCTCCTACTATCGCAGGAGCAAGAGAATTGGAAAAAAGATAAGGTCTTGATCGCTGTCGCAATATCTCGATGATTTCTTTAGGGCCAGTCGTATAGCCACCCATAGCCCCGCCAAGGGCTTTTCCAAGGGTTCCTGTAACAATGTCTACCCTTCCCATTACATTTTTCAACTCAACGGTACCTCTTCCTGTTTTACCAATAAAACCGGTTGCGTGACATTCATCGACCATGACCAACGCGTCGTATTTGTCGGCAAGGTCACATATCTTGTCTAATTGAGCTACGATTCCATCCATTGAAAAAACCCCGTCGGTAACAATGATCTTAAATCGATGCCCTTGCTTATTGGCTTCTATCAACTGTTTTTCCAGATCCTGCATGTCATTGTTTTCATATCGGTAACGGGCAGCTTTGCAAAGCCTGACCCCATCGATAATTGAAGCGTGATTAAGCGAATCTGAAATGATGGCATCCTCTTTTTGAAATAATGGTTCAAAAACCCCGCCATTTGCATCAAATGCCGCGGCATATAAAATCGTGTCTTCTGTTTTATAAAAGCGCGCTATTCTTTCCTCCAGTTGTTTATGGATATCCTGGGTTCCGCAAATAAACCTTACCGATGACATACCATAACCATGATGGTCCATTGTATCTTTGGCAGCCTGTATCACCTGGGGGTCATTCGACAAACCAAGGTAATTATTAGCACAAAAATTGATCACTTCTTCTCCTGTGGAAATTTTAATCACAGCATCCTGGGAGCTGGTGATAATTCTTTCCTTTTTATACAAACCAGCCTCTTTAATTGTTCTTAGCTCTTCCTCTAGGTGATCTTTTATTTTATTATACATACGATTGCTTTGTTTTTTGGCAGTTAATACTTTTTAATCCCGGTATTTAGCAGCTAATATTTGTAAGGATACGAATTTAAAACCTTTTAAGTACCACCTTAATACGATGATGGCTCTGCATTGGCAAAAGTAAGAAATTATGGGGTATTTGTATTTCGTAATTAGTATTTTTGACATCTAAATTATTGATATGGCCAGGGATGAAAAGATAAAGATGCAATGGGAAGAAATCCAGAAAAGTATTTCTGAAAAATTTGGAGGAGGTGAAAAAATGGATCTTGATGCCATCATCTATCTTATCGGAATACAGGAACTCGGCAAAGGCTATCAAAAATTCAGCAAGGATGAAAAACTGAACATCATGCATATTGCTATTTGCAAATTGCTCGAACCCTTTGGATATTATGATTTTGATTATTTTGACGATGATGGTTGGCCCCACTATAAAACCATAGACGAACTGCCAACATTAAAGGCAGGTGAGCAATCTGTATTGATGAAGGAGGCCGTTGTTCTTTATTTTGAAAGGTTAAGCGCATAATTTTCCTGTGCTCCACCAGGTTATATAGCCTGAAATCGCTTTCCCGAATGGCCTAATACAATTCCTTTTAGCTCTAGTTGCAGCAAAAGCATCAAGGTTTTTTGAACACCGAATCCGCTCTCAAGAGCCAGCTCGTCAAGGAGTTTTTTACCTGATCCCTCCAATAGATTGTACAGCCGTCTTTCCTGCTCATCGAGTTCGACAAAAAGTTTTTTTTGAACAGGCTTTTTGACTGATGGTTCTGATGTCCATCCCAAAGCGTATTCAAGGTCTTTAAAAGAAGTGACCAAGGCCGCTTTATTGCTTTTAATCAGCATGTTACAACCCTGGCTAAACCTGTCTGTGGTTCGACCCGGAACAGCCAATACATCCCGATGGTAAGACGAAGCTAGTTGAGCCGTGATCAATGATCCCCCTTTATGAGCGGATTCCACGACAAGGGTAGCCTCTGAAATTCCTGCGATAATTCTGTTTCTTTTCACAAAATTCACCGGGTCCGCAACTGTACCCGACCAAAACTCTGTATAAAGCCCGCCATTTGTAATCATTTTCTGAACCGTTCCGGTATGTGATTTCGGATAGATGCGGTCGAGTCCATGAGCCAGAATACCAACGGTACAAATATCGTTGCGCAGAGATTCCTGATGGGCACAAATGTCTATTCCATAAGCCAGTCCGCTCACAATAATGGGGTCATAAATTTTTGCTTCTCGAATAAATTCTTTTAAAAACCGGCTTCCATAGCTTGTCATCAGCCGGGTTCCAACAATACTGATGACCTTTTTTTGGTTGATATTGAACTTTCCTTTTTGAAAAAGTACAATCGGTGCATCCTGGCAGTGTTTTAGTTTTGAGGGGTAGTCCCGATCTGAAAAACAAACGGCATGCAGTTCCTGGTCTTCTAAATAAAGTAGTTCCCTTTCGGCCTTTTCAAAAATTTCCCGCTTATTTAATCCCTTAAAAAGTCCAGAGCCAAATCCTTTGATTTTCCTTTTTTTGTGTTGTTTTTCATCGAATATTGATTTGACATCTCCAAAGTGATCCACAAGTTTTTTAGCTGTTACCGGGCCTATTCCATCCACTGCCTGCAGGGCCAAATAATAAAATAATTCATCATTTTTCATCTTAAAAATTTGATTTTCAATTGTGCATCTTTTTGTTAATAAAAATGACAAGGACAATGTAAACCCTCATTGTTTTTTTTTAGTTTTGTTTAAGTGAATCTAAACTCCCTTTTTCATTGAACCTAGCGAATTACATCAGTGATCTATTATATCGATACGAATGTGTCATTGTTCCAAAATTCGGAGGATTTGTGACCAATAATAAGTCTGCCAGAATCGATATTTCCCGTCACACCTTATATCCACCTTACAAACAGATTACATTCAACAGTCATCTTACCAACAATGACGGGCTTCTGGCAAATTATATTGCCTCGGTTGATCAGATCTCCTATGACTGTGCGGTAAATTATATTCAATTCGAAATTGATGCCTGGAAAGAAAAACTGAAAAACAGTGAACTCACTTTGAACGGATTAGGAACGTTTAACCTTTTGGATGGAAAACTGCATTTCGAACCGCAGCAAAAAGTAAACTATCTAACCTCTTCTTTTGGTCTTTCCAATGTGGTTAGAAGTGAAATTGAAAGAGAGTCAGCTCCTAAAGTGGATACAGTTGTTGAAGCACCTAAGGTAATTCCTGTCAGAGAGAAAAAGACGCCAAATTATCTCAAATATGCTGCAATATTCGTAATTGGCCTATCTGTTATTGGGTTTTCCGCAAAGTATTATCAGGATCACCTTTATAAAAAACAATTGATTGAGGCACAAAATCAGCAAGATTTGATGGAGGAAAAGATAGAAAGTGCCACTTTTGTAATTACCAAACCTCTTCCTACCCTGAATTTGGAGGTCGAAAGCAAGAAAAAAAGCTTTCATGTGATTGCAGGGGCTTTTAGATTTCCGCAAAACGCTGATCGAAAAGTGAAGCAATTGTTGAAGGAAGGTTATGATTCCCGCATTCTTGGAGTGAATAAATGGAACCTTACTGTAGTTTCATATGGTAGTTTCTCTACAAGAGATGAAGCGCTTGAAAATTTGTCGGAGATCAGAAATAATGTCGCTAAAGACTCTTGGTTGCTCATTCAGGAATTTTAATAATTGCCCCTTTATTTATTGAGACTTACTCATTTTTAATTAAATTGTTTATCCCCATTTAAGATGCAAAGCAAGACCCCTAATGATTCTTTAACAATAATGACCGACCTTGTTTTACCGGGTGAAACAAATCCTTTAGACAATCTTTTTGGAGGGGAGCTCCTCGCCAGAATGGATCGTGCTTCGAGTATAGCAGCCAGGAGACATTGCAATCGAATAACCGTTACCGCTTCGGTAAACCATGTGGTTTTTTCAAAAGCTGTTCCGGTTGGCAGCGTGCTCACCATTGAGGCAAAAGTTTCCAGGGCTTTTCAATCATCCATGGAAATTTTTGTTGATGTTTGGATGGAAGACAGGGAGTCAGGAGAGCGAACCAAAGTAAATGAAGGGATCTATACCTTTGTTGCCGTTGACAGGACTGGAGCACCTGTGAAGGTTCCTGGAATTGTGCCTGAAACCAAACTCGAACAAGAGCGGTATGACGGTGCTTTGAGAAGGAAACAGCTCAGCCTTGTTCTTTCAAAAAAAATGGATCCACAGGATGCCACTGAATTGAAGGCTCTTTTCCTCTAATTTTTTCGGGTAAATCTTTTGATTACATTCTCAATACCTGACAAATAAGATCTTCCGAATAAGATCAAATGAACAAGGTTAGGGTATAAATTATGAATTGAAATACGGTTTTGCCAACCTTTTTCCAACGGAAAACAATCATTGTAAAAGTTCAGGAATGCTGAGTCAAAGCCACCAAACATCTGAGTCATGGCAAGGTCTGCCTCACGGTGACCAAAATAAACCGCCGGGTCAATGAATACAGGTTTTTGTCCTGCAGAACAAAGTAAATTACCCGACCAAAGATCTCCGTGCAAAAGCGAAGGAGGCTCAACAGGAATAAGTTCAGAAAAAACCGTGAAGAATCCTTCGAAGGAATTTAAATGACTTTCACTTAGGAGCTTATTGTCAAAAGCTTTTTTTATTAAGGGTTTAATACGGTTTTCAATAAAAAATTGTTCCCAGGAGCTTTTGAATTCATTAGCCTGTTGCAAAGAACCAATATAATTGTCGTAGTCGAGACCGAAAAATGTGTGACTGCTCTGATGAAGATTCGATAAATCCTGTGCAAAGTACATCCAGAATTCTTTGTTGGCCCTCTCCTCTTCAAAATACTGAAGAATCAGCACCTGCAGTTCGTCATGCTCAAAATGGTCGATAACTTCGGGAGTCGTTACGCCACTTTTACCAAGTTGTTTTAAACCTTTGGCTTCCCTTTCTAACATGTTGGGAAACATTTCACGATAATTGGATTTTATGATAAACTGCCCTGCGGAAGTATCCAGCATATAAACATCGTTGATATCTCCTCCCGAAAGCGGGGACATGGATATAATATCGACTGAAAGCCTGTCTTCAATTAACTTTTTGACAACCATCATATGATTGCTGAAACTAAATTTTATAAACCCACTCCTCAGGGTTCTGCCTGTGAATCTCTTTGAACAAGACAAAAGCCAAAATGGTTTTTCCGGTTGTCTTATCGGTATGGATCTTACCAAGCAGTTGTTTGGTCGATACGAGGTCTCCTTTTTGTACGGTTACATTATCGAGGTTCTTGTAGACTGAAATATAATTTCCATGCTGCACAAGAACTGCTTTCTTTTTTCCAGGAAGTATCTGAATAGCCAATACTTTACCGTCAAAGATCACACGGGCATTGGCATCCTTTTCTGTAGCGTAAAAAACGCCATTGCTTTCTATGGTAATACCCTTTAAGGTTGGGTGAGACTGTTTTCCGTACCTTCTTACTATCACTCCTCTTTCAACAGGAGAAGGAAGTTTGCCCTTGTTGGATATAAAGTCTTTTTCAAGAGCAACGGCTTCAGGGGTAAGTGCAAAGCCCGAACTTTTTACATTTGATTCCTTTCTTGAATTAGCCATGGCTTCTGCAATTAAGGCTTCAATCTTTCTTTCTATTTTCTTTTCCTCCTTTTGCTTGGTATTGATTTGAGCGATATATTGTTTTTCCTTCTTTTTAACTGATTTCACCAGGACTTCTCTGGAGGATTTTTCTTTGCTGATACTGTCCTTCTCCTTGAGGTTAATGGCAATCAATTCTTCCTTTGCGCTTCTGGTGTCAATCAACAAATCGTTGAGGTTTTGAAGCTTTATGGTTTCTACTTTGATCTCTTCTCCTTGCCGTTCCCTGTATGCAGCATATTGTTTCAAGTAATCCAAACGCTTATAGGCCTGCAAAAAATTTTCAGACGAAAGGAGAAACATCAAACGGCTGTTCTTTGTTTTACTCTTATACGATTGAACAACCATATTGGCATAGTCCTTTTTAAGAAATTCCAACCTTTCCTCCAGCAAATCCACTTGTCTTTCGTTCTCTTTGATTTCAAGATTCAACTGTTCGGTTTCTTCATTAATCGTATTGATCAACTTTGTTCTGACTCCTATCCGCTGAACCAGATCAGAAAGGTCAGACAATAAGGTTTTTTCTTTCTTTTGTGACTGAAATAAAAGCGTATTGATTTCTTTAATCTCTTTTTGGAGTTGAAGTCGTTGCTTTTCAAGCTCCTGCCTGCTCTGCGCCGCAACTGAAAAAGGCACAAGGCAAAGTATAATAAGTAAAATGATTGAAGATCGAAAATCAATCGATAGGTAGGGTCGACGCTTGCATTCCTCTATGTTAGCCTGAAGTAATATCATTCAAGTTCAATATTTCTGTAACCAGCTGGTATTTCAAAGGGGAATTTCAAAGGAACATTAAATTGTACATTCTTAAAACTTACATCTATGATCGTTTTCATCTTCAGGGTCGTAGCAGTGATTAAAAATCTTTTAGGGAACAAA
Organism: Lutimonas vermicola; assembly: GCF_038433205.1. NCBI lineage: Bacteria > Pseudomonadati > Bacteroidota > Flavobacteriia > Flavobacteriales > Flavobacteriaceae > Lutimonas > Lutimonas vermicola. The sequence continues at coordinate 167,770 of NZ_JBCDNA010000003.1, forward strand.
GATTCACTAATTTTATGAAAATCTTTATATAAAATTGTTAAATTTTGTTTCTTTTCCACATGATTTATTTTCTCAAAGACAACCTTAAAATGATCAGGATCTATCCTGTATGTAATGTCAAAAATAGGATTTCTTTTCTTGGGATGCAATTCATATTGTCGATCCTTTATGCTAACCTGGTATTTTTGGGATTCCAAATCCAACAAAGCCTCCCCTAAAAAGAGGTTCTGAACTTTTTCAAAATCAAAATCGGTACCGAGCCAGGCAGTGATCAGTTGAAAATCTCCATCAAAAGCTGTTTTACCTACTTTTTCATAGAATTTTACTTCTGAAGGCGTGATCATAAGCTTGGCAACCGGAAACCCAAGTTTTGAAAAATTGAGCCAGAGAATAGAATCTTTAACCATCCTCAACGAAGCGTTTATATTGGGATAATCACCCTCTCCCCTGTACTTGATTTGCATCATGGCCTTGACCGAATTTCCTGAAAAACTGGTCGACTGATTCTTCTTGATCACAGAACGCGCAGATAAGATCTCGATGCTTTTATCAGAAACCTTAGCACTTTTACAAGAAATCAGGGTCAAAACAATAACGAGAAAAGTAATGGTTCTATTCATTTACCCTTGTTATTTATCTTTTAAATCCAAAGCCTTGTTGTAAAAATCGGTTGCCTGTTTGTTGTTACCCATGGCTTTATGGCTAAGACTCAGTTCTTCATAAAAAAAGGCCGTTAAATTATTATCGTCAATGATATAATCCAATCCTTCTTCCAATATTTGCATAGCCTCTTTGTACTTTCTTAAACTATTGAGGGCACGCGCATTCATTAAATAAAGACTTGGCTGGGCCGGAAATAATGACAATCCTTCTTCACTATCCTTTAGCAAATCAAGATATTGTTTTGTTTTCCATTGTTCCTCCAATAAAGTCACCAAGGTATTATAATCCCGGTTCAAAGCATACGCTTCCTTAAGCCGGTCTACCTGCCTCATGGGGGATGATTCAATGACAGGTTCCGAAATTTTCAGCATTGGCCCGCTTCCATCCTGCAACAACGATTCTTTTAAAGCTTCAAGCCCCTCCGGCAATTTATTCAAATCATCGAGCTTTTTCAAAAGTTTGATGGCATTGTCAATCTCGCCTGATTTAATATAAAGTATCACCAAGTCGGCTTCTTCCTCGGGTTTTAAACTATTGATGGTGTTTTGAACCTTAATAGCTCCCAAATAATCATTTCGTTTGGTTTTGATCTCCTTTAAATGACGCAGCATATGCAAATTCAAAGGCTCATTTTCAAGTCCTTTTAAGATATAATATTCTGCTTCAGTATATTTAATGAGCATTGCATAGTTCTTGGAAAGTTCAAAAAGCACGGCAACATTATCTTTTTCAATATTGTTACATGCCTCTAAAGCGAAAACTGCCTTGTCATAATTTCCTATGGCCTTCTGCTGCAGGGCCTCGAAAAAAAAGGTTTGAAAATTAATATTCTGCTGTTCCACAAACATTTCTTCACTGGAAACAACATCTTCTTGTCCCATAATGAGAAAGGAGTGAAAAATTACTCCAAAAAAAATACCTATATGTGTTGCTTTTATAATCAATATCTATTTCAACACTGAATAATCTCCTATACTTACTGATTTGAATTCTCCATCAAAATATGCATTGTTTCCTATCATGGCTTGCTTTAATGTCACATTTTTGATTATTGTATTGGTCTGGATCAGTGAATTGACAATTTTTGAATTCTCCACGATGCTATTATCCCCTAAGGAAACATTGGGGCCTATAACGGAATCATTCAATTCCACGTTCTCGCCAATATAACAAGGTTCAATGATGCTGGAATTGTTTAAAGTTACACTTTTGGAAATTAAGTTTTCATTCTCCTGACTCGCAAATTGTAATATTTTACTATTCGTATCAACAGTGACCTCCTTATTCCCGCAATCCATCCATTCGGTGACCTGACCGGGAACAAATTTCAAGCCTTTCTGTTTCATGTTTTCTAAAGCATTGGTCAGCTGGAACTCGCCCTTATCTTTTATATTATTGTCGAGCAAGTACTGGATTTCTTCTCTAAGAACCTCTCCATTTTTAATGTAATAGATTCCGATGATCGCTAAGTCGGAAATAAATTCATCCGGTTTTTCAACAAAATCAGTGATAATACCATCATGGAGTTTGACGACCCCATATGCACTTGGCTCTTCAACCTGCTTGACCCAAATGGCACCATCTGATTCCCCGTCTAACGTAAAGTCTGCTTTAAACAGGGTGTCTGCAAAAGCCACCACGCAAGGTCCTTCCAATGTATCCTTTGCGCATTGAATAGCATGTGCGGTTCCCAAGGCCTGTTCCTGCACAGACACTTTTCCTTTGGCACCCATATCACGGGCAATAGTCATAAGCTTTTCTTCTGTATCCTTTGGGAAAGTAGGTCCAATCACAAAAGCAATTTCCTCAACTTCCTGATCGATTACCTTTACAATATCTTCAACCAATCTCTGGACAATAGGTTTCCCCGCTATTAAAGTAAGTGGTTTCGGAATAGTTAGGGTATGCGGCCTTAATCTTGAACCAATTCCAGCCATTGGAACTATGATATTCATGTTTAAATATTTTTTCTTTTAAACGCCCAAATATACATAAAATTGTTACAGCTTATGAATGACTTATAAGCGTGAATGCACCATCCCTATAGGTATCATGAAAAATTATACCCTTTTGTTTACAAGACTTTTCCCAAAGAGACTTATAGGAAGAGAAATCAGACCCGTCGGCAATAATTACTTTTGGTCGTATTTCGCCTAAAATTCTGTCAAGATTTATTTGAGGAGAATTTATGAGTATCAGGATATCCGGTTTGAATCCAAAATCACTTTTTATTGACAAATGATCAATAACCATGATGTTGTAATTCCCCACTTTATAAAAGTTTAACATTTGCTCTGATTCGGAGAGATTAAGTAAAAAATGGTTCCTTGCATAGTTTTTCACAAAACTCAATTCTTTAACACTGTTAGCTCCTGAACCCGAATACAGAATTCCCTTATCGCCTGTTCGCCTGAGAAACAGGCTCTGTTTATACTGATGAAATACAATAAAAGCAGATTCAGATTGGGTAGTCCTTTTCTCAAAAAGAAGGATTGAAAACAGCAAAATACAACAGACCAATATGGCTGCAGGTCTTTTAGCATTGAGTTTGCTGATGCTAAAAGTTAACAAACCAATAAAAAGATAGCTTATATATAAAAGGGGTTCAGTAAAAAATACATTTTTAAAGATCAGGGTATTGATGCTTCCAAAAATCTCTATGGTATGATTCATCATTGTGATTATCATTGCGTAAACCTCAACATAGAAGGGCCACAAAAAATTAAAAAAGTCAAGTATTATCATAAAATATCCCATTCCCAAAACAATCCCTAAAAAAGGAATGATGGCAATACTGCTTAGAACGAATAGGGCAGAGAAGTGATGAAAATGATATAAACTTAAAGGTAATACCCCAAGTTGAGCGGAAATAGAAATCACAAAAAGGTTCCAGATATAGCGCAGTAATTTTTGATCCGGATTCCAAAGCGATTTCAAAAAAGGACTGATACCAAGGATAGCTGCTACGGCAAGATAACTCATTTGAAACCCAAGATCGAAAACATACAATGGTTTAAATATCAGGTTGAGAAACAAGGCTGTGAATAAATAGTTGCCCAGCTGTGAATAACGTCCAATACGTATTCCAAAAGAAAGCACGGTGAACATAGTTGCGGCTCTTATTACCGAAGGGGATAATCCTGAGATGAAAGCAAAAAACCACAAAAATCCAATGAGTAAAACCCATTTTATGGCTTTCCCATGGCGCAAGCGCTCGAACGGCCCTAAAGCAACATTTAAGATCATCAGTAAAATGCCAATATGCAATCCTGAAATTGCTAAAAGATGCATGGCCCCGGCATTCTGATAACTCGACGTTGTTTCTTTAGAAAGATCCTGTCTCTTACCCAGTAACAAGGCTTCAATTACTGAAAATTCTTTACTGGTAAATCCCTTATCCCCTAACGACTTTATGATTCGGCCACGACACATTAACGCAAGTGCTCTTACATTCATTTGTTCTGCCGGGAGCGTTGTGAACTGTTCCTGACTTAAACTCAACTGATGATAGATGCCTTTTTTTCTAGAGTACTCTCTAAAGTCAAACGCTGCCGGATTCAGGACTTTCCCTATTTCCTTTGGCTCTGTGGAAGTTAAAATGCATTCATCCAATCTCAAAGGCTGGCTCATTTGATCTTTTGAGATACGAATTAAAATATCACCCTCTGTTTTTTTCTTATCGACACCGGTGATCTCTCCTCTGAATCTGAAATAATGGCCTGTGTGTTTAAGTTCTTCTCTTAAGGAAATTCTTATACTTGAACCTGGGATAAAATGGTGCGTATAATGCATCAGGTTTCGGCCGGGCTTGTTCTTTGTAATAATGAACATCCCATACTGCATCATCAACAGGGCCGAAAATAAAACAAATAAAAAAGGAGGGTGAAATGAGTTCCTGGCATTGAAATAGCATAAAATAAAAGCAATGAATATTAAACCGGCTCCTGTTGAGATCCATTCTAATGAAAAGTCAAAAAAAAACCGATCAGAATCCCCGTGATCAGGGAGAAACAAAAATGTGCCGGAAGAAATTTTAAATTGATCAAGAGGGTCTGATTTTCCAATTTAATTGTTTTATTTTCGCCCTGGTAAACATTCGGCTCGTTGAACAAACTTCCTAAAATCTCCTTTCGGCAAATCAATAAACTGGCAATTCCTGCGATCATTTCAGGTATTGCCGAACCCTTGTTGTCAATTACAGATACCGCTATTGTTGGCAATATTCCTGTAAATCCAACCGAAGCCCTTGCAGCAGTGGGTATAGCAGGATCATTTATTTCGGCTATTATTTGGATTCTTGCCCAGACCAGGTCTGCGATTTCGGCTATTATCGCCCAATACTTTGGAGCAAACAAACTTAAAGAGATACAACATCTGCCAGCTCAGATCATTTTGATTAATGTTATCCTCAGTATTTTTATTTATGCACTAACGGTTTTTTTTGTCGAAAATATTTTTGAGTTATACAACGCAAGTGGATTGATTCTTGAAGAATCAGTTTCCTATTATAAAATCAGGGCTTTTGGCCTTCCTTTTACGCTCTTTGTGTTTTCTGTTTTTGGGGTTTTCAGAGGTCTTCAAAACACCTTCTGGCCCATGGTTATCAGTATTATAGGCGCCTCTCTTAATATCGCCCTTGATTTTATTCTCGTATTTGGTGTCGAAGGCCTTATTCCTGCCTTTGAGGTTGAAGGGGCTGCCTGGGCAAGTGTTATCGCCCAGGGCGTCATGTCGGTTTTGGCTCTGGTACTTCTTTTTAAGAAAACTCCCTTTTCACTCAAACTGAAATTCCCATTTCATCCAGAGATCAAGCGCCTGCTTTCACTTAGTCTTAATTTGATCCTAAGGGCCATCTCATTAAACATCGCCCTTTATATGGCCAATGCTTATGCAACAAAATACGGTGCAAATTATATCGCCGCTCAGACCATAGCTTTCCAGATATGGCTTTTCTTTGCATTTTTTATAGATGGCTATGCCAGTGCAGGCAATATTATGTCGGGTAAATTCCTTGGTCAAAAGGAATACGCCAAAATTTGGAAACTCAGCAGTCAACTCAACAAGTATTCCTTTTTCATATCGTTAGTTCTTGGATTGATCTGTCTTATATTTTATGAACCTATTGGCCTGTTGTTCAGCCAGGAAAAAGAAGTGCTTTCATTGTTCTACGGCATTTTCTGGATTGTCCTTTTGATGCAACCCGTCAATGCTGTTGCTTTCGTTTTTGATGGTATCTTTAAAGGACTTGCAGAAGCGGTCCTTTTGAGAAATACGCTTTTAGCTTCTACCTTTCTTGGCTTTATACCTGTCTTACTGATCGGTGATTATTTCGATTTGAAATTATACGCGATCTGGATTGCATTTTTTGTTTGGATGTTGATGCGTGGTGGCATCCTTCTAGTCATCTTTAAGAAAAGATTTCTCCCCAAAAAACTTAGATGATATTTGTTAGTTTTTTAATCGACCTGATTGATTATTTTTGTGCAAATGTTAAGAAAACTCCAATGAAAAAGTCAATATTTCACCTTTCAATCATCGTTATCTTATTCTCTTTTAACCTGGATGCTCAGGAAATAAGCCCCTACGTTTCGGTAGGTGAAACTCCGAACTCACTTGAACAAACCGAAAAATCCGTGGTAGATGCACTGGTTAAATCCGGTTTTGAAATTTTGGGTCAATATCACGCGGAGAACAACCAAACCCTTAAAGTGATTGTATACTCAAGAAAAGACCTGCAACAGATTACATTGAAGGTTAAAGACAGGGGAGCCCTGGCTGCGGCCCTCAAAGTTGGTTTAAAGGCAGATGGGCCCGGAACCCATATCAGTTATATCAATCCTGAATATCTTTTTCAGGCCTACTTAAGGAATTCATATGATGCACATGCCAAAGGACTGGAAAAAGTCACCGCCGATGTAAAGGCTGCACTTTCTCCTTTAGGCAACGAAAATAGAGAATTCGGGGGTTCTATGACTGTGGAAGAATTAAGAGAATACCATTATAAAATAATGATGCCATATTTCAGCGACCCTGTTACCTTAAAAGAATTCGGAAGCTTTGAAGAAGGGGTGAAAACCATCGAAAAAAACCTGAAATCAAAAAAAGGCAATGCTGAACTTGTATACAGTTTGAAATTTAACGATCAAAAAACTGCCGTCTTTGGAATTGGGTTCCTGGATGATGAGAAAGGAGAAAAACAATTTCTTCCAATCATAGGAGAAAGCCATCTCGCGGCCATGCCATACGAGATTATTATTCAAGGTAAAACGGCAACTATGTTACATGGCAGGTATCGTCTTGCCGTACATTGGCCAGAGCTATCCATGAGTACTTTTATGAAAATAAGAAGTACTCCGGGCGACTACAAAGATCTCTTTGAAGGACTTTGTGAATAGTAGTTTTTATTCAGAGATCATTGCACAGTATGACGTGAAAGGCATTGTCTAAGTATATTTTGTGATCAATTTTGCGGTTTTTTCGCTGGCTCCTTTCCCTCCTAAGGCCCTTTCCAATTCATAGTATTGATCAAACATAATTTCCCTTTCCTTGTAGTCCAGAATTTTAAACAATTCATTCTCCAGATTGGTTTCGTTAAATTCGTCCTGAATCAATTCTGTAACGACTTCCTTGTCAAGAATAAGATTAACCAGTGAAATATATTTCACATTGACCAGTCTTTTACCAATTTGATAAGAAATCTCATTTCCTTTATAACATACCACTTCGGGGACCTTAAAAAGTGCTGTTTCCAGGGTTGCTGTACCCGAAGTTACGAGAGCTGCCGTGCTAACAGACAGAAGGTCATAGGTTTTATTTATTACGATTGCAATATTTTCTTCGCTTATAAATTTGTGATAAAAAGAAATGTCCTGCCCGGGAGCCCCTGCTATTACAAATTGATAATCCGCAAATTTGGGAGCCATTTTAAGCATGACAGATAACATCTTTGAAATTTCCTGCTTTCGGCTTCCAGGCAAAAGGGCTATAATGGGTTTTTCATTCAATCCATTTTCCTTTGCAAACTTTGATGGATTAATTGGCTTTCTGCCAGCAATGGCATCGAGCAAAGGATGCCCTACAAAATGTACCGGAAAATCATGCTTATCTTCATAGAATTCTCTTTCAAAAGGAAGAATGACATACATTTGATCAACATCTCTTTTGATTTTTTTTATCCTGTTCTCTTTCCAGGCCCAAATCTGTGGCGAAATATAATAGTGTACAATGATTTGGTTCCTTTTGGCAAACTCGGCAATCCTTAAATTAAACCCCGGGTAATCTACAAGGATCAGTGCATCCGGAGCGTATTCAAGAATATCTTTTTTACAATACTTAATATTGTTGAGTATGGTTCTCAGGTTCATAATTACTTCGGCAAATCCCATAAAAGCAAGGTCCTTGTAATGCTTCACCATGGTGCCACCAACTTCCTGCATTAAATCACCGCCCCAAAACCTGAAATCAGCATGACTGTCTTCAATTTTAAGTGCTTTCATAAGGTTGGAAGCATGGAGGTCTCCTGAGGCTTCTCCCGAAATAATGTAATATTTCAAAATACGATCAATTTAAGTTATATTGATATCGGGCTTTATAAAAATTTACTGATCAAAATCAAAAAGGCTATAAAAAAGCAAGCAATTAATACGCCCCTTGCTCTGAAATCCTGTTTCTTTTTTAAAAAAATAAAAAAAACAAATAAGTTTGGAATAGCTGCCAGGCCAAGGACTTTTCCATACAAATTGCCTTCATTCAGTATTTTGATGGTTTCTTCAAAGCTATACGTCGATACAAATTCGACATAGATAAAAAAACCAAAGGCCGTTGCAATGAGGCCAACCAGGAATCCAATTAAAATTTCTTTTTTCATTATAATTTCCAGTTATTCAATGAGGGGAGAAAATGATGCGCCGTTAGATCAAATCCAACGGGTACCACTGCTATATAATTATTGTTAAGCGCCCATAAATCTGTATCTTCTCCTCGATCCAGATTTATAAACTTTCCAGTGAGCCAATAATATTCCTTGCCTTGTGGATTTACCCTTTTATCAAATTCTTCCACCCAATTAGCCCTGGCCTGCCGGCATATTTTAATCCCTTTAAAATCATCCCCTGCAATTTTTGGAAAGTTCACGTTGAGAACAACTCCATCCGGCAATCCGCGTTCCAGCACATTAAGTGCAAGGCTTTTAATATGCTTTTTAAGATGATCAAATTTCGCGTTCCACGAATAATCCAGAAGAGAAAATCCAATAGCAGGAATTCCCTCAATTCCTGCTTCAACGGCCGCACTCATTGTCCCTGAATAAATAACATTAATTGAACTGTTCGCACCATGATTTACACCGGAAACACAAAGATCGGGTTTCTTATTGAGAATTTCACTGATTGCCATCTTTACGCAGTCAGCCGGAGTCCCGGAGCATCGATATTCCAATTGAGGTCCCTCATCTATAGTGACTGCATCACAATAAATCGTCGAATCCAAAGTTATAGCATGACCCATTCCGCTTTGAGGGCTATCTGGAGCAATTACGATCACATCTCCTATTTCATTCATGACGGAGATTAATGTACGAATCCCGGGTGCCGTAATGCCGTCGTCATTTGTAACCAGGATCAAGGGTCGTTTTTGCATTTGAAAAGAATTTAAGACAAAAATAAAACTTTTGGAGTTACCGTCTGAAGTTTATGTTTAACATTTAATTATGAGCCAAATCGTGAATTTATAGCTAGTATTGTGTTCTGTTTTGTGAATTTTGCAGACATTTGTCGGACTAATTGTCATTTATTGAATGAAAAATAACGTTTTTCATTATCTTGGTCCGAATGTTGATAACTTTATGTAGCGAATAAATGAAAAAAAATTTCCCTCTGTATGAAAAAAAAGTATAAAATAATTTTTCCTTTGATCATTGTGGCCGGGATGTTATTTGGCTTTCAAATAGCAAATAATCCTGATCCGGAAAAAGATAAAATTTTAATTGGCCTTGTTAGATATGCCTTGAAACAAGGACATTATGAGCCACATGAAATTGACGATAATTTTTCTGAAAAAATATTTACTGATTTTATCGACGCATTAGATCCTTACAAGAGGTTTTTTCTAATGAGCGATATTGAAGAGTTCTCGCAATATGAGTTTCTGATAGACGACCAGATTAAAAGTGAGGACCTGACCTTCTACAATGTGGTCATGGATCGTTTCAATCAACGTGTTCTTGAATCTCAAAGCTTTTACAGGGAGATCCTTAAAAAACCTTTTGATTTCAGCACAGACGACAGTTTTAATGTTGACTATGACAAGAAAAACTTTTCTTCAAGTCAGGCAGAGTTGATCAAGAATTGGCAAATGCAATTAAAAGTTAGCACCTTGTCAAGACTTCATGAAAAAATTCAATTTCAGGAATCAATGGCAAAAAATGATAAATCAGGTGATAAGGGGCTTGATGCGTCAGATGAAAAACCAATGGTGATTAAATCGTTTGAGGAGCTGGAAAAAGAATCTCGTGAAGCTGCTGAGAAAAGTCTGGATGATTTGTACACCTTAATGTCGGAGCTTGATGAAACCGATTGGTTTGCGATATTTATCAATACGATGACCATACAATTCGATCCTCATACCAATTATTTTGCTCCAAAAGACAAAAAACGGTTTGATATCAGCATGGCTGGAAAATTGGAGGGCATTGGAGCAAGGCTTCAGAAAAGGGAAGACTATACACGCGTTGCAGAACTCATCTCAGGAGGTCCTGCCTGGCGCGGTGGGGAATTAGAAGTAGGTGACCTTATTTTAAAGGTTGGTCAGTCTGACGAAACGCCGGTTGATATTGTGGGAATGAGACTTGATGATGCGATTGAATTCATCAAAGGAAAGAAAGGTACCGAAGTAAGGCTAACTGTAAAGAAAATAGATGGTTCTATTCAGGTGATCTCTATTGTCAGAGACATTGTTGAATTGGAAGAAACCTTTGTTAAGTCAAGCGTGGTTGAAGTTGATCAGCGCAAATTTGGAGTGATAAACCTTCCAAAGTTCTACATTGACTTTAATGAGAGGAATTTTAGAAATTCGGCCACTGATATGGAGCAGGAAATCGCCAGACTGAAAGATGAAAACGTTGAAGGTTTATTGATCGACCTTAGAAATAATGGAGGAGGATCTTTAAAAACAGCTATAGAAATCGCAGGCCTTTTTATTAGTGACGGCCCGGTTGTTCAGGTTAAGTACCGTGGTGAAAAACCGAATATTAGATCCGATAAGGACAATAAAATTCAATGGAACGGTCCGTTGGTTGTCTTAGTGAATGAATTAAGTGCCTCGGCTTCTGAAATATTTGCTGCTGCCATGCAAGACTATAACAGGGCTGTTATCATTGGAAGCAAGCAGTCTTTTGGAAAAGGAACCGTACAAAATGTGCTCCCTTTGAATAATTATTTCAAATATGATAAGGATTTAGGAGCCTTAAAAATGACGATTCAGAAATTCTATCGCATCAACGGGGGGTCAACCCAATTGAAAGGGGTAGAAAGTGATATTGCCATGCCTGATAAATATACCTACTTTGAAATAGGTGAGCGTGATGAGAAAAATCCACTAAGTTGGGATAAAATCCAACCTGCTGAATATACACCTGTCGATATTTATGCAAATTTCCATACCGTTGTCAATGATAGCAAGAAAAGAATTGCGGACAATCCTCATTTTATTATTATCGATGAGAATGCCAAGTGGTTAAAACAAGGGCGTGATAACTCATTGGTGAATTTGAACTATGAGAAATACAAAAAAGAAATAGAGCAAAGAGAAAAGGAAAGTAAAGCCTTTGAAGACATTGCCCTGTATGAAAGTAATTTAACTTTTAATTCACCTTCATACGAAATACCAATGATGGAACAAGATTCAATTCTTGCCAAAAAACGCGAAATCTGGCACAAAAATTTGAAAAAAGATATTTACATGGAAGAAGCCTTAACGGTGCTCTCTGAATTAGAGGTCAATAATAAGAATCTTCTTGTAAAAAATTAAGATGTACAAACCCTAAAAAAGTCCTTAGTAAACGAAAATGGTTTAGTAAGGACTTTTTTTATCCCTTTTTGTTAAATAGCATAACTTTGCAGCAGGAAAACTTCAATAAGGCATCATTGTTCGACCGTTTCAAAATATACCTGCAGGAAAATTTCCAGGAGATGGAAAGCAAAAAATTACTCCTCGCTATTTCTGGGGGTGTTGACAGTATGGTTTTAATGGACCTGCTCTCACGGTTGGGCATGGAATTAAACCTGGCCCATTGTAATTTCGGTTTGAGAAGTGAAGATGCTGCTAAAGACGAAGCCCTTGTGAGGTCTGTGGCTGTGAACTATGGCCTGAATTTACATGTTATTCAATTTGATACCAAAGCATATGCAAAGCTTCACAGGTGCTCTGTTCAAATGGCAGCAAGAGATCTTCGATACCAATGGTTTGAGGAGTTACTAAAAGAAAACGAATACGACTATTTGCTCACGGCTCATCATGCCGATGACAATATGGAAACTTTTTTTATCAACTTATCGAGAGGAACAGGTATAGACGGCTTGTGTGGAATCCCTGAAAAAAGCAAGTATATCCTTCGACCTTTATTACCTTTCAACAAAGAAGAAATTCTTTCATATGCCACAGGTCAAAAACTTGTCTGGAGGGAAGATTTGAGTAATCAGGACTACAAATACCTCAGAAACAGAATACGTGCCGATCTGATTCCATTACTCAAGGATCTTAATCCCTCGTTTTTAGAAACATTTGAATCTACGATCTCACACCTAAAAGGAAGCAGAGATATCGTAAATGATAGAATAAAGGCCTTAAAGGACTTAATTATTGAACAAGGAAGCAATTCAGATCCTTATCTTATGCGTTTCAAAGTTGACAAACTATCTGAGGTGTCGAATAACGTTGCTTATTTGTACCAGCTTTTTCATCCCTATGGTTTTAACCAGTATAAGGATATCAGGTCATTGCTCAGCAGTCAGTCAGGAAAACAGGTATACTCAAAAAGTCATCGGCTTGTAAAAGACAGGGGGTTTTTGCTTCTCAGTAAAATTGATGAGTGTGACGATGCAGAAACTGTTGTTGAGCTGCAGGAAAATCAAAAATCTATTGCTCTTGACGGCGGTCAATTGCTCATGGAATCAATTCATTTGACAAAACGCTGGTCTCATGAGCGGATTGATACAGGTCCTGAAACAGCTTATTTTGATAAAGATCTGTTAACATATCCCTTAACTGTAAGAAAATGGGAAAAAGGCGACTATTTTTATCCTATCGGTATGGCAGGTAAAAAAAAATTGAGCAAATTTTTTAAAGACGAGAAGTACTCTCTGTTACAAAAAGAAAATATTTGGTTACTTTGTTCCGGTACTCATATCATTTGGGTCATTGGAAAAAGAAGTGATAACCGGTACATAGTTTCCGATAAAACAAAAAACATATTAAAAGCAACCTTAAACATATGAAATTTATTTCAACGTTATTTTTATTCATCTTTCTTTTTGTAACAGGATCATATGCACAGATTTATAATCCGGTTTCTTGGGAGACCTCTGTGGAAAAGATCAATGATTCTGATTTTCAACTCGTGATTTCGGCCAGTATTGAAGAAGGATGGCACCTTTATTCACAAAACGTTCCTGAAGGAGGTCCGATTCCAACAAGTATAAAAATTAATGAGGAACCCAATAGTTTTCAGCTAATTGGTGTGCCTTCAGAAGGTAAAGGTCATGAAGAATTTGACAAAGTCTTTGGAATGAATATCAAGTATTTTGATACCCGGGCTGTTTTTAAACAAAAAATACGGTTACTTTCAACGGATGAGGTCAATATAACAGGGATACTGGAATTTATGGTTTGCGATGATACAAATTGCCTGCCGCCTACCGAAGTGGATCTCAGCTTCAATCTTCAAGGAAAAGCCGGTGTGGCAACTGCAGAAATTGAAGGGGAAACCCAAAACGACTTTCTTCAAAAAGCAGAAATAGCAGACGAAGCGTCCAAAGATGTTTCAGAAACTGAACCGGAGGGCATCGTGAGTAAAACTAAAAAAGAAAAAAAGAAAAGCTTATGGACGCTTTTCATCTTGAGTTTCTTCGCGGGTTTTGCAGCACTTCTAACTCCTTGCGTTTTTCCGATGATCCCCATGACGGTTAGTTTCTTTACAAAACAAAGCAAAACAAAAGCAATAGGAATAAGAAATGCGCTTCTTTTTGGAGTTTCCATCGTTTTCCTGTATGTCTTGCTTGGAACTGTTGTGACTTCTATTTTTGGTGCAGATTCCTTAAACGCACTATCTACAAATGTATGGTTCAATCTGGTATTCTTCCTGTTACTCATCATTTTTGCTGTTTCTTTTCTAGGCGCCTTTGAAATTACGCTGCCCAGTTCCTGGGGAACCAAAGTTGATTCACAGGCAGACAGAGGAGGTCTTATTGGCATTTTCTTTATGGCTCTCGCACTTGCTATTGTTTCCTTTTCATGCACAGGTCCAATAGTAGGAACAGCTCTTGTGGCTGCGGCGGCCCAAGGCGGTACAGCTCCCGTGGTCAGTATGCTGGGATTTTCTTTGGCAATTGCCTTGCCCTTTTCATTATTTGCAGCTTTCCCGGGCTGGATGAATTCCCTGCCAAAATCAGGAGGGTGGCTCAATACAGTAAAAGTATTTTTAGGGTTTTTAGAATTGGCCCTGGCATTTAAATTTTTATCAAATGCTGATTTGGTCCTTCAGGGACATTGGCTCGAAAGAGAAGTTTTTATAGCCATCTGGATCACCATTTTTGGAGCGTTGGCACTTTACCTGTTTGGAAAGATCAAATTACCACATGATTCAGATTTGCCATATATTTCAGTGGGTAGACTAAGCCTTGGGTTGGTTGTGATGGCCTTTACCATCTATATGATCCCGGGACTTTGGGGAGCCCCCTTAAAATTGATCAGCGGCTTCCCTCCTCCTATGCATTACAGTGAATCTTCTTACGGGGTTGGATATACAAAACTCAGTGACACGGGCAGTAACTCAAGCACAAAAGTTCCTGAAGGAGCTCATCTTGGGCCTCATGATATTATTGCGTTTCTCGATTATGAGGACGGTATGGCCTATGCAAAAAAGGTGAACAAGCCGGTTATGATTGATTTCACTGGACATGCCTGTGTAAATTGCCGTAAAATGGAAGAAAGGGTTTGGTCTGATTCCAGGGTTTTACAGATACTGAAAAATGATATCATACTGATATCCTTGTATGTTGATGACAAAAGAGCACTTCCTGTTGAAGAGCAATACACCTCTTCAATCAATGGGAAAAAGGTAAGCACCATAGGGAAAAAATGGAGTGAATTTCAGATCGAGAAATATAAGGCGAACGCGCAACCTTATTATGTTTTGCTGGATCATAATGGAGATAATTTGAACGAGTATTCTGCTTATAATCCTGATATTGATGACTATTTGGCCTGGCTCAATGAAGGGATAGAGAACTTTCAAACCAAAAAAGACTAGAAAATTGGTATAAATTTTGATATCTTAGGTTTCGATGTCTATGAAAAACCCAGTATTTGTGGCTTAATATTAGAATTTGCCGATATGAACAGGTTGTTGCCTATAATCTTGCTTTTATTTTCTCTAAACACACAATCGCAAAATGAGACTTTATCATTTCAGCGCGGTGAATTCTTGAAATATAAAATACAATATGGGCTCATAAATGCCGGTATCGCAACTGTGGAGCTCAAAGAAAGCAATGAAAAAAGTGATACCCTGATGCACACAGTAGCTACAGGATGGACAACAGGAATGGTTCATTTTCTGTTTCCTGTTTTAGACATCTACGAAAGCTATTTTACAGAAACGGGGTTACAACCTAATCACTTCATCAGAAAAATTGATGAAGGCGGGTATACACAGGATAAAGAACTGTTTTTTGATTTTAATGCACATCAGGTAAAGGAGATCAATCATAAAAAAAACAAAGAGAAGTCATTTTTTATACAAAATGACGTACAAGACATGCTTTCTTCCTTCTATTATATGCGGAGAGTTGATTTTACAGGACTTAAAGAAAGTGATTCTATCTCGATAAATATGTTTTTTGACGGAAAAATGAATCCTATCAAACTCATGATTCTGAGCAGAGAAACCATTAAAACCAACTTTGGGAAAATTAAGACAATAAAGATCAGGCCCCTTGTTCAAAAAGGAAGGGTTTTTAAAGATGAAGAAAATGTGACGCTTTGGATCAGTGATGACGAGAATAAAATCCCTGTAAAAATAAAAGCTTCTTTGCTGGTAGGTGCAGCCAAAGCCGAATTAATTGAATATAATGGATTGGTTCATCCTTTTCCGTGAATTTTTAACTAATCTTAAGGTTATTTATTTATCAAATTCGATAAATTTGCAGCGTTGTTAGAAAATAATTCAAACGTGAAGATAACTATTGTATTTATTCTCGGATTAATTCTTTTGAGTTCCTGCCAAAAGGAAAATAAAGAAGTCGCCGAGACCGAAATTGTCGAAAAAGTTGAACCCATTATTATTGAAGAATTTGGATATATTTTAAACAACTATAAGGTTATCAAGGACACCATTCGAAGCGGCGAAAGTTTTGGTGAGATCCTCGACCGTCACCATATTGATTACCCAGAAATTTATAAGATCGCAACGGCAGCCAGGGATACTTTTGATATCAGAAAGTTACGGGCAGGAAAACCCTATACGATTCTCGCAAAAAATGATACAACCGAGCGCGCTCAGGTGTTTATCTATCAGCCCAACAAGGTTGAATATCTCATTGTTGACTTCACAGATTCCATACAAACCAAATTTGGTCGAAAAGAGGTCAAAATTGTTGAAAAAACCGCTACAGGTATCATTGAATCATCCTTGTCAGAAGCCATCGAAGGGCAAAACCTGAATTATATACTGGCTCATGAGATGAGTGATATCTATGCCTGGACCATTGATTTCTTTCACCTTCAAAAAGGAGACAATTTTAAACTGATCTACGAGGAAAAATATATCAATGATACTATTCCCGTGGGCATAGGAAATATCAAAGCCGCCTATTTCGTTCATAAAGACAATCCTATCTATGCCTTTAATTTTATCACTGATTCAACCAAAAACATCAATGATTATTACGATGAGAATGCCAAAACCCTGAGGAGACAATTTTTAAAGTCACCTATCAAGTTTAGCCGCATCTCTTCCAGGTATAACTTAAAACGTAGGATCAAATATTATGGCAATAAGGTAAGAGCACATAGAGGTACTGATTTTGCTGCCAATGTAGGTACTCCGATCATGACTACTGCCAATGGTACCGTAATCGAATCAAGATACAAAGGCGGCAATGGGAACTATGTAAAAGTCAAGCACAACTCAACCTATAGCACGCAATACCTGCACATGAAAAAAAGAGCTGTGAAAAAGGGAGATTATGTGAAGCAGGGAGATGTGATAGGCTATGTGGGAATGACCGGAAATACAGCCGGTCCACATGTTTGCTATCGTTTCTGGAAAAATGGTAAACAAGTGGATCCCTTTAGACAAAAACTACCTTCTGCAGCACCTATCAAGGAGCATTTAAAAGACGATTATTTTACATATATATCTCCAATAAAACAACAATTGGATGCTGTTCCAAACAGTTATTTGGAAACTGAAGTCGCAGCTAGTTTATCAGCTGAATAAAAAATACTTAAATTGAAATTATCATGTCATTAATAAATATAAATCCTACAACGACAGCTTCCTGGAAGGAACTTTCTGAACATTATAAAGACATTAAAGATATTCATATGAAATCTTTGTTCCTGGAAGATTCAGACCGAAAAAAAAATATGAGCCTGAAATTTGAAGATCTTCATCTCGATTTCTCCAAAAACAGGATTTCAGAAGAAACTTTAACCCTTTTGCTTCAATTGGCTAAGGAAAGTAAACTGGAAGATGCTATTGAAAAGTATTTCAGAGGTGACAAGATCAATGCTACTGAAAACAGAGCTGTATTGCATACTGCATTGAGAAATAACAATACTGAACCAATACTGGTGGATGGTCAGGATATCGTGCCGGAAGTACATGAAACGCTGCAAAAAATCAAGAAGTTTACCCAAGAGGTAGTCCAAGGGGAATTTAAAGGGTATTCCGGAAAGCCATTTACAGATGTGGTTAATGTTGGTATCGGAGGATCTGATCTTGGGCCGAACATGGTTGTTGAAGGGCTTCACTATTATAAAAATCACTTGAAGACCCATTTTGTATCAAATATAGATGGCGATCATGTAGCTGAGGTATTGAAAGAATTAGATCCTGAAACCACCTTATTCGTTATCGTTTCGAAAACATTTACAACGCAGGAAACCCTTACAAATGCCGAAACCATTAAAAAATGGTTCCTTCAATCTGCAACCGAAAATGATATACAGTATAATTTTGTAGCCGTTTCGACCAACCTGGAAAAAGTGAAAGGTTTTGGTATCGCCGAAGACAATATTTTCACGATGTGGAATTGGGTTGGAGGAAGGTATTCACTTTGGAGTGCTGTTGGCTTGTCTATTAGTCTTGCCATCGGATTTGATAATTTTAAAAATTTTCTGGATGGGGCCTACGCCATGGATCAGCATTTTAGAAAAACAGAATTTCGTCATAACATCCCGGTGATACTTGCAGTCATAAGTATTTGGTATAATAATTTTTTCGGATCTGAATCTGAAGTAGTTATTCCCTATACCCAATACCTGCAAAAATTAGCTCCTTTTTTACAGCAGCTTTCGATGGAAAGCAACGGAAAATCAGTTGATCGTAATGGTGAAAAAGTGACCTATCAAACGGGAAACATCATCTGGGGAAATACTGGTACCAATGTTCAGCACGCTTTTATGCAGCTTGTCCATCAAGGAACTAAATTGATACCGGTTGATTTTATAGGCTTTAAAGAATCTTTATATGGCAACGAAGATCATCATCAAAAATTGATGGCCAATTATTACGCTCAGGCAGAGGCCTTATTCGCAGGAAAATCTGCTGAGGAAGTGCACCTTGACATGAAAGTTTCAGGTGATCTACAGAAAATTAACACCCTCTTGCCCTTCAAGGTTTTCGAAGGAAACAGGCCTTCAAACGCTATTTTGATCAAAAAACTTGACCCAAGAAGCCTTGGATCGCTTATTGCCATTTATGAACATAAGACTTTTGTACAGGGAATTATTTGGAATATCTATAGTTTTGACCAGTTTGGTGTGGAATTAGGTAAAGAATTAGCAAATAAATTATTAGTTAACTAATTGTTAAATTCTGTTAAAAGAAATAGCCTTTTTTTAACATTCAATTTTATTTTTTTAAGTAGTTTTGCGGCAGTTATTAACTCAAATTAAACTACTTATGAAGACTATTCAAAAGTTTATAACTCTTGTCTTATTTTTAATGACAGCAGTTATTTATTCTCAAACAACAGTTAGTGGGACTGTTGTTGATGCTAATGGACCCGTTCCGGGGGCTAATGTTTTGGAAAAGGGGACTTCCAATGGAGCTACTACTGATTTTGACGGAAAATTTTCGATCCAGGTTCAGGAAGGAAGTGGTGTACTGGAAATCTCTTTTGTTGGAATGATTACTACAAAATTTCCTTTTACTGCTATAAGCGGTCAGAATATCGATGCTGGAACCATTTCTTTATCAAGCGATGAAAATGTACTTGATGAAGTTGTTATTACAGGTACTATTGATATAGCAAAAGACAGAAAAACTCCTGTTGCTGTATCTACTATCAGAGCGGTTGATATTCAGCGAAATTTAGGAACTCAGGGATTACCTGAAATTTTAAACCTTACTCCTTCTGTATATGCCACCAAACAAGGTGGTGGTTTTGGAGATGAAAGAATCAATATTCGTGGATTTGACCAGGCCAATACAGCGGTAATGATCAATGGTCAGCCAGTTAATGATATGGAAAACGGTTGGGTATACTGGTCAAACTGGGCAGGATTAGCTGACGTTACTACTGCAATGCAGGTTCAACGTGGTTTGGGATCTTCCAAATTAGCCATTTCATCTGTAGGTGGTACCATAAACATTGTTACTCAAACTTCTACTGCACGTAAGGGAGGAACTTTGGCTACTACTTTCGGCCATGATAATTCGTCAAAAGTTTTAGGGTCATATAACACCGGATTACTTGAAAGTGGCTTTTCTGCAAGCGTATTGATCAGTCATTCACAAGGTGATGGTTATATTGACGGTACAAAATATGTAGGAGACAATTATTTTATTGGTTTAGGCTATAAAGTAAACGAAAAGCATGATTTACAATTCATCTTTACTGGTGCGCCTCAATGGCACCACCAAAAGAGTTTTGCTCCTTCAATTGCCGATCATCAGTTATACCAAAAAAAGGGTCCAGATCCTGATGCCACAGAACCTAACAGAAAATACAACAGTGACTGGGGTTTCTTAAATGGAAAAGAATATGGTTTCAGAAGAAACTTTTACCACAAACCAGTAATGTCATTGAACTGGGAATGGGTACTTAATGAAAATATGAGGCTGTCTACAGTTGTCTATGGCTCTTGGGGTCGTGGAGGTGGAACCGGTGAGATTGGCAGAATTAACGGAAGACGCCAATACCAATTGAAAACTCGTGCAGGTTTGATCCCTGTTGATAATATCTTTGCTTGGAACAGTGGTGAATCAGTACCAAGCTTTGGTGATGACAGGACACAATTCAATGGTACATTTTCAAACACAGGAAATAATGGACATCCTGACGGAGGTGGAAGAAATGGTTCAGATAACGGTATCTCAAGAAGAGCTTCTATGAACTCTCATAACTGGTACGGAGCCATTATTAACTTTCATGACGACATCAATGAAAACTGGAGTTTTGACGTAGGAGCTGACCTTAGAACTTATAAAGGAATTCATTACAGAACTGTAAATGATGTTCTGGGTGCTGACAACTATATTGACTATGACAATAGGAACGAGCCAGCCTCTGGAAACCTAATTGAGCCTAAGGATTTTGTAGAAGCTAAGGCAAGCTGGAACCCATGGGATGATATTGACAGCCAAGAAAAAATTGATTATTACAATGATGGTCTTGTAAACTGGGTAGGTTTATTTGGACAAGTTGAATATACGAATGAGATTGTGTCTGCTTTTATTCAGGGGTCATTCTCTAACCAGGGCTTCCAAAGGGTTGAATATTTCAATGAGACTCCTGAGAACCAGAAATCTGAAAAAGAAAATATTGCAGGTGGTAACATTAAAGGTGGATTGAACTATAACATCAATGAAAACCACAATGTATTCTTTAATAGTGGGTATTATTCAAAACAACCTAAGTTCGATGCTGTTTTCATCAATTTTGGAAACAATTTGAATCCTGATCTGGTTAATGAAAAAATCATAGGGTTTGAATTAGGGTATGGTTACAGAAGTGCAAAGTTTTCAGCCAATGCGAATTTATACAGAACGTCATGGGAAGACAGGTTTGAAACCAGCTCTGTTACTATTGATGAATTCAGGGGAACAGCCAATTACAGCGGTGTAAAACAAGTGCATACGGGTCTTGAAATAGATTTCGTTTGGAAAGTTTTAGCTAATTTAAGCATCAATGGTATGACTTCAATCGGTAACTGGGAATATGAAGGAAATGCTGAAGCCGATCTTTTCGATGAAAGTCAAAACTATGTAGGTTCATCAACCTTATATCTTGACGGGGTTAAAGTAGGTGATGCAGCGCAGGTAACTGCAGCTTTAGGTGCCAATTACACTTTCTTTAAAAACTTTAGAGCCGGTCTTAACTGGAGATTAGCAAGCAGTTTATATGCCGATATAGATGTTACAGATTTTGATAGTGCAGACAATGACGGATCATTAGAATTGCCTTCATATAACCTTATGGATGCGCGTTTATCTTATAACTGGAACTTAAAGGGAAATAATTCACTTGAATTCAGTGTCAATATAAATAACCTTTTTGATGCTCTTTATATTTCCGAATCAGATACGAACATTCATGCTGAGGCCGGGGATGACACCTGGGAAGGCATTAATACAAGAAACAGAGTGTTTTTTGGTTGGGGAAGAACATGGAACTCTACAATAAGATTCAGGTTCTAAGGATTTGGTCTTTAAAAATTGAAAACCTACACTTTAAAAGATATTAAAGTGTAGGTTTTTTTTTTTGATTACTTTTGCCTACTAACTAAAACAATTTATTATCATGATCAAAATGCTACATTCAGGCTGGGCCTATATTACACTTCTTGTTCTCATCTTTGCTGTTGTAAATGTCGTCATAGGCCTTACATCCAAAAAAGAATTTAAAGACAAAGACTTAAGGATTTCTTTATTTACCTTGATCGTTGCTCATTTGCAGCTCATCATCGGGTTTATTGCGTTTTTTGTATCTGCACAGTTCGCCTATGTTTTAGATAACGGTATGGGAGCTGCCATGAAGGAGCCCGAAATCAGATTGATTGTGTTAGAGCATCCGCTGATGATGATATTGGCTATTGCAGCTATTACGGTTGGTTTTTCCAAACATAAAAGACAAACCACAGACAACGGTAAGTTTAAGACAATTGCCTTGTACTACGGTATTGCTTTAATTTTTGTTTTAAGCCGGATTCCATGGAGTCAATGGCTTTCATTTTAGTGCGGGAATTAAACCTTTTTACTTTATTTTGAATCTAAGACAATGGCACAATTCTTAAAGATTATTTCATATCCACTGTCGGTTATTCATTACCTTGTGTTTGGCTTGCTTTTATTAATTTTCCATCCTATCCAATGGCTGGCCTTTAATTTGTTTGGGAAAAAAGCACATAGGGCAACCGTTGTTGCCTTGAATATGGGATTGACCTGGAGTTTGTATTTATTGTTCTCCAGAGTTAAATTTATCAATAAACACAAAGTGCCAGAAGGGGTGCCCATTATCATTGTATCCAATCATCAAAGCACTTATGACATACCTCCAATGTATATGTTCTTTAGGAAAAACTTTCCGAACTTTGTGTCGAAAATTGAATTGGGAAAGGGAATCCCCAGTGTATCCTACAACTTAAGGCATGGGGATAATGTCTTGATTGACAGAAGGGACCGAAGACAGGCTATCAATACCTTGATGAAATTTGGTGAAAAAATTGAAAAAGAAAAACTAGTTGCTGTCATTTTCCCTGAAGGCACAAGAAGTAAAACGGCTGTACCAAAACCTTTTCGCGAAAGCGGCTTAAAAATGATGGTCAAAAAAGCGCCATCCTCTTATATCATACCACTTTCAATAAACAATTCCTGGAGGCTGGTCAGAAAAGGAGCCTTTCCTCTCGGTGTAGGGATTAAAGTAACCATGGAGGCGCATGAGCCCATTAAATCAGATTCTTTACCCTTTCCCGAATTACTGGAAAAAACCGAAAAGACAATAAATGAGGCATTATTGAAATTAAACCCTTCACACTGATCATTTATTTGATCACAAAATCATCACGGTCCTCTAAAAACCTGAATTGCCTTCTTGTTTGAATAATATGTTTAAGATCTATTGAAACTGATCTAACAGCCTCCTTTCCTGTCTCAAAGCTCAGGATAGTGCCTCCCATCGCGTCATAAACGGCAGAATGACCGGTATAGATCAGCTTATTATTGTCTTCCCCAACACGATTGACGCCAATAACATAACATAAATTTTCTATAGCCCGGGCTTTCAACAAGGTGTCCCAGGCAAGCATACGCGCATTTGGCCAGTTTGCCACAAAAATGATAAGGTCGATGTTGTCGGTATTTCTCGCCCATACCGGAAACCTCAAATCATAACAAATGAGCGGACATATCCTGAATCCTTTGTAGTCAAAAATCAAACGTTCCTTACCTGCCTTAAATACTTTGTCTTCACCGGCAAAAGAAAATAAATGGCGCTTATCATAATGCTCAAGATGGCCATCCGGGAAAGCAACGATCAGCCTGTTGAAAAATGCTCCAGACTCTCTTATCAACAAACTCCCTATCACGAGACAGTTTTTCCTTTTTGAAATCCCTTTCATCCATAGAACGCCCTTGCCATCCATTGATTCTGCCACCTTATCCGCTTCCATCGTGAATCCTGTTGAAAACAGTTCAGGAAAGATGATCATATCCGTTTGCTCTTCAATGTCATTAATTTTAGAGGAAAGACTGATTAGATTGGCTTCAATATTCTCCCAAATATTATTTGTTTGAACCAAACTTATGGTTAACGATGGCTTCATTTTGTGTATTGTTTAATGATCTGTTAAACGCTTTCAAATGTCACTTGATGCTGTTTAAAATAGCTGCTCCTTTTAACAGGGTTTCATCACTTTTTGCAAAACAGAACCGCAGTACTTTGTTATCTGTTGATTGCTTATAAAATGGCGATATGGGTATGGAAGCAAGTTTTAATTCCCGTGTCCATTTTTTGGCCAGTTCCAGATCAGGTTCCTTCGAAATCCTGCCGTAATCAAGCAATTGAAAATAAGTTCCCGATGATGGTTTAAATGAAAAGTTTGAATCTTTGATCGCATTTAGAAACAAATCTCTCTTGGCCTGAAAAAACCCGGGCAGATAAAGATAATTTTCCTTTTGCTTTAAATAATCTGTCAATGCTTTTTGAACAGGATGATTCACACTGAAAACATTAAATTGATGCACCTTTCTGAATTCCTTCATCAAAGCATGAGGCCCAGCGCAATAGCCCATTTTCCAACCCGTATTATGAAATGTTTTACCAAATGACGCTACCAAAAAACTTCGTTCGGCCAAACCCGAAAATCTAGCGATACTTTGATGCTCAAGGCCGTCATAAATAAGGTGCTCATATACTTCATCACTTAGGATCATGATCTGTGTATCTCTTACCAAATCCTGAAGTTTGAGCATATCCTCCTTTGCCATTACCGTTCCCGTAGGGTTATGCGGCGTGTTGATGATGATCATTTTAGTTCTTTCTGAAATGACATCTTTTACTTGTTGCCAGTCTATCCTGAAGTCAGGCGCTTTTAATTCTATTTCAACCGTTTTCCCTCCATTCAACCTAATTGTAGGGTCATAACAATCATATGCCGGTGCAAATATAATCACCTCATCATCCTTCTGTACGAGCGCTGTAATAATGGTAAAAATAGCCTGTGTTGCTCCTGCTGTAATTGTAATCTCTGATTCCGGATCATACTTCGCACCGTAAAGCATTTCTATTTTTTGAGAAATCACTTCTCTTAAAGGATAAATCCCAGGCATTGGCGCATACTGATTAAAGCCCCCTTTCATCGCTTTATTGACCAATTCGATCAATTCAGGGGAAGATGGGAAATCAGGATATCCCTGTGATAAATTAATGGCATGTTCTTCGTGTGCCAACTTACTCATGACCGCAAAAATACTTGTAGTGGCATCCGGTAATTTTGAGGAGACTTGTGCGTGGTAATCAGGCATGATAAAAATAGAATTAAGCTATGATCTAAAGTACTGCTTTTTCATAAAAACCCCTATACATTATTCAATAATAAGTTCCCCCGGCTTTGTATTACTGTTTAAGCCTGGACCTTTCCATAAGCCCGGCCGCGGAGACAATTAAGTCGGTCTCCTGTAAACAAAAAACCCCTCATTCCTGAAGGGTTTAGTTATTGTTGTAATGACTAAAAGCCATTTAAGAATTAACGATTAAATACTCGCCTTTAAATATTCACGGTTCATTCTGGCGATATTCTCCAAAGAAATATTTTTGGGGCATTCAACTTCACAGGCTCCTGTATTTGTACAATTTCCAAAACCTTCTTCATCCATTTGTTTTACCATATTCATCACCCGTTCCTTGGCTTCAATCCTTCCTTGCGGAAGTAAAGCAAACTGAGATACCTTGGCGCCGACAAACAACATGGCTGATGAATTTTTACATGATGCAACGCAGGCTCCACAACCAATGCAGGCTGCGGCATCCATAGAAAGGTCTGCATCGTGTTTTGGAATAAGGATTGAATTTGCATCCTGGGTATTTCCTGAAGTATTTACAGAAATATAAGCTCCTGCCTGCTGAATTCTTTCAAAGGCGGTTCTGTCAACAACAAGATCCTTGATCACCGGAAAGGCTTTGGCCCTCCATGGTTCAATATAAATGGTATCTCCATCATTGAACATCCTCATGTGCAGCTGACAAGTGGTTATCCCCCTGTCAGGACCATGAGGTTCCCCATTGATATGCAGGGAACAGGTTCCGCAAATTCCTTCTCTGCAATCATGATCAAAGGCTATTGGATCTTCGTCCTTCGCTACCAAACTTTCATTCAACACATCCATCATTTCTAAAAATGACATATGCTCAGAAATGTCGGTTACTTTATAGTCGACCATACGCCCCTTATCCTGCGGCCCACTTTGTCTCCAAATTTTTAAGGTTAAATTCATAATATCAATTATTTATAGGAACGTGTTTTCAATTCAATATCTTTAAACTCTAACTGTTCTTTATGTAAAATCGCTTCGCTTGGTTTGCCTGTATATTCCCAGGCAGCCACATAGGCATAGTTTTTGTCATCCCTTTTGGCTTCGCCATCTTCTGTAACGTGTTCTTCCCTAAAATGGCCTCCACAGGATTCTTCTCTTTCCAAAGCGTCTTTGGCGAATAATTCTCCTAATTCAAGGAAATCGGCAACTCTTCCGGCTTTCTCCAATTCGGGGTTCAACTCATTCAACTCACCGGTAACTTTAACATTCTTCCAGAAATCTTCCCTGATTTCATGAATCTCTTTAATCGCCTCTTTAAGGCCTTTTGCATTTCTGGCCATTCCGACCTTATCCCACATGATTTTTCCGAGTTTTTTATGGTAATAATCTACGGTATGTGTTCCCTTGTTATTGATGAAGAATTCCAATCTTTCTTTTACTTCTTTTTCAACTTCATCGAATTCAGGGCTATCCGTCGGGATTTTACCGGTCTGGATATCATCAGACAAATAATCCCCTATGGTATATGGCAATACAAAATATCCATCTGCTAACCCTTGCATCAAGGCAGATGCGCCAAGCCTGTTGGCTCCGTGATCCGAGAAATTCGCTTCTCCTATGCAATACAAACCGGGTACGGTGGTCATCAGGTTATAATCAACCCAAACACCTCCCATAGTATAGTGTGTAGCAGGGTAAATCATCATAGGGGTTTTATAAGGATTCTCGTCGATGATCTTTTCATACATCTGGAATAAATTACCATACTTGGCTTCTATAATAGCCGCCCCCAATTCAGTTATTTTCTCTTTCGAAGGGTTCGCAATATGCTTGATCTTGGCCTGCTCCTTTCCATACCTTTCAATGGCAGCAGCAAAATCCAAATAAACAGCTTCACCAGTTGCATTTACACCAAAACCGGCATCACACCTTTCTTTGGCAGCTCGCGACGCAACATCGCGAGGAACAAGGTTCCCGAATGCAGGATATCTCCTCTCTAAAAAGTAATCTCTATCTTCTTCGTGTATTTCTGTAGGTTTCATTTTACCTTCCTGAATTGCCTTGGCATCTTCAAGCTTAGCCGGTACCCAAATTCTTCCATCGTTCCTCAACGATTCTGACATCAGCGTTAATTTCGACTGATAATCTCCAGATCTTGGGATACAGGTCGGATGGATCTGGGTAAAACAAGGATTGGCAAAATAAGCCCCTCTCTTGTGTATTTTCCAGGCAGCTGTGGCATTCGACCCCATTGCATTGGTCGAAAGGAAATAAACATTTCCATAGCCTCCTGTTCCAATGACTACAGCATGCGCACTATGTCTTTCTATTTCACCCGTAATCAGGTTTCTAGCTATAATTCCCCTGGCTTTTCCATCGACGATCACTACGTCAAGCATCTCGTGGCGGTTAAACATTTCTATTTTCCCACGTGCAATTTGTCTGTTCATGGCCGAATAAGCACCGAGTAACAACTGCTGACCCGTTTGTCCTTTTGCATAAAATGTTCTGGACACCAGTACCCCGCCAAATGAACGGTTATCCAGTAAGCCTCCATAATCCCTTGCAAAAGGAACTCCTTGAGCAACGCATTGATCTATGATATTCCCAGAAACTTCTGCTAGCCTGTGAACATTTGCTTCACGTGAGCGGTAATCACCGCCTTTTACGGTGTCGTAAAATAATCGATAGTTCGAATCACCATCGCCCATATAATTTTTTGATGCATTTATCCCTCCCTGAGCCGCAATTGAGTGTGCCCTTCTGGGAGAATCCTGATAGGCAAAAGCCTTTACATTATAACCCAATTCTGCAAGGGTTGCAGCAGCTGAACCTCCGGCCAGACCGGTACCTACAACGATAATATCTATATTTCTTTTATTTGCAGGGTTAACCAGATCAATATTGTCCTTATATGTTGTCCATTTATCTTTTATTGGACCCTTTGGTACTTTAGAGTTTAACTTAGTCATAAATGAATAGATTAATGGTTAAAATGATGATATAAAGCAATGATGATGAAGCCTAATGGAACAACAAAAGAATAAAACTTGCCAAAAGATTTCACCGCACCGGTATACTTGTTGTTAAATCCAACCGACTGAAAGGCTGATTGAAAGCCGTGCAGCAAGTGTAAGGCCAAAAGTACAAAGGCAATCACATAGGCCCCTACCCTCAATGGATTAACAAATTTATGCTGTAATTCGCCAAAATACCGATTGGGATCTTCAGGCAGGAATTCAATATATTTATGATTCATTTCAGGAAACCAGAAGTCAACAAAGTGCAAAACAAGAAAAGCAAGAATTACCAGCCCTGAGAAGATCATGTTTCTAGACATCCAGCTTGCATTCGCACCTCCGTTATACTTTACATAGTTTATATTTCTGGCCTTTTTGTTCTTAAACTCCAAAATAAAACCCATTACAAAATGAAAAACCACACCAAAAATAAGTACCGGCTGCATGGCAAATTGTATTAGGGGATTTGTACCCATAAAATGCGATAATTCATTAAATAATTTCTCACTAAAAAGAGAAGTGATGTTGACCGATAAATGGATAATCAGGAAAATAATTAAGAAAAGTGCCGATAAGGCCATGGCAACTTTTCTTGCGATGGATGAAGATAAAAATCCGCTCATTTTGCTTGGTTTATAAAATAGAAAACAAATATACCAAATCTCATAATTCTATTATATCTAAATGCCCCGATTATTTTAATATGATTAACATTCTTATATTTATACACTCATAAAATTGAACAAAAATGTCGGATAACATGAAACACTCCTTAAATCCAAATAAATGGATAGTGTTGTATGCCGATTATTTATACAATTATGCCATTACAAGGGTAGATGATCAGGATGTGGCGAAGGACCTTGTTCAGGAAACTTTTTTTTCAGGAATTAAAGGCAAAGACAACTTTCGGGGTCAGGCCGCCGAGCGTACCTGGTTGGTTTCTATTTTAAAAAGAAAAATCATCGATCATTACAGAAAGGTCAACTCAGCTAAAGGGCAGAAAGAAGTCAGAATGAATTTCTATGAAGAAGGCAAAAAAAAAGGGAACTGGATAGAAGAGAAGGTGCCTCAGGCCTGGGGAAATGATGCTGAAAAAAAGATTGAGAATTCTGAGTTGAAAGATGCCTTGGATGCATGCATCAACAACTTGCCTGAAAAATACAGAATGGTTTTTTTACTCAAGACAGTTCAAAAATATGAAACTGAAGAAATATGTAATGAACTCGGCATAACTGCGTCAAATTTGTGGGTGATTATACACAGGGCAAGGATGCAGCTGAGGAATTGTATGGAAGAAAATTGGTTTAAACAATAAACAAGGGCGTATGAAATTTATGATAAATTGCGACGAAGCAACTGCTATCTGCGACAAAAATCAGTACGGCGAAGCATCACTCTCCGAAAAGGTCCGTTTAACTTTTCACCTGCTTGTTTGTAAATATTGCAAAAGCTATTCAAAACAAAACAATTTGATGTCGCAGATTTTTGGAAGACACCTTAGGCCTTGTGATGGTTCAGAAAAACTAAGTGTGGAAGATAAACTTGAGTTGGAAAAAAGTCTTCAGAAAGAATTGAAAAAACATTAAAAAAACAGCTCAATTATAAAAAAGGTATTGATTCGTCAATACCTTTTGTTTTATCTTTGAGAAAGATCATTATTCAAGGGTATAAAGGCAGCAATGTCATGAAAACAATTGAAGCCATGATCTGATCAAAATTTGATCTTGAATGGAATATATAGATACTATTAGGCCCTTTGCTTTAATCGCCTATTATGTTTTTATCAGCTTTATTATCATCATCATCATTCTTGATAATAAAAAGCCCGAAAAAGCTTTTGCTTTTATTTTTTTGATTCTTTTGGTTCCAATAGCCGGTGTGATCATCTACCTGCTTTTTGGGGCTCAGTACCACAAAAAGAAAATGCTGACTAAAAAACGCTATTTTGATAAAGTGTACCTGCATCAGGTCAGCGAAGCAACGAAGTTAACTCCAATAACCAACCCGGAATCTTCCTACAGTAAATTACCGACATTATTCTATACGATAGAACAGGTAAATTTTACCAACAACAACAACATTGAAGTTTTAATCAATGGAGAGGAAAAATTTCCAAGACTTTTGGAAGAGATCAATAACGCCAAAAAAAGCATACATCTTGATTATTATATTATTGAGGATGACACCATTGGAAATAAAATTTTTGACCTCCTTTGTCAAAAGGCTCAAAACGGAGTCAAAGTAAGGCTGATCTTCGATGATGTGGGCAGTTCGATTAGTAGGGACGGATTAAAAAAATTAAAATCGGCAGGTGTGGAAGCCTATGCCTATATGCCTGTTTTATTTTCAAGACTCGCTCACAAGGCCAATTATAGAAATCACCGAAAAATCGTTGTTATTGATAATGAAACAGGTTTTTTGGGGGGTATCAACATTAAAGATAAATACATCAACCCGAATGATTCAGGCTTATACTGGAGGGATACCCATATCTTGATCAAGGGCGAAGCTGTAACTGATCTGCAATACTTATTCATAAGTGACTGGTATTTTGTAAGCGGACAAAAAATTGATCTCAACGAAGTACTGTATAAAAATATACATCAAATATCCAACAAGGTCCCAACAAGTATTTTGGGAAGCGATTATGGAAAAAATAATCAAACCATTATGGAGGCTTTTTTTGGTATGATCACAAGTGCACGCGAAGAGATACTGATTACTACGCCTTATTTTATTCCGGATGAGTCTATTTTCAACGCTTTAAAAATTTCCTCTAAAAGCGGCGTAAAGATCAAGCTCATGGTTCCGGAAAAAACCGATATAAAAACAGCATTTTATGCTTCTCAGACCTATTTAAAAGAACTTCTGCTGAGCGGTGTAGAAGTCTACTTTTACACCAAAGGGATGATGCACTCAAAAACAATGATCATCGATTCTTTGATTAGTACCGTGGGAAGCACCAATATGGATCAGAGAAGTTTTAGCCTTAACGCAGAGGTCAATGCCTTTATATATGATGCAGCGATTGCCGAAAAGCTAAGGTTTCATTTTGAAGAAGATCTAAAGAATTGTTATAAATTACAACTTGAAGATCTTAGAAGAAGAGCCTGGTATGTGAAGGTCCTGTGCTCCATTGCAAGATTGATTGCTCCAATACTATAAGACTGAAACTATGAATTTTTTACCTGAAACCATTGATCAATACGCATCAGATCATTCTCAAAAAGAACCCGAACTTCTCCATGAGCTGTTTAAGGAAACATGGCAGAAAGCCCTTGTCCCAAGAATGATAAGTGGACACTTTCAGGGCAGGGTCCTCTCGATGATCTCAAAACTCGTGGCTCCAAAAACCATTCTTGAAATTGGCACCTACACGGGTTATTCGGCACTTTGTTTGGCAGAAGGCCTGCAAAAAGGAGGATTGTTACATACGATTGATCACAACGAAGAACTTTTTGATTTTCAAAGAAAATACTTTGACCGATCAGCTTATTCAAATCAAATCAAGCAATATGTCGGGGAGGCCCTGGAGGTTATGGTTGATATTCATGGCCCTTTTGATTTGGTGTTTATTGACGCTGACAAGGCAAATTATGCAAATTATTTTAAGGCTGTCATCGATAAAATGAATTCGGGAGGCGTAATCCTTTCTGATAATGTGTTATGGAGCGGTAAAGTAACGCAAAACCCAAATCCAAAGGATGAAGACACGATAGCCCTTATTGCTTATAATAAGCTGATCAATGAAGATCCAAGACTGGAAACTGTTTTGCTACCCATCAGGGATGGATTAACCATAAGCCGGGTGATATAAATATAAAAAGAGACTAGCTCTTTATCATGGTTAACACCATTTTGAATTTTTCCACAGCTCTGAGTGCATGGGGAACGTTTGCAGGCATTATAATGGATTCCCCCGATTCAAGCAAATGGGATTCCCCGTTGATGATGATCTCGGCCTTGCCATCAACAATAAGAACCATAGCGTCAAAAGGCGTGGTGTGTTCACTTAGCCCTTCTTTTTTATCAAAAGCAAATAAGCTGATGTTTCCTGTTTGCTTTTTGAGTATATGCTTGCTCACTACGGCCTTTTCGGCATAGGAAATACTTTCTGCAAATAAAAATTTCACGCCCTTTTCAAATTCGTTTTGTCCCATTTAACTGTGTTTTATTTTGTGCTAATCATCAAAATTTGTTGCTGCGGTATTAGTTTATGAATCAAAGGCCTTTTTTAAATGTTTGGCATGGTCATCCAGAAAATCCTTAATTTCTTCGAGAAACTCCTGATCTTTTTCAGTTCTGTTAATGGTTAAGTGAACCATGACCGAATCAGGCGCAGGTTCATATCCCGTTGTAACTGTCCAGGCAAGTGCATTGGGGCATTCTAAAAGAGAAAAGCGAAGGCCACCCTTAATTTCTTGTCTTGTCAAGGTAAACTCACCCCATAAACTGCCTATTGCGGCTTGATGTTCATTTAGTGTTTCCAACAAGAAAAGTTGAGCGCTGATGCGTTCCAAATTCTTAAATTGACCTGTGTTTTTGATGCCTTGCTCGTTGGTATTTACATCAACCTTTCGAAAAAACTCCATCGCTTATTATTCTATATAAATCGTATAAATATCGCTTTGTTTATCAAGTGTATACTCAGCATTATCAATCCTTTTTTCGTTGTATTTCGAAAAACTACAACAATTTTCGGAGGCGCGTTCCGTATCAACATACAAGTTCAAAATATCTTCCCCTGCAATTTTCACAACCACTTTGGCTACTTCAGTTTCCCATCCAATCGAACCGATAACAATCAAATTAATGTCATCTTCAGAAAGAAAACCAAAAGTTCGTTTTGAGTTATCGTCAGTATTTAAAACCTCTATTTGCTCAGGCGTATAGGTACCATTCGTAAAGAGGTTTTCTCCTGATTCCTTATCCACAATCTCAAATACAAATGAGGTTGGAGGCGTAAAGCAGAGCAAATCTTCACAATCATTATTATCACATCCCTGTAAAAATATAAACAACAATAATGAAAGATATTTCAACACATTTCTCATAATAAAAAGTACTCGAATCAGCTTGTAAAGCTAATCAAACAATGCTTTTTTAAGCTGATAATTGTCATAAAAAAACGACCATGTGTTTACGTGGTCGCCTGATTTAAAGATTGTACTCCGATCTATGATTGTGCCTTTGTTTTATTAAACATATAACGAGCAATTTTCCAGGTTCCTTCTGTTTTTTCAAAAACAAATAACTCTCTGTTTTCTTCCGGAACAGTTTGTCCATTTGCATGAATCAAAGTGGTTCCTTTAGAGCTTGTTGTGGCAAAAGCCAGGTTCCCTTCAATCACAATTTCTTCGATATAGAATTCAATATTGAGTTGAATTTGTGAGAATACAAAATCATAGGCTTCCTTAATATGCTGTGTGCCAACAGCTGAAGGTGCTTCACTAGGCATAAAAATTCCGTCTTTGGTATAAAGACTTGTTGCCAAACCTGAATCGGACGTGTTCAGAGATCTTTTATATTCGTTTAATAATGCTTCAATTAATTGTTTTTCTTGTTTATCCATGATTTCTGTGTTTAAAGATTCTTTATTATTCCCTTTGGTTGTATTCGGTTCCTCGCAAGCAAATACTAATGCGATAATCGTTGCTATTGTTATCATTTTTTTCATATGGTATAGTTTAAATGTTATAAAGCAAATTTGAGACAATAAGTTGTACCGGGGCTATAAGGTGGGTTAAGAAAAAATCTTAAGATAAATTAAGAATCTTCTTACCTCGAAGTGATCTCTCTTCTAATCTTAGAGAGAAATTCAGGCGTTACGCCTATGAAAGAAGCAATTTGAACATTTGAAATGCGGTTAAATAATTTGGGGTAGTTTTTAAGAAAGTCGAGATACCTTTCTTCGGCTGTGGCCGAGATGTTTTGTAAAACCCGCTTTTGAAGATTGACAAAGGCGTTTTCTACAAGCACCCTGAAAATACGGTCGAATACACTGTGTTCTGTATACAAATATAGCAGGTCCTCCTTGGCAATTTGAAGTATTACCGATTGCTCCATGGCCTCTATATACAATTCGCTGGGTATTTCAGAATGAAAACTCCCTATATCTGCGATCCACCCACCTTCTACGGCAAACTGGAGGTTGTGTTCGTTTCCTTTATCATCGACTTTATACATTCTAAAACACCCATCTACGACAAAAGTGTAATGCTTACACAGATCTCCTTGCTGAAGAATAAATTGCCTTCTTTTGATTCTTCTTTCTGCAAGTCTTTTTTCCAAATCATTTACCTCCTTTCTATTGAGTGCCCTGTAGTTTGAAAAATGATCTAAAAGTGGTTGTATATTCATATGCATTGTGAATTACCTTTTTATCTCCTTATTTGATCCTAATTTTAGTTCATGCCTGACGACAATATGTTATTTATCTTGACCTTATAGAGCCTGCTTTGACCATTTTCATATCCGCTAAATTCCTTCAAAAGCTCCTCTAAATTTTGGTAGGCCCTATTTGAGGTTAGGTTGCTTCTTTTACTTGTAAAATATAAAGTATTAGAATTCATATCTACAAAGGGACAATAATCGATTTCATCCGAATTAACCTGGTTTCCCAAATTTACAGAGGGTTGCCATCCACTGCCTTTATTGAAGCTTATATACAAATCTCCGCTTCCCAGGCCATCGGGTCGATTGAAACCGGTAAAAATAAGAAAGCTTTCATCAGGAGAGACAAAGGCATTAAATTCATAACCTTCTGTATTAATGGATTCACTTAGAGAAATAGGTTCCTGATACATGTCTCCGTCCCATTTGCTAAGGAAAATATCATCTTTTCCTTTTGTCGTAGACAAATTACTTGTGAAATATAAATTCATATTATCCGACAAAGAAGGATAGAATTCATTTTTTTCGCTGTTCACTGGCGACCCTAAATTTACCGGTTTGTCCCATTCAGCGGAAAGGGTTTGGCGCGAAACATACCAAATATCATAATCTTTGACCTCATCACCTGTGTTTTTCAAAGGGCGGTTAGAAGCAAAATACAGTCTTAAATTATCCGGGCTCAAAAAAGGTTCTATATCCTGGTAATTACCCGAGAATGAAGCAATAAACGGTTCTGACCACTCCTCTTTGGTTTTTTTTATATGCATGATGGCCGAAATTTCTCCATTTGGACTTTGCAGGGTAAAATAAGCTTCATCACCCGATGAAGCCAAGGTAAAATCCCTGATATTTTCAAATTTTGACAAAGAAGTGAAAGCAGGTTCAACCTTTTCAAGCCGCTGACACCATAAAACCTGGCTCGTCAATGATATCAAATAAATTAATTGCCACTGAATCCCCATATTGTTGTTCTTTTTCGGAATTGATTCATGTTTTTGAATTTTTATGTTTTCATAGAAGGCCTAATCGGCTTCACTTTGTAATTGATTTATTCCTTTATTTAAATAAATGGCCCCTGGCTCCAAACCTTACTGTTCTTGCCGAAGAAAATGGTAGGTTTACTAGCCGGAGTACTTTCTCAATCAAGAGCTTCTGAAGCAAAAGGCAACAGTATTTCATGAAAACCGTTTATAATATCTTAGCATATTCAAATTTGGGATCCCTCAGATCAATTACCCAACCGGAACCTACTCCTCAACTCTTTTGATATTGATAAACGGACTTCTTAACTGATAAAAAAATGACTGCTTATGGGCTCCTTCAAATTCTTTAAGGCCATAATTGATCTCTTGCACAGGTTTGGTCTTGAAAGTTCCAAAAAGCTTGTCCCAAACAATAAAGAGGGTTCCATAATTCGAATCGGTATAATATTGGTCCTGTTCGTGATGCACTTTATGATAGTTGGGCATCATGAATAACCAGCCAAACGCCTTATCTAACCAAATGGGATAGGTTAGGCTTGTGTGCTGCATAAACAGCACCGGGAACAGTAAAAACAAAAATATATTCATCGACATGATATCAAGGCCAAAAATCACGGAAAAAGCCAATTCACCAATGGTAAAAAAGATGATGTCGGTTGGAAAGGTCCTGAAGCTTGTTGAGGCGTCCATAGAGGTATCACTGTGATGAACACGGTGTTGTCTCCAAAGCAAGGGCGAAACATGATCCAGCCTGTGCAACCAGTAATCTGATAAGTCAAGTATAATGACTCCTGCCAGGACCTTAAACCAATAAGGCATGCTTATAAGGTTAAATAAACCCAGTTGATAGGTGCTGATCCCGTCGAAAGTAGTGACGACCAAAAACCCTAACACTGATCCTGTCGCAATCGCCAGCAATTGAAACAAAAAATTATGGAATAAATGATTGATCTTGCTCCCCACATGCTCCCTCTCCCGACGGTTAAAGAAAGTTTCAAGTACAAAAAACAAAATGATAAGACCCACTACTATATAATTGGGGTCTATGGCTAAAAGGGTGTTGATGGTTTCCATAAGGTTATAAATTTAAGGGATTCTTACAAACTGGAACAATACTACTTTTCCGTCTCCCGAGATAACGGCGTTAAGGCCTTTTTCAACTTTGGCATAGCGAATCTTCTTAGGGAATTCATTGGCCTTGTTTTCGCAGGTAAAACTCTCCAAGTCAATTTGGGTTACTTTGAAAATCGTGGGCTCAACAGCGTCATGTCCTTTCACTTCAAAGTTCCAGCTATCTTTTGATTTGATCAATCTGATTGATTCCTGCCATAGCGTGTCTGAGGCTTTTAAGGTATAGCCGCTGCCTTTTAATTCAGTATCATCAATTTTTTTCCAGTGTTCAAAAGTTTGGGACCCTTCCTGGTCATTTGTTCTTTTCCAGCTTCCGAGAAGCCAATCGAAATTGACTTGATCCTCATTTGATTCAGGGAAAGCATTTTTATCATTGCTTAGATCAGAAAACCCGAGAAAACAGCACAGGCTAATAAACAGGAGTATGTTTTTCATGGTATTGAATTTGCTGAT
The DNA here is from genome assembly GCF_038433205.1 of Lutimonas vermicola. Classification (NCBI taxonomy): domain Bacteria; kingdom Pseudomonadati; phylum Bacteroidota; class Flavobacteriia; order Flavobacteriales; family Flavobacteriaceae; genus Lutimonas; species Lutimonas vermicola. The sequence goes on from NZ_JBCDNA010000003.1 coordinate 204,891, forward strand.
TTCGTAAAAGTATCCTAAGATACTCAATCTTATTGAATGGGTCAAATCTGTTGAAAATGACCGTTTTACTTAGTTTCTGAATCAAAATTATCCTTCTATTCTCAAAGATTATCTTTACCTTGATCGCAATTCTTATCCAACCCATTATGAAAAAAACGCTACTTCTGATCTTGATACTTCTATCCTTACAATCTTGTAACAACGCTGATGCGTACATGGTGTTTTCTGAAGTTCCGGACCTTACAATGCCGGATAATGGCCTTCGTTTTAAAGAAATTGAAAATTATAAAAACTATAAAATTGTGGCCACGCATTTTGTGACTGATAATAGCGAACTCCGCTATATTCTGGCCAATAAAAAAGCTTTTATAGCCCTTTCTAAAGAGCAGCCCTTTCCTGAAGGCAGTATTTTAGTGAACATCGCCTGGAGCGTAAAGAATATGTCAACCTTTAAAGAGGCCTTGGAAGCTGATGAAATTCAGCAAATCGATTATTCCATTAAAGACAGTAAGCAATTCTCACAAAACCCCGGTAATTGGGGTTATGCAAGTTTTGAAAAACGAAACGGAAATTATCAGAGCTCAACGGGAGGTACGGCAAGGTGCATCGCCTGTCACAATAATGCGAAAGAGACTGATTTTAAATTTACAACTTACCAAAAAATGCAGTAATTAACTTATTTCGAGTCTTTGTCCTGGCTTTGGAATTGTATAAATTACGGAGAAGCCTGACTTATTTTAAGGGCTGTAAAGGAGAAAAATTGATGAATTGACCGAATTTTGAGTCCCGTTATTTTCATTAATTCAAATCTCAATCACTTCCTTTACCATGAAGCCTGTATTTCCAGTAGAAATTTTAGAATATAGTACTGAACAGCACCGGTTCAAAAATTCAAAAAGGCACAGAATAATCTATATCATCTTATTGTTGAGTTTACTTGCTATATGTGTAGCCCTGCCCCTTATAAGAATTGACCTTTACAAGACTTCTTCAGGGATAATCAGATCAGAAAAAGAGATAAATCCGGATGCAAGCCCCAAAAATGAAAGGAATACTGCTGATTTTATATATCAAAATGACAGTGTACTGCTGCTCAAAAGGTTGGAAACATCAAATCCTGGCTTTCTAATAAGTTCCCTTGATGGGGCATCTCCACAAACTGATCTTGTTGTCGAATGTTATTTATCTCCTTCAGATATGGCTTTGATCAAAAAAGACCAGAAAGTTAAATTTCGGATACATGCCTTTAAACAAGGGTATTGGGGTTTAGCCTCAGGGCATATTATTGGGATATACAGGAGCCTTGTTAAAATCAATGATCTTCATATGTACAGAATTTTATGTTCCCTGGATGAAACCAATCTTTTTTTAAATAAAACGACAATGGCAAATCTTCAAAAAGGCATGGCGCTTACTGCCCGGTTTCTTCTGGAAAAGAAGTCCCTGCTTCAATTATTGTTCGACTCGCTACATAAATAGAATCACACTTGCTTTAAACAATTATGTCAAAACTGAACATTAAACAACAGGATATTACAGACTGTGGAGCAGCCTGTTTATCATCTATATCTTCTTATTATAAACTTTATATTCCCATTTCAAAAATCCGTCAATTGGTTGGAACCGACAAGGAGGGGACCAATCTTATGGGTCTAATCGAGGGGGCAGAAAAACTGGGATTTGACGCAAAAGGAGTAAAGGGAGCAGAAGCAAGCCTGCATAAAATTCCAATACCGGCAATTGCCCATATTATTATCAACGGCCGTTTACAGCATTTTGTCGTGATTTACAAAGTTTCCGAAAAAAAGATCCGGATCATGGATCCTGGAATCGGTCAACTCAAAAATGTTTCTATTGATAGCTTTATTAAACAATGGACCGGTGTTCTTGTCATTTTGCTTCCAAATGATTCTTTTATGCCCGGAAATGAAAAAGTGTCTTTGATGTTAAGGTTCTGGTATTTGTTAAAGCCCCATAAATTTACCTTGATACAATCCTTGATAGGATCTGTATTCTACACCCTTCTTGGATTTTCAACCTCTATATATATTCAGAAAATCACTGATCATGTTCTCGTAAACGATAATACTAATTTACTGAATATCATGAGTATATCAATGGTCTTTCTATTAATCATACAAATCATTCTCAGTGTTTTTAAAGATATTTTTCTCCTTAGGTCCGGACAGGAAATTGATGCCCGGTTAATCCTTGGGTATTATAAACACCTTTTAAAACTTCCCCAGAAATTCTTTGACACGATGCGTGTGGGTGAGATATTGTCTCGTATCAACGATGCTGTGAACATCAGAATATTTATTAACAATACTTCTTTAACCCTAATGGTGAATATATTTATTGTTTTGTTCTCCTTTATGCTGATGTTCACTTATTATTGGAAACTAGGCCTTTTAATGCTGGCCGTGATTCCGATTTATGCAATGATTTTTTTGATCACCAATGCATTGAACAAAAAAACAGAACGAGTGATTATGGAAGCCTCCGCGGATCTTGAAAGTCAGTTGGTAGAATCCTTACATGCAATAGCTACTGTGAAACAATTCGGGCTTTTAGACTATATGCATACCAAAACTGAAACTAAGTTTATCAAGCTTCTCAAAATTGGATATCGCTCTTCACTAAATCATATCTTTAGTCAATATTCAACACAGAGTGTTACGAGTTTATTTACAATTTTGTTGCTATGGATCGGTTCTTTTTACGTCATTGCAAAGGAATTATCCCCAGGGGAATTGTTTTCGTTTTATGCGATCATCGGTTATTTTACCGGTCCGGTATCGGCGCTGATATCCTCCAATAAAGCAATTCAAAACGCGATCATCGCGGCCGACAGGCTTTTTGAAATCCTTGATCTCGAGATAGAATCAAAAGATATTAAATATCAAATTCATGAATCAGCAATAAACAGCATAGAATTTAAAAACGTCTCATTCAGATACAGCAACAGGCAAAATATATTCTCTGATCTTAATTTGTGCCTAAAAAAAGGTGAAATCACCGCGATTGTTGGCGAAAGCGGTTCGGGAAAATCCACACTGCTGAACTTACTTCAAGGCCTGTATCCAATAAACAAAGGAAGTATTCTTCTAAATGAACGAGATATAAAATATATGTGCCTGTCAAGTGTAAGAGCACTTATAAGCGTGGTTCCTCAAACTATTCATCTTTTTGATGGTAATATTATTGACAACATTACTATAGGATCATCGGATATCAATATGAAAAAGGTTCTAACGGTTTGTACATCTCTCGAAATAATGCAATTTATAGAAGATCTGCCTCAGGGGTTTTATACGCAATTAGGTGAAAACGGAGCTTCGCTGTCGGGAGGTCAAAAACAACGAATTGCCATTGCCAGGGCTCTTTATAAAGACCCTGAAGTCCTGGTCCTTGATGAAGCTGCGGCATCTCTTGACAGTGAGGCTGAATATGCGCTTCAAAAAACGCTTCTCGGATTTAAAAAAACCGGGAAAACGGTTATTCTGGTTTCTCATAGGTTGCTCAAACTGACTTTTGTAGACAACCTTTTGGTGCTAAAGGACGGAAAACTTGTTGAGCAAGGCAGCCACAATGAATTGATCCATAAAAACGGGTCGTATAAAACGCTTTGGGAAAAGCAATTTCCTCAATCCTCAAAAGTCATTTAAGCTAATTCTATATATAAACCTCCATTATGAAAAACCTAAAACAACTGGAAAGACTTCGAAAAATTCATCGAATGATAAAGCTTGAAAATACAGGAACCCCCTCAGAGCTGGCAGAGAAACTGCATATCAGCACCAGGCTTACCTATCTTTTACTTGAACAATTGAGAGAATTTGACGCTCCTCTATACTTTAACCGGCGGACAAAAACATATTATTATAAAAATGATTTTGAGTTAACGATTAACATTTCAGTTCAGGTAATCACCCATGAAAAATTGGTCAATATTTACGCTGGGGGAAAATTTGCAGATTATGTTATTTCACTGCAAGGAGGCTGCAGTAAGCAAAATTATCTTTGTTACCTCAAAAAAAAGCTAGACGTAGCCGGTTAGACGTAACCATATTTTGAAAAATCAAATGTAAAATCTGATATCTATGGAATCTGGATGTCAAAAAACTAAAAATTTATGAATGAATTAAATTATGCCACGAATGAATTATCATTCGACGAATTGACAACAACAACCGGAGGTCATCCGATTTTAGTTGTTTTAGGAGTAGTTACAACAACAGTAAGTCTTGGAAGGGCCTTGGATCAAGCGGGTCAATGGTTTCTCGAAGGATGGAATGCGCCAAATTAATCAATATGGAAAATCTTGAATATACATATTGCATTTACCTGAACCAGGATCAATTGATTGAGTGCAATGGAGGAGGCCCTATTAAAGATGCCGTGGAATGGTATTATAAATCTGTAGGGAGTTTTTACCGTGGAATCTACGATGGACTCATGGGAAATGAGCAAATCACTTAAAAAAAGAGAATTATGAAAACTAAAATCAATATCGGACTTTTATTTATATGTGTTGGGTTTTTTAATTTACTTTTTTTCCTGGATACCATCATAACAGACCCTATGGATGACTTTTCAATTTTTTCGGTAGATTCAAGCAAAACCATAAATACCATATACTATTTTATGATAAGCGTGATATTGATTTGTACTGGTATTTATTATCTCAAAAGAAATAATCTTAAAAACAAAAAATTAAAATGACACAATTAAAAATTTCAAGTGTAACAAAACTCAATAACAAAGAACTGCAATTAATAAGAGGCGGAACGGATCCCGCATCGGGTTCATATGCGGCGGGTTACGCTATAGGCAGCTGGTTTAGGGAAATGTACAACATCTGGTCATACGGCCTTACCCATCTTACAGACCGCTAAAAACAAAAAATGCCTCGTTGTTTAACGAGGCATTTTTTTATGTGATTCCTTTAATTCCTTTGAGTCAACAACCACTTTACCCTGTCATAAGAAACAAGATAATGTATGATGACAATCCCACCTAAAGCATAACTCAATCCGGTATATTCCAGGTTAAATACTGCCCAAACGGCCAAAGCAAAAAATATAAATTCAATCATTAATCTAATCATGCCAGACACCGGTATTGGAGCTTTACCGGAGCGACTTGGATCATCAGGAACAGCAAAGGTTCCCCACACAAAGGTCATTAAAATGGGTAAGCCCAGGCCAACTGCATATTGAAGCGTGCCGTCAAAACTTTTCCAGCCCCATAAACCTACAGATCCCAAAGCCGCAAGCTCCAGCAGAAATCGAATCATTAGATTAATAGGATGGCTTCCCATTGTGAATGGCAGTTGATTAATTTTTCAATGAAAAGGGATAAGAAACAAAGTTGAAAATAATGCCTTATTAAACCACTTTTAACAAAAAATAATTCCTTTTCCCTCTTTGTAATAAGACAAACTTATCTGCTATCAAGTCTTTGGTACTTAAAACAAAGTCTTCTTTTACTTTTTCCTTGTTTACGGAAATAGAATTTTCTTTAAGCGCCCTTCTGGCCTCGCCGTTAGATTTTAAAAAGCCTGATTTTTCATTCAAAGCATCAACAATATCCAAGCCGTTTTCCAGGTCAGCTTTTTCAATTTCGGCCTGAGGAACCCCGTCAAAAACGTCTAAAAAAGTCTGTTCATCCAGTGTTTTAAGATCTTCGGCTGTAGATTTACCAAATAAGATCTGAGAAGCCTTTACCGCATTTTCAAAAGCTTCTTCTCCATGACACATAATCGTTACCTCCTCGCCTACTTTCTTTTGTAACAATCTTAGATGCGGTGCTTCTTTATGCTCCACTATAAGCTTCTCAATTGTATCCTGATCGAGAAATGTAAATATCCTGATGTAATTCTCAGCATCTACATCTGAGGCGTTTAACCAATATTGATAAAATTTATAAGGCGATGTTCTATTGATATCGAGCCAGATATTTCCGCCTTCGGTTTTTCCAAATTTGGTTCCGTCTGCCTTGGTCACTAAGGGGCTTGTTAAGGCGTAGGCTTTTCCTTGTACCTTTCTGCGAATCAATTCAGTACCTGTGGTTATGTTTCCCCACTGATCGCTCCCTCCTATTTGTAGTTTACAATTATTATGGGTGTATAAATGTAGGAAATCGTAGCCCTGTACCAATTGATACGTGAATTCGGTAAAACTCATCCCTTCTTTTGACTCTGCATTGATTCGATTCTTTACAGAATCTTTGGCCATCATATAATTAACGGTGATATGTTTCCCGATATCCCTGGCGAAGTCAAGAAAAGAAAGGTCTTTCATCCAGTCGTAGTTGTTGACCATCTCAGCAGAATTCTCCACAGCACCTGAAAAGTCAATAAACCGTTCCAGGGTCTGCTTTACCCCTTTTATATTTTTTGCCAATGTTTCTTCGTCAAGTAAGTTCCTTTCATTTGATTTTCCTGAAGGATCCCCGATCATCCCTGTGGCCCCGCCAACCAATGCAATGGGTTTATGTCCGGATTTTTGCAAATGCATCAATAAGATGATCTGTACCAAACTCCCAATATGCAAAGAGTCTGCTGTTGGATCAAATCCTATATAAGCGGTAGTTGATTCCTTTTGCAGTTGCTCTTCTGTACCCGGCATGATATTGTGCAGGAGTCCTCTCCAGCGCAGTTCTTCAACAAAATTCTTTTTCATTCTTAAAAATTTGCAGCAAATATAAAAAAGAAAGCCTTCTTTGAAATCATATCTTGCATTTATTCACACAAATAAAGGGATTTATCAAAGCACCGGTATCGTTCAAATGTTTATTTTCGTAATATGATTTTGGTAACCGGCGGAACTGGCTTGGTGGGCTCCCACCTGTTATATCATCTTTTACGCGAAAATGATAGTGTTCGCGCTATTCATCAAATAGACAGTAACCTCAACGCCGTAAAAGAGGTTTTTAGGTTTTATGGTTCAGAAACAGACAGTCTTTTTAACAAAATCCGCTGGGTTGAAGCTGGGTTGAATGATATCCCTGAATTGGAAAAGGCTTTTGACAATGTTACCTGCGTGTATCATTGTGCTGCATTGGTTTCTTTTGACTCAAGGGATTATCAGAAATTGAGGAGGGTAAATATAGATGGTACTACGAATATTGTAAATCTTTGTATCAGCCGGCATGTAGAAAAGCTTTGTTTTGTAAGTTCAGTTGCCGCTATTGAAAATGGAGCGGAAGGTGAAGTCATGGATGAATCCGACAGTTGGAACAATGAAACCGATAAAAGTGATTATGCCATTTCAAAATACGGAGCAGAAATGGAAGTCTGGAGGGCTTCACAAGAAGGGGTTCCGGTTGTGATCGTAAACCCTGGTGTGATTCTGGGAGCTGGTTTTTGGCAAAAAGGATCAGGAAAGCTTTTTAGCAATGTACAAAAAGGTTTAAAATTTTATACAGAAGGCGTCACAGGTTTTGTCGGGGTGCAGGATGTAGTGAAAATCATGATTCATTTAATGAAGTCTGCTGTATTCAACGAACGATTTATTCTGGTTTCTGAAAACCTCTCCTATAAAAATATCTTGTTCATGATTGCTGATGCACTCAAAAAAGAAAGGCCGGTCATTCGGATCAATAAAATCATGGCTGCCTTTATTTGGCGGTTTGAATATCTAAGAAGCAAAATAACGCTTTCTTCACCCCTTTTAACCAGAAGAACTGCTAAGTCAGCACTTTCTAACCATCCCTATACAGCTAAAAAAATTAAAAACTTGCTTGAATTTGAGTTTGAGCCTATTGAAAATTGTATCACAAGAATTTCAACTGAATTAAAATCATAATATTGGGGTTTAATTCAGGATATTTTGTCTTTTCCTTTGAGCTTCAATAATGCTGTCTCTCTTTTCATTTGCCTTCTTCTCTGTCTCCTGAAGGCCCATAATTGAATCCATTCTTGATTCGTAGGTCTCTTTTAGAATTTTCATCCTTCGATGCACTTCTTCAAATATTTCTTCGTATTCGCCGATTTGGGATGTATAGTAAAGGTTTGATTGAGCAAATTGAGTGCTGTCTACCCCGTATTTTTCATAAACCAGGGACATATAATTTCTATTCTTTTCTAAATAAATATTTTGTACGTTGGAGGTTCCTACAACCAGGTGCATATCTAAAAGAAGATCGGTCATTTTAGACTTGGAGATCAGGTTTTCCGGTTTTTTATAATTGCCTTTATCTTGACAAGCAAAAAGGAACAGGATCAATATAAACGAATACAATATTTTCATTAACGGTCAAAAATTAATCGTTTGCCCTTGATGGAATCATTAAAAACCCCTTTATTATAGATTAAGTGCCCATTGACAAAAGTGTGGGTAACCGTTGAGTGAAACGTTGTTCCTTCAAAAGGAGACCAACCGCATTTGTACAGGATATTCTCCTTATCGACAGTTTGAGGAGAATTGGTATCAACGAGCACCAGATCGGCATAATAACCTTCCTTAACAAATCCTCTTTTTTCTATTTTAAATAATCTCGCGGGATTGTGACACATTTTTTCCACGACTTTTTCAATGCTGATTTTGTCCCTTTTAACAGCCTCCATCATTGCCAGCAACCCATGTTGCACCAATGGTCCTCCGCTTGGGGCTTTCGTGTAGACCTGTTTTTTCTCTTCCAGTGTATGGGGAGCATGATCAGTTGCAATTACATCGATCCTGTCGTCAAGCATGGCCTTCCAAAGGCCAATTTTATCCTTTTTGGATTTTACAGCCGGGTTCCATTTGATAAAAGTTCCTTTCTCTTGATAATCCTTGTCATCAAACCACAAATGATGGATACAAACTTCTGCTGTTATTTGTTTTTCTTCCAGCGGTATTTTGTTAGTAAACAGTTCTGTTTCTATAGCCGTTGACAAATGGAAAACATGCAGCCTGGCTCCCGTTTTTTTGGCAAGAGCAATCGCTTTTGAAGAAGATTTATAACAGGCCTCAGCACTTCTTATCACTGGATGCATTTCAATAGGGATATCATCACCATATATGCTTTTTTGCTTATCTAAATTTTTTTTTATAGTTGTCTCGTCTTCGCAGTGGACAGCGATAAGAAGTTTTGTCGACGAAAATATTTTTTCAAGAACTTCTTCATCATCCACCAGCATATTTCCGGTTGAAGAGCCCAAAAACAGCTTTATGCCCGCTACGTTTTTAGGATTGGTCTTTAAAAGTTCTTCCAGGTTATCATTCGTCCCGCCCATCATAAAAGAATAGTTGGCATATGAACTTTTTGCCGCTATTTTGAACTTATTTTCAAGCAGTTTTTGTGTTGTGGCCTGAGGAACTGTATTAGGCATTTCCATGAACGATGTAATTCCTCCCGCAACAGCCGCACGTGATTCTGTTGCAATTGTAGCTTTATGTGTAAGCCCCGGTTCCCTAAAATGAACCTGATCGTCAATAATACCGGGCATCAGGATCTTTCCCTTTGCATCAATCAGCGCCGTATTTCGGGGAAAATCACTAATATCTTTAGCTATTTTCTTGATGCTTTCTCCTTCAATCAATACATCGCTTACAAAAGTCTTTCCTTCATTGACGATTGTAGCATTCCTTATTAAAGTGTTCATAATCATAAATACCTAACTATTTACTGGTTTTGGCAATCCTGCAAATCTCATTTTGATAATTCCGAAAATAGCTTCCGTAATTATTGTTTTGCTCATTTTAGATTCACCTAAGGTTCTGTCTGTAAAGATCACCGAAACTTCCTGGATATTAAAACCGTGTTTCCAAGCTTTAAATTTCATCTCAATCTGAAAGGCGTAGCCTACGAACTTAATTTTATCTAACTGTATGGTTTCCAATACTTTTCTGTGATAACAAACAAAGCCTGCCGTAGTATCGTTAAAGGGCATCCCCGTAACAAATCTCACATATTTCGAAGCAAAATATGACAATAAAACACGTTTCATTGGCCAGTTGACTACATTCACTCCTCTTGAATATCGCGATCCTATAGAAACATCTGCTCCCTCTTTGACGCATTTATTATACAGCCTAACTAAATCTTTTGGATTGTGCGAAAAATCGGCATCCATTTCAATGATGTAGTCATATTTCTTTTTAATGGCCCATTTAAAACCATGAATATAAGCCCGACCCAGCCCGTCTTTCTTATTTCTAATCTCCAGAAAAAGACTCTTTGGGTATTCCTGCTGTAAATTCTTTACAATATCGGCAGTGCCGTCAGGAGAACTATCGTCAACAACTAGAATATCAAATGATTTTTTCTGAGAAAAAGTAGTCCTTATAATCTTCTCAATATTTTCTTTCTCATTGAAAGTAGGAATGATAACAAGCGTATCTTGCATAATACTTATTTATAGGGACAAAGGTAAAATAAATAATTGCTAATTTTGTGTTAAGAATATACTTAATGAAAAGATTAAAGAATCCTAAGATTCAATTTTTTTCCATCCTCCTTTTATTCTTCGTAATCAATGTATTACAGAGCAGGTTTACCAACCTTTTCGAAGACGAGGCTTATTATTATGTCTGGTCAAAAAACCTTGCTTTTGGATACTTTGATCACCCCCCAATGGTTGCATTGTGGGCTTTTATAGGGCAATTATTAGCCGATGGTGAACTTGGTTTAAGGCTTTTAAGCACCATTAGTTTTTGCTTGATGATATGGATTATTTGGACGATGGTCGATTACAAGGAAAAATGGCGTTTTGTGCTATTGTTTTTTCTCGTCGTGATTTCATTGACCTTATGGCAGGTTTTTGGGTTTATCATTACCCCTGATACTCCGTTATTACTCTTTACATCCTTGTTTCTTCTGTCCTATAAGCGGTTTCTTGACAAAGAAAGTACCTTGAACATAGTTTTACTGGGCTTTAGTATGGCGGCCATGCTTTACAGCAAATATCACGGTATCCTTGTCATTGTTTTTGTGGTTGTTTCACATCTCAAACTACTAAAAAACCCGCGTTTTTGGATGGCCGGGCTTTTGGGTTTGGTTCTTTTTATTCCTCATCTGAACTGGCAATATCAAAACGGCTTTCCGTCGTTTGAATACCATTTAAAAGAAAGGGGTAAAAAACCGTATAGCATACTCAATAACCTGACACATCTTGTAAATATGATTGCTGTAGTTGGTCTTACTTTTCCTGTGGTTTATAAGGCTTTTTTTAAGCAAAAAACCACCGGGGTATTTGCAAAGTCGCTGAAGTTTATTATTTATGGCTTCTTTATATTTTTCTTTATAAGTTCTTTTAAATCAGAGCCTCAGGCCCAGTGGGTCATCCTTATACTTATTCCATTAGCGCTCATTATTTTCCCTTATTTCATTGAACATCCCAAGGCTCGTAAATGGCTCGTGATCCTGGGAAGTATTCAACTGGGCTTGTTACTCATTATCAGGATATTTTTGGCCTTTCCTTCCCTGTCACCCATTGAGTTGGAACCCCATGTGTCTCAGCAATGGATCCCAGACCTAAAAACCAATACCGAAGGGAGGCCTGTGGTATTTGTCAACTCTTATCGCAACGCTTCATTGTACAATTTTTATACGGGCATAAAAACTCATTCCTACAGTATTTTAAAAGGACGAAAAAGTCAGTACAACCTTCTTGATTTTGAAGCTAACATGCAGGGAGAAGATATATACAGCGCTAACTCATATGTAAAAAACCAACCAAAATTAGCGAAAAGATATAGTAGTTTTATATATGGCAAGTTAATACCTGACTACCAAACTTTTGAAAAAGTAATTTGCCGCATTGAAACAGAAGCGTTAACCTTTCACCCCGGTACCAATCAATTTGAATTTAGATTTATCAATACTTATGATAAAAATATTACTTTTGATCAGGTTCGGTTTGTCGGGGTTTTTCAAGGGTATAAAAACAGAATTATTGCTAAAGTTCCTTTACAGGTAGTTCATCCTGAGAGTTTAATGGCAAAAAAAGAAAAGGTGATGCGAGCTGTTTTTGAAGCTCCGGAAATACCCCAAAATGAGGCTATTACATTCAGGGTTGCCCTTGAATTCTATAATTTACTTGAAGGATTCCAAGGAAACAAAGTGGCTGTTACTAAGACTAACAAATAAAAAGCATGTTTGAAGGCATAGAAAAAGTATCTGCAACCAGTGATTGGGTTACCTTGATCTTCCTTGTTGTGCTTATACTTATTGCAGTCCTTCAATTTAATTTTTCGGAGCGCTTTTCAAAACTTTTTTCACTTGTCTATTCAGAAAAATACTACACTGATTATTTCAAAACCAGACCATTAATCTTCAATCGTTTTCATATAATTTTCTTTTTTATCATTATTTTTAACATTTCCCTTTGCATTTATTTTACCTTAAACGCCTTCAATTCCTCGGAGACCACTGACACATTTTACTTCTATTTCCAAATCCTGATCATGACATTGGTATATTTTGTGCTGAGGTATATTGTAGGGTTTTTACTCGGAAATATCTTTGAATTAGAAGAAGGGCAAACTTATTTTACTTTTTTAAAAATTAGCAACTTAGCACTGATATCGATCCTTATTTTCCCCTTGTTGGTCTTAGCCAATTACAGTGTAGGAGGGTTTCATAAGTTTTTGATAACTTTAAGTATCGCAGCTTCAATAGTGATTGCATTATTTCGTTACTTTGTATTGATCAAAAATGAAAAATTAGGTTTTAACAATTTGTTCTATTTATTTTTGTACCTTTGCGCCCTTGAATTAGCCCCCTTTATAGTTATTTATAAACTGTTTGTTGATTAAAACAAAATTATATGAAAGTAAAAACTATACTTGTTTCGCAACCAGCTCCGAAAGCAGAACAATCACCTTATTTTGATCTAATGAATAAACAAAAAGTGAAAATAGATTTTCGCTCATTTATTCATGTGGAAGGTGAGTCTTCAAGAGAAGTTAGAAATCAGAAAATAGATTTTTTAAGTTTTTCAGCCGTAATTTTCACCAGTAGAAATGCTGTGGATCACTATTTTAGGTTAGCAGATGAAATGCGAGTCACAATTCCGGATGACATGAAATATTTTTGTCTTTCAGAAGCTGTCGCTTTTTATTTACAGAAATACGTGGTGTACAGAAAGCGAAAAATCTATGTAGGAACCAGAACTTTTGATGATTTAATGCCTTTGATCAAGAAGCACAAATCTGAAAACTTTCTTTTGCCTACTTCAGATATGGTAAAACAGTCGATGATAGACAATATGAATAGTCTGAATGTAGAATGGAAAAGAGCTGTATTATTTAAAACGGTGATCAGCGACCTTTCTGACCTTGAAAACGTATTTTACGATGTTTTGGTTTTCTTTAGCCCTAGCGGTATAAAGTCTTTGTTTGAGAATTTTCCTTCTTTTAAACAAAATAATACCAGAATCGCGGTGTTCGGTAATTCAACGGTAAAAGCAGCTGAAGAAGCTGGTCTTAAAATAGATATTGCTGCTCCTTCTAAAGAAACGCCGTCCATGACTATGGCTCTTGAAAAGTATATCAAAGAGGTTAATAAATAAAACCTTCTTTAAAACGATAAAAAAAAGCGACTTAAAAGTCGCTTTTTTTTATTGTTATTTATTCTAGCTTACTTTGATCATTTCGGTAATCTTAGCCTCTAGTTCATCGGCAAGCTCGGGGTTATCGCCGATCAAGGCTTTTACAGCATCCCTGCCTTGTCCTAATTTAGTATCACCATAGCTAAACCAGGATCCGCTCTTTTTGATAATATCCAATTCTACGCCCAAATCGAGAATTTCACCGACTTTAGATACTCCAAGGCCGTACATAATATCAAATTCTGCAGTTTGAAAAGGTGGCGCCACCTTATTTTTTACAACTTTTACTTTAGCTCTGTTACCCAGGACTTTATCACCATCTTTAATTTGGGTTCTCCTTCTGATATCCAATCTAACCGATGCATAAAATTTTAATGCATTACCACCAGTTGTCGTTTCAGGATTACCAAACATTACGCCAATTTTTTCTCTTAACTGGTTGATAAATATTACTGTACAATGCGTTTTATTAATCGTAGCAGTCAGCTTTCTCAACGCCTGCGACATCAAACGGGCGTGAAGCCCCATTTTTGAATCTCCCATTTCTCCCTCGATCTCACTTTTTGGCGTCAAAGCCGCAACAGAATCAATAACCACTATGTCCACAGCTCCAGAACTAATAAGGTTATCTGCAATTTCCAATGCCTGCTCTCCATAATCAGGTTGAGATATGATTAAATTATCAATGTCAACACCCAAATTTGAAGCATAAAAACGATCAAATGCATGTTCAGCATCAATAAATGCCGCTATTCCTCCTGCTTTTTGAGCTTCAGCCATTGCGTGTAAAGCAAGGGTTGTTTTTCCCGATGATTCTGGTCCAAAAATTTCTATGACCCTGCCCCTTGGATAACCCCCGACACCTAAGGCTAAATCAAGGCCCAGTGATCCGGAAGGGATCACATCAATATTTTCATAAGGTACATCACCCATTTTCATGACAGAACCCTTTCCATAGGTCTTGTCAAGTTTATCGAGCGTTAATTGTAATGCCTTTAATTTTGCTGTTTTTTCTTTGTCTTCAGCCATAATCTAACTTTGTATGTTTTATGTTTTTTTTATAATAATAGAAAGCTAAAATAGGAATTTTTGGGGGTAAATATTTCTTTTCCACATAAGATTGTTATTAACAAATTACAATAGGTTTTTACAAATATTTCTTTAACCTTTCTTTATTCGTGCCCTGATCATGAAAAGGTAAACGAAATCTTTTCATGATTCTAAAGAAGGTCTAGCTTTTAACCATATACGTATGCGGAATACCATCTTCCATATAATCTTGTCCGGTAGAAATAAAACCCAAAGATTCATAAAATTTCCTCAAATACTGTTGGGCACCTATTCTAATGGTTTTGGTGTTAAACAGTGATTCTATTTGCTGTATAGATCTTGACATCAATTCAAATCCAATCCCTTCCTGCCTATAGTCTTTGTGTACCACTACCCTTCCTATTGCTGCCTCGTCATAATAGTCTCCGGGTGCAAACAATCTGGTATAAGCAACTGTCTTTCCAAGATCGGTTGTTGCAAATAAATGATAGGCTATTTGATCCTTACCATCCAAATCCAGGTAAGGGCAGTCTTGCTCAACAACAAAAATGTCGAGGCGCAATTGTACAATATCGTGAAACTCCTGAACAGACAGGTCTTGAAATTTTTTTAAGGTCCATTTCATATGGAAAGTAATTTAATCCTGAATAATAAAATCCTTGTGATCATCTCTATCAAATTCAGGCTGAAGATTTGAGTGTTTGATATGAAATTTATCTAAAAGAATCATTTCTACCTCAGCACAAATCTTATCAAACTCAGATAGTTTTATATCTTTTTTAAATTCTATATGAGCCTCAAAATGAACATCATGGTCGTTTAATTGCCAAATATGTACATGGTGAATATTTTCTATTTCACGTACTGCGAGAATTTCATTTTGAATGCTCTCTATTTGAAGATGCTTTGGTGCAAAGAGCATTAATATCTTTAAGGAATCAATAAAAATATTCCAGCTCATATATAAAAGATATACAGATATAATAATGGTCAGAACTGAATCCAGCCAATAGATTTGATAGTATTTCATTAAAATACCTCCAATCATGACTGCTACTGAGGTGAGCATATCAGTAATTAAATGTAAATAGGCAGATCGCATATTTAAATTATGGTCTGCATCTTTCTTAAGTAATATAACACTTAAACCATTTGCCAGGATAGCTATAAAAGCCAACCAGATTACCAAATCACTGCCAATTTCGGTTGGATGATTCAATCTTTTTACTGCTTCAATACCTAAAAATACTGCAATGATAATCAGCGTAGAGGAATTGATAAACGCGGCTATGATCTCTGCTCTTTTAAATCCAAAAGTCTGGTGTAAGGTTTGTCTTTTCTTATTACTTAGTAAATTTGCCGAGTAACTTATTATTAAAGAAATTACATCCGATAAATTATGTACTGCATCGGAGATTAAGGCTAAACTTCCCGAAATAATTCCCCCAATAATCTGGGAGACAGTAATAATAATATTAAGTATTATTGAAAACAGTAATCTGTTTCCAGACAATTGGCCATGTTGATGTGTATGATGATGACCCATATCTACTTAACAGTTGTCGGTAGGAATTTTATCAATTCTTTTTTGGTGTCTTCCTCCTTCAAAATCAGTATTTAAAAAAGTTTTAACAAATTGAATACTATCTTCGAGAGATACAAACCGAGCGGGAATACTTAAAATATTAGCATCATTATGCTGTCTTGCTAAAGCAACCAATTCGTCATTCCAACAAAGCGCAGCACGAATTTTTTTATGGTGATTAGCAGTCATGGCTGCACCATTGCCGCTACCGCAAATAATAATTCCAAGGTCTGCTTTACCCGATTCTACAGCTTCAGCTACTGGGTGAATAGCATCAGGATAATCCATACTTTCCTCCTTATCTGTTCCAAAATTCATCACTTCAATACCGTTGTCCTTTAAATATTTTACTATTTCAAACTTATAACTGGTTCCTGCGTGATCGTTGCCTATTGCTATGTTCATATTCAAAATTTTCAACAAAATTACGTTTATTAAAGTAATAAACATAAAATTATTACATTGTTAAATGAAGTTCACAATAAGTTGATTTTAAATAGTTTAAAAAAATCCCTAATTGTTCATTACTTCTGGTATAATTCTCATAAATAAATTTTGCTGATAAATATTAAATCATCAATGCTTAAAATAAGATTATGAACCAAATTTATTTTTGAGTTTTTTAATGAATGTTATAAACAGTTTTTAAAAGGTTTATCAGCACTTTTATTATTTACTTTATCATAAAAAATAAGTTAACACAGATTTAAATGATTGTCAATAACTGTTTAAAAAAATTGATTATTAAGCATTTACTATTTTATAACTTGTTAATAGTTTTTTAAAACTCATATATCATAATATAACAGGTGATTTTTATTGTATCTATTAACAAACTATAATACACATCATTTGTTTCTTAAATTTTTAAATAAAAGCTTTTAATAATATTATAGTTGTTGATAAAAACAACTTTATTTAAAAAAGTGGCTAAGAAAAACGTTCAGAATCTATAGAAAAATGAAGTGTAGTTACCTCATTTGTTTTTTTATACTCAACTTTTTTAAAAGTATAATCAATACTTTTCTTGGCTGCATAAAGGCTTAATGCAAAAATAAGAATACAAAGAATGATTATTTTAACAATAGTTTTCATATACCTTAAAGACGAAGGCTTTTTTAAAATGTTACAGAAATGTTAAAATCTATGGAATAATGAATTGAACAGCATTATAAATTAAATTAAATTGGGCATTTCCTCTACCCACCAGTTCTCCATCGGCCTGTATATAACATGAGGTATTATTATCTGCTTTAAATTTTTTACTATGGAAACAGACAGCTTCTTCAACAGTTGCTATTTTACCATTATACAGTTTAAAAATTTGAGTAATTACTTTAGAAAGGCTGATTGGTTTTACAAAGGTAATATCTAAATAACCCTTCTTGTGGTTTTTATAATCTGTGAGTTGCATTCCTGCGCCAGAAAATTTACAGATACCCAAAGCGATAAGAAACATCCTGGATGTTTTTTTATCTGTATCTGAAACGTAGGTTATTTTGCCCGGGGTATATGTTTTTAAACTAACTAGAGCTGCAATAATATAAGCTAAAGATCCCCATTTTTTATATTTTGATATATTCTTCACTACAAAAGCATCAAAACCAATACCTGCAGCATTATTGAAATAAACTTCTTTGTGATCGTCTAAAAACGATATTTTTCCAATATCCTGATAGATTATCTTATTGTTATGTATAAGTCTGATTGCTTTTTCAGGATCTTTTGGAATTCTATAATTTTTAACCCAGTCATTTCCTGTTCCGATAGGAATAACCGCTAATGTAATTTGATCAGACGCTACATTTTTTTGTTTCATAATGCCGTTGATCATATGATGTATGGTTCCATCACCACCTATACATATGAAATTTAAATATCCCTGATCAATGGCTGATTGAACCAATTGTTCTTCATGATGAGTGTATTGTGTTACGATAAATTCATAGGATATTTGATGTTGTTTTAAAGAAGATAGAATACGATCTATTTTATTTTGCTTAGTGCCACCTCCTGAACTTGGATTAAATATGGTATACCAGCGCCTTTTTATAGATTCATTTTTCATTCGTGTAAATTACAATTTGTTTTTTATTAACAGTTTATGAATCCATAATCTGATAATAATACGTACTTTTGGGCCTAGAAATAATGATTTCATGTCAAAAAGAAAAAAAAGTATATTTAAAAGTAAAGGAAACAAAATCAGGAATTTAGATACAGATATTTTACAAGTATTTAATCAAAATTCTAATAAACTTCTCAATTATAAACAAATTGCGGCAAAACTTAATATCGTTGATGCAAATGGTAGAAATCTTGTTATTCAGGAACTTCAGGATTTAAAAGCTCAGGATAGGATTGAAGAAGTTGAAAGAGGTAAGTTTTTAATGGTTCCGAAGAGTCATTACTACGATGGAATCGTTGAAGTTACGACAAGAGGAAATGCCTATGTGGTTTGTGAAGATCTGGAACATGATATTTATATACCGTCAAGAAATTTGAACCATGCTTTAAACAATGATCTGGTAAAGGTTTATGTATATAAAAGAAAAAAGAACAAAAAACAGGAAGGCGATATTGTTGAGATTTTAAAAAGAGCAAAAACTGAATTTGTAGGTGTTTTACAGAAGAGTAAAAACTTTGGTTTTGTAGTGCCGGATGATCATAAAATGTATGCTGATATTTTTGTGTCACCCAAAGAATTGTCTGATGCCCAAGACGGTGACAAGGTTTTGGCCGAAATTACTGACTGGCCCGCTAATTCAAAGAATCCTTTTGGAAAAATCACCAGGGTACTTGGAAAACCAGGAGATCATGATACCGAAATACATTCTATTCTTTTAGAATATGGATTACCTTATTCGTTTCCCGAACACGTGGAGGCTTATGCTTCAAAATTACCTATTGATATAACTGAGGAGGAGATCGGTAAAAGAAGGGATATGAGGGAGGACCTTACATTCACTATTGACCCTAAAGATGCAAAAGATTTTGATGATGCTTTGTCTTTCAAAGTTTTGGAAAACGGGCATTATGAAATTGGAATTCACATTGCTGATGTTTCTCATTATGTAAAAGAAGATACAGCCCTGGAAGAAGAAGCTTATCTAAGAGCTACTTCGGTTTATTTAGTGGATAGGGTAGTACCTATGCTGCCTGAGATACTATCAAATAATGTTTGTTCTTTAAGGCCAAATGAAGAAAAGCTTACTTTTTCGGTTGTTTTTGAAATGGATGAAAAAGGACATTTATTGAACCAATGGTTTGGGAGAACAGTTATTTATTCTGATAAAAGATTTGCATACGAAGATGCTCAGGAGATTATAGAAGGAACTACAACCGGAGTTGATCAACCCTTACAGGAAGCTATATTAACCTTGGATAGCCTCGCAAAAAAGTTAAGAAAAAGAAGGATGTCAGAAGGTGCTATTTCGTTTGATAAAACAGAAGTTAAGTTCAATCTCGATCAAAATGCCAATCCGATAGGAGTATATGTAAAGGAATCCAGGGATGCTAATAAGTTAATTGAAGAATTTATGTTACTTGCCAATAAAAAAGTAGCTGAATTTATCGGGAAAAAGAAGAAAACCTATATCTACAGGATACATGATGAACCGAATATTGATAAATTAGCCCTTCTACAGGGTATTATAACAAAATTTGGATACAGGATTGATACCAATTCCAGGCAAAGTACTTCTGAATCATTAAATAAATTACTCTCTGATGTGCATGGAAGGCCTGAATCCAACATGATTGAAACACTTACGATCAGATCGATGAGTAAAGCCATTTATACTACTGAAAATATTGGTCATTATGGTTTGGCTTTTGATTATTATACGCATTTTACTTCTCCTATAAGGAGATATCCTGATGTGATGGCCCATCGCCTGTTGCAGCATTATTTGGATGGAGGTAAGTCGGTACAGGCTGAAAAGTATGAAGAAAAATGCAAACATTCTTCAGAAAGAGAATATATGGCCAGTAAAGCTGAAAGAGATTCTATCAAATATATGCAGATTAAATATATGCAAAATCACGATGACCAGGAATTTGAAGGAGTTATTTCGGGTGTTACTGAATGGGGTATTTATGTTGAAATCATTGAGAATAAATGTGAGGGTATGGTTAGAATAAAGGATATTACCAGTGATTATTTTATTTTTGATGAGAAACAGTATGCGCTTATAGGACAAGCTGATAAGCGAATGTACCAGTTAGGTGATCAGGTTACAGTAACGGTAAAGAATACCGATCTTGAAAGAAAGCATCTGGATTTTAATTTAGTGGAAGACTAAAAGTGTAACATTTATTATTTTATCAGGTCACATATATGATTTGTAAGAATGACTAATGAATCTCAATACAGAAATATTAATACATAAAAATCATAAAATTTTAAGAAGATGAAAAAATTAGTTTTTACTCTGATGTTTGTTAGCACCTTGTGTATGGCACAGGAAAAAGTCACCATGAATCTAGGTGATTTTCACACCCTGAAAACATATAGAGGATTGAAGGTTGAATTAATTAAATCAGATTCACCAAAAGTTATCATTGACGGTAGCAGATCGTCAGAAGTTTCAATCAAAAATGCGAATGGGACCTTAAAAATTTCCATGAGTATCAGTCATACTTTTTCGGCTGATGAGGTGATGGTATATCTGTACTACAAAGATAATATTGCTGTTATTGATGCAAATGAAGGGTCAAATATCTTTTCAGATGAAGTATTTAAACAGGAGAAAATTACAGTAAGCGCCCAGGAAGCAGGAAGGATAAAACTTGAAATTGATACTGATCAACTCGAAGTTAGCGTAGTTACCGGAGGGTACGTAAAATTAAAAGGAAGTTCAAAGAATCAGAACGTAAAGTCTAATACCGGCGGTATTTACAAAGGAGAGGAACTGGAAACCGAGTACAGCGATGTTAAAGCTAATACAGGTGGAACAGCTGATGTAAAAGCCTCAAAATTAGTTGATGCCAGCGCCAGTACCGGAGGTACGATCAGTATTATAGGGAAACCAGAAGAGGTAAAGAAAAGTGAATCTCTGGGCGGATATGTACGTCAATAGTTAGTATTTCAAATTTTAATTATTAACTTTGTAGACTAAATAATAAAACAATGATGTTACAAACGATTTTTTTAGGTTTTGTTGGTCCTTGGCAATGGATTATCATCGGTTTAGCTATTTTATTACTTTTTGGAGGTAAAAAATTACCTGAATTGATGAAGGGATTAGGAACGGGCATTAAGGAATTTAAGAACGCCACCAACGAAGAGGAAAAAGCTGAAAAGGCAAAGGAAAAGAAATAATCCTTGTTTAAAGGATATAAAAAAAAGCCTCAAATCACGTGATTTGAGGCTTTTTATGTTTAACATAGAAATGTTTTGATGCTTATTTCTTTTTATTATTCAGTTCATTTATTTTATTGGCCGCTAAAAGTGAAGCCGTCATATCGTTCAGCATATTGCTTGCAGCAGTGGGATTATTTGGCAAAAGAATAAGGTTGGAACTACTATCAGCACCTATGGATTGGAGCGTATCATAATGCTGTGTGATCACGATTAAAGCGGAGGCTTCCTGCGGGTTGATACCGGCTTTGTTAAGTGTATCAACACTTTCCTCCAGGCCTTTGGCAATCTCCCTTCTTTGATCGGCAATACCCTTACCCTGTAAGCGTTTACTTTCTGCTTCTGCCTTTGCTCGCTCAACAATGAGGATGCGTTGGGCGTCGCCTTCGTGTTGAGCAGCAACCTTTTCTCTTTCTGCGGCATTGATTCTATTCATAGCCTCTTTTACAGAACCATCAGGATCAATATCAGTGACCAGGGCTTTTATGATGTCATATCCATAGTCTAGCATGGCTTCTTTTAAATCTCTTTTTACAGCAAATGCGATATCGTCCTTTTTTTCAAAAACATCATCAAGAATCATTTTAGGAATTTCAGCACGTACCAGGTCAAATATATAAGCTGTTAATTGCTCATGCGGATTTTGTAACCTGTAAAAAGCATCATACACTTTATCCCTTAAAATCTGATATTGAACGGATATCTTGAGGTGCACAAATACGTCATCTTTGGTTTTGGTTTCAACAACCACGTCGAGTTGTTGTATTCTTAAACTCAGTCGCGCGGCTATCCTGTCAATAAACGGGATTTTAAATTGTAAACCGGCAGATCGGATACTGCTAAATTTACCAAACCTTTCAATGATATAAGCAGTTTGCTGCTTGACCATAAAGAGCCCGAGAAATAGTATAAGCAGGATAAAGAGGATAATTGGAATGGCTGTAATCATCGTGGTTTTCTTTAAAATTTTGAAAACTAAAGTTACGAATAATTATTTCAATGAAAGGTTAGAGGTTTTATAGAAAATTAATTTACTACTTTTGATACAACAATCTCAAAATATCTTATGAAACGATTTCTTACATATGCCGGAATTTCAATTTTAATTGTTTTTGTAATTTATATAGCTTTTATATATTTTGTTACTTTCAGTGAGGGCTATAGAGCGGGCGAGCTTATTAAAATTTCCAAAAGAGGAGTTCTGTTCAAGACCTGGGAAGGTCGTTTGAGTCAGGGAGTATCAGAGGAACAGCAATTCAATTTTTCTGTTCAAAAATCAGATAAAGAAGTCTTGGAAAAATTGAAGGAGTTTCAGGGCAAAAGAGTAAAGGTCACCTATATTGAAAGATTTGGCACTTTTTTCTGGTTAGGTGATACCAAATATTATGTCAAGGAAGTTGAAATGCTCAAAAGCGATAAGGATGTGTTAAATGAATAACCAATCATTTAAATCAGCTAAGGAGTCAGCGATTGTTTTAACAGAGCTTATGCTGCCGTCTTACTCAAATTTTAGCGGTAAAATTCACGGTGGTTTCATTTTATCTTTGATGGACAAAGCTGCTTTTACCACCGCAACCAAATTTAGCAGCCACTATTGTGTTACGGCATCAGTCAATAGAGTTGACTTTTTAAACCCGATCGAAGTAGGGGAGCTGGTGACCTTAAAAGCCAAGGTCAACTACGTTGGCAATTCATCCATGGTCGTTGGAATAAGAGTTATTTCTCAGAATATTATGACCGGAGAAAAAAAACATTGTAATTCATCGTACTTTTCAATGGTTGCCAAAGACAAAAACGGGAAAAATGCAAAAGTTCCGGGTTTAGTGATTTCTGATCAAGATGATCTTAGGCGGTTTCTGAGATCAATTGAACACATCAATAACAGGAATGTGCGTAAAACTGAATTTAGCAGAGAAAATTTTAACCATGGAGATTACATCTCAATGTTAAAAAACCATAATGTTAAAATAGAAATTTAGGTATTAACCTAGTTTTTCGACTGCTGAACGCATCCTTTTGACTGTTTCCTCCCTTCCTATTAAAAAGGCAATATCAGACAACTGTGGGCCTTTTAACGCACCTACAAGACTAAGCCTTAAGGGCTGCATGACTTTTCCAAAGCCAATTTCCTTTGATGTGATCCAATCTTTTATGGTTTTTTCTATTTTTTCTGAAGTAAAATCGGGAATAACTTCAATAACCTCACTTAATTCGGTCATAAGGTCACCTGTTCCATCTTTCCAATTCTTTTTCACCGCTTTTTCATCATAGGATACTGGTTCTGTAAAAAAGAAATTGCCAAGATCCCAAAGATCGGCAACAAAAGTGGCCCTTTCTTTGATCAATCCAACAACCTTTGTGATATAGTCTGCATCGAGGTCTTTATCAAAAGAATCACCTAAACGCTCTTGCAAAACCGGGATGAGTAATTTTGCAATTTCTTTATCATCGGTCCTTATAAGGTATTGATGCTGGAACCATTTGGTTTTTTCAGCATCGAATTTAGCACCTGATTTACCCACTTTTGAAATATCAAAAGCCTCTACGAGTTCTTCTAAATTGAATAACTCCTGTTCAGTACCCGGGTTCCATCCCAAAAAAACTAACATGTTGATAAAGGCTTCTGAAAAATAGCCATCCTCACGGTATCCTTTTGCTACTTCACCAGTTTCTTCATTGGTATATTCCAGCGGAAATACAGGAAAGCCCAGTTTGTCACCATCCCTTTTACTCAATTTACCCTTTCCTGTTGGTTTAAGAATTAAAGGCAAATGCGCAAATTCAGGAGCTTTCCAGCCAAAAGCACGATACAGGAGAACATGAAGAGCCAGAGATGGTAACCACTCTTCTCCTCTGATCACATGACTGATCTCCATCAAATGATCATCTACAATATTTGCCAGATGATAAGTCGGCATACCATCTGATTTGAAGAGGACCTTATCGTCGAGCACATTGGTATCGATCTTTATCTCCCCCCTGATCATGTCATTGAGTTCAAGAATTTCATCAACCGGAGATTTGAACCGAATGACATATTTTTCTTCTTTGTTGATTTTTTCCTGTACCTCCTCTGGTGAAAGTGTCAGAGAATTATTTAATTTTTCACGATTGTGCCAATTATAAATAAAGGTTTTTCCTTTATCCTGATGGTTATTTCGATGAAAATCTAACTCTTCAGCTGTATCAAAGGCATAATAAGCATTCCCGGACAAGATAAGCTCCTCCGCATATTTTTTATAAAGGTCCTTTCTTTCAGACTGCCGATAGGGTCCGTAACCGCCGCCTTTTCCTGGGCCTTCATCATAAGGGATTCGACTCCAGTTCAGGGCATCAATGATATATTGCTCGGCATTGGCTACATACCGGTTTTGATCAGTATCCTCTATTCTCAGGATAAAAGTTCCATTGTGCTTCTTGGCAAAAAGATAATTAAAAAGGGCTGTGCGAACACCGCCTATATGTAATGGCCCTGTTGGACTGGGAGCAAATCGTACTCGAACTTGTTTTGTCATTTGATTCAAATTATGCCGCAAAGATAATGGGTTATAATCTTTTAATGGATCTATGAGATAAAATTTATAATTGTATTTTTACATAGAAACACGAATTACAAAATGAAATATTTAAAATGCATTTTACTCTTATTTCTGTTGATCAGTTTGAATCTGAGTATGAATGCACAAGACTGGCCGGAATTGAATAGATTTAGAAAACAAAATAAGAATTTGGGTGCACCTGCGAAAGGGGAGCAGCGGGTAGTGTTTATGGGAAATTCCATTACTGAGGGCTGGCCGAATAAAGACCCTGAATATTTTGAGAAACCAAGTTATATCAACAGGGGTATCGGAGGGCAGACCACGCCGCAAATGTTGTTGCGTTTTCGGGCTGATGTGATTGACTTAAAACCAAAAGCAGTTGTTATCCTTGCCGGAACCAATGACATTGCTGGAAATACCGGCCCGATGACACTTGAAGAGATCAGGGATAACATTATTTCTATGTCTGAATTGGCAATGGCTAACGATATTAAAGTAATAATCAGCTCTGTTTTGCCGGCATATGATTATCATTGGAGGCCCGGCCTCGAACCTAATATTAAGATTCCAAAGCTAAATGCGATGTTAAAGGATTATGCCGAAAATAATGGCCTTATTTATCTTGATTATTTTACTGCCATGGCTGATGAGCGCAATGGATTGCCAACAGAACTGGCAGATGATGGTGTTCACCCTACCAAAGAAGGGTATATGATCATGAAAGGATTGGCTGAGGAGGCAATTAAAAAGGCACTCAATGATTAGCTGGACACATTAGGTTAATTGTAATTTTAGAAATTAGATTTGAGTCACTATAAACACATACACGATAAGTTACAGGGCTTCATAAAGAAGTTTTACACAAATGAGATCATCAAGGGCAGTATCTTCTTTTTGGCCTTTGGGATGCTGTATTTATTTTTTACACTTATCGTTGAATATTTTCTTTGGTTGGAGCCCTTGTCAAGAACCATTTTGTTTTGGTTGTTTGTTGCTATTGAATTCATATTATTATTTCGATTTATCTTAATTCCCGTGTTTAAATTGTTTGGGATCAGAAAGGGAATTTCCGAAACGGAAGCTTCCAGGATCATTGGAAGGCATTTTAAAGAAGTAGATGATAAATTGACCAACATTATTCAGTTAAAATCAAGGGGTGTCGGCAACGAATTGCTAGAAGCGAGTATTGAGCAAAAATCAAGAGAGCTGCAACCTGTCAGTTTTAAAAGGGCCATTGTTTTTAAAAGCAACGCTGTGTACCTCAAATATTTACTTGTTCCTTTGGTCATTTGGTTTCTCGTATGGATTACAGGAAACAATTCTGTTTTTACGCAAAGTTTGAATAGAGTCGTTCATCATCAGACAGCCTTTGAAGCGCCGGCACCTTTTTATTTTGAAGTTCTAAATGATAATTTACAAACCATTCAGGATGAGTCATATATATTAAAATTTAGAACTATTGGAGAGCTTGTTCCTGAAAATATCCGAATTTCTTATGAGGGCAACAGCTACTATATTTCACCAGGGGAAGACGGGATTTTGTCTTATACCTTTGAATTCCCAGAAAAGGAGATTCAATTTTATATGGAAGGAAATGCTGTCCGTTCGAAACCCTACGTATTAAAAGTTCTTGCCGCTCCTAAGATCACCGGCTTTAGTATGGAGTTGAAATACCCTTCTTATTTGAACAAACCAACCGACACAATAAGCAACACGGGCAATGCGGTGATTCCGGTCGGTACCGAGGTAAGGTGGCTGGTTTCTTCAAGCAATACGTCATCTTTGGATTTTGCCATAACAGATCGAAGCGGAGCGAATCCAGAAAGAATTGAAAAAATGACAGAAGTTATAAGCGGCCGGTTTTCACTTACAAAAAACATCGAAAGAAAAACTTCTTATGAAATCCGTTCTTCTAATGATTATTTAAAAGAATATGAAACTTTAAGTTATCAATTAGAAGTTGTTAATGATGAATATCCCAAAATATTTGTGCAATCTGATATTGATTCAGTAAAGAGGGGCCCGGTCCAGTTCCGCGGTCAGCTAACTGATGATTATGGCGTGTCAAGGTTACAGGTTGTAGCGAAAGATAAGACCAGCGGAAAATTAAGTATTGGAGCTATACCTGTTGAACGAAGTGATTTTGAAGAATTTTTCTACGTGTTTCCTCAAGGGATTCTTTTGGAAGAAGGACATAGTTATGAACTTTATTTTGAAGTATTTGATAACGATGTTTTAAAAGGTCCCAAGAAAACCGTTTCCCAGACCTTCAGTTACAGGAATAAAACCCTCCAAGAAGAAGAATTTGAAATTCTTGAGGAACAAAAACATGGGATGGAAGAGATGGAGAAGTCTAAGGAATCTAATGAGCAATTGGAAAAATTATTGGAAGAGTTTTCAAAAAAGCTAAAGAATAAAGAACAGGCTGACTGGAATGACAAGAAAGAACTGGATGACTTTTTAAAAAGACAAAAGGCATATGATGAGATGATGGATAAGAATGCCGAAATGATGAAGGAGAACCTGGATGAAATGGACGTAGAGGATCAACCGGATCTCAAAGATAAAAAAGAAGAACTAAAGAAGCGTTTGGATGAGATGGCTGACTACAAGGAAAAAGAAGCGTTGATAAGGGAACTGGAAAAATTAGCTGAAAAACTTCAAAAAGAAGATCTTTTAGAAAAAATCGACAAACTAAAAGAGCAAAGTAAGCAGGAAAAGAGAACGCTGGAACGTATACTGGAATTGACCAAACAATTTTATGTGGAGAAGAAGTCGGCACAGATCATGAAAAGGCTGGAAGAGCTTTCTGAGGAGCAGTTGGATTTGAGTACCGAGGAAAATAATTCCAGGGATGAGCAAGAAAAGTTGAATCGTAAGTTTGATTCCTTGAAGAATGACTTTAAAGATCTCCGTGAACAGAACGAGCAATTGAAGAACCCCATGGATATATTTGACAGCGAGCCTGACGAAAAATTGATTGAGATGGATATGAAGCAGGCCCGGGAATCATTGGAAAAAAGCGAGCAGCAGGAAGGAAATTCAAAAGAGGATACTGAAAAAAAAGCAAAAGAGCAGCAAAGAAGGGCATCTGCGAGAATGAAGGAACTTAGCAAAAAAATGGAATCAGGGTTGATGGAAATGGAGATGCAGGGTTTAGAAGAGAATATTAAGGATTTACAGCAAGTACTGAAAAACCTGTTGATTTTTTCATTGGATCAGGAAGAATTGATGCTTTCTTTTGAGGATGTAAGTTCAAAAAATGCCGATTATCCCGAAAAGCTAAAAAACCAAATAAAGCTTAAAGAACATTTTGAGCATGTAGATGACAGTCTTTATGCACTTTCTTTAAGGATGGTTAAATTGACTTCAAAAATACAGGAGGACCTTAGTGCAGTGCATTACAATTTGGATAAATCGTTGGAAAATATCACAGAAAACAGAATTCAACAAGGCATGAGTAATCAGCAATATACCATGACCGCTGCCAACAAACTAGCGGATCTTTTAAGTGATATGCTTGAGAGTATGCAAAATCAAAAACCCGGATCAGGAAAAGGCAAGGGTAAAAAAGGGGAGTTAAGTCTACCGGATGTTATTAAAAAGCAGCAGGGGATGATGAAGAAAATGAAGGAAGGAATGGATGCACAAAAGGGTCCTGGTAAAAAGGGCAAGGAGGCCATGAGTGGTGAGCAATTCCAAATGTACCAGGAACAAAGGATGTTAAAGGACCAGATGCAGAAACTTCTAGACCGGGAAGGTCAAGGTGGACAGAACGGTAAATCGGTACTGAGTCAAATGGAAGCGTTGGAAAAAATTTTACTTGAAAAAGGTATAACCAGAGAGTCATTGCAACGAATGCAGCAATTGGAGCACGAGTTACTGGAAATGGAAAACGCAACACTTGAAAGAAACAAAGACAGTAAAAGAAAGGCAGAGACTAATAAGCAGGAGCAACAGGTTAGGGATATTGATGCATTGAATGAATTGAAGAAGTCAGGAAGGGAAGATGAATTATTGAAACGGAAGAGATTGGAACTCTCACCTGATTATAAAAACAGAGTTAAAGAATATTTTGAGCAGGATAAATCTTAAACGAAAATGATAGAGTTTACATTTGTTGGAAAGTTTCAACTTGATGATCAGGATAAAATTGTGGATTGGGTTCATTTCGTCCTTGATGAAGAAGGAAAGGATCTCGGTGAAATCAATTATATTTTTTGTGATGATGATTATTTACATGAAATCAATATTAAAACATTGAAACACAATACATTAACAGATATTATTAGTTTTGATTATACCATAGGTACAGTTGTATCCGGCGACATTTATATTTCCTATGAACGGGTGAGAGAAAATGCAGGCAATCTGTCTGTTACCTTTAAGGATGAATTGCACAGGGTAATGATTCATGGTATATTGCATTATTGCGGATACAATGACAAAGAAGAGGAAGACAAAACGATGATGCGGTCGAAAGAGGATTATTACCTATCTTTGCGAACTTTTTAATAAGGCTTAAATGTTTCACGTGAAACAATTACTATGAAGTTGTTCGAATCAAAATATGATGTAATCGTTGTTGGCGGTGGCCATGCAGGTAGTGAGGCTGCGGCCGCAGCTGCCAACCTGGGAAGTCACACCTTACTTATCACCATGAGCTTACAGAACATTGCACAGATGAGTTGTAATCCTGCAATGGGCGGAATTGCAAAAGGGCAGATTGTTCGTGAGATAGATGCTTTGGGAGGTTATAGCGGTATTGTTACTGATTTAACAGCGATACAGTTTAAAATGCTGAACAAATCCAAAGGGCCTGCTATGTGGAGCCCCAGGGCTCAGAGTGATCGTATGAGATTTGCAGAAGAGTGGCGTATGAGGTTGGAGCAAACGGATAACCTTGATATGTTCCAGGATTCTGTAAACGGACTGCTGTTTGAAGGAGATCAGGTAGTGGGGGTAAAAACCCAGCTTGGTTTGAGAATTTATGCAAAAACTGTAATCGTAACTGCCGGTACTTTTTTGAATGGTAAAATACATATCGGTGAAAAGACCTTTGGCGGAGGTAGAGCTGGTGAAGGAGCGTCTACAGGGATTACAGAAGATTTGGTTTCCAAAGGCTTTGAGGCCGGGAGAATGAAAACAGGGACCCCACCAAGGGTAGATGCCCGTTCGCTTGATTTTTCTAAAATGATTGAACAGCCGGGAGATGATGTGACCTCTAAATTTTCTTATACAAACACAAAGAGTTTAACAAAGCAGCGATCTTGCTATATGTCTTACACTTCTCCTGAGGTTCATGATTTATTGCGAGAAGGCTTTGAGAATTCACCGATGTATACGGGTAGGATTAAGGGGATAGGACCCAGATACTGTCCGTCTATAGAAGATAAGATAGACAGGTTCTCAACCAAAGACAGACATCAGTTATTTGTTGAGCCTGAGGGTTGGCATACCACTGAGATTTATGTAAATGGATTTTCAACATCCCTGCCACACGAAGTGCAATACAAAGCTTTAAAGAAAGTTGCGGGATTTGAAAATGTAAAATTTTTAAGATTTGGATATGCTATTGAATACGATTATTTTCCACCGACTCAATTGCAGCTGACTTTAGAAACCAAGTTAGTGAAGAACCTGTATTTCGCCGGTCAAATTAATGGTACTACCGGTTATGAGGAAGCAGCAGCTCAGGGTTTAATGGCAGGAATCAATGCTGCCTTAAAAGTAAGGGGTGATGGTCCTTTTATCCTACAAAGAGATGAAGCTTATATAGGCGTGCTTATCGATGATCTCATCACAAAGGGAACGGAGGAGCCATATCGAATGTTCACGTCAAGAGCCGAATACAGAACCTTGTTAAGACAGGATAATGCGGATCTTAGATTAACTCCAAGATCATACGCAATAGGATTAGCTTCCAGGGAGCGAATGGATCGGGTAGAGGAAAAGCAAAAGAAAACAGATCTGTTTATCAAGTTTTTGAAGGACACAAGCGTAAGGCCTGAAGACGTCAATCCAATCTTAAAAGAAAAGAAATCGGCTGCTGTAAACCAGTCGATGAAGATGTTTAAAATAGCTTCCAGGCCCCAACTTGATTTTGATGATATAAGGCGCTTTCCAAAGGTTGAGGATTTTATCCTGGCAAACAAGATCGACAGGGAAGTTTTGGAGCAAGCAGAGGTACATGTTAAGTATTCGGGGTATATAGAAAAGGAAAAGAATTCCGCAGATAAATTACAGCGTTTAGAGAATATAAAGATCCCGGTTAATTTTGACTATAAAAAGATTCATTCTATATCATTTGAAGCCAGGGAGAAGCTGTCTAAAATTCAACCTTCCACAATATCCCAGGCAAGCAGAATTTCAGGGGTTTCCCCAAGTGACGTTTCGGTACTTCTGGTTTATATGGGCCGCTAAAGATTCTAATAATAACCTGTTAATATGAAGCAAGTGGAAAATGCGGCCAAGGAACCGTATAAAAACAAAGAGCTTTTACAACCTTTTCTTAGCTGTGTTGACCACAGTGTTTCACGTGAAACCTTTTCATTATTTCTAGATCCGGAGACTGATCTTCTTGTTACCCTGCCTCGCCCTTCAGCTACTGAGCTGCCATCGTATTATGAAAGTGAATCATATATTTCCCACACCGATTCGAAACGTTCATTGATGGATAAAGCCTATCAGTTGATCAAAGGTTATTCCCTGAAACGAAAATTAAAATTGATCAACAGTTTATCGAATAAGAAAGGAAAGATTTTAGATATTGGATGCGGGACTGGTGATTTGTTATCTGTTTGCGAAAAAGACGGTTGGGATATTTTTGGTGTTGAACCCAGTCAAAAGGCAATAGCGCTGGCAAGAAGTAAAGTGATTTCTTCAGAACGTATCGTAAGCGACCTGAGCAGTCTCGATACAAATAACACGTATGATGTGATCACCATGTGGCACGTACTTGAGCACGTTCCTAATTTGATGGAATATATTGAAACATTGAAAAGCCTGTTGAGCAAGGATGGTCATTTGATTGTTGCGGTACCCAATTTCAAAAGTCATGACGCTCTTCATTATAAAGAATTTTGGGCAGCCTATGATGTGCCAAGGCACTTATGGCATTTTAGCGAAAGGGCGATCAGGCATGTTTTTGGACAAGGAGGTTTTGAAGTGGTCAAGACCAGTCCATTGATCTTTGATTCTTTTTATGTAAGTCTTTTGTCAGAAAAATATAAAACAGGCAGGTCAAATATCCTTGCCGGAATTAAAACGGGTTTGATCTCAAACATAAAGGCAAGAAACACGGGACAGTACTCGTCGCTGATCTATTTGATTAAAAAACGATAAATTATTGTTTTAAGCGTTTTTAAGCGCATTTCATATGATTAAGGTTCACATATATGCTGAATTCACCAAAGAGCTTGGAAATTACGTCTGATTAGCTCAAATTCCATAAGCCATACTTATAGGTTCATAATTTTAATAAATAACCCTTATGGTTATTGTAAGGTGGAATATTTAAAAAGTTTTTGATTATTAATCAATTCATTATTTTACATTTGCCACACTAAATCAAAATTAAATCATAATGAAAAAAGTAGCAATAGTATTTTCTTTGATGATGTTACTAACATCTTGCACCCAGGTAAAGATTGCCTATGTTGATGTCGAAGAAATATTGAAAGAGTATGAAGGAGCTATAAAGGCCGAAGAAGAAATGAAAGAGCAATCGCAGCTTATTAGCCAGCAATTAGATCAGATGGCTTCTCCGTTACAGCAAAAGATCCAGGAGTATCAACAAAACATGGATAAGCTTTCGGCATCAGATCGCCAAAAGAAAGAGGCAGAGTTGAGGCAGGAACAACAAATGTTTCAGCAGCGCCAGCAAATGGCCCAACAACAGGTGCAGGCTGAAGGACAAAGAATGTATGAAAAGATCAATAGTGATATTGAAACATTTTTAGCCGACTATGGTCAATCAAATGGCTATACCTACATCCTTGGATCATCGATGCAAACAAAAAGTGTTTTGTACGGAAAAGAGTCACTCAATATTACTGATGAGGTGATTGAAGCTCTTAATGCTGATTTCGAAGAAGAAGCACCTGCAGAAGAAACACCAACAACTGAGGAAGTACCGGTAGAAGAAACCCCAGCAACAGAAGAATCAACACCAGTGAATTAATAAATACCTGGTTCAAGTAAATTTAAAGCCTCGCCTAGCGGGGCTTTTTTTTATTCCTAAGACTGCCTTTAGCCGGCAAAAAATATTTTGGTACTATATAATTTTATCTTCTTTTCTGCGTTATTAACACACTGTTGATAAGTAGCCAATTTTAAAAACGCGCCTGTTAGAAACGAGTTTTATTTAATTAACAGTTTAAAATTGGATATTAAATATTTGAAATACAAACAATTATAAGTTACAAATTATGAAAAGGGGATTCATATTAATTTTTTTTCTTGCTTGGGTTTTACAAGCCACGGGACAATCAACTGGTAAATACCAAATCAAATTTTTAGAAGTAAATAAAAAGAACTCTGATTATGGTGTAGCCATTTTAGACGAGAATAAATTGATTTTTACTTCAGCCGATCACAAAGTGACTACGGCCAATAAAAATTACAACCCAAGAAAGGATCTGTATGCAGGAGATATTAATTTTGATGGAGAAATCAAAAATGTAAAAAGGGTTAGTAAAGACATCAATAAAAAAGTGAATCAAACTGGCGTTACCTATTCTACGGATGGAAAAACAGTTTACTTCAGCAGGAACAAATACAAGAAGAAATTAAAAAAGCAAAACCTGCCAAAGAACAAAAGATTACTTCTTTATAAGGCTGATGTTGCATCAGACGGAAGCTGGACCAATATTAAGAAGCTACCTTTTAACAAGAAGAATTCCTCAACAGGTTATCCTGTTTTAAGCCCTGATGGCAAGAAATTGTATTTTGTTTCAGACAGGCTTCCCTCAAAAGGGAATACTGATATTTTCGTAGTTGATATATTAGGAGATGGAAATTATAGCCAACCACGGAACCTGGGTTCACTGGTAAATACAAAAGGCAATGAAACTACGCCATTTATTACAGAAGACAACATTTTATATTTTTCATCTGATGGTCGTGAAGGTCAAGGTAAACTTGATGTTTACGCCGTTGAGGTATATGATAATGCCACATCTGAACCATACGAATTGGCAGCACCTATAAACAGTATCAATGATGACTTTGCCTATATCGTTAATAAGGATAACAACCTTGGATTCTTTACATCCAATCGTTTGCAGGGTGATGGATTCAATGACCTTTATTCTTTTACGCTTGAAGAAGATTATCGACCAGGCGAATGTTTTATAACAGTTGATGGAAAAGTAAGAGACAAAGAATCTTTAGAATCTATCTCAGGAGCTACAGTTGACCTGTACTCTATTGACGGAAGTTTACTTGAATCAGTATCCACTTATAATGATGGTACATATCAGTTCACAGTATCCTGTGCCAAGGAATACCAGTTAGTTGCTTCAAACCCTAATTATCTGGACGACAAAAAGCGAATAGAGATTCTTGAAGAAAACTATCATTCTGCATTGCACACGAATTTAAACCTAACGAAGGTGATGAAAAAAGCTCCTGCAGTAGAAAGGTTATCTCCAATTTATTATGAATTTGATGATGCCAACATTACTGAGGAAGCTGCAGAAGAAATGGATAAGATTGCAGAAATCATGTCTCAGAATGAGAACCTTATAATTGAAGCTTCGTCCTTTACTGATTCACGTGGAACAAACGCCTATAATGTAGAGCTTTCAAAAAGACGTGCAAAAGCAGCAGTTGAATACTTGAAGTCAAAAGGTATTGATGAAAGCAGAATAAAATCCAAAGGTTATGGAGAAGAGAAGTTGATTAATCAGTGTGTGAATGGTGTTGAATGTAAAGAAGAGTCACATCAAATGAACAGAAGGACTGAATTTAACTTTGCGAATGTTCCGGCCGCGGTTCCCAGTAAAAAGAAATCGGGATCCTCAAAAACGAAGGTGGCCGTGCAAACAAAGAAAACGGTGGCGCCTGTTATAACAAAGCCTAAAGACGCCAAAGAAACAGAAGCTGTAGCTGAGGTATCATTAAGTGAAGTTAAGGAAGTGCCGAGTGTTGTAAAAGTTGATGAAGGAACAAAACCGGCTCCTCTTCAAAAGAAGCTAAGTTTAGAAAGTGCCAGGATTGAGACCGTCAAGGTTGCCGCCACGGATCATCAAATAAGTGCCCCTGTAATATATAAAAACAGTGTGAAAAGTACGCCTGTTGTTCAGGTAGAAAAGGAAGAAATTGAAACTCCTGCAATTGCATTGGAAGAAAAAGTTATAGAAAAACAAGTAGACACAAAGGAAATTGAAACTCCTGCAGTTGCATTGGAAGAAGAAGTTATAGAAAAACAAGTAGACACAAAGGAAATTGCTGAAAATAAGCCTGAATTAAAAGAGGAAAATAGCGGGAAAATTGAAGAGAAGCAGGAAGAAGTAGTTGCTTCAGAAGAAAAAGAAAAAACAGATAATAAGGAAGTTAAGGAGGCTGTAATTATCAATTATAATTCAACCATCGTTGCCACCAATCCTGAAAGCAACAAGGTGCTCAATTATATTGGAACTGAAAAAGTGAAAATGATGGATCAGTTGTCGGATCTGGAAAAGCAATATGATGAAGCCATTCCACTTTACCCAAAACTTTCTGATTCGTTGAAAGTAGAAAAGGGCAGAATTGCAGATATTATTGCAAACGCCAGGGAGCTTGAGGAGACAGGCTGGTCGAACATAATAGAATATAAGAACAATGTCCTGCATTTTAAGAAAAGGTATAGGGATCTAATGGTCACTAATAGCAGAAGAACAGTTTCAGGTTCAATGACAAGAGAAGAAAGACAAATGGCTCATGCTCCTAAGAAAGCCGAACAGAATATGGTTGCAGAAGCTGACAAACCCAAACCAAAGGTTGTGGAAATGGAGGAGAACTTAAGTGTTGACAATGTTGAGATCACGGCCATGAAGAAAAATGGGAATGGTAAATACCAAAAAACAAATAGTGCAAGTAAAACCGATCTTATAAAAGTAACGTTCAAATTGAAGAGCAACGAAAAAGTGAATTCAGGACGTAAGGAAGCACATTTGGTTTTACAGAATCCTGATGGGCAGGTTGAAGAGGCGAAGGGAATATTTACCCCAAAAGATGCTGATACAGAATCAAAATATACCGATCATGCCATCATCAATTACAACAATCACGATGTAGACGTTACCATGTTCATTCAAAGAAGAGGTAATAACTTTCAGAAGGGAGTTTATCCTGTTAAAGTATTTCTTGAAGGAGAGTTAATGACAGTGACTAAATTAAATCTTGAAAATTCTTTTTAGAAGTTTTCCAAGACAAATAAACCAAACACGGTAAGAATAAAATATACCGTAATATTCATAGCCCCGGAGAAATCCTGGGCTATTCTTTGTCCGGTCATCAGCACGATCAATGTCATTGAAATTGCTAAAAGACCCCAAATAGCGAACATTTTACTACCTCCGTTTAGCAGCAGGTATAATCCGGTAATATTTAAGCCTACGCAGGCTGTTTCCATAAGGATCACAATAATGATGGCTCCCTTGACGTGATTTTTTAGAAAACTTTTTTTGAAATGCTTTGTGTAATAATCCAGGCTATTTTGCCATTGAATTATTTTTTCTATAACTGAATACCCCATACATAAGGTTAGATAAGATATGATTAAAGAAATAGCGAATGGTTGGTTCATGATCTGTATTTTCTGGAGTATTCAAAAATAATCCGAATAGCTTTATTAAAAGCATATTTTTTCAGGGAAATAAATATCTTTGATCAAAATCAATTTTATGTTGCTTTCGGTAAAAAAAGACCTTTTCACTACGCTGTTCTTATTTGCCCTTTCACTACCCTTGCTATCTCAAACCGATTTTAGCAGCGCATGGGAAGATTTTTTTTCATACAACAATATCAAAGATTTTATAAGCAAGGATAATAGAATCTATGCCATTGCAGACAATGCTGCATTTATTTATGATCAGCAAACAGGTTATATGGAAAAAATATCATCTGTGCATGGATTGTCAGGTAAGGAAACGACAAGCCTTTATTTTAGTGAAACCACAAAGCGCTTGGTTATTGGTTACCAGACAGGACTGCTTGAAATAATAGATGAAACAGGTAAAATCACGGTCGCAAATGATATAGAAAGATTAGACATTACCGGACAAAAACAGATCAACCACATTACCGAACACAATGGTATTTTGTATTTGTCAACACCATTTGGCATAGTAGCATACGATATCAATAACCTTAATTATGGGGATACTTTTTATATAGATGAAAATTCTAATGCGGTTTTTGTCAACGAGACTCTAATTGACAATGAAACTATTTATGCGGTTACCCAAAAGGGAATTTATTCTGCTGATATAAATGACCCTAATTTAATTGATTATAACAACTGGTTGCAACCCGAGGGAAACCTAAGGGGTAATTTTCGTTCTATTTCAATATTATCCGGTCAAATTTTTACCTGTAACTCAAGCATTTTATATCAATTGACCGGAATAGATGATTTAAGACAACGAAGAAATTTTAACAGAACTATTCTAAAACTGAGGTCTTCTGAAGATTTGATGTCTGTAACACTAAATAAATCTGCGTTGATTTTGGATAAGGATTTGACCCTTATTCACGAGGCGGTTTCAAGCCCTGATTATAATTTTCAATTGAACAGTTCGTTTGCAGAAGCTGATCAGGTCTTTTTAGCCACAAAAAGGTTTGGAGTTTTAAAAGCATCGGTTACCAACACTGACTATCAGGAAATTCACCCGGAAGGGCCTTCTTCAAATAAGGTGTTTTCCATTGAAGCTTCTAATAACAATCTTTGGGTGGTATACGGAGGGTATAACCTTTCTTATGATCCACTCGGTAAGAGATTGGGATATTCACATTACAACGGATCGACGATGGCTTCATCCGCCTGGACAAACAGGGGATACGATCAGAATTTTCCGGCTCAGGACCTTGTGCATATTGCACTTGATCCTGACGATGAAAACAAGGCCTATCTCAGCTCATGGGGAAGCGGAATGCTTGTTGTTGAAAATGATGTTCCGTCTATTCTGTGGGACGACAGCAACAGTGGGCTGGAAGACCTTTATCAGGGTGGCGACCCTGAATCGAGTATCAGGATTAATGGAGCAGCATTTGACAACAGAGGTAATTTTTGGATTACAAACTCCTGGGTTCCAAAGAAATTAAAAAAACTAGACAGCAATGGTAACTGGTCAGGATTTGATCTGAGCTCTGTTTTTACCAACACAGCTTTTGGCCTGTCAGAACTGGCTATTGATAAATCGGGAAGCATTTGGATAGGATCAAGAAGGAATGGAGCTTTGGTTTATAACGAATCCGGGGATAGAAAGAGAGCCCTGATCACTGAAGCAACAAAAGGTTCCTTGCCTGATTTAAATGTAAGGGCCCTGGCTGTGGACCGCAATAACAGGATATGGATTGGTACCCAAAAAGGGCTTGTGGTATTTTCGGGAGCGGACGGCGTTTTTGAGGCTGATATCTACGATGCCGCGCCGGTTATTATAGAAGACAATGGCATACCTAAAAAATTACTGGGCGACCAGCCGGTCAACTCAATAGCTATTGATGGTGCCGAGAACAAGTGGTTTGGAACAGATACCGGAGGGGTGCTGGGTACGAATCCATCCGGCAGTGAAACCTTGTATAATTTTAATAAAGACAATTCCCCTCTTCCTTCGAATAGTGTTTTAAAGATAAAAATCGACAATAGCACCGGAAAAGTTTATTTTGCCACAGATAAAGGAATTGTGGCCTTTAACAGTGAAGTGGCCCCTTTTGGGGAATCCCTTGACGAAGTATACGCTTTTCCAAATCCCGCAAAAAAAGAGCATGACTACGTCACTATAGACGGCAGAAACGGGGCTCACTTGCCTAAAGGAACAAATGTGAAGATCCTGGATATTTCGGGCAGGTTGGTTTACGAAACAAATGTTGATATTGGTCAGGAGCTTAGAGGAGGAAAAGTAATATGGGAAAAGACCAACCTGAGAGGCCGAAAAGTGGCCTCGGGGGTTTATATAGTGCTGTTGACAAGCCCTGACAAATCAGAAACATCTTCCACCAAGATTGCAATCATCAATTAATTTCTTAGAAAAATGTTGATCAAAACCAAGGCAATTGTATTGACTTCCCTAAAATATGGAGATGCGGATCTTATCGTGAAATGCCTTACGGAGGAGGGGGTTAAATCTTATTTGCTCAGAAGTATTTTCAGAACGAAGAGCAAAAAACTCAAGACAGGGTATTTCCAGCCATTAAGCCAGCTGGATATTACGGCTGTTCATAACAACAAAGGTAATCTTAACAAGATCACTGAGGTAAGAGTATCTTATCTCTATCAGACACTTGCTACAGATATATACAAGCAGTCAATTGCCTTGTTTTTAGCAGAGGTCTTATCTTACGCTTTAAAAGAGGAAGAACAGAATACTGTTCAATTTCAATATATTGAGAACTCTTTGAAATGGTTGGATCATCACCATGCTTTTGCGAATTTTCACCTTCTTTTTCTGTTGCAATTGACAAAGTTTTTGGGTTTTTACCCCGATGTGACCTACATGGATGCTTTGTTCTTTGACCTTGAAGAAGGTTGCTTTTGCGCCTCTAAGCCCACAAGACACTTTTTAAGTAATCAAAAATTAATTCTGTTTAAATCGTTAATCGGCATAAAATTTGATCATATGGAAGGACTGAAATGGAATTCGGAAAACAGACAAGTTGTACTCGATATACTTTTGGAATATTACGAACTTCATTTACCGGGATTTAAAAAGCCACGATCACTAAAAGTATTAAAAGAGGTCTTTAATGAAATTTCTTAATGCAGTTTTAATTGTCCTTATTGGGCATTTTTCGTATGGGCAAAAATGTGTTATAGTTGACAAGGACTCTGAATTGCCTATTCCCAATGTACAGGTGATCAATGAAAATCAATCCAAATCAGCCACTTCTGATAGAAATGGAATCCTCGACCTAAGCAATTTTGGTGAAATGGAACTCATAACTTTCAGGCATGTGAGTTATGTTGAGATGGAATTGATCAAAAAACACATTAAAAGGGATTTTACAACGGTATATCTGCAATTCAAGTCTGAGCTGCTCAAGGAGGTCTATTTATCAGGTGCCAAACAAGATGTGGAACGAAAAAGAATTGCCGAGGAAGTAGCTGTTTTTTCAATTAAGGACATTCAAAATGCAGTTCCACAAACCTCTGCTGATATGCTCGCTAAAATACCGGGAGTCAAGGTGCAGAAAACCCAATTTGGGGGCGGAAGCCCGATATTAAGAGGAATGGAGGCCAATCGCATTCTGCTTGTGGTGGACGGGGTGAGAATGAATAATGCCATTTACAGAAAAGGACATTTGCAAAATTCTATTACCGTATCGCCCAGCATGCTGGAGAAAACTGAAGTTATTTTTGGTCCTTCCTCAGTAATTTATGGATCTGATGCCTTGGGAGGAGTGATACATTACTACACACGGAAACCAAAGGTTTCAGAAAGGAATAATGTGAATCTGGAATTATTAGCACGTTATAGTACCGTTAATGAAGAAAAAACTGCCAATGCGGCTGTTGAGTTGCAATTTGAAAAAATCGCTTCATTCACAAGCATTTCACATAGTAATTTTGGAGATCTGAGAATGGGAGAACTAAGGCCCCATGGATTTGAAAACTGGGGGCTTCAGCTGGAAGTTTCAGACAACACGGACACCTATTACAATGCCGATCCGGTGCTTAATTCTGACCCTTCTGTTCAACGCAATATTGGTTATCAGCAAACAGATTTTTTGCAAAAATTGCTTTTTCCTTTTAAGGATGGCCATGAATTGATGTTTAACCTCCAATACAGCACTTCATCCAGGATCAACCGATTCGACAAGCTTACAGAAAGGCGTGACGGGAAACTGAGATTTGCAGAATGGTATTACGGACCCCAGGACAGGCTTTTATTCTCGACACAATACAACATAAAATCGAATAAAAAATGGATGGATAAGGGACTTTTTACAGCGGCTTATCAGCAAATCAAAGAATCGCGTATTGAACGAAAGTTCGGAACCTTTGACAGATCCTCACAAATTGAAAAAGTACAGGTATTTAGTCTTAATGGCGATTTTACGAAAAACGTTAATGAAGACCGTAACCGAAATTTTGGTTATGGATTTGAAGTGGCTTATAATGATGTAAACTCAACTTCAAAAGGTGAAACACTTGATGTGGTTGGCAACAGCATCATTGGTGTTAAGGATAATTATGCCGTTCAAACGCGATACCCCGATGGAGGCAGCAGTTATTTAAGTTCTGCAGTTTATGCCAGCTACCGGCAGGATTTAGGCAAAAAATCTACCTTGAATACCGGCCTTAGAATTACCAATACGATGCTTACTGCAAAATGGATTGACACAACGTATGTAAAACTTGATGAAACTGAAATAGAATCCATGAACACCTCAGTTACTATAACTGCCGGGTATACCTTTAGGCCAAACCCGAACTGGCAATTAAACGGCGTTGTATCATCGGGTTTCAGGTCTCCGAATATTGACGACATTGGCAAGGTCAGGGAAAAAAACGGAGACGTTACCGTGCCCAATGTTGACCTAAAACCAGAATATGCTTATAACTTTGAAGCAGGATTTATCAAGTATTTTGATGAGAAGAAAACATATATAGGCCTGGCAACGTATTATACCTTGCTCGACAACTATATCGTAAGGGGGCCGTTTGAACTGAACGGGAATTCTCAGATCATTTATGACGGGGAAATGGCGAACGTAGTGGCAAATGTTAATAAGGGAAATGCCTTCCTGTTTGGGGGTACCATGACTTTTAGATCCCAGCTGACCAATACCTGGAATGCACGGGCTTCACTTACGTATACAAGAGGTTCGGCCTATGACACTGATGAACCATTATCTTCGGTTCCACCACTTTTTGGAATGCTGGAGTTAGATTACGTGCGGAACAGAATTGAATCAGGAATAAACGTGGTCTTCAACGGCAGGAAAAAAGCCGGAGACTATAATATTTCAGAGGGCATTGACAACATAGAACAAACCCCGTATGTAGATGCTGAACAGGCGTATTATGGAAGTCCTTCGTGGTATACGTTGAACTATTTTATGAGAATTAAGACATCAAAATTCCTCGATGTTTTGATCAATGTTGATAATATTATGGATCATCATTACAAAGAGTTTGCCT
This sequence comes from Lutimonas vermicola, assembly GCF_038433205.1. Taxonomy (NCBI): domain Bacteria; kingdom Pseudomonadati; phylum Bacteroidota; class Flavobacteriia; order Flavobacteriales; family Flavobacteriaceae; genus Lutimonas; species Lutimonas vermicola. The sequence goes on from NZ_JBCDNA010000003.1 coordinate 247,314, forward strand.
CAGCTATAAGTGCTCCGGGCAGGAATTTTTCACTTACATTAATCGGATCTTTTTAAGGAAAAGCACAAAATATTTAAGGATAGATCAGGTTTTTTATTGCTGTCCATGAAACCATTTGAATCTTTTGTTCCTTTATAAGGTTTTCACATTGATCACTGGTAAAGAAGTCGAAATCAATTTGTCTCCATGCCGCGCCAAAATTTGGGTGGTTTTTTGTGATTGCCCTCATTTCATGATTGTCATAAGCCGTGTGAATGAGTATCATGTTTAAACCCGGCTGCAATTTTTTTAAAGAATTTGCATAATAATCTGACAGTCTTCCATTCTCAAAATCTTTAAAATTCCCCAAATAAAGATGATCGATCATGACTTCATTTTCAAGAGCTGTCTCTGCCGTCTTATTTCCTGAAACTTCAGTGATCAATTTCGAATTAAGCATTACCGGCAATTGATATAGTTTTCCTACTTCCCGATACAAGGCTAAAAACTCATGAGAGGCCCCAAGTGTATACATATGAGAATCCAGGTGAGAAGGCTTAAGCCCAAAAGAAATAGCCCTGTCAATTTGCGCGCATAATTCTTTTTTTAGCTCGTCTGGTTTGGCTTTGTTCAAAACCTCATTCCTGGATTTAAAAAAATAGCCCTGAGCATCGACCAGGCTTGGAACTTCTTTTTGACCCAAAACGGGACCAAATTTATAAGAATTCCATTCACACGTCAGGGTAAGGTGAACGCCGCAATCAAAATTTGGGTATTTGAGCGCGAATTCTGCGATTTCATAAAACCACGGGCAGGGAACCATTATACTATAAGAGTTGACCAACCCTCTTTTAAGTGCGTCTATTGTGGCTTGGTTTTCGGAATGTGACAAGCCAGCATCATCAGCGTGAATCATCAGAAGTTTTTGGCCATTGTCATAACCCAGTGCCTGGAGTAATTGTTCTGCTTTACTCATACACCCTTATGATTTCTCCATTAGTTCTTCCTTCAACGCTTCGCACATATGCATTGACCACTTTTATCATTGGAACAGGATTGTGTCCGGGGAAAAAATCTTTGTATTTATTATAAGCATCTTCAACAACACCCAATGAAACTGCATTCACCCTCAATTCATTTTCGATTTCCAGAGAAACAGCTTTTACAAAACTATGAATGGCACCATTGACTAAGGCAGCGCTCGTTGTTTTTATTACCGGGTCATCTGCGAGTATTCCTGTAGACAATGTTATGGATCCTTTTGATTTTAAATAATCCTGGCCAATGCGAACAAGGTTGACTTGTCCCATTAATTTACTTCTTATGCCAATATAATAATCTTCTTCGCTTAAATCTTTGAAGTCGTCCCATTTGGCTTCTCCTGCTACACATATAATAGAGTCAAGAGAGGGTATAGACCCTAAAAGTTTACGAATGGAGTCAGCATTCGTTATATCAACTGTATAATCTCCAGACTTTCTGCCTGCAACAAGCACGTCGTGTTTTTCGCTGAGGTGGGAAACTACCCGTTTCCCTATGATACCGTTACCTCCTATGACCAGAATTTTCATATGTTATGGTGATGATTTTAAATTCGTTTTAGATGATTCCACAGTCAAATCGTTTTCAGGGATTGGAATATACCATATATTTTTTTGAAGATCAACGCCGCCGTTCATTAATTCCTGGACAACACGATCAACGATATACACTCCTTTTTCGGCCATGCTATCGAAGTTATCAATACCATTATTTGGAAAATTTTGTCTCGTTCTGTGAATATTGAATCGATCAGAGAACTTTTGACCAAATGCATTTTCAATACCTTCTTTACCAATCATAAATCCAAGCAGGCCTCCCCAGGTGGCTGTCGGATTATCGGAATCCCATCCTGTCAGAGCTCCGATTTTTATGGTTTCAACAATGTCACCCTCCCCATAAAGCAAACTAATGATACTTGCAGCATAATTGATTCCGGCAGCAAAACAACCATTACAATACAGGTTTTTTGACGTGATGTTATATCCGTCTTTTTGTTCTACCTGATATCTTTGGTAAACATTGTCCCGAGTATCTTCCCAAGATAGCCCTGCTTCATATTGACTTTTGACAAAATCAAACATTTTTGCAGGATATGAAGAATCGGGAAGTCTTTTCCTGGCTTCATCAGCCATCCAATGGACCTTTTGTTTTAAAGTCAATTCCTGATCTTCATAAGAAGCCAAGGCATACATCTCAACATAAAATTCAGAGATCCTGGCTGCTTCTTCCCGAGCAGTGGTCCTGATTGGCAGGTAAGCCATTTTAAGGGCAATATCAGGGCGTGTTGGAGCAAAGAAGCCAAATATTTCATTCGTAAGTTGAGCGTCAATCATCATATAATTCTCGTTATGATCAGGATGACTTGTTTCAGGCGGGAGAAGTCCCTTCAGCATCAAGTCGAGCGCTTTTTGATTTGATACCCATAAAAAGTTTTCTTCCTCTACCCAAATATGTTTTAACCAGCCATCACGAATCTGTTCAGGACTTAGTATTGTGGCTCTATTCGTATACAGAAGGTGTTGATACATATACTCTATATCAGTATCGTCATCCGCGCCCCAAATACTATCTTCACCCATGACTACAAAATCTATTGTGGGAGACAAATTGCTAGGGACTCCCTCACCCCAAATGCTTGGCTGATCAGGCTTATTCCAATCATGACGGGTGTAAAAATCACCTGTTTTAATAGGGCCTATATTACCAATCTTGTCCATTTCGGTTACCAAACCGGTCCAGTTGGCTATGCATTGTCCAAGCCAAAATCCATATAACCGATTTTTATAAGAGGCTCTTGACAGTATGCGGTCGGTTTCTTTAGGTTCATAAGACGTATAGATAAGCGTTGAATCTTTTATAACGACAGGGGTTTCAATATCGATTTCAAGGTTCTTTTCTGTCTTGCAGGCATGAATGGCCAAGATGCCAAAAACAACTAAAAATGTGCTTAATTTTTTCATCGGGATGCGTATGCCATCAAGAATCTGATACATAGTGAATCGCATTAATTTACATCAAGTTTTATGTTTAGGCCAATTTCTGCTCCCAGGTTTCTGCTTCTCTCGGTCGGAAGGCTGCCCGAGGCAAAAATCTGGAACGAGCCTTTGTATTGAACTTTTTCTCCATTTTCATTGATCAGCGAAAGCATTTCAGGACTGATATCAAACGTCATCGTTTTACTTTCTCCTGCTTTCAGGCTGATTCGTTCCACTGCTTTCAGCGAGAATAAAGGGCTTTCGATATCTTTATTATTTGCAGAAATATAGAGCTGGACGATTTCATCTCCGTCAACTTCAGAACTGTTTTTTACCGTACAATAGAGCGTTGTATTTTCTTTTTTTCTGATTTTTTCTTTTGACAGTTTCAGGCCTGAATACATAAACTTCGCATAGCTTAATCCATATCCAAAAGGATACATAGGCTCCTGAGTCATATATCTGTAGGTTCTTCCTTTCATAGAATAATCTTCATAAGCAGGCAACTGATCAAGGCTCTTTGGAAAAGTAATGGGAAGTCTTCCCGAAGGAGAGACATGGCCGAATAAAATATCAGCTGCAGCATTTCCGCCTTCTTCACCCGGATACCATGCAAAAAGGACAGCATCTGCAATGTCATGAACTTCTGAAAGGTTCATAGGGCAACCACCGGTTATAATGACAATCACGGGTTTGCCATGATCTCCTTTAATTTTTTTTAAATAATCCATTTGATTCTGTGGAATATTATAATCCAGCCTGTCGCCGGAATAGGGAGAGGAAATTGATTCTCCTTCTTCTCCTTCAATGTGGCGGGTCAAACCCATGACAACAATGTTGGCATCGGCCTCTGCGGCTTCTCCTGTACTCCAGTCGGCAGGATTAATGTTTGGCCGGTCAAGCGTAGTGCCAGGGCTGTATTGCACCTGGCTTCCAAGAGCAACCCTTGAACTAATACCCTCGAGAAAGGTTACAATTTGTGAATTAACACCAAAATAATTTCCAAGCAAAGCATCTATTGAGGCGGCATTGGGCCCCACAACATAATAACGCTGTAAGTTGTTTTTTAGAGGCAAGACGCCATTATTCTTGAGTAAGACCATTGACTTTACAGCTGTCTCATATGCAAGGTCTCTATGTTTTTTACTGTCTATTACTTCAGAAGGAATTTTATTATAAGGATTCATTTCCGGTGGATCAAAAAGGCCTAGTTTAAAACGGGTCTTAAGCAGTTTGGACAACTGATCGTCAATATCCGACTCCTTGATCAGCCCTAGTTCCAGAGCTTCAAGAAGCGAAGAAAAAGTATTTCCGCAATTCAGGCTCACACCACTTTTTAAAGCCAAAGCAGCGGCTTGAGTGCTGTTTGATGCAACTCCGTGACCGATTTCGGAATAAAAGTCGGTCAGGGCGCCACAATCGGTAAGGATATGTCCCTGAAAATTCCATTTGTCAATCAACAGTTCAGTGAGAAGGGTATTGCTTCCGCAACAAACTTCATCATTTACCCTGTTATAGGCACACATCACCGACTCCACATTTGACGCAACCAACTGTTCAAAAGCGGGTAAATAAGTTTCGTATAGATCTTTTTGACTCACTTTTGCGTTAAATTCATGCCTCAGCTTTTCGGGGCCACTGTGCACCGCAAAATGTTTGGCACAAGCCGCGGTTTTTAAATAAGTCGGATGGTCTCCCTGAAGGCCCTTTACAAAAGAAGCGCCCAGTATTCCTGTTAAAAACGGATCTTCACCATAAGTCTCTTGTCCGCGACCCCAGCGAGGATCCCTGAATATATTCACATTTGGAGTCCAGAAGCTAAGCCCCGTATAACGTCTGTAATTTCCTGCTTTTTGAGACGCATTGAACATGGCTCTGGCTTCATCAGAAATAGCAGTCGATACACGATACAACAAATTTTTGTCAAAGGTTGCTGCCATACCAATGGCTTGCGGAAAAATAGTGGCATTACCTGATCTGCCTACCCCATGCAGCGCTTCGTTCCACCAATCATAGGGGAGAATACCCAATCGTTCTATACCTTTTGAACTATTCACCATTTGAGAGATTTTTTCTTCTAAGGTCATCTGATCCAGAAGCAGTGCAATGCGATCTTCAGCAGGTAATTTGGGATCTTTAAAAGATCCTTCCTGAGCATGGGAAAGAAAGAAACTAGTTGTCAATAAAAGTGTCAGGGCCCAATGAAAAAGGGGTTTAACGGAGAGAAAATTCATTTAGGTTGATTTAGAAACACAAAGATAAAGAATGTGATTTTAAAAGGACCAATCAATAAGTCACAGGATAAGAAGAAATACCAAAAAGGAGATCAAATTAAAAAGAGGATTCAACATTTCAGTACGAATCCCCTTTTCGAGCCAAATAAAAAGCTTTATTCTGGCAATACTTTGTTTAATTTTTAGGTTTAATATTTTGATTTACCCTAAAGAGGTTTCCCGGATCATATTTAGTTTTAATTTCTACAAGCCGGTCATAATTTTGCCTGTAACTGTCGCGAACTCTTTCCTGACCTTCATCCATCATAAAGTTGGTGTAGGCACCACCCGAAGAATATGGATGCAGTGCTTCCTGATAGCTCTTGGCCCAGTTAGTGAGCTTTTCGGCATTTCCCGGATCAGGATCTACGCCTACAAAGACACCTGCATATTTTGCATCTCTATATGCCCATGGTGTATCTGTTATACTCGGTCTGCTTGCCGCCCCGCTGATTGGATACAGATGCATCTGTGAAAGAGGTGTTGGAATGCTGGAACCGAATTTTTTGTGTTCTGCTCTTGCTTCTGGTCCGAGTTCAGTAAAGAAGTCAGCTCGCCAGTACCATTGCATTCCAGGAGGTAGCAATCCATCAAATAAGGTTTGAACCGAAGGATATGGCATTTCCCCAACATGTGCAAATAATGGGTTTTTATCCAATACTGGTTTGAAAAGCTCATCAAATTTTGCAGGATCACCAACATAGCACCATACGATTCCACAGAATTTTTTAAGATGAAGGTGTTCTGGAAAAGGCGGGCCCGGAATGATCATAGTGGCAACAAAACCATTTAGGTTTTCATCAGCATTATGTATAAAGTCATGGTACCATTCCATTATTTCTTCGGTTTGTTCCACGGGCCAAAGTGTAGGGCCACCAATAACCGTTTTAACAGGATGCGCCTGAAATTTAAAAGAAGTTACAATACCGAAATTTCCACCACCACCACGGATGGCCCAATACAGATCGGGATGCTGTGAGGCGTTAACAGTAACAAATGAACCATCGGCCAAAACCATATCAGCCTCAAGCAAATTATCAATAGTGAGTCCGTATTTTCTTGATAAATGACCCACACCGCCACCTAAAGTCAAGCCTCCGACCCCGGTAGTCGAAATAATTCCTGCGGGCACGGCCAGACCAAATGGATGTGTGGCGTGATCAACTTCTCCCCACAGATTTCCACCTCCTACCCTTACGGTACTATCGGCTGTATTTACACGAATAAATTTGATTCCGGAAAGATCAATAACCATTCCTCCGTCACATATTCCAAGACCACCACCATTGTGTCCCCCACCTCTTACGGCTACTAAAAGATCATTTTCACGTCCATAATTAACGCAAGACATCACATCGGCAGCGTCAACGCATTTTACAATCATTCCTGGGCGCTTATCGATCATCCCGTTATACACTTTTCTGGATTCATGATAATTTTCATGATCAGGAAGAATTACTTCTCCCCGAATCTGAGCTTTAAATTCTTCAAATTTGGCTTCCATAAGTTTGATATTTATTTTAGTTTAATTAAATTGATTCATCATTGGATCCTTTAAAATTACAGGTAAAGCAAATACTTTAATGTAATATTTAGATCAATTAATAGTACAAATAGTTCATAGACAATACTGTACAAATTGTAATCATCCCTTTTGAGCTCAGAGGGCAGAATGCCAAACGAGTTTCCAATAATTACATACCCTTCTTTATGAATATCGCCTTAACTCGTCAGTGCCAGGTTCTGCATATAGGCAGTTAGACCATCCTTAAACGAAAAAATATTCGGAAGAAACGCTGCGAATGTCCATCTATAATCGCATGGCAATATGATTCGTTTAAGATTTTTTATTAGTTGTAAGATAAGAATTTATTTTTTCCTCTTCTTAAACACGCGTGATATGACAATCTAAATTGGATGCTAGTTTTTTTTGATTTCATCGCGACGCATGGGCATACGATCTATTTGGGCAAATAATTCTTGATGCGTAAGGAGTTTTGATTGTTGCAGTTTTACATATCCATCCAGACCTACCAGTATTACTTCAAAACCGTCAGTTTCTTTTTTGAGTTTCTTAAAATTCAGGACAGCTTTCTGTTCTATCCCATTGTCAATGCCGGTTATTTGATAATTTGGAGTCAAAGTAATGACAAGAATTTTTCTTTCTTTTAGTCCCTGAAGATCAGTTTTTAAATCTTTTAACTGTAATTGATACATTTGACTGTCTTGCGAATCAGTCAGGAGAACAACCAGTCTGTTTTTCCATTGATAGTCTGATATCTGTTGCCCCATGATTGTTGAGATGTTTAAGAGTAGTATTAATAGTAAAGGGAGTTTAAAATTTGACATGATTTCAAGTATTTGATTACAATATTCCGGGAATTACAGCTTTTCTGTCGACAGGATAATTCTCGAATTGGTTTCTGTACCAGCGATGATGTCCTATTGCCCTGGGAATAAGGTTGGCAAAGGTCCACACTAAAAAAGTAAGGGCTGGTAAATTCCAGGCCATAAGTGCAAATCCAGACCATTGAATCAATTCCCCGAATAGATTTGGGCATGACAGATAATTAAATAAAAAACCAGAGGGAATCTTATAGCCGGTTTCTCCTTGTTTTCTAAGGTTGATGAGCATATGATCACTTTTTTGATTGATGATAAACCCCGAAACGAAAAGCATCGCACCCAAAATAAAATTCCATTGATAAAAAGAATGGATCGTATACGATTCGAAATGTGCGAGAAAATAACCGTTCAGTCCCGCATTGATGCAGTTAAAGAAAATAGCTGAACCCACAATCACCAAAGGCATCATTTTTCCCTGAGTCCTGATCCTGAAAGGGTATATAAAAGTTCTGTTCAGATAATGAACTAACCATAATAAAGACAGGGTACCGGCATACACACTTTGATCTGAGGTCATATAAAAATAGAGGATGATTAAAAATGAAGGAGCCTCCATGACGATCCAGCCAAGCCTGTTTGAAATTTGAGGACCCCATCCTTTTTTTACATGTCTGCCATAGGGGGCCGTGACAAATTGCAATAAAATAAAAGAGGCTATTCCTATAGCAGCCCAGACTATACAAATCATATTCAGTGTTTCTTCATTCATGTTATTTTATTTTTAGCAAACCACTTAATAAGATCCTCTATACTATTTTCGATTGCCCGGTTGTTATGCCCAAGTTCTTTGACGGCTTTTGAGGAGTTCATCTTTTTGGGAGCATACTTTAAAGCATTTAAACTTTCCTTGTTTACAGGCCACTTCAGTTTAAAAAACCTATCATACAATTCGATGAAGGGCAGTAACCCAATCAACAGCTTAAGCGGTAAGAGCAAGGGAGTCTTCGTTGAGTGTGCCATTTTTGCGAGCTTCTTTAAATTGATGTACTGACCACCAGTAAGATAAATGGAACCCTTTTTTGCCCTTAAAAGGCTATTGATAATGGTTTGTGAAAGATCTCTTACATCGACCATATTATAGCCGCCATCGGTTATAAAGGGTAACTTTCCCAGGTGAATATCAAGGATGGTACGTCCAAACCTGGAAGGCCCCGGATCTTCGGGCCCAACAATAGCCGTTGGTCTGATAATATAGGCATCTAAGTTATTATTTTTGACCCTTTGTAAAACTTCTATTTCTCCCTGGGCCTTTGTCCAGGCGTAATAAAAGGATTTGTCTGATCTGTATGGGCGATTTTCATCAAAAACTTCATCTTCCAAAGGGTCTTCCACAGCTGTAGAAGAGCTGATGTATGCTAAACGAATGGGCTTGTCGAGACAGGCATTCAATAGGTTTTGGGTCCCTGTTACATTCACTTCGTATATAGATTCATGATCGATTTCACCAAGGGAGATGGCACTGGCACAATGGATAATGGCATCGCTTTGGTCAGTCAAACGGGCTAAGATTTCCAGATTGTTCAGATCACCTTGAATCCAGGTTAAATTTGGATGAGACAAAGGAAAAGATGAATGTCTGATCAAGGCTTTTACCAGAAAATTCTGTTCAAGAAGGGCCTGGATGAGGTTGATCCCCAAATGCCCGGTTCCCCCTGTTATGGATATCATCTTTATATTTTTCAATGACTGCTCTTTATTTAATTTTGAACCCAATCTCGTTTAGGTTGTTATGGCCATGGATCTTTTCTTCTGGGATCGTATTGATGTCTGTTATGCTCCTTTTGATACAACAGGAATCCAAATCTCCTCAATGGCCTCCGGATCGTCCGGCCTGTAGTTTTCGGGCAATAATTCAAAATGCTCCCTGTGATCAAGCTTATAACCTGAATTTGGAAACCATTGCCGGAAAATATACTCAAATGTGATTTTAAATTGTTCTGGAGTTCCTTTGTGAAGAAAGACGGCGTAGAGTCCGCCCTGAAGCACATAAGGGAACAGGCCTTCAGGCAGGTTTTTAAGATCGCTTACTTCAACTGCTGCCCATTTTGTAAATTCTGTTGAGGCTTTAAAATTATCAGCATTTGATTTATTATCATATACCTGCATTGAAATCAATTCCTGACTTTTTATATCAGTAATATGTTTGCGAAGGGGCATAAAAGTTCGCCAAAGTTGTTCAGTTGTGTTGTTAAGCATTGACATTCGTTGAGAAAGCCCGCAGAGTTTCTTTTCTTCAAGATGTATGATACCTTTAAACATACCAAGGATATTTGTTAAAATTTTTCATCTCACCCATAGCGTAAATATAGTTGTATTGATCATACCAAAACAGATAGAAATAAATGAATCATCTAGAAATCAAAGGTTTTAGACACATACAAATCATTATCAAACATTACCTGAGCATGGCCGCTTGGAGCATCATAAGGGGCCTTTGGAAGCACCGACGGATTTGAAGGATAGGTGCCCTGAGCAAAGGTCAGCTGTTTAAAGACACCTGCATCTTTTACCAGCAAAAGAGACCACCCGTTTACTTTTGAAGGTTCTACAAAGATAGGTGCCCGGGTGACCGTGAATTTCGTAATAATCGCTCCGTATTTATCCAAAAGCAAAAATGTACATCCCCCTGAGCCACAAAAATAGGGGCCGGATAAACGCACAAAAATCTCTTCATTACCATCGTCGTTAAGGTCGATTTTATAGAATTGAAACTTTCTGTCAACGGGCTGTAAAAACGACAGATCGTCCTTTAAATAATCTTGCGTCAAAAAGGTTTTGATGTTTTGAGCCGTTTGTTCATCTGTGGATTGCGGAACAAATTTGGTTTTGATTTCTGACTCTTCACTTTTTAGGTGAATGCTGTCTTTCGCTGCAGCAGCCTCCGCTTCTTTCGTTGTATCAATACTTTTTTTACAAGAGACAAACAAGAAGCTAAAGCAGATGAAATATGTCAAAATTTTGGTCATCATTGATCGTTGTGGTTTGGAAAACAGATTATACAAACAACATATTTAATGCTTAAAGATATCAATTATTATCATTTTTTTCACCCAGATAATAGATCGCGAAATCTTCAAATGAAGCAAAAGTCTTATCGGCGCGAGCACAATCTCCAAAGCCATAAGACATAAATATAAAAGGAATCCCCGCTTTGCGACTTTGAATCATATCCGAATTTGTATCTCCAATATAAACCGGACTTCTTAAATTATACTTTTCGATAAGCCTGTTCATATTTTGGTATTTTGCCTTATAGTTTTGCCCGTGAGAGATTGAGTCAAGAATATAAGGATTGATTTTTGCAAATTTTACAAAGTGATCAATGGTGTACTTTGGGCAATTACTTATGATAAACAGTTTATATTTTTCACTGAGCAAAGGAATGTATTTAAGCACTCCCTCATAGATCTTGCCTCCTTGTTGATCAATGAGGTCATACTGGATCTCAACGACTTTTTTATAACTCAGGGCCCGCTGGTCAGCCGTAAATTCAGGAAGTACCGCCTCAAGAAATTTATGCTCTTCCAGACCCATTAAATGATCGAGGTCCGTCTTGCTGAGCAGTTTGTTCAATTTGATTTTTTTAAAATAGGTGTTCCAAGCCTGGGTATAGGTTTCCACGGCATCCCAAAGGGTACCATCCATGTCAAATAATAAGGCGTCCGTAGTCTTTATATCCGCTCTTTCAATTTTCAAAACTAGAAATTTTAGTTATCTTTTTTTAGCCAACCTCCTTAAAACAGCCCATTGCCTTAAGGTTTCTTTAGCTTCAATGGCAGGATAGCCGAGGATGGTCATTCCATCAGGAATATCATTCATTATCCCTGATCTGCCTCCTATAGTCACGCCATTTCCAACATTGATATGGTCTTTAATTGCTGCCTGGCCCGCCATAATTACGCCATCACCCAAAGTAACTGATCCTGAAATACCACAGAGGGCTGCAATCATGCATGCCCTTCCAATTTTACAATTATGGGCTATTTGTACTAAATTATCAATTTTAGTGCCGTCACCTATTGTGGTTGAACTGAATTTGCCCCTGTCAATACAACTCGAAGAACCAATTTCAACCTGATTACCTATGACTACATTTCCTATATGTGTTATTTTGACAATGCCTCTGCCATCAGGACCGGGCCTGAATCCAAAACCATCTGTGCCTATACTTACATTGGAATGCAGGATACATTCATGACCAATGATGCACCTCTCGCCAATAACGGTTCCTGATTTAACGACACTGTGGCTTCCTATTTCAACATGGTCAAGAATGGTCACGTTTGGATATACTATCGTATTTGAGCCAATTTTGACATGTGCACCTATATACGAATTGGCTCCTATGGAGACACCTGAATCGATCGACGCTGAAGTGTCAACCACAGCCGACGGATGGATGCCCTCCGCTAATTTGATTGCTGCAGGAGTATATAAATCCAGTAATTCTGCCATCGCTAAATCAGCATTTTCAACTTCAATAAACGCCCTGTTTACCCCGGGGTCTTTAAGTTTCAGGGAACGATCCACAATGGCGGCTGAAGCCTTGGATTTCTGCCAAAGCGAGATATATTTTTTATGACCTATAAAGGTAATAGAGCTTGGTTTGGCTGATTCTATGTGTTCTGGTTCGGTGATTAACTGATCTGTGTAACCGATAAGATTTCCGTTTAGCAAATTGCAGAGCTCTTGAACAGGATACGATTTAACTATATTTTCCATAGATAAAAGATAAGAATTTATTTTCAGCCGATGATTTAACCCAGCGACAATTCGTATAAATTATTAACCGAGTATTTGGTGATTTTCTCACCGACTTTTTGAAAACCATAACTTTCATAATACTGACATAATCTCAGGTTAGAGGCGTTGCAATCCAAACGGAATTTTTTTATGTTCTCTTGTTTTAGCTGTTCAATAATTTTAAGCATTACTGCCTTTCCCACCCCCTTGCCTCCAAAAGATGGGAGCACGACCAGGGAATGAACATATCTCACATCATTTTCCAGGCCTTTTTCTTCCCAATACAAGGTGTCTGTTTCAAGGAGCCTGAACATTGCTATTTTATTTCCTGACAGGTCAAACACAAAGTAAAATTCATTATTTTCAAAACCTTCCTGAACCCAGTCGATTTTATCTTTTGGCGGATTTTGCCAATAATCCCATTGATTAACTTTTTTTTCTTGCAGAGCCAAACTGGCTAGTTTAAAGAATTTCAAAGCATCAGGCAGTTCAGAATGAGAGGCTTTTTTAAAAATAATATTCATCTTATTTTTTTACGATCATTTCGTTGAATTCCAATGCTTTTCTTACCCAAAAATCCATGTCAGTATCTTTGTCGATATCAATTCCTATACACATCTTTTCATTGACCATAAAAATAAGGCCACTCATCATTTTCTTTTCTATAACAGGGCCTTTATGAATCAGTCTTTGCCTTACCCTGTCGGCTAAAAATTCACTGTATACCATTTTTAAACTGTTTTTTGAGGGATTTTTAATCGATCACTAATTTAATAATTTAAGTTATGCTATTGGCTAAGAGTACATTTTATGCCTTTACGGTCCATTTCAACTATACATTCATTGCACCTATTGCATAAACTTTTGTCAATACTACCATCCTTGATTTTTTTAAGGAATTCCGGGTCGTGAATAAGAGGACGGGCCATAGCGATAAAATTGAACCCTGAATTTAAAATTTGTGCGATTCCTTCGCGTGAATCCACTCCTCCCAGATATACCAGGTCCATTTTTACAGCCTGCCTGATCATGAGGGCCTTTTCAAGAAAAAAATTTGGGTGAAACGGGTATTTTTTAATGATCAATGGGCCAAATACCATCATGGTTATTTTTTCTGCCCATGAAGAAGCGTTGTCTATCATTCCTTTTAAAGGAACTTCACCACGCATGAGATAAAAAGGCGATTTGCTGGTAAATCCTCCGCTTAATACAAGAGCAGCACAACCAATAGCTTCAAGTTGTTTGGATACATGCGCACAATCTTCGATCGAGAACCCTCCTTTCAGGCCGTCATCCAGATTTAATTTAATAAGTACAGGAAATTCCGGTCCAACTGCGTCTATCACATTTTGTACTAATTCTAAAGGGAATCGCAATCTATTGTTGATACTCCCCCCATACTTATCGGTTCTTTTATTAGTCAAAGGGCTTAAAAATTGGCTTAGTAAATAGCCATGACCCATATGAATCTCCAAGGCGTCAAAACCAATCGATTTTAGAGAGAGCGCTGACCTCACAAAATCTTCTTTAACTTTTTCAAGATCATTTTGGCTCATGGCCTTTGCAAACCCGAGACCCGAAAAGAACCCATAGGCGTTAAATAGATTACTTGGAGCAAGGAGTTTTTTGACTTTTTTGTTTTTCGAAAAATAACCGCAATGGGTTAATTGCATAGACACCTTTCCTCCCTGATCATGTACTTTCTCAGTCAACTTTTTTAAGGCTTTCAGACTTTCCGCATTGATGTGCATTTGATTTGCAAAGGTTTTGCCCTCTTTAGATACAGCACCATACGAAACGGTAGTTAAGCCAACACCATTTTTTGCCAGCTCAACATGATGTGTAATAAGCTTTTGATTGGGAACACCGTCATTGTCATACATGCCTTCATAGGTTGCAGACTTGATAAAACAGTTGTTGAGCTTTAGAGATGAAGTGCCTAATCTTTTATTGGTAAAGGCCCTTTCTATTGTATTATTGATTGATGTCTTTTTGCTCATTGGCTTAATAGTGTGATGCTAAAGTAAAGGAAGCCTTAAAAACAATCAAGAAATTTGAATTTATTTTACGCCAAACAATCCTTCGTTCATCTGCTTTTCCATAGCATTCCTGTTTTCCTTAACCACAATTAAAATCTCCCCATTTTCTTCTGTCGCACTGAAGCCGCCCAAATTTAAATAATCAGCCAGGGGAATCCTTTTAACTCCTTTTACATAGGTTTCGAAGAATTCAGTTTGATCACTTCCGCTGGCCTTAGACATGAGAAATTGCAACTCTTCCAGGCTATATCCCATATCGGTTCCGCCGTATTTTTTGAACAATGTTCTCATCACATCATCAATACTCTTTTCATTGTCTGTCGAAGAACGGATAATCATATCCTGAGCAATACCTGTAAAAAACCCTCCACAATAGATCAGGCCCCAATGATCGTGTTTCTCCTCACCTTGTGTCATGGATAGTCGCCCAACACCATCGTCATTGTGATAACGTTTATAAAAGAATTCATTTAGGACCTTCAGGAAAGCCTGTTCGTTTAAATAACCGATATGAAATAGTGACTTAAGGGTATAATAATTCGTAATACCTTCTTTAAACCACTCACAATCATCACCTTCAGGTGCAAAAGATTTGCCGTTCCAAAGATGAAAAAACTCATGTGCAAATATAAACCTGCCAAGCAATTGCGACATCTCATCTCCATCTTTTTCCAAGAGGATACTGATATTGTTCCCGATGACCTCACCGTCAGTTATGGAGGAAGAATTCATGATGACTATGGCCTTTTTAAAAGGATTATCAGGAGACGGGTTTGGCACGCCCCCCATAAGTTCAATATAATAATCCAGGACGTCTTCTGCCATATCCATAAATGATTTTTTCTGTGCGAGGATTTCCTCACCGCCAAAAGCAAAAACCAACTCAAAATCACCGCGTTTGATGATAAATTCTTCATGAATTCCTGCAAAAAACATACTGTCTGATAATTCGGTTTTATTAAAAGTTATGTATTCAAGTCCATTGTTGTTCGATGGTTTCCAGGGTGTTGAAACCTTCCACTCGTTTGGAATAATAAAATTCACTTTAATGTTTTCTTTTCTAGCATTGCTCATAACAAAAAGGCTTCGCCCGGTGTAAAAAACCCCCCAATCTCTTGCATATGCAGCTCCGTCAACACCACCACTCCATTTATAATTTTCATGATCCAGGTGTACTTCATATGTCAACCGTACCTTAGACCCGTTTGGACTGTGAATCTTCCATTGAGCTCCGGTTAAAGTATCAATCTCTATTCTACGTTCATCTAATGTTTTCGCTTCAAGATGGTGAATAAAAGCAGCCCACCTTGATGGAAACTGATTTGCCCCGGTGTCACTCATAAACAATAAACTGTCTTGAACTTCCAAAACACATTCTACAAAAGCAATTTTTGGACTGTCTTTGTCAATCTGTATTGTATAAGAGGCCGGGACGGGTCTATTTTGTGAGGTAGCTGTCAGGGAGCTAAAGAGATGAATAATTAAAAAACAACAAGGAATCTTTAAGAGGGCAACTGATTTGAACATTTGTATAATAATAAATTAGGTTACAGCCATTGGACGACTTATCACTATTATTAGTTACACAAATTAATTCATGAGAATTATTCATTCATGTTCAAAGGCATGATCCTCGGACTCCAGATTTCGTAGATTGGATCGCCTTTTGAACTCAGGCCGCTGTGATGCCATTCGTTTTCTTTGATTTCATAGTGAAAGGATAATGTTGCCCCAACACGATTCCTGTCTCTGGAAAAGAATTCTATATTTTCGGTATAGTTGCCATTTTGAGCGGTATAGGTGCCTCCGCCTGTTCCAAAAAATTTACCGGTCGCCGTATTATATGCGATCCATTGAAATCTGGACCCGGATAAAATTTTCATGGTTTTGCGATCTCCGGGTGCTCTTCTTGTAAGGGTACCATCTCGTTTTCTGCCTGTTATCAACCAGGCTCCTTTCAATTCACCGTTTTGACCATCATCGATTCTGGTCCATACCTTATCGCTGCCTTCAAATGTGATCGTATCGCCTTTGAGATCAAAAACAAGTTCTTTCACATTTCCTACTTTCGAACTGTCAGCCGAAGAGAATTCAAGGGTCAATGTAAACACATTTTTCTCCACGTTCCAGGAGCCACCAAATGTTCGTATGAATTCCCTGGTGTTTTCATTGTAAAATGATTCGGCCAGGTATCCGTCCATAACAATGGTGGTAATGGTTATTTTTTCACCTTTTTCATTGATTTCATAACTGGTCCATGCTCCCTGTAAATCCGTTGAAACATCAGGTCCGTTATCCGGAATTTTGACTTCCGATACAATGTTGTGTGAAGGAATATGCACCCCGTCTTTTACTATCAAAAAATTCAGTAGAAAGAAAGGTAAGTAAATTAAATTTTTCATTAGTTGATGAATTAGGATAATTCGGTGATCTCAAAACAGCTTTTGTAAATTTATGTAAAAGCCGGAATACCTGTGATATCCATTCCTGTAATAAGCAAATGGATGTCATGTGTACCTTCATAAGTGATCACAGATTCCAAATTCATCATATGTCTCATAATCGAATAATCGCCTGTGATTCCCATGGCTCCTAAAACCTGACGAGCTTCACGGGCTATGTTCAATGCCATGGCGACATTATTTCTCTTAGCCATTGAAATCTGTGCAGAAGTGGCTCTGTTTTCATTTCGAAGCACACCCAGTCTCCAGGTAAGTAACTGGGCCTTGGTAATTTCGGTAATCATTTCGGCCAGCTTTTTCTGTTGTAACTGAAAACCGGCTATTGGTTTCCCGAATTGAGTTCTTTCTTTGGCATATCGAAGAGCGGTATCATAACAATCCATCGCAGCCCCTATAACTCCCCATGCAATACCATATCTTGCAGAATCAAGGCAACCCAGAGGCGCACCCAATCCGCTTTTATTGGGTAAAAGATTTTCCTTTGGAACCTTGACATTGTCGAAGATCAATTCTCCTGTGGCAGAGGCTCTTAAAGACCATTTATGGTGTGTCTCAGGAGTTGTAAACCCTTTCATTCCTCTTTCTACAATCAAGCCGTGTATCCTTCCATCCTCGTTCTTCGCCCAAACTATCGCAATATCTGCAAAAGGTGAATTGGAGATCCATAATTTCGCTCCATTCAGTAAGTAATGGTCTCCCATATCTTTGTATTTTGTCTCCATTCCTCCAGGGTTTGACCCGTGGTTGGGTTCTGTAAGGCCAAAACAGCCTATCATTTCACCAGATGCCAGTTTCGGGAGAAATTTGGATTTCTGAGCTTCATCCCCATATTTCCAAATGGGATACATCACCAGGGATGATTGAACAGAAGCAGTTGATCGAATACCGGAATCTCCCCTTTCAATCTCCTGCATGATGAGTCCGTATGATATTTGATCTAATCCGGCACCCCCATACTCCTCTGGAATATAAGGACCAAAAGCGCCGATTTCAGCTAAGCCGCTTAACAAATGATTTGGGAATTTTGCCTCCTGAGCGGCATCTTCAATGATTGGAGAAACTTCTCTTTTTACCCAATCCCTGCAAGCATCCCTAACCAGTTTGTGCTCTTCAGTTAACAGGTCATCAAGAAGAAAGTAATCAGGGGCTTGAAATAGATCTGCAGACATATGTTTTATTATTTTGTTATTAAAGCAAAGTTACAATTATTGGGTTGATAAAAACAAGGCACATAAACTTTAAAATACATAAAAAATAAATGTTTAACTTTGTCTGGATGCGCAATACTTTTGGAAAGCAGGAAAAGCTTAAAAAGAAAAACCTAATAGCAGAATTATTTGCTTCAGGCAAGTCCACTTCAGTATTCCCTTTAAAAATGATCTACCTGGAATATGATCATGACTCCCCATGTAAGATACAAGCCGGAGTATCAGTATCTAAAAGAAATTTTAAGAAAGCAGTTGAAAGAAATCGAATTAAAAGGCTGATGCGTGAATCTTACAGAAAAAATAAATATTTGATTTACAATAATGAGGATACTAAAAAGCATATTATTATGTTTATATATCAAGCGAAAAGCGAAGTAACATATAAACAAATGGAAGTTAAAATGAATCAATTGCTTCAAAAATTTCTCCAAAGGCAAAAATCTCAGGCGGTATGAAAAGAATTAAAAACACTGTGGTTATTTTCAGCCTCGTAATAATGAGTACGTTTTTATTGGCATTTAAATCGGATTTTTTCGAGGTGGCAAAACAAATGGAAATTTATACGACGTTATTTAAAGAACTGAACCTTTATTATATAGATGAGATCAATCCGGCTGAATTGACCGAAAAGGCCATCAATGAAATATTGAATGATCTCGACCCTTATACAAGATATTATGACGAACAAGGGGTTGAGGAGGTCAAGATCAATTCTTCAGGTGAATACAGCGGTATCGGTGCCGAATCGAGATACTACGATAATAAACTAGTCATTGCTGAGGTTTATGAAGGGTACTCCGCAGAGGAACAGGGAATCAAAGTTGGAGATGAAATCATAAAGATTGATGATATCTTTGTCAATGATTACGATAACGACCGAATTTCAACCTTGTTAAAGGGCGTACCCCAAAGTACCGTGAAACTTGTCATCAAAAGACAAAACAAAGAACTTTCTTTTACAGTTACCAGGGAAAAAATAATCGTTGATCCCGTTCCACATTTTCAAATGGTTAGCCCCGAAATAGGCTATATAGCGTTTAATAAATTCAACAATAAGGCGTCTTCATCAATAAAATCAGCTTTTGTTGATTTGAAGGAAAAGGGAATGAATAAACTCATTCTGGACCTTAGGGGTAATCCCGGAGGCCTATTGAATGAAGCCATCAATATTACAAACTTCTTTGTTCCTAAAAATGAAGTTGTAGTGAGCACAAAGGCGAAATTAAAAAAATGGAGTGAGGTATACCGAACCAATCATGAGCCTATTGATTTGGAGATACCAATAGTTGTGCTTATCGACGGGAAGTCGGCCTCTGCTTCTGAGATCGTGGCAGGATCGTTACAGGACCTTGACCGTGCAGTTATTCTTGGTGAAAGATCATTTGGTAAAGGCTTGGTGCAGCGGTACAGAAACCTTACTTATGGAACCAAACTAAAATTGACAATTTCGAAGTATTACACCCCAAGCGGAAGAAATATTCAGGAGCTTGATTACACCCATCGGGATGGTGATGATGTCCCAAAATTTGCAAAAGAAAACAGAAATGCTTTTAAGACCAAGAATGGCAGAACGGTTTATGACGGAGGCGGTATTTTACCTGATATTGAGATAAAAAAACCGGCCTTAACCGAATCAACCAAGGCATTGTTCAGGTCGGACGCAATTTTCAACTTTGCTTCTGATTATTTTTATCGGAATCAAAGCCTGGCAAGCCCTGATACATTTATCTTCGAAGACAAGGAATACGATCAATTTATGTCTTTTTTGCTGGAAGGAAATTCAAATTTTCAAACTAAAACTGAGAAGAAATTTGAAGCGGCATTCGATCTTTCAAAAGATGAAAACCTTTCTGAAGGAATTCAATCTTCCTATAAAAACCTCTCTGAGCAATTGCAGCAGCAAAAAATAGAAGAATTAAACAAGAACAAGGAAAATATAAAGGAAGTGCTCAGCGACGAGATCATTAACCGGTATTATTTTAAGAAAGGGGAGTATCAAAATCATATAGCGTTTAGCCCTTTTATAAAAGAGGCTATATCCGTTCTTGAAAATGACGAACACTATAGAAGTATTTTAATGGATGGAAAAAATTAAAAGAACAAGGGCTCAGATCTCGACAAATGCCATTGAGAGGATATATATCACCATGCGGCATTTATTCATCAGGGGATTTTACAAACCAATGGGTGTATCCGGAAATACGCTCATCAATGAACTTTTGATTTTACAACCCGAGATCTACGGTTCTATCGGAGAGGATATTACCGAACTTGAAGGACTGCTTTATATCATAGACAGATTGCCTGAAGGCATAGCCGAATGCCGTTTTATTAACCTAACAGCTGATGAAGGATTAAGAGAATCCCATTTTAAAAAAATTGTACCCGCTAAGCGAAGGAGGAATTGTTATCGAATTGACCGTGATCAGATGACGATTGAAATTACCAGGGGCAGGTCTGATATTTATGATATCTTGACCCACCTCACTTTTATGTTTATTGAGGCCAAAAAGATTGCGAATAAGGTGTTGATCAATGATGAGGGCCATACAATAAGGGAATGGAAGCATCTCGAGGAAGTTGTCTTGACGAATAAAAAAATCAACAAAAATGAGAGAGAGGTTCTTATTGCTCATTTGTCTACATTTTTAGGGAGAAGTTATGAGGAGATTCAAAGAACAGACACCAATTTTGCTACGGCTCAAGCTCCAAACAGGTTTTTTCAGGTTATCTATTGGATGGGTAAACTGGCCCTTAACGGGATCCTGGAAGACAAAAAACACGAAATTACTTTTAGCCCAATTTTAAGAGAGCGCATCGGGCATCATATTTCGGGAGAAAGCTGGGCTGTCAATATCAAAAATGAACTTTTCAAAAGAAACTTATTTGAGAGGCCAATTCATGTGATCAGTGCTAATATGCATAGCGTAATGAATTCAATTTATGCTCCTATGTTCCTTAAAGAAGAGGCAGGGAACAATAAGGGTATAGCCCTGTTTGAATTGATTGGTAATTCGGAAAACAAGGAATTGAGGAAGATCATCAAAAAAGGAGCCGCAAAAAAAGGGTTGACCTTCATCAAAGATACAACCGGTGCCAATATAGATGTTCAGATTATTGATACAGAAAAGATAGATCTTGATAAAACCATCTATGAATTAAACCATTGTAAAGATGTGAGACCCGTTATTATTGTCATGGATTATGCCTTTGGGGAACAAGCCTACGAGACATTGGATGAATTATTGAAACCCTATGAACTGCGTTCAGGAGAAAAAATACATTTAAATATCGAGTCGGTATCCGTAATGGGAAAGGCTGGAATCCTCAAAGGGAAAAAGGGTGATATCATGATCCCTAATTCACATATTTATGAAGGGACTGCAGATAATTATCCATTCAAAAACGAATTAAAGGCAGATGACCTAAAAGATGAGGAACTCAATGTTTATGAAGGGTCGATGATTACCGTCCTTGGAACTTCGTTACAAAACAGGGATCTTTTGGAATTCTTTTATAATTCTACATGGAAGGTAATTGGGCTTGAAATGGAAGGGGCCCATTATCAGAAGGCCATACAGTCAGCCTCGAAGATAAGGGGTAATATAAAAAAAGATATCAAGGTAAGATATGCTTATTACGCTTCGGACAACCCTTTGGAGACGGGTAGTACCTTGGCCTCAGGAGGTTTGGGCGCTACAGGCGTAAGGCCGACTTACCTCATCACACAGAAAATTTTGGAGCAGATCTTTTAAAAGAATCCAACGTTCCTGAGCAAAGAAGCATTTACCAACAGGATCTATTCTAAGTAGATTTTTTAAAGTATTTTTGTGTGCATAAATAAAGCGTACATGAATTTACTTATTTTAGGGTCGGGAGGCAGAGAATGTGCTCTTGCCTGGAAATTGGCTCAAAGCACTAAATTAGGAAAACTTTTTATAGCTCCCGGTAATGCTGGTACCGTCCGGTATGGAACGAATCTTGAACTCAACCCGAATGATTTTTTACAGGTAAAAAAAGCTGTACTTGACCATGATATTCAGATGGTTGTTGTTGGGCCTGAAGATCCTTTGGTTCTGGGAATACATGATTTTTTCCTTGAGGACAAGGAGCTTATAAAGATTCCGGTTATTGGCCCTCAGAAGTTGGCTGCTCAACTGGAAGGAAGCAAAGAGTTTGCCAAAGAATTCATGTACAGACATCATATACCTACAGCTAAATACAGAAGTTTTACCCTTGAAAATGTAGATGAAGGCTTGGAGTTCCTTGAAACATTGACGGCACCTTATGTGTTAAAAGCTGATGGCCTTGCCGCCGGAAAAGGCGTCTTGATTCTCAATGATCTTCAAGAGGCCAAAAAGGAACTTGATGAAATGCTCAGGCAACAGAAATTTGGTTCGGCCAGTTCTAAAGTGGTGATTGAGGAATTTTTGGATGGAATCGAAATGAGTTCATTTGTGCTTACTGATAGTGAGAACTATGTAATTCTGCCGAATGCTAAAGACTATAAACGCATTGGAGAAGGTGACACAGGGCTGAATACAGGGGGAATGGGAGCTATATCTCCTGTACCTTTTGCTGACGCCGAATTCCTTACAAAGGTTGAAGAAAGGGTAATCATTCCTACTGTTGAGGGCCTTAAAAAAGATGGAATCCCTTATGTTGGATTTATATTTATCGGATTGATCAGGGTGAATAATGAACCGTTCGTAATCGAGTATAACGTCAGAATGGGAGATCCTGAGACCGAAGTAGTGATTCCCAGGATAGCATCAGATCTTTTGGATCTTTTCATAGCTACGGGAAACAAGGAATTGGATGAGTTTGACCTTAAAGTTGATCAAAGAGCCGCTACGACTGTCATGATGGTTTCCGGTGGATATCCTGAAGCTTATGAAAAAGGGAAGCAGATTACAGGGCTGGAAAGCGTTGCTGATTCGATCATTTTTCATGCGGGGACTAAACTTTCGGGAGACAAAGTTTTGAGCAACGGAGGAAGGGTACTTGCGGTAACTTCTTATGGAGAAGATTTTAAGCAGGCCTTAATAAAATCATATAAAAACATTGAGAAGATTCATTTTGATAAAATGAATTACAGAAAAGATATAGGTTTTGACTTATAGGGAATCACAAAGGCTAGGTTTCCGGTTTCATCATATGTCCAAGGCATCACATTGATCGAAAAGACCGAACATAAAAAGATCCTGGTAGCTCCTTTAAATTGGGGATTGGGCCATGCCACAAGATGTATTCCTGTTATAGAGGCATTGATCAGGTATGATTTTGAACCCATATTGGCAGGAGATGGCACTTCTCTGGACCTTTTGAAACAAGAATTTCCGGGATTGAGGCATTACGAACTTCCGTCTACTGAAGTTGAGTATGCTAAAAACGGTGGACTTTTAAAATATAAAATACTTTCACAGGCTCCAAAATTCATGAGAGCTGTTTCTTTAGAAAAAAAGAAAACACTTGAGATCCATAAAAAGGAAAAACTCAGTGGTATTATCTCGGATAATCGATTTGGCGTGAGGTTAAAGGAAGTACCAAGCATTTATATAACACATCAGTTGCAGGTACTTAGTGGGGCAACGAGCTTTTTAAGCACTGCATTGCATGAGCAGATTATTGGTAAATTTAAAGAATGCTGGATTCCTGATGACGCATCAAAGGGATTAGCCGGAAAGCTGTCTAGCCCTTCCAGAAAGACTGACTTTTATAAATATATTGGTCCGTTAAGCCGGTTTACGCATCATGAAATGCGAAAGGAATGGGATCTTTTGGCAGTATTGAGCGGTCCTGAACCTCAGAGACGAATGTTAGAAGAGAAACTCAAAGAGCAATTAAGATGGTATGAAGGCAAAAGCATGATTGTTCGGGGAATTGTCGAAAAGCACCAAAAGACAACTATAGAAGGGAAAACAACAATGGTCAATTATATGCTTCATAGGGAGTTAAGAGATACAATTGAGCGCAGCCGGCTCATTATCTCCCGTTCAGGTTACAGCAGTATTATGGATCTTTTTACCCTGGAGGCCAAAGCTTTTTTTATTCCAACTCCCGGTCAATACGAACAGGAATATCTGGCTGCATATTTGAAAGATATGCGGTATGCCGACTTTTGTTCACAGGAATCATTTCAACTTAAAAAGTTAAATGGTTCAACTATGTATAAAGGGTTTAAGCATAAAAAAACATCAAAAAATAACCTCGAACGGTCGCTTTTTGATGTTTTTAGTTAGTTTTAAGCTCTTTAAATAAAAGATAAAGTAGATTCTTCTACTTCCTTAACTTTAATGACTTTATTTGATTTGTAGGTAACTTCCTTTATGGATTCTTCACCCACCAAATACCATTTTCCTTCTTTTTTACCATTGCTATAAATAGCAATCACCTTTATTTTTCCTTCCTGATCATAGGAAATCCATTTATCATGGAGTTTATTATCTTTGAAAAAACCAACTTCTTTAACCATTCCGTTGTCATGGTAATAGGTTGCTTTCACAAGGTCATTTTGCTTTTCAAAGGTTGGTTCCTTTTCTTGAGCAAAAGAAACACTTACCGTGAGTATGAAGACTACTAAACTCGCTAACAACTTTTTCATAATCTGATGTTTTGATACCATAAAAGTATGGATTTAACACAAAATAAACAATAAGTTTACAATAACTTAACATTGGAAAATTAAGAATATTGTGTTAATATAGTTGTAAATCAAATTATTAGGAATTTAATATAGCTTTGTTTATGGTAAATGAGAAAGTAGAACCTTTGCCAATTTTACTTTCAACAGACAGTTCCTGATCATGTGCCTCGACGATATGCTTTACTATGGAGAGGCCCAAACCCGAACCTCCCTGATCTCTTGAACGGCTCTTATCAACACGATAAAACCGTTCAAATAATCGCGGTAAATCCTTTTTATCGATACCTATTCCGTCGTCTCTAACGATGATTGCGATTTGGTGGTTAGAATGTGTAACAATACTGACCAAAGTGGTCCCGTCAAATTTTCCGTATTTTATGGAATTTGAAAACAGGTTGATCAAAACCTGTTCAATTTTTTCTTTATCCGCTTTGACCATTATCGGATAGTCATAGGGCTCCTTAAAGGAGAAAACAATATTTTTTTTACTGGCCTTCATTTCCAATAATTCAAAGGCATCGTGTATGACCCTTATAACATTAAAAACAGTTTGTTCAAGTTTCATACCCGATTCGAGTTTTGCGATCATATCAAGATCCTTAACGATATATGACAGTCGTTCAATACTCTTATTTGTTCGTTCCAAATATTTTTTTATCAAAACGGGATCATCTATTGTGTCGTCCAGAACTGTCAGAAGATAACCTTGAGCTGTGAAAAGAGGGGTCTTAAGTTCATGCGATACATCACCTATAAAATCGCGTCGAAAATCATCCCTGTTGTGAAGTTGCTCAATGACCTCATGCTTGTTTTCAGCAAATTTTTTGATACGTTCTATAAAGTTTTCGAAATCCAGATCCTTAAGGTTTCGTCTTAATAAAGGTTCATTCTCAAAGAGATTGGATTTATAAACCCTGTTTAACTGGAGGAATATGAATCTCTTAATCAGAAATCCATAGATCAGAGAAATTACTATAAAATAGAAGCTGCCTGCCAGGATGAGGTTGAGTATGTTGACCTCTAAAAAAAGAGTAAAAAACAATGCAATTACTGCGAGGCTTATAAAACTTAAAACAGCTGTTTGAATAGCCTGTTTTTGAAGAAGTGATGATTTCATTCCCAAATATAAGGGAAGATAAGCTTATACAACAAATTTATATCCTACTCCTTTAATGGTTTTGATAAATTCACTGCCTATTTTTTCCCGTAGCTTTCTGATATGAACATCAATGGTTCTGCCTCCTACCACAACGTCCTGACCCCAAACTGTTTTTAAGATGATCTCGCGGTTAAAAACCTTATTTGGAACACTTGCCAAAAGGGATAACAACTCAAATTCTTTTCGCGGGAGTGTGATCTCTTTTCCATCGATCTCGACATAATACTGATCCTTGTTAATGGTTATTCCATCAAAAATCATGATACTTTCTTTCTTTTCTTCTTTTGACATGAGCCTTCTAAGTAAACCTCGTACTTTACTTACAAGGACTTTTGGCTTAACAGGTTTGGTAATATAGTCATCTGCTCCGGCTTCAAAGCCAGCTACTTGAGAGTAATCTTCTCCTCTTGCCGTAAAAAATGCAATAATTACATTTTCAAGACCTTCAATGTTCCTTATTTTCTCACAAGCTTCTATGCCGTCCATTTCAGGCATCATGATATCGAGCAAAATCAAATGAGGTTGTATGACTTTAGCGTTGACTACGGCTTCAGTTCCTTTAGACGCCTTGAATACCTGATAGCCCTCCTTTTTTAAATGATATCCTACTATTTCAAGTATATCCGGTTCATCATCAACTAAGAGAATCTTTATTGATCCATTATCCATAGGATTGTCTTTTAAGATTTTATGTTGCAAAAGTAGACAATTTTTGATGCCTACATGGCTGTTAACAATAACTTAATATAGTAACACAAGCAGCACTTTTTTTTGACCAACTATTAAATCGGATTTAACATTGCTGTAACATAAGTAATGGATTTTTGCATCGTAAAATTTTCTAAATCAATGAAAACTAAAAAACTAAAAATGGAAAAACTATTATTTTCGAGTTTAATCATGGTTTCCATGGCGATAACCAGCATCAGTTGCGATGACGAAACCGGTACCGGAGGAGCTTCATGTTTTAATGGGATTAAAGACGGTACTGAAACCGGGGTAGATTGTGGAGGCCCTGATTGCGGACCATGTGCTACTTGTGATGATGGAATAAAGAACGGGCAGGAAACAGGAATAGATTGCGGAGGGCCCGATTGTGTACCATGTACAGGACTAATAACCAAGTCAGGTCAGATTACAGCTGATGAAACGTGGACCTCGAATAACATATATATTCTGGCTGGAAAAGTGGTAGTCGAAGATGGTATTACATTAACGATCGAACCCGGAACCATTATTAAAGGACAAAAAGGGACTGGTTCGCTGTCATCTGCACTGATCGTTGCAAGAGGAGGAAAGATTATGGCTGAGGGGACTTCTGAAAGCCCTATTATTTTTACATCCATTGACGATAATATTCAAGTTGGTCAAAAGGCCGGAACAAATTTAAATGAAAGCAACAATGGTCTTTGGGGTGGAGTTTTGATCCTGGGATATGCTAAAGGTTCATTTAAAGGAGACGTGACGGAAGTCCAAATCGAGGGAATTCCCGCGGGAGACACCTTTGGTTTATACGGAGGTGATGACGATGATGATAATTCAGGTGTTTTTAAATACGTATCAATACGCCATGGTGGCGCCTTGATCGGAGAAGGAAACGAGATCAATGGTTTAACACTTGGTGCAGTAGGAAGAAATACTGTGATTGATAATGTTGAAGTTGTTGCCAACTTTGATGATGGCGTTGAATTCTTTGGAGGAACTGTGAATGCTTCTAACCTTATTGTATGGGCACAGGGAGATGACGGTCTTGACATTGACCAGGCTTATGCAGGAACTGTAACTAATTCGTTAGTGGTTTTAGGGGAAATTTCGGACCATGCCTTTGAAATTGATGGCCCTGAAGGTGCATACCAGGCCCAGTTTACCATAAGCAATACTACAATTATTGGAAATGGGGTAACCCCTGGCGGTGAATATGCCGATTACAGAAGCAAGGCCCTTGGAGCTACGAATAACATTTATGCCTATGGATTCAAGGAGAGTTCGGATGTTGAACTTGACAATAACGGGGTTTCTCAAAACTTTTTAGACGGTAAATTAACTTTTTCAGGTTGGGAAGTAGTCGGATTCGACAACAGCATTTTTGCTGAAAAAGTAGCCAAGGATCAAGATGGAAATGAAACGGAATCCAAAATTATCCTAAATCCGGATTTTACTGAACGCGCAGCAGCATGGACAACCGAAGTTATGCAGGGCAGTCAAACTGTTGGTGCAGACCTTAGCCAGTTTAACTGGACTTATGCTAAAGCTAAAGGTGCATTTTAAGAAAAAAACACATGAAACAATTCAATTGCTCATCCTGAAACAGATGGGCAATTGTTATACTAAATAGTTAAGAAAGATAGAAATGAAGAAACAATTTTTATACCTGATTATTTTTGCACTGTTCAGCAATTTGATTTATTCACAAACAGGTGAATTGGCAGGGAAAGTAATAGACAAGGAGTACAATGACATCCTTCCATTTGCAAATGTGATCATTAAAGAAACAGGAACCGGAACTACCACCGATTTTGAAGGCAATTACAGCATAAAATTGGAAGAAGGCATGTATACGGTTGTATTTTCTTTTATTGGTTATGAAACGGTTGAGATATCTGAGGTGCAAATCAAAGCCGGGGAAGCTACAGATTTGAATACGAGTATCGGCCCTCTGTCCAATGAATTACAGGAGGTTATCGTCAAGGCAACATCAGCAGAAAACACCGAAGCCTCAATACTAAATGTGCAGAAGAAATCTATTAACCTGCTCGATGGAATTTCGGCCCAGACCTTTAGTAAAATTGGAGCCAGCAAAGCGGCCAGCGCGGTTAAAAGCGTTCCCGGAGTATCGGTTCAGGGAGGTAAATACGTATATGTTCGTGGATTAGGAGATCGATATACAAAATCTATCTTAAACGGAGTCGACATTCCAGGTTTGGATCCTGACAGGAATACCATTCAACTGGATATCTTTCCTACAAATGTTTTGGATAATATTCAGGTAGTAAAGTCATTTACAGCAGGTTACCCTGCTGATTTTACAGGGGGTGTTGTGAATATCATCACCAAAGACTTTCCTAATAAGGAAGAATACAGTATTTCTGTTGGAGCTGAATATAACTCAAACATGCATTTTAACTCAAACTATTTGAGTTATAAGGGGAGTAAGTCAGATCCTTTAGGGTTTGATAGTGGTAAACGCGCCAAACCAATTCCCAGAAATATTAACATTCCTCCACCGAGTGACAATAATCCTGCAACGTCCTATTGGACTTCTCAATTCCAGCCTGAAATGGCAGCTCAGAAAGAAACGAGTTTTATGAATTCTAATTTTGGATTCACTGCAGGAAATCTTTTTGATGTGGGTGCCGGGAACAAATTGGGGTATCAGGCAGTTGCATCTTATAGAAACGAGTTTTTATATTACAAGGACATTCAAAACGGAAACTGGAGGAAGTCAGAAGACAAAAGTATCAATGAACTGGACCCTGATAAACTTCAGAAAGGGGATTTAGCAAAAAACAATGTGCTTTGGAACGTTATGGCAGGCCTTACCTTTAAAACCGACCAGAGCAAGTACAGGTTGTCGGCACTTCATATTCAAAATGGCGTTTCAAGCGCCGGTTATTTGAGACAGGAAATATTGTTTTCGGATGCGGTTACGATTTTCAAAGATAACCTGGAATACAAACAAAGCCAGATTACAAATATCCTGTTAAACGGTAAACACTCAAACAATGATGGCTCCTGGAATATTGAATGGAAGGTAGCACCTACTATTTCAAAGATCAATGACAAAGATGTCAGGGTCACGCCTTTTGAGTATGATTCAGGAGACGATGTGTATTTTATAAGCCCCAGTTCTGCAGGGAGCCCGCAGAGGATATGGAGAGACCTTGAAGAAATCAATCTGGTTGGCAAATTGGATTTTACCAAACGTCATGACCTTTTTGGTAAAAAAGCAAGACTCTTGTTTGGAGGTAATTACACCTACAAGCAAAGAGATTTTTCAATTGATGCCTACCAGCTTAGGATTCAAGGAGGTGCAGGTCAGGAATTTGAAGGAGATGCAGACCGGCTGTTGGACCCACAAAATATTTGGACCATAAATACCCAAAAAGGGACCTTTGCTGAAGGAAACTTTGAACCTGCAAATACGTTCGATGCGACTCAAAATATAGCCGCAGTTTATGCCTCTGAAGAATTTCAGATTACAGACAGATTGAAATCAATCATTGGATTGCGTTTCGAGAAATTTGATTTGTACTATACAGGTACTAATAACCAGGGAGATATAATTTTAGACAATGAGAAGATTTTAGACAAAGCAGATTTCTTCCCTTCGGCTAATTTCATCTATGCCCTTAACGATGAATCCAACCTCAGGCTCGCTTATGGCCGGACGACCGCAAGGCCATCTTTTAAGGAGGCTTCCATTACCCAAATATTTGATCCGATTTCAAGTACGACTTTTAATGGAAATATTGATCTTCAACCCAGTTATGTTAATAATTTGGATATAAGATGGGAGCATTTTGGAGAAAAGGCCCAGATGTTTGCCGTAAGTGCTTTTTACAAAAATTTTAAGGACCCAATTGAAATGTCTTACTTTTTGTCTGCTTCAGATCAATTTATTCCTCTAAATACAGGTAAAGCAACCGTATATGGCGCGGAGTTTGAGATAAGAAAGAACTTTGGGTTTATTATAGAAAAACTGGAAGATTTTAGTGTCAACCTGAACTTTTCATTGATCAAATCTGAGTTGGAAATGACTGATGCTGAATTGGAAAGAAGAAGGTTAAGTTTACGAGATGGAGAATCTTTAAATGATACTCGGGATATGCAAGGCCAGTCACCTTATCTGATGAATTTTGGATTGAATTATGCAAATGATCATGGATGGCAAACAAGTCTTTACTATAATGTACAAGGGAAAACCCTTCAGGTTGTCGGTACAGGGGATGTACCTGATGCTTATACCATTCCATTCAACAGTTTGGATTTTATTTTGAACAAATCATTTGGAAAGGAGAAGAATTCAAATATTAATTTTTCGGCGAAGAATATTCTTGATAGTAAAATGGAAACCCGCTATCAGTCTTTTAAGGCAGAGGATCAAATATTTTCAACTTTAAGCCCTGGTATCGGAATTTCTTTAGGATATTCATATAAGTTTTAACCGAGGAGGCTGCAGCCTAATACTGCTGACTTCATGTTTACTTTAAAAGCCCTTGCGAATCAATAGATATGAATCGCAAGGGTTTTTTACATCGTATCCTGTTTTTAGATATAGAAACAGTTCCATTAATGCCAGAATTCGAGTTACTGACCGAGAAAGACCAACTTAGATTTGAAAATAAAACAAGCTATCAAAGACAAGGAAAAATAACACCCGCTGATTTTTATAAGAAGGCTGGCATTTGGGCCGAATTTGGAAAGATCGTTTGTATTTCGACGGCTTACCTTAAAAGAACTGAAACGAAACGGCACATCAGCGTACAATCGTTTTACGGAAACAATGAAAAGCAAATTTTACTTGATTTTAAAACATTGCTTGAAAACAGTTTCAATTCAACAGCCCACCTCTTATGTGCTCACAATGGCAAGGAGTTTGACTTTCCGTTTATTGCGAGAAGGATGATAATCAACAGGGTTCAGTTACCGGAGATTTTAAATTTGTACGGGAAAAAACCCTGGGAAGTAAGGCATCTTGATACCATGGAATTATGGAAATTCGGTGATTATAAGCATTATACTTCTTTGGATTTACTCAGCTCAGTACTGGGTATCGAATCGCCCAAGAATGATCTTAATGGGAGTGATATTCGATCTGAATATTATACGAATAACCATATTAACAGGATTGTAGCATATTGTGAAAAAGATACTCTTGCCGTGGCAAAAGTATATTTTCGACTCATTGGAGAGTCAATTGAAGATCTTGAGGTGTTAGGAAGGGGCAATTTATAGAAATAAGACTAGCCCTCCATTTTTTCGGATAATTCAAGCCATCTTTCCTCCTTAACTTCTAGTTCTGTTAAAATTTCCTGTAATTTTAGAGAAGCTTCCTCAATGTTTTCAGGCATTATGTCATTGCCTGAGAATTTCAGTTCAATGTCAGCTTTCTTTTTTTCAAGGATGGCGATGTCTTTTTCCAATTTACCAAACTCCCGTTTCTCCGAATAAGAGAGTTGCCCCGCCTCTGGATCTGTTTTTCTGCTGTCTTCCTTTTTGTTTTTTTCGGTATTTTCAGCAGGATTAGAATCTTCATAACTTCTGTAATCAGAATAATTACCTGGAAATCCATTAATAACCCCTGAACCTTCAAAAACAAATAAGTGGTCAACAATCCTATCCATAAAATATCTGTCGTGAGATATAACGATAAGATTCCCGGGAAAATCCAAAAGGAAATTTTCAAGTACTTGCAGGGTGACGATATCCAAATCATTGGTAGGTTCATCCAAGATCAAAAAATTTGGATTTTGAATCAAAACGGTACACAGAAAAAGTCTTTTCAGTTCGCCTCCGGATAGTTTTTCAACAAAGTCATATTGTTTTTTGCGATCGAATAAAAAGCGCTCCAATAACTGGCCTGCACTTATTGATCGTCCTTTTGCCAGGGGAATATAGTCTCCAAATTCGCGTATGACCTCAATCACTTTTTGACCTTCCTTGATATGGATGCCCCCTTGAGAATAATAACCAAATTTGATGGTTTCGCCAATAATTACTTTTCCCGAATCCGGTGAAAGACCTCCTGTAAGGATGTTTACAAAAGTTGATTTTCCGGTGCCATTCTTACCGATTATTCCAATTCGCTCACCTCTTTTAAAGACATGGTCAAATTTATTGATCAGAAGTTTTTCATCAAAACTTTTAGAAATATGATGCAACTCAACCACTTTACTCCCGAGTCGCTCCATTTGAATATCAAGCTGGACCTGATGTTCTTTCCTTCGTTGATTTGCAACTTGCTTGATCTCATAAAAATCATCAATACGCGATTTGGATTTTGTGGTTCTCGCTTTTGGTTGCCTTCTCATCCATTCGAGCTCTTTTTTGAAGAGGTTTTTTGCTTTGGAAACCGAACTTTGTTCCGCTGTATTGCGTTCTTGTTTTTTTTCGAGAAAATAAGAATAATTCCCTTTGTAACGAAAAATTTCTCCTTGATCGAGCTCCAGGATATCATTGCAAACACGATCGAGGAAGTAACGATCATGAGTCACCATAAACAAAGTAGTATTCGCTTTTTTAAGGTATTGTTCAAGCCATTCTATCATTTCAAGGTCCAAATGGTTCGTGGGTTCATCTAAAATGAGAAGATCCGGCTGATCAAGAAGTATTATCGCCAGAGCCAGTCTTTTTTTCTGACCCCCTGATAGCGATCCGACTTTTTTCTCAAGTTCATTCAACTTTAGTTTGAAGAGGATTTGTTTGTATTGTGTTTCGAAGTCCCAGGCATTATTTTGTTCCATCAGGTCGAATGCCTTTTGATAGGTGTCAGCATCATCGGGATGTTTTAATGCCTTTTCATATTGCTCGATGATTTTAAGGATGGCATTGTCTGAGTCAAAGATGGCTTCTTCAATGGTTAATTCCTCATTGATTATTTCGTTTTGAGACAGGTAGGAGACCTTGATCCCTTTTCGGATAATGATATTGCCCGTATCAGGTGTCTCATCTCCGGAAATGATCTTTAGTAAAGTCGTTTTTCCGGTACCATTTTTAGCAACAAACCCTATTTTTTGATCTTTATTGATCCCAAAAGAAAGGTTTTCAAATAACATTCTGTCCCCAAAAGATTTGGAAATATTCTCAACGGATAAATAATTCACTTAATTATATTTAGCAATGGTTTAGCTTCGAAGCGTTTTTTAGAGAAGATCCTGAACAGTTTTAGTGAACAAGGATTAACCCCTGAATTGAGAAACAAAATCTTTTTGATATTGATTCCATTGTTCCTGACTATTGATTTTTTCGTGGTCGTTATTCAGAAACAGTTTTAAGTACAATTCCAATTGGCTGGGAGTTTTATATCCCGGCAAAGGAAGTAAGGTTTCACCGCTTTCATTAAAGAAAACAATGGTTGGATATGCTGTAATTCGCAATGCTCCTGCTAACTGATGTTGTGCATTTCTGCCGGTCCTGTTTGGATCGTAATCAGGGTTTTCAAATAAATAGTTTTTGAAATTTACTTTTTCGTTTCCTTCTGCATTGAATTTTACGGCATAATAATGTTCATTGACATATTTGACAACATCCGGATTCTGAAAAGTGTTCCTGTCAAGTAATTTACAAGGTCCACACCAGGAGGTGTACACATCCATCATTATCTTTTTAGGGCTTACAGCCTGGGCTTCAACCGCCTCTTCAAGGCTTATCCAGTTGATCTCACCTTTTTGTGCTTCAATAGAAATGGTAAACAACACCATAGCAACTATAAAAACGATCTTCTTCATTGTATTCTAATTTTCCTTGCCTTAGTAGCCATAATTTTTGCAAAATTACATAATTGGATCTAAAAATTTGTTAAAATAATCCCATATTCAAACAGATTTTGAGTCAAATTATTTTATACCATGCATTAATTTTTTAAGGACTGGATTTAGCATAATGGAAACAAACCCAACTCCAATCGGAACAACAGTAAAGATTAAAAAGAACGAACTCAAGGAATATTGTTCAGAAACCTTGTCGATCATACCACCCATGGTTCCTGCAGCTTTCTGCCCTATGGCTATGGCAAGGTACCAGATACCGAACATAAATCCGATCATACGGGGAGGCACCAATTTACTCAAATAAGACAGCCCAACGGGCGACAGGCAAAGCTCTCCCATTGTATGCAAAAGATAGGCGAGAATTAGAAAGATCATGCTTACTGATGCTGTTTTTGCTCCCTGAGGGATATCTGCAGTTCCAAATGCCAGTATCGCGAAACCAAGGCCCAATAAGATCAGGCCGATTCCATATTTTACGGCGGCACTCGGGTTGTATTTACTCTCCCACCATTTAGAAAAAAGAGGGGCAAGGCTAATAATAAAAAAGGAGTTTAAAATTCCAAACCAACTGGCGTCGATCTGGTTGCCTTCCTGTGAAAATTTATCCATAAGCCTGTAGATCACCAATCCCCATACACCTATAAATGCTATGGCAAGGATCACGTTTGACATTGGAATTTCGGCATAGGTTTTTTTAAATAATAGATATAATACCCAGGTGATAATAATCAAGGGAATAGTCGTTAAAAGGCCATCCACAATTTTAAAAATAAGTGCTGAGGTACCCATAAGTTCCCTGTTGGTATAGTCTCTGGCAAACAAGGTCATGGAACCAAGGGACTGTTCAAATGCCGCAAAGAAGAAAACGGTAAACAACCCAAATATGGCTACTGCAATGATCCTGTCTCTTACAATGGGTAAATAACGCGAAACACGAGTAATTAATAATATCAGAAATAATACCAGTGCCGTCAGTACAACAACATTTGAACCACTTAATCCCCCTATTTCAAAGGGCAACAGGTTAATGCCTTCTATGAGTTCCAAAGGTTGATTAAACAAGTAGAGCAGTCCCCCGACAGAGGAGAGTACGATCAGTACAAGGTCGAATTTAGTAAACGGATTTAGTTTTTCATTAATATCCTTTTCTTCTTTATCTAAAGTGCCATTGTCTTCAGCTTCCTTAATTGTTCGGGGCGACTCGCCTATGGATCCGAAGAGGTCTTTGGCAAGCCAAAACTGAAGCATTCCCAAAAACATAAAAATCCCTGCCAATCCAAATCCCCATGACCATCCAAAATTTTCAGCCAGGTAACCACAAAGCATCATACCGAAAAAAGCTCCTGAGTTCACGCCCATATAAAAAATCGTATAAGCGCCGTCTTTTTTGGATTCTTTACCCTTATACATAGAAGAGATTATCGAGGTAATATTAGGCTTAAAAAATCCTGTTCCAATCACCAACAATCCCAGCCCCAGATAAAGTGCCCAGGTCGTTTCTATGGCCATACTGGCATGTCCGAGCGTCATGATAAAACAACCAATGATTACCGCCCATTTGTACCCGGTGTACTTATCGGCTATATAGCCACCTATGATAGGAGTCAAATACAGTAAAGAAGCATAGGTTCCGATCAATGCCAATGCATTTTCACGTGGCCACTCCCATCCCGGATTATCACTTATGATAGGGGCCGTTAAAAAAAGAACCAGTAAAATTCTCATTCCATAGAATGAAAATCGTTCCCACATCTCAGTAAAGAAAAGGATAAAAAGCCCTGCAGGATGACCTAAAACGGTATGCTTAAATAGATTTTCTATATCAGTCTTCATAAATTAAATATTTATAGTAGAAAAAACCCCTTTAAGAAAGAGATTCTTAAAAGGGGTTTATGATTAATTATTTGCTAATGCTGCTTTTTCTTCTTCCGTGACTTCATGTTCATCATCTTCTGCGCCATGGGTAAGTAATTCCAGTTTTTTTCTGAATAGGAGTACCACGCTTCCAAAAACAATGCAGAATACGGCAATACCCGTGAATACTGTAAATTCTCCCAGTCCTTCAGCTGATTCTCCAAGCCACCCGGCTAATTTGTTGCCAAATCCTGTCATGGCAAAATAAATACCCATCATCAGGGAGCCATATTTTAACGGAGCCAATTTTGTAATATACGAAAGGGCAACAGGCGAAATACACAATTCACCAATGGTATGCAACAAATAGGCTAAAACCAGCCAATACATGGCAGAAGATCCATCGGCCTCAAATTGTGAGGCTGCTGCTGACATAAAAAAGAAACCTGTTCCCATGATGATCAAACCAATGATCATTTTAAACAAAGAGGTTGAAAGCTTTCCTTTCAATTTTTTCTTGGCCCAATACGCAGCAACGGTAGTACCAAGAAATATAATAAACATGGCATTTAAAGATTGAAACCAGGAAGCCGGAATTTCCCAGCCCATTAACATCCTGTTGGTTTTTTCTTTAGCGTAAATATTCATCAATCCACCTGCCTGTTCAAAGGCTCCCCAAAAAATAATTACCAATAAAAAGGAAATCATTAGCACGATGATCCTGTCTTTTTCAATTTTGGTAAGTGGTTTTTTCATAGCTTCCTTTTCTGCAGAATTTTGTGAAACACCTAGAAAGTTTCCAACGTTTTTTAAATATTTCTGGCCAAAAAGGTACTGTAACAAACCCATGGCCATTCCTATGCCTGCCAAACCAAAACCATAATGCCATCCGTGTACTTCTCCCACATAGCCAACAATCAAACTTGATAAAAAGGCACCTACGTTGATACCGATGTAAAAAATAGTAAATCCTTTATCTCTTCTTATATCACCCTTTCTGTATAAGCCGCCCACCATTGTTGAAATATTGGGCTTTAACATACCTACTCCCGCTACGATCAGTCCCAGTCCTGTGTAAAAGGCCCAGTATTCTTCTATGGCCAGGATACTGTGTCCGGCTACCAAAAGTATCCCGCCGTATAACACAGATTTTTTTTGACCAAGAAATTTATCCGCAATCCACCCTCCGGGAATAGAAGCCACATATACCAACATCGTATACCATCCATACAGGGCAAGAGCCTCTCCGTTCGACCATCCTAAACCAGGATTTGAATCGGTGGTGGCCTGAACCAAATACAGCACAAGAATCGCTCTCATACCATAATACGAGAAGCGCTCCCACATTTCGGTAAAAAACAATATATACAGTCCTACAGGATGGCCAAGAAACTCTCTTTGTTCTGGCGCTTTTGTCAATGATGTCATAAATTCGGGTTTAAATTAGTCGATGATATTCTGTTCATTATTAGAAGGCTCCCCAAGGGAACGATCGATAAATGTAGTCATTTTTTTGAAAAGGTGCAGTCTGGTGTTTTTGCCATTGCGAATTCCGTGGGCCCTGTCCGGGTAGGTAAAATAATCGAATTGTTTATTAGCCTCCACAAGGGCATTGATCATTTGCATGGAATTCTGCACGTGTACGTTATCATCTCCGGTTCCGTGGATGAGTAAATAATCACCTTTTAGCTGATCGGCAAAATTGACGGGTGAGTTATTGTCATAACCAGAAGCATTTTCTTGGGGAGTTTGCATATATCTTTCTGTATAAACCGAATCGTAGTACCTCCACGAAGTTACAGGTGCTACAGCAATGGCCATTTTGAAAACATCGGCTCCTTTGGTAATGGCAAGGGAACTCATGAACCCTCCATAACTCCATCCCCAAATTCCGATTCTGTTTTTATCTATATAAGATCTTTTACCTAATTCTTTAGCTGATGCTATCTGATCCTCGATTTCGTATTTACCCAATTCTTTATAGGTCACTTTTTTAAAGTCTCTTCCTTTAAAACCTGTTCCCCGGCCATCAATGCATACAATCACGTAGCCTTTTTGGCTTAGCATCATGTGCCAATAATCATGTTTCCAGATGTTATTCCAGGTATTGGCAACTCTCTGGGAACCCGGTCCCGAATACTGAAACATGAGCAGGGGATACTTTTTATTTGGATCAAAATCTTTGGGTTTGATCATCCACATGTTAAATTCTCCATTAGGGGTTTTAATAGTGCTGAATTCCTTTGAAGGTACATCATATGCTGTCAATTTTTCAGCAAGATTCAGGTTGTTCTTGATTTCTTTCAGTTCATTTCCAGACCTGGCATCAACCAGGGTGTAGACCGTAGGGTTAGTTGCACTTGAATAGGTATTCACAAAATAATTGAAACTGTTGCTAAAGGCAGCAGAATTTTCACCGACATACTTGCTCAGCTTTTTCTTTTTGTTTCCAGAGATGCCAATGGAATAGACACTTCTGTTGATAGATCCTTCTTCGGTTGACTGGTAGAATACTTTTTTGGTTTTTATATCAAATCCGTAGTATTTGGTAACTTCCCAATTGCCCTTTGTAATTTGATTTTTTAATTTTCCTTTGGCATCGTAATGATACAGGTGTTTAAAACCATCCCTTTCGCTACTCCAGATAAAGCTATTGTCATAAAGGAAAGTCAAGTTGTCGTTAATATTTACATATGCCGCATCTTTTTCGTTTAAAAGCAAATCAGCTTTCTTTAAGCCCGCATCAAATGAGACGAGATTAAGGTTGTTCTGATGTCTGTTAAGTGTGGTGACAACCAAATGATCGTCTTCTTTTTTCCATTGAATTCTAGGAATATAGTATTGTTCAAGGGAGTTCATATCGACCCTGTATTTTTCATCGCTGGACAGGTCGTATAGGTATAGGCTAACTTTTGAATTGTTTTCCCCTGCCTTGGGATATTTAAAAGTTTGTGTTTTAGGGTAAAGTCCATTTCCGTAAACATCCATCGAAAACTCCGGAACTTCTGTTTCGTCAAATCGAATAAAGGCGAGCTTATTCGAAGACGGGTTCCATTCAAAGGCCCTTACAAAACCAAATTCTTCTTCATAAACCCAATCTGTGATACCGTTGATGATCTTGTTAGTTTCACCATCGGTACTTATTTGAAGGGTCTTTTTGCTAAGTAAATCTTTAATGTAAATATTGTTTTTATGAACAAATGCAATCTTCGTCCCGTCGGGAGAAAAGGTGGGTTCCTGAATGTCTAATTCAGAAATGAGTTCAAGGCTTTTGTCTGTAAGGTCGTAAACGTAATATTTGCCTTTTTTTGAACGTCTGTAGATCTGCTCAAGATTGACCCCAATAATTAGTTTGGACTCATCCTGGTTAAACGTATAGTCATCAAAGTATGTAATACCCTGAAGGTCTTTTCCCAATACCAGAGTTTCTACTTTTTCCAGCGTTTTATAATCGTATTTATCCATATAAGTACCATATGAATTGTGATTGAGAATCGTGTAGAAGTCGCCATTTTTCATCGATTGAAAAGCTTCAAGAGAAGCTGTTTCAAATACATTTTCGACCCAGATGTCTTCAAGGGTTATTTTTTTTTGCTGAGAAAAAACAGGTAGTGTAAGTATTGTGAGTAGAAGTAAAAAGGCTCTCATAGCAGGAATTTAAAAAAAACATGGCCAAGTTTACGGAAAATATATGAATCCAATTCCTAATTTGGAAAGAATCTTAAGCCATAATGGTCAGGCAAGCAAGGCGTTCAAATACACTTATGATAAGGAGCTAAAAGATGTTTAAGCAATTATTAAAAATTTTAAATTGATCTTTGTGATTCGTTCATTTTCTTAAGAATTTCCTTGGATAATATTCATATTAATCTTTTGCCCCTATTGATTATCTTTACTCCCGGTTAACACACTTACTATGTCAAAAATGATCAAAGGGTTTTCGAAATTCAGTAAAACAGAAAAAGTAAACTGGCTGGCCGAAAATTTTTTCCATGATAAGAGTTCAGGTATAGATACGCTGAAGCAATACTATAATGAAGATCCTGAACTTCAGCAGCTTCATGATGAGTTTATTGAAAACACAATCAGTAATTTTTACATTCCTTATGCCATTGCTCCGAACTTTTTGATCAATGGGAAAACCTATGCAATTCCGATGGCTATAGAAGAAAGTTCGGTCGTTGCAGCCGCTTCTTTGACCGCCAAGTTTTGGAGTACCAGAGGAGGCTTTAAAACAAAGGTGATCTCAACTACAAAAACGGGCCAGGTTCATTTTACCTATAAGGGGAATAAGGATGAGCTGCGTGATTATTTCTCTTCTGTAAAATCTAAATTGATTCACTCAACTGATCACATTACGGCTAATATGAGGAAGAGAGGCGGTGGCATTGTTGATATAGAATTGAGAGATAAAACCGAAAATCTCGCTGATTATTACCAGATACATGTTAGTTTTCTAACAGGCGACAGTATGGGCGCCAATTTTATTAATTCATGCTTAGAAACTATTGCAGCCTCATTTCAAAAGGAAGGGATCTTTATCGTGATGAGTATTCTATCGAATTATGTCCCGGATTGCCTGGTAAGGGCTGAGGTGACTTGTAAAGTTGAAGATTTCTTTCCGGAAAATGCAGAACTATATGCCCGTAAATTTGTTCAGGCTGTGCAAATAGCGGAGGTGGAACCCTATAGAGCCGTGACGCATAATAAAGGTATCATGAATGGGATTGATGCTGTTGTCCTTGCCACCGGCAACGATTTTCGGGCCGTAGCAGCAGGAGCTCATGCATATGCTTCGAGAGAAGGAAGGTATAAGAGCCTAACGGGAGCATCTGTGGTAAATGGATTATTTAATTTTTGGATTGAAATTCCAATGGCTTTGGGAACTGTAGGAGGCCTTACCAGATTGCATCCTTTGGCTAAGCTGTCAATGGAAATCCTCCAGAATCCCACGGCATCAGAGCTTATGCAAATAGTGGCCGTGGCCGGCCTGGCTCAAAATTTTGCCGCATTGAAGGCACTTACTACAACAGGGATTCAACAAGGCCACATGAAAATGCACCTGATGAATATTTTGAATCAGCTTGAAGCCAATGTGCATGAAAAGGAATTGATCGTGGAGGCATTTAAAGGGAAAACCGTTTCGCATAGTGCCGTCGCTGAATACTTGCATCACATGAGAACCGGCCATTAAATAGCAACTTATTATTTAAAAATAAATATTTTCTATTTGTAAGCTTGACTTCAGCACCCAGTATTGCTTATCTTTGATAAAAAATTAAATAACTTCAAAAAATAATATTATGTCATTTCAATTACCAAAATTACCATATGCTTATGATGCATTAGAGCCTCATATTGACGCCAGAACAATGGAAATTCACCATACGAAACACCACAATGGGTACACCACGAATTTGAATAATGCTATAAAGGGAACTGATCTTGAATCAAAATCAATTTTGGATATCCTGAAAAACCTGGACATGAGCAATATGGCCGTAAGAAATAACGGTGGAGGTTTTTATAATCACGATCTCTTCTGGAAGATCATGTCACCAGATGGAGGTGGAGAGCCATCGGGAGAACTTGCAGAAGCGATTAATGCCGAATTTGGTTCCTTTGAGGCTTTCAAGGACGTTTTTTCAACAGCAGCAGCAACTCGTTTTGGATCAGGATGGGCATGGTTATGTGTTCATAAAGGAGGTAAGGTAAAAGTTTGTTCGACCCCGAATCAAGACAACCCTATCATGCCGGAAGTGGGCTGTGGAGGTTTTCCAATTTTAGGTTTGGATGTGTGGGAGCATGCATATTATTTAAATTATCAGAACAGAAGACCTGATTATATAAGTTCTTTCTTTAATTTGATCAACTGGGAAGAAGTAAGCAAAACGTTTGCAGAAAATAAATAATTACTGTTTTAGCTTTTGAGTTAAAAGAAACCACGGAGCCTTTGCTCCGTGGTTATTCTTTTTTAGGAAGTTCTTTATACTTGAATTGCAGCCTGTTCATTGTGTAAAAAATTAGATGAGATCCAGAAATATAGCTTTTTTACTTGCCTTTCTTGCCGCTTTGATTTATGGCGTAAGTTTTACCGTGGCCAAGGAAGTAATGCCCTTACATGTGCGCCCTTTTGGATTTATATTATTAAGGGTACTTGGAGCTACCAGCCTGTTTTGGATTGTTGGAATATTTCTTAAGAAGGAAAAGATCGAAGTTAATGATTATCCAAGGTTGTTACTGGGAGCTGTTTTTGGGATTGCTCTCAATCAGCTTTCCTTCTTTAAGGGACTGAGTATGACAACCCCGATCAATGCTTCTGTAATCATGGTCACCTCACCCATTTTGGTATTGATCTTTTCGTCCTTTTTATTGAATGAAAAAGCTACAAAGAAAAAGCTTTTAGGAATTTTTATAGGATTATTGGGAGCTGTTATGCTCATCATTTTTGGAAAAGAACCGGGTATTGCGACTAACGCTACCTTGGGAAACCTTCTGGTTTTTGTAAACGCGTCTTCATATGGACTTTATCTTATCCTTATTAAGAACCTGACAAAAAAATATCACGCGATTACCCTTGCCAAATGGTTGTATTTATTGGGTTTGATCATGGTACTTCCTTTTGGATTTTCAGAATTGAGTATGGTAGAATGGCAAACAATGCCGCTGCCCATTATCTATCGGGTAGGATTCATTATCGTATTTACATCATTTTTGACTTATATGTTCAACCTGTTCGCCATAAAAGAATTAAAGCCGACTACCTTGAGTATATTTATCTATTTACAGCCGGTTATTGCAAGCATGTATGCTCTGTTTGTTGGAAGTGATTCCCTGAATGCGATAAAGATTGGAGCCACAGTGCTTATCTTTATTGGGGTGTATCTCGTTACTCGCAGGCCGAAAGAGACTTTTGACTGAAGTAATTATTAATGGTTGGCGCATCCCGGAAAGATATTTTTATTGCTAACTTTGTGAAAATTTAAAGAACAAGATGATACAATCCATGACCGGATACGGTAAAACAATAATTCAACTTGAGACAAAAAAGATAAGCCTTGAAATAAAATCACTGAATAGCAAAAACCTTGATATTAACACAAGGTTCCCCGGGGTTTACAGAGAAAAAGAAATAGAAGTTAGAAGGCTGATAGCCAATAATCTTGTACGCGGAAAGGTTGATATGTCTTTTTATATTGAATCTACTGCGGCTGAAACTTCAACCAAGATCAACCGTGAGGTTGTTGCCAATTACATTAAGGAATTGGAAGAGATACACCAGGAGGACGATTTACTTTCTATCGCCATGCGTTTGCCGGATGTTTTAAAAACAGAAAGGGAAGAATTGGACCCGGAAGAATGGGCGCTGATTCAATCAGGGATTCTGGAAGCTATTGAAAACCTTAAGGAATACAGGCGTTCTGAGGGAGAAGAATTGCGCATCGATTTTGAGCAGCGAATTGCGGTATTAAAAGAAAAGCTTCGGGAAGTCATCAGCCTTGATGGGGAAAGACTGGAACAGGTGAGGATCAGGCTTAAGAGATCAATA
The DNA here is from genome assembly GCF_038433205.1 of Lutimonas vermicola. Lineage (NCBI taxonomy): Bacteria > Pseudomonadati > Bacteroidota > Flavobacteriia > Flavobacteriales > Flavobacteriaceae > Lutimonas > Lutimonas vermicola. The sequence goes on from NZ_JBCDNA010000003.1 coordinate 291,138, forward strand.
AAAGAACTTGAGCAAACAGTTGATGAGAATCGTTTTGAACAGGAATTGATTTATTATCTGGAAAAGCTTGATATAACAGAAGAAAAAGTAAGGCTCACAAATCACCTCAATTATTTTGAGAAGGAACTTGATGTGAATATTTCTAATGGTAAGAAGTTAGGATTTATCTCCCAGGAGATTGGAAGGGAAATTAATACGATAGGTTCAAAGGCGAATTTTGCACCCATGCAAAAGGCTGTTGTTGAAATGAAGGATGAGCTTGAGAAAATAAAGGAACAGCTTTTAAACGTTTTATAAGTTATGACTAAAGAGAAAGGCAAGCTGATTGTTTTTTCGGCCCCGTCCGGTTCAGGTAAAACGACCATAGTTCATCATTTATTAGGAAAAAAAGAACTGAATCTGGACTTTTCGATTTCTGCTACTTCCAGGGAGAAAAGAGGGCAGGAAGTTAACGGTAAAGATTATCATTTTATAAGCCTTGAGCGTTTTAAAAAACACATAGATCAGGATGATTTTGTTGAATGGGAAGAAGTGTACAGCAATAATTTTTATGGAACGCTAAAATCAGAAGTCGACAGGATATGGTCAGAAGGCAAGCATGCCATTTTTGATATTGATGTTATTGGCGGGCTTCGAATCAAGAATAAATTTCCCGATGAAACATTAGCAGTATTTGTAAAAACACCCTCCATTGAGGTAATGGAAAAAAGATTGAGGTCGAGAAATACTGATTCGGAAGAAAAAATACGAGAAAGAATTGCAAAAGCGGAAAGAGAATTGCTATACGCGGATGATTTTGATGTCATTCTTATCAATGATGATCTGGAAATTGCAAAAAAGGAGGCTGAAAAAATAGTTAAAGAATTTATCTCTTAAGCGCTATAAACGGGTCAAAATGAAAATTGGACTTTTTTTTGGAAGTTTTAACCCCATTCATATTGGGCATCTGATCATTGCCAACCATATGGCGGAATATTCAGACTTGGACGAGGTTTGGCTTGTTGTAACGCCTCACAACCCATTTAAGAAGAAAAGGACCCTGCTTGAAGATCATCACAGGTTTCAGCTTGTTGTGCAGGCTACTGAAGATTACCCTAAAATTAAACCAAGTAATATAGAATTTGGATTGCCCCAGCCCAATTACACTATTAATACCCTGGTTTATTTGCAGGAAAAGTATCCACAGCATGATTTTCATCTAATCATGGGGCTGGACAATCTGAAGTCCTTTCCTAAATGGAAGAATTATGAAAAGATCATTGAGCATCATGAGCTTTATGTATACCCAAGGGTTTCTGAAGTAACTGACCTTCCTGAACTTATGGCTCACCAAAAAGTGCATTATATAAAAGCACCAATAGTTGAAATTTCCTCAACATTTATTAGAAATGCCATTAAAGAAAGAAAAAATGTCAGGGCTCTGATGCCTGACAAAGCCTGGGCATATCTTGATGAGATGAATTTTTATAAATAGTCCCATTGCTGTTGAATAGGAATTTAAAATGCATATAAGAGCTTATCGGAGAACTTAAAAACATTGTATATTTGTGTTGAAATTTTGACAATGGAGAAAAGCAGAAAGGAAAAAATCAAAGAAAAATTGACGTTTAAGTATCGTTTCGTCGTGTTGAACGAGGATACTTTTGAAGAGCGATTTTCATTCAAGCTAAATCGCCTGAATGCCTTTGTTTTTGGGGGTATTTTTTCTGTTCTTTTGATTAGCCTGACGATTTTATTTATTACTTTGACACCGCTTAAGGAATACATCCAGGGATATTCCTCATCCGAAATGCAGAAAGAAACAACGGATTTAGTCTATAAAGTCGATTCTTTGAATCAGATCCTGTCGGTCAACGACCTTTACATAGAAAACATTCAGCAAGTGTTAAAGGGTGAGATTAAAAGAGTAACATTTAATAAAGACTCGGTTTTAAGACAATTTCAAATTGACGAGATTGATTTTGCGCCTTCATCGGTTGATTCCCTTTTTAGAGAAGAAGTAGAACAAATGGATAGATTTAGTGTTTTTCAGCAGGCTAAGAAAAATACAGATATTGTTTTTTCGTCACCAATAAAGGGGCAGATTACAGAACAATACGATGATCAGGAAAAGCATTTTGCCGTAGACATAGCCGTTGACCAGGACACTCCCGTTAAGACTGTTGCAGATGGAACGGTTATATTTACAGGGTTTACTGCGGATACAGGTTATGTGATTGTAATAGAACACGGCCAGGGATTTACATCAATTTATAAACACAATGCTTCAATTTTTAAAGAGCAGGGAGCTTTGGTGAAATCGGGAGAAGTTATTGCCAGTGCGGGTTCCACAGGTAATTTTTCTACTGGAGCTCATCTACATTTTGAGCTTTGGAATGATGGATATCCTGTGAACCCTACCAATTATATAAACTTTGATTAAACCAGTTTTCTGGCCTAACAAACTAGATTTTCATTTGTGCTAAAGTCATATCTCGCAAAAATTTACGCTCGCATTGTTGCAAAACAAGTCTATGCCTGGGCAAGGGTACCTTATCAGACTCAGGATAAGGTCTTCAAAAAACTTATTGAATCGGCAAAAAACACCAAATTTGGCCGTGATCATCAATTTGATAAGATCAGAACCTTTCATGATTTTAAAGATCGTGTTCCCGTTCGGGACTATGAAGGTTTAAAAGAGTATGTCGAGCTTATTCGCATTGGTAAACCTGACATTCTTTGGAAGGGTAAGCCTTTGTATTTCGCGAAAACCTCAGGAACTACATCAGGAGCCAAGTATATTCCCATCACGAAAGATTCGATGCCCTGCCAGATTTCAGCAGCAAAAGAGGCCTTGCTTCTTTATATTGCAGAAACAGGAAAATCAGATTTTGTAAATGGCAAAATGATTTTTTTACAAGGTTCCCCTGAGATTGATGATTCGGGTAAGGTAAAAACCGGGAGACTATCCGGGATTGTGGCACATTTCGTGCCAAAATATCTTCAAAAAAACAGATTGCCATCCTGGGAAACCAATTGTATTGATGACTGGGAAACAAAAGTTGATGCTATTGTAAAGGAAACCGTGTCTGAAGATATGCGTTTGATAAGTGGGATACCTTCCTGGGTACAGATGTATTTTGAAAAACTCATTGAACATGAAGGGAAAAAGGTATCGGAGATCTTTCCTAATTTTAATCTTTTCGTTTATGGAGGGGTCAATTATGAACCATACAGGCAGAACATGGAACACCTCATTGGAAGAAAGGTTGACTCAATAGAATTGTTTCCTGCTTCAGAGGGATTTTTTGCTTATCAGGATATCCAACACAAAAAGTCATCAACCGATGAGGGAATGCTCTTGCTGCTCAATAGTGGTATATTTTACGAATTTATTGTAGCTGACGATTTTTACAAGGAATCACCTGAGAGAATAACCATCAGAGATGTTAAGCTGGGGGTAAATTATGTCATGATCATTTCAACCAATGCCGGATTATGGGGTTATAATATAGGAGATACGATCGCTTTTACTTCACTTGAACCATTCAGGGTGATTGTAACCGGGAGGATCAAACATTTTATTTCAGCTTTTGGTGAACACGTTATCGGGAAGGAAGTTGAACAGGCTCTTCAATATGCCGTTGCAAATACAGGCGTAAAGATCAAAGAATTCACAGTAGCACCCCAGGTGAATCCTGGACCTGGACAACTTCCATATCACGAATGGTTTATTGAATTCGAACAGGAACCCGAGGACCTGAAATCATTTTCCAGTTTGATAGATCAGGAAATGCAAAGGCAGAACACCTATTACTTTGACCTCATTGAGGGGAAGATATTACAGCCATTGATCATCAGTAAAGTTCAGAAGAATGGCTTTGATCAATATATGCGTTCAGTAGGAAAATTGGGAGGACAAAACAAGATACCAAGACTCGCAAATGACAGAAAGATTGTTGATCAACTTCATCTTATCGATTAATTTATGAAGGTGATGTCTCTAAATACACGGGAAAGAAGAGCAGTGAAGGGATACAACTAAATGCGAGGACTATTTTTGGATTTTAAAAACTGTAAATACAGCTATAGGCAATCAATTTCAGTTTATTGAAAAAACTGCGAATTCGCCGTCTATAGCCTAAGTGTTTATGTCTAAAAGGAAATAGAATCTATTTTTTAGCCAAAAGATCTCTGATCTCAGCGAGAAGTTCTTCCTGACTGGGACCTGCTGGTGGAGCCGGAGCCTCTTCTTCTTTTCTCTTGAATTTATTCACAGCTTTGACAATGAGAAACATGACGAAAGCTACAATGATAAAGTCAATCACATTGGTTATGAATTCTCCATATAATACCGCTATGGTACCTTCAACTACTCCATCGGCGTTAGCGACTCCCTCCCGAACAATCCATTTGAGTTCTTTGAGGTCAGATTTAAGCAGCAAGCCAATTAAAGGAGAGACTATACCCCCTGTAAATGAAGTGATAACGCTTTTGAAAGCGGCTCCCATGACAAAACCCACAGCAATGTCTAAAAGGCTCCCTTTTAAGGCAAATTCTTTAAATTCTTTGAGCATAATATAAGATTTAAGATTTGTGTTGGAACGAAGGTAATAAAAATACTAATGAATAACGCGTCTAATTCTGCCGCCCAAAGCTGTGAGAATTTCATAACTTATGGTGTCAGCTTGAAAGGCAAGTTCAAGGATTTCCTGCTGGCTGTCAAAAATAATCACCTGATCTCCTTCTTCACAATCAATGTCAGATACATCAATCATTGCCATATCCATGCAAATATTTCCAATAATCGGTGCTTTATTCCCATGGATCTTTACAAAGACTTTTCCCTGACCTAAACTCCGGAAAAACCCATCTGCATGCCCAAGAGGAATCGTTGCGGTTCGCATTTGTTTTTTTGCCGTGAATCCTTTGTTATAGCCTACACTTTCATTTTTATCTATTTCATGTATCTGTGAGATAACACTTTTAAGAGAAAGTACATTTTTTAATTTTGAATTAAAACCAGGATCATTTGAAAATCCATACAAGCCCAGTCCCAACCTTACCATGTCAAAATGAGCTTCAGGATAGTTCAGGATTCCCGAAGTATTGCTCATATGCATCATGGGTTTAAACCCTAAAGTTCTTTCAAAGGATTCAGCAATTGAACGGAAAGAATCAATTTGATTGAGCGTATAGTCTCTTTCATTTCTATCCTCGGATGCGGCTAAATGAGAAAAGATTGATTTCAATAATAATGTTGGTTGATCTTTTAAATGATGCAACAGAAACGGAATATCCAATTCCTTAAAACCCAAACGGTTGAGGCCCGTGTTGAATTTAAGATGTATGGGATATTCGAGGATTCCGTATTCCTTGCTAAGTTCCAAAAAAGCGAGAAATATTTTCTTGCTGTATAAATTAGGTTCTAAATTATACTGTATAATAAGTCCCAGGTTTTCTAATTGAGGGTGAAGTACTAAAATAGGAGTTTTTATTCCTGAATTTCTCAATGCAATTCCTTCGTCTGTATAGGCTACGGCGAAATAATCAATTTTCAGTTCCTCTAAAAACCGGGCTACTGCCACGGCATCAGATCCATATCCGGAAGCCTTAACAACGGCCAGGATCTTAGTGCTATTTTGCAATTTTGAACGAAAAAAATTAAGATTGTGTTCTATAGAAGACAGTCTGATTTCTAAAACCGTAGGATTGTTATTCATTGGATTCTTTAGATATTTCCTTCTTTTCTTTAAGTTCCTTTTGTCTTTCCTTAAAGAATGCGGCCCTGCTAAGAGGCTCGTATTCGTGAACTTCTCCAAGAACAACTAAACGGTCGTCGGGAACGGTTCTGTGGCTATAATTGGCCAGATTTCCGGTTTTAGTGCAAACTGCATGGACCTTTGTTACATATTCTGCTGTGGCCATTAAAGCGGGCATAGGGCCAAAAGGATTCCCTTTAAAATCCATGTCCAGTCCGGCTACAATTACACGAATCCCTCGATTGGCCAGATCATTGCAAACATTCACAATTTCATCATCAAAGAATTGCGCTTCATCAATACCAACTACATCTATATCATTGGCCAACAAACGTATATTTGCCGAAGAAGGAACCGGAGTGCAACGGATTTCATTCTCATCATGCGAAACGACCATCTCCTCTGCGTACCGGGTATCAACAGCAGGTTTAAAGATCTCCACACTTTGTTTTGCAAACTGGGCGCGTCTTAAACGCCGAATCAATTCTTCTGTTTTTCCTGAAAACATAGAACCGCAGATCACTTCGATCCAACCAAATTTTTCTGTATGATTTACGGTATTTTCTAAAAACATTTAAAACTTTTTCGCATTGAAAAAACAATATTTGACTTGTAAGTTAAAACAAAAGTAATGAAATTCTTTAGTAGTATTTTCTTTTGAAAATGTTAATTTTGTATCTTTCTCACACAGCGATTACTACCTGCAAAAAATATGAGCAATGTTGAATGATTTGATCAAAGAACTTAAGAACCTTGCCGAAAAAATTTTGGAAGAGGATCCGGCACTTACCGTAGAATCCTGGCTGGTTCAATCGCGAGAGTTATATGAGAAACTAATGGTGCTGCATTATTTAAATGAACAGGAGGCTAAAAAAGATCCTTTTGCACAGGAAAGGTCAGAAGAACCTTTTTTAGAACGCGATACAAGTATTAAAGACCTTTTTGAGATTGAATCAAAAGTTGAGGAAGAAATTAAAGAAATTGAAGAGGCAGAAGAGGAGGAAGAACAGCCATTGAGTCTCAATGACCTATTTGTGCCCACTTTTGACGGTATAAAGGAAGATATGAGTCAGAAGGAAGAGTTTAAAGACACGGTTTCCCTGGATGAGACCGAAAATTTATTTCAGATTAAAAAGGAAGCTCCAAAGCAACTGTCGCTGAATGATAAACTTCTGGGAAACAGCATTCAGGTAGGGCTCAATGACAGAATAGCTTTTGTGAACAAATTATTTAACTTTAGCCAGTCTGATTTCAACAAAGTGCTGTCAAAACTTAATGAATGTACCACTAAGGAGGAGGCCTTACATTATTTTCAATATCAAGTCAAACCAAATTATAACTGGAAAGGAAAAGAAGATCTTGAAGATAGATTCTTCAGTTTAGTCGAAAGGAAATTTTTATAACTAGTCACGTTTATCATTTCTTCGTTGTTCTCTTTTTCGTTGTCTTTTTTTCTTGGCATCTACTTTTTCAGTAGTCTTTCCAAAGGGGGCTATACTATTCACCAGTCCATTTTGCAATGTTTTCCATAAATAATTAGTAAAACCCTTATACATAACCCGTTCAAAACTCATAGTAGCCTCTCTCAATTCACCGTTTTTACCAGGGTTGGATTTGTGAATTAAATTATTGACCGACCAGCTAAGAAAGTTGTTTTTATCGGTGTTCGTTTGTTTAAAGACTTCTGCATCAAGATCGTGGTATGCAAACTTCATGGTTCCATTTGAATTGTAATTGTTTGCCGAAGCTTGAAATGAAAGACTTTCGACCCTACCTTCCAATATCTTTAGACCCAAAGCAGGAAATATTGCAGAATCATAATAGATCATTTCAGAAGGCCCTAAATATCCACTAAAGAAAAAGGTATTTTGATCATCAGCAAGTGGCAATAACATATCCATATTTAACGTCGATTTACCCATGAATTTAGTACTAATGTGAATTTTGAGCGGGACTTCCCTATACGCTTCAATTGAACTTACATTAAAGATATTGACTTTCATGTCTTCCATAAAAACTTTCAAAAGAATATCTTTATGGTCCAATTTTTCTTCAAAGACCACATCGCTTTCAGCGAAAGAAATTTTATGAATTAAAAGAGGTGTTTCCATTTGTTTTAACATCTGATGAGGCAATTCAGGTCGTTTATTGAGATCAAAAGGTTTCCTTTTATCTTTGTATATGTTCAAGGATAGCTTTGTAATTTCGACACTATCCATAAAAAAACCTTTATTTTGAATGACTTTTTCGAGGTCAAGATTAAAAACTTTAAGATCTTTAATACTTAATTCGTACACTTCCTTGTTGTAAGTGTACGAATTAGCCAAGGTCTTTTTATTGACCATTGGTTTGTATTTGAGATTGGAAATCTGCAATTGATCCTCCTCTAAATGATATTTTAAGGCGTCAATGGAGAAGTTGTATTTTATATTTGGAAATTCAACTTTAATCTGTGTAATTTCAAATAGTTTTTTCAAAGGAGAAAGTTTAAAATAATTCTCGCCAATTTTATCGAGTTTTATTCCTGTAACTTCAAAATTTAGCGGTTTGTTCTGGAATGTAATTTCATTCTTTACCACATCAATCAACTGAACCTTCAAATTGTCAAATTTTATGGCATCAAGTTGAAATCCATTTAATTCCTTTATGTAGATAGAGTCAAGTCGAACAGGTTTTTTGCCGGGGTTCGAGGGTTCTTTTTCACCATTTGTAAAATGCTGATACAACGGATCATCTACAATAAGCTTATTGATTGCAAGCTCTTTTGAAAGAAGGAGCGGTAATAAGTGGATACCCTTGACTTTAAGTCTTGAAATTGAAAGTTTATGCAATGACTTTTTTTCGAGTTTGTTATTTTGAAGTTTTACCATTGCCGAATCTGTCGGTCCTACATGGACTTCACTAAAGACCAGAGAGCGGTCAAAAAGACTGAATTTGGTTCTTTTGATGGAGACATGAATTTGTTCAATATTTTGATTAGCCAGTATCTCAACAACCTTTCGCGAAACAACATTTGAAATAATAAAACTGGCTAAGAAAATGAGCAATACAATACCTAGCAATATGCTAAAGGCGATTTTGTATTTTTTATTTATTGACATTGATTGAGGGTCGGGATATTTAAAACAAGTAGTCGGAAAAGATCAATTGGTTTTAAAATACTCTTTTAAAAGCTGCATATTTTTTTTATCACTTCCTATGAAAATAGTTGTATCACTAATGATAACAGGGCGTTTTAAAAATGTATAATCACTTAAAATCAGCTGCTTATAGTCTACTTCTTCTAATTTTTGATCTTTTAAACCCATGGCTGCATATTTTTTTGCCCTACGGCTAAAAAGAGACTCATAACTGCCGGAAAGTTGAAACATTTCTTCAAGTTCTGAAACGGTAATGGGTTTGGTCTTAATTTCCCGAATTGTAAATCCGTCAAGTGAAAGAGATCGCATAATTCTTTTACAGGTGTCACAGGTTTTTAAGTAGTAAATTTTTTTCATTTATTTTTGCTGATGAGGCGTTTCATAAGCTTAAAGTTACTTATTTTTAGGGAATTTTTAGATTTATGGAAAAATTATTTGAAACAGCTTTGTTCACAAGAACATCAATGTTAAACATTTTAGAAAACAAGTCTTTTGAAGAGTTGGTTACAATACCGGTTCATTTCAGAAATTCTGTGTTTTGGAATATAGCACATGTCTTGGTGACCCAACAGCTTTTGTGTTATCGATTGTCTGGTCTTGACCTAAAAATAAGGGAGGATATGGTGACCAAATATGGCAAGGGGTCTTTGGCTACCGAAAATATAGATGAATCAGACATCCGGTATGTAAAAGAAGAGCTGGTAAATGCAATGAAAAATACCTTTGTGGATTATAACAATGGAATGTTCAAACATTTTAAACCTTATATGACGAGTGCGGGAATTGAACTAAAAAGCATTGATGACGCTTTTGGTTTCAGTACTTTTCACGATGGTATTCATCTCGGAGTAGTACTCTCATTAATGAAAATTGTTTAAAATACTTTCTTATGGACTTTAATACAAAAGTGATTCATGGAGGCCAGCAACATGATCCCGGTACAGGAGCGGTAATGCCTCCAATATACCAGACATCAACATACGCTCAGGTATCACCTGGAAACCACAAGGGCTATGAATATTCGCGAACGGGGAACCCTACCCGAACAGCTTTGGAAAATGCTTTTGCAAGTATAGAAAACGGAAATTACGGTCTGGCCTTTGCTTCGGGACTGGCAGCTATTGACGCCATTATGAAGTTGTTGAAACCGGGAGATGAGGTGATATCAACTAACGATCTTTATGGAGGTACATTCAGGTTGTTTTCTACGATTTTTAAAAAATTCGGGATCAAATTTCACTTTGTGGGGATGGAAGATGTGAGCAATATTGAAAAATGCATCAATGGAAACACTAAATTGATTTGGGTGGAATCACCAACAAATCCAATGTTGAATATTATTGATATCAAGCGCTGTGCCGAACTGGCAAAAAACAATGAGGTATTGTTGGTTGTTGACAATACTTTTGCCACGCCTTATTTGCAGAGGCCATTGGATCTTGGAGCCGATATTGTCATGCATTCTGCCACTAAGTATTTGGGAGGCCATTCGGATGTTATTATGGGAGCCTTGATTGTCAAGGAAAAGACGATTGCAGACCAACTTTATTTTATTCAAAACGCAAGTGGGGCAGTATGTGGTCCTATGGACAGCTTTTTGGTGTTGCGAGGCATAAAGACATTGCATGTTCGTATGCAGCGACATTGCGAAAATGGAGCTGCAGTGGCACAGTATTTAAAAGCGCATCCAAAAGTTGGAAAAGTGTATTGGCCTGGTTTTCAGGACCATCCCAATCATGATATCGCTAAATCTCAGATGTCCGGGTTTGGTGGTATGCTGTCTTTTACAATAAAGGGGGATCATTATAAGGATGCTCTTAAAATTCTTGAAAACCTTAAGGTTTTTACACTTGCTGAATCTTTAGGGGGTGTAGAATCCTTGAGTGGTCACCCGGCCAGTATGACACATGCATCCATTCCAAAGGAGGAACGGGAAAAGACAGGCGTTATAGATTCATTGATCAGGTTAAGCGTGGGTATAGAAGCTGAAAAAGATCTTTTAGAGGATCTTGAAAAAGCACTGGCAATGATTTAATTCTTGCCAAAGACATATGTGACACCAGTGGTAAAAAACACCATGGAATCATTACCTTTATTCGCAGGATCATTGGGTGCATTTAATCCTTCGACAACATCGGAGAAATAGTACTGGTACCTGCCTTCTAAACTAAAGTCCAGTTTCTCCAGACTAAATCTGACACCTGCGCCGGCCGTAGCAGAAAATATATTTTCAGCGTCAAGAAAAACAGCTCCTTCCTGCCATTTATCGATCAAATCTGTGTAGGGTTCATCCTTACCCTTAAGCGAGACGTCATTAACCAGAATATCAGGTTGAGAATAACTGTAATGTACACCAACAGTTACAAAAGGATTTATGGATCCTGTTGTTTTGAAATATGAGGTATAATCCTCAAGCTCTAAGATATAGTATTCTAAATTCAAGCCAACATTAAAAAGCTTTATCGCAGCTTTCATATTGTCTAATTTCTCGCTCTCACCTGCAGGTTCAAAAGAGACATTTGTATTGTTAATATAAGACAACTCAGTTTTCAATTTGAAATGTTCGCTAAAAAAAGTTGACCCACTTCGCCAATTGTACTGACTTCCAAAAAATTTCAAATAATGAGAAATACCAAAAGACAATGAAGCTTGATTCGCAGCAGCAAATTCAGAACTGAGCCCCATATCCGTCTGAAAAGAAGCGATACCGAATGACACCCCTAATTCATGACTGACACTCGATTGTGCCCTTGAATGCAGAAAAAAGAAGAAAAGTAATACTGCAAAAAAATTAGGTAAATGTTTCTTCATCGTTTAGTTAAAATTTTAGATACAATCCAGCACAAATATAAAAAAGAAAATGCTTTAATCTCGTTTTTCAAAACAAAAAACTAAATATTTTAGGATTTAGTGCTTTATTAATTGAATATTCGGGTCCCAGAAATACTTTTCGAAGGCAACAACTTGATTGTTTTCAACCTTAATATTTTCATTTTCCAGGAGTTGCTGCATCAAATTTGAACCTTTAAAATGATGTTTCCCGCTCAAAAGCCCATTTCGGTTTACAACTCGATGGGCAGGGATAGAATCATCTAGATGTGAGGCGTTTAGAGCCCAGCCAACCATTCTGGCAGATCGTGGTGTACCCAAATATTTAGCAATGGCGCCGTACGAAGTCACCCGTCCGAAAGGAATAAGTTTGGTTACTTCATACACTCTGGAAAAAAACCCTTCTGCTGTCATTTTTAAGTAATAGGTTTAGTTGATGAAAAATCAAATAAAAATTAATACCTGGTGCGAAATTTTACATAGGTGATGGCCTTTTTAGCATCGAGATACTGTTGCTCATAAAATGTTTGAATTGCCGTTGCTTCGAAAGGAGGACTGCTGCTATTGTAAATGTCATGATGCGCAAAGATAATATCATGGTTCCCCTCATGCAAAACCCCAAGAAGATAGCCGTGGAGAAATTCACTATCTGTTTTTAAATGAATGAAACCATTGGGCTCTAAAATCCTCTGATATTTCTCCAAAAAGGGTTTTGTAATGAGCCGGTGTTTTGTGCGTTTGTATTTTATTTGCGGGTCAGGAAAAGTTATCCATATTTCAGAAACTTCGTTTTCATCGAAGCAATGGCTTATAAGCTCAATCTGTGTCCTCAGAAAAGCAACGTTCTGAAAATCGTTTTCAAGTGCAGTTTTGGCACCTCTCCAAAACCTGGCACCTTTTATGTCAACACCAATAAAATTTTTATCTGGATATTTTTTAGACAGAGCCACAGAATATTCACCTTTTCCGCAACCAAGTTCTAATACAATTGGATTGTCATTCTTAAAAAAGGAATGCCATTGACCTTTAAGTGAAAACCCTGCAAGAACTTCTTCACGACTCGGTTGAATTACATTTTCAAAAGATTCATTATCTCTGAATCGCTTTAATTTATTCTTGCTTCCCAAAGAATCCAGGGTTTTATAAAATGATTACTCCGTATTTGTTTTTCTAAACTTTTGCAGTTGCCCAAGCCAGTAAATAAATAAGCCTGCAGTAGCAAAGAAAAGAATAGCGTTAAAGAAATTCGTTGCCCACCAATTATCAATAGATCGTATAGCTTCGTAAGGAGCGAACAGTATCTCAGTAAAGAATTCTGCAAGAGCCCTGAAAAAATTATTTGAAATCATATTAAATTTTTTAAATTCAACTTAAACCTGGAGGCTCTTGTTGTAAAAGTTTTTACTTTAGCTTATTCTTGTCGCAAATATAGACGAGTTTTCAATTAGCTCGGGGCAAAATTAAAAAATATCATCATGATTGCCAATTTTTTTAATAAAACCAAGCCAATAAATTTTTTGGTTCTTTCGATTTTAGTTTTTATTATTTTTTTAGTTGCCCTGATTAATGTCAATTCAGAACCCCTTGATTTTTATTTCTTTGTTAAAAACGGACTGTTTCTCTTCCTGGCGATTTTGACAGTTTTTGTGTTGAATTTTATAATTCGAAAGAACTCCTTAACAGAAGACAATTCTTTTGCAATTTTATTCTATATCCTAATCAGCAGTTATTTCCCTAATTCTTTTATACATGAAGGCGTATTTATATCAAATTTTATACTGCTTTTGGCTTTTAGGAGAATTTACAGCCTTAGATCATCTCTTCAGACGAAGGAAAAGATTTTTGACGGAGCTTTCTGGATCGGTATAGCAAGTCTGTTTTATGTTTGGAGTTTATTTTATTTGATCCTGCTTTATGCTGCCATTCTAATCTTTAGAAAGATTGATTGGCGTAACTTTGTGATACCCGTTATAGGTTTTCTAACCCCAATTTTTTTATCTTATACTTATTTACTTGCATTTGACGACCTTGATCGATTTAGGAATTTATGGAAATGGAGTTATGACTTTAGTTTAACGGAATACACTTCAGCAAATTTTTTTGTAGCCTTGATTTTGACTGGAGTAATGGCATTGGTTGCTATTTATCCCACTACAAGAAGGTCTTTACTGGCTAAAATAGATTTTAAAGCCACATGGTCTTTATTGATTGTACATATTGGAGTGTCATTAATGATAGCTTTGGTTGGAGTTGATAAAGATGGTTCAGAGCTTATTTTCCTCTTCTTTCCATTGAGTGTATTATTTGCCAATTATCTTCAGGTTATTAACAGGTATTGGTTAAAAGAGCTGATCATCTATCTGTTTTTTGTGACTCTTATAAGCAATTATTTTTAAGCTTAGAGCTTATTTCCAAAAGCTAGGTCACCGGCATCCCCAAGCCCTGGAACGATATAGCCTTTAGAATTTAATTTATCATCAACAGTAGCCACCCATAAATGCGTATTGTCCGGAAAATGTTTTGATATATAGTCAATCCCTTCTTTAGCGGCAATGACCGATACCAAATGGACCTGACTGGGGGTGCCGATTTTTTTTAAAATATCGTAAACGGATACCAGAGAACTGCCTGTTGCCAGCATCGGATCAGCAAGTATAAGAATTTTCCCGTTAAGAGCCGGGGTGGCAAGATACTCTACTTTAATTTCAAATATTTCCGGGGTTTTATGGAGTCTGTAAGCCGAAATAAAGGCATTCTCAATATGATCGAAATAATTCAGTATCCCCTGATGCAAAGGTAATCCGGCCCTGAGTACCGAACAGAGCACAAGTTGATCAGATACAAGAGGAACTTTTTTAACCCCTAATGGCGTTTGCACCTCCTGATCCTGGAAATGCAACTCCCGACTCAATTCATAACTTAGGATTTCCCCGATTCTTTCAATATTTCTTCGGAACCTCATGGAGTCCTTTTGAATGTTGATATCCCTGATCTCAGAGATAAATTGGTTCAGAATAGAATTAGTTTTATCTAAATTATGTATGATCATTTAAAAAAAATTATCCAATGAATATATTGACTTGTCGTACCCGTATTTAAACCTCCATGGTACGACCGTAAAAAGAATCTCCGGATTTCTTAGGTAAAGATAAGAAACCCGGAGAATAATTAGATGTATTATCAAATGATTTATCCGTTAATAATGCGCTCCTGATGGTCGATGGATTCCTGGTGGATAGCCTTAAAAATTCTTTCAATAAAAATCTTGGACAAGCCCTGGGTTTCTCCCTTTTCAAGCACTTTATCAAGAATTTCATTCCACCTTGCATTTTGGAGTACCGCAACATTGCTTTCCTTTTTTGCTTTACCTATGTTCTCAACAATTTGCATTCTTTCTGAAAGCGTTTCCAACAGCTGTTCATCCTTGGCGTTGATCTCATTCCTGAGTGCATTTAGTTTAGAAAGGGATTCTTCTTGCTCAAACCGCGGTTTTCTAACTTTAAGTTGGTTCATGATTTCCACCAAACGCTCTGGTTTAATCTGCTGCTTGGCATCACTCCAGGCTTTATCAGGGTGGCAATGGGTTTCAATGATCAAGCCATCCATTTTGAGATCAAGAGCTGTCTGAGAAACATCAAAGATTCCAGTTCTGTTACCGCAAATATGTGAAGGATCATTAATGATTGGCAAGGTTGGATATTTACTTTTTAGATCAATCGGAATTTGCCAGCTGGGAATATTCCTGTAGTTTGATTTTCTAAAAGATGAGAAACCTCTGTGAATTGCTCCAAGATTTTTCACCCCTTTCTTATGTAATCTTTCAATAGCGCCTATCCACAGGTCCAGATCAGGATTAATAGGGTTCTTAACGAGTACGATTTTGTCAGTATCCTGGATAGCGTCCGCAATTTCCTGTACTGCAAACGGATTTACAGTTGTACGTGCTCCTATCCAAAGGACATCAATATCGAATTCAAGCGCCAGTTTAGCGTGATGGGCATTAGCGATCTCAATGGCGGTTAACAAACCTGTCTGCTCTTTTACTTTTTTCAACCACGGAAGCGCTATGGCACCATTGCCTTCAAAAGAGCCCGGCCTTGTTCTCGGTTTCCAAACACCAGCTCTAAAAACAGTAGCATCCGTATTTTTTAATTCATGGGCGATCTCAAGCACTTGCTCTTCACTTTCTGCACTACATGGTCCTGCAATTACTAAAGGATGTGATAGTTCCATTGCATCCAACCATGTTCTAAAATTTTTGTTTTTCATTTTCATTCATGTTTAATACCGGCCAACACGTCTTTAATTCTATTTGTGTCTTCCATGATGTTTAAAACGTCATCGGCTGATTTTCTAGTTAAGATATCTTTAAATTGATTTAGGTTTTTAATGTATTCTTCGAGGGATTTTAATAGGTTATCCCGGTTCTGAAGAAAGATAGGCGTCCATGTTTCAGGGTTACTTTTCGCCAGTCTGACTGTAGAAGCAAATCCGCTTCCTGCCATGTTAAATATGCTTTTCTCATCTTTTTCTATTTCCAAAACAGTTTTCCCAAGCATAAACGAGCTTATATGAGAAAGATGCGAAACATAGGCAATGTGTTTATCGTGCTGAACAGGTGAATCCATAAACACATTTCTCATTTTCAGGTTTTCAAAAATAGATATGGTTCGTTCTATCATTTCCGGGCTGCTGAGTTCTTTTTCACAAATAATATTTACTTTTTTTGTAAAGAGGTCATAGATGGCCGCTTCCGGACCAGAAAACTCGGTTCCTGCGATAGGGTGAAGTGCCACAAAATTCTTTCTTTTGGGATGGTTTCTTATCGCATCACAAACTGCGGCTTTAGTGGAGCCCACATCAAAAACCAAGGTGTTTTCTCCTATAAGTTCAAGTACCTGAATCGATAACTCTGGAATAATATTCACAGGGACAGCAATAATAACCACATCCATTTCATGAATAATATCAAGTTCAGCTTTTTCATAGATGATTCCCCGTTCCAGTGCTTTTTCCAAATGTTCAGGATTCTTATCAATACCGTAAATGGTAACCCATGAATTTTTTTTCAACTCCAGAGCCAGCGACCCACCAATAAGCCCTAATCCAATTACTGCTATTTTTTTCATGATACCTGGTATTTTGACAAACGATGGCTCACTTCCTTTATTTTATCCTCTTCCACACACAGCGAAAATCGAATATATCCTTCACCCTGAGAACCAAATACTGTCCCGGGGGTAATAAACACGTTGTTTTCATATAACAATTGATCTGTCATTTGCTGTGAGGTTTTGTTTGACGGTATTTTGGCCCACACAAAAAGACCTGAACTTTCACGGTCATAGGTGCACTTTAATTGGTCACATATTTCCCAAATAATCGCTCTTCTTTTTTTATAAACCATGTTCATTTGATCAAACCATTCAGATGACAGTCCCAAGGCCTCAATAGCTCCTTGTTGAATGCCATAATACATACCGGAGTCCATATTACTTTTAACTTTTAGGATGGCATCAAGATATTCGGCATGCCCTACGACCATTCCCACTCTCCAGCCTGCCATGTTAAAGGTTTTACTGAGAGAATTCAGTTCTATGGCCGTATCTTTTGCCCCTGTTACCGATAAAATACTTTTAGGATTATCGTTTAAAACAAAGCTGTACGGATTATCATTTACAATAAGGATCTGATGCTTTTTTCCAAAGGCAACCAATTCTTCAAACAGCTTTTTACTGGCGTTGCTGCCAGTGGGCATATGCGGGTAATTTACCCACATGATTTTGACCTTGCTAAGATCTGACTTTTCCAGTTCGTTGAAATCCGGCCACCATGTATTACTCGCTCTTAAAGCATAGGTTACAGGTACGGCCTGAATTAACCTGGCAACAGAAGCATATGTAGGATAACCCGGATCAGGAATCAGTACCTGATCTCCTTCGTTCAAAAAGGCCATTGATATATGCAATATACCTTCCTTTGAGCCCATAAGGGGTAAAATTTCGTGTTCAAATCCCAGATCTACTCCGTAATACCTCTTATAAAAAGAAGCCATGGCTTTTCTTAATTCGGGGAGGCCCTGGTAACTTTGGTATCCGTGAACATCCGCATTTTTTAAGGCCCTGATAACTGTTTCAGGTGGAGCGAGATCAGGACTTCCTATTCCCAAATTGATAATAGGCTTACCTTGAGCTATCAGCGACCTTACTTCTCTAAGTTTTATAGAGAAGTAGTACTCCTTTACGTCATTAAGTCTTTTCGCTATTGGCAACATGTTTACAAATTGTTTTGATGGTATTCTCCAAGAATTTTTAAATGAGTAACTTTTTTTGAAATCAGGTGAAGTGCGTTTTTGTACAATACAAAATCATCGATCACCAAATCTATAAAAAATGCATAATTCCAGGGTTTATCTATAATGGGAAGTGACTGTATTTTGGTTAGGTTCAAATCGTGTTTCCCAAAAATGTCAAGTATTTCAGCCAGGCTTCCGGCATCGTGTTTTGTTATAAATTTTATAGAAGCCTTATCTTTTACTGAGCCTAGTTTACTAGGATGATATGGGCTGTCATTTCCCTTTTTCAGGATAAAAAAACGGGTAGAATTATTCTTGATGGTTTGAATATCGTCGGCCAAAACATCAAGTTCATACATATCAGCGGCCATTTTACTGGCAATGGCGGCTATTCCCTTAAGACCTTTTTCTTTAATTCTTTTAGCAACTTCTGCCGTATCTTTCTCTTCAATCAACTTGATCTCAGGACGGCTTCTGAAGAATTTTCTGCATTGCAACAAAGCCATGGGATGCGACCAGACTTCTTTGATATCTTCGATACCTTGTCCTTTAAGTGCCATCAAATGATGGTGGATATTTATATAGACTTCTCCTTCTATACTGAGGTCGTATTCATCTATCAAAGCATAATTTGGCAAAATGGCACCCGCAATGGAATTTTCAATAGCCATGACCGCACTGTCTGCATCGTCATTCATAAGCAGGGTAGGAATATCAGTAAAAGACATGCATTCCAATAACGCTATATCCTCGCCAAAATAATTGTTGGCCACGATATGGTGGAAAGATCCTTTTATTCCCTGAATGGCTATTTTCATTCTTCTCTTTTTGATAAAAAAAAAAGCCTCGTTAAAACGAGACTTACTATGTTGTTAAAATTAACCTATACCACAAGCGTCTCCTCCTTTATTTTGTAAAAAAATAAAAGTAGAACCAGTTAGCTATTTGTACAGATTTAATCATTAAAATCAAAATTAGTCAGCAAATCTATGAATTAATTTTTCAATTGCAAGTCTTTTTTAAAAAAGATTGCTAATTACTCAAACATTATTTGGATATAGGAGTATATTTATTTCCTCAGGTGACGACAGTATATATCAAAAATTCGTTTATTTGCACCGTAAAATCAGATTTTTACTTATGTCTATACAGGTTGAAAATGTAATTAAGGAATACGGTTCCCAAAAAGCACTGGACGGGGTCAGTTTTAAAATCGATTCAGGAGAGATCGTAGGGTTCCTTGGTCCGAATGGAGCGGGGAAATCTACCTTGATGAAAATCATTACAACCTATATAAAGCAAACAGAGGGTGAGGTTATGGTCAATGGGTTTGACACCTTCAAGAAAGATATCGAAGTCAAGAAATCCATCGGTTATTTGCCCGAGCACAATCCCTTGTACCTCGATTATTATGTAAAGGAGTACTTATTGTTTCATGCTGATATACACCATATTCGAAAAAACAGAATAGACGAGGTTATTGATCAGGTTGGTTTAAATGATATTGAAGGGAAGAAAATTGGTCAATTGTCAAAAGGGTATAGGCAGCGAGTTGGTTTGGCGGCTGCATTATTACATGACCCGGAAGTACTTATTCTTGATGAACCAACCACAGGACTTGACCCCAATCAATTAAAAGAGATCAGAGACCTTATCAAAGACATTGGTAAATCAAAAACAATTCTATTATCAACGCATATCATGCAGGAGGTTGAAGCTATGTGCGACAGGGTGATCATCATTAATAAGGGTCATATAGTGGCTGATAAAAAACTCAGCGAATTGCTTACTGATCAGAAACAAGTGATTCAGGTAGAATTTGACCTCATTGTCGATGAGCAATTGCTAAAATCGCTGCCAAACTTAAAAGAAGCCCATAAGAGTGAAGAAAATTTATGGAACCTGGTTTTTGAAACCGAGGAAGATATGAGGGCTGAAGTATTTGATTTTGCAAAGAAAAATGGATTCAGGACCTTGCGGCTTAATCGAAAAACAGTTAGCTTAGAGTCACTTTTCCAGAACTTAACTAATTAATATAGTGGGATATGAGTAGAGTAGTTATTATTATTGTTTTTTGCGTTTTTTGGGTTTCGAATTCTTTTTCGCAGGAAGAAGAAAAGAAAACCGATGAGATAAAGGATTTTTATCTAAAAAAAGGGAAGGGGTTCGAATTCCATTTTGATCAAGACAGGTATATGTTCTATATTGACTTTAGGGGACAATTCAGAGCATCTTATCCGCACAATAATTTTCCGACAAGTGAGGATGATTTCAGTGATGACGACATCAATATGGGTATCAGTAGAGCGAGGATCAAATTCGGGGGTTATGTCGGGGAGCCGGGATTCAACTTTTATCTTGAACAGGACTTAAGAGGGGGAAACCTGCTGGATTTCAGGGCTCAGATCGAAAAACTATCCTATCTAAAATTTCGTGTCGGACAATGGAAGGCAAGGTACTCGCGTGAAAGGGTCATCTCTTCAGGAAAACAAACCGGTCTGGAACGTTCATTGATCAATAGGATATTCACAATAGATAGACAGCAAGGTGTTTCCCTATATGGTAACCTTGATGGTGGAGGAGCAGCTAATTTCAATTATTGGGCAGAAATACTTACAGGCAGTGGACGAGGTGGTTCAGTGGGAGACGATGACAACCTGATGTATATGATGAGACTTCAATGGAACCCGAATGGCAAAGAATTGGGATTTTCAGGATCTGATTTAGAATTCCATGAAAAATTTGTCAGCTCGGTTGCCATAGCTGGCGTTACTAATACTTCTAAATATACCAGGTTCTCAACAAGTGGAGGAGGACAGTTATATGGTTATGAGCCCGGAGTAGACGGACAATACAAAGTCGATCAATTTTTATTTGAAACTGCTTTTAAATATAGAGGGCTGAGCTTCGATCAGGAACTACATTACAAAAATATAGACGATAAAGTCAACCTTGAGGAAACACTTTTGATCGGAAATTATTTTCAAGTGGGATATTTCTTTCATTATCTTTTTGACAAGTTCCCTAAACCACTTGAGGTTTTTGCTCGCCAAGCTTTCTTTGATCCCGATTCGAATATTTCCGGGAATAATAATTATGAATATACTTTTGGTTTGAATTGGTTTTTCAAAGGACATAAAAATAAACTAACCATTGATTATTCATACCTTAAATTTAACCAGTTTAAAATTGAAGACAATACAGATCATATGGTCCGAATTCAATGGGACATTTCCATTTTTTAAGAATTTGAACTTAAACTGTATCTTTGCACAAATTTGATTCCATGGATTTAGCCCTGATACCGAAAATTAAGCACCTTGATTCAAATAATTTTTTCCTTTTGGCCGGCCCTTGCGCCATTGAAGGAGAAGATATGGCAATGCGCATAGCGGAACAAGTGGTTAAAATCACTGATAAACTAAGTATTCCTTATGTCTTTAAAGGAAGCTTTAAGAAGGCTAATAGGTCCAGGATAGATAGTTTTACCGGAATCGGAGATGAAAAAGCCTTAAAGATTATGTCAAAAATAGGCAGCAAATTTGATGTGCCGACAGTAACCGATATACATGACGTAAACGACGCTAAAATTGCTGCTGAATTTGTTGATATTCTACAAATACCGGCATTTTTAGTAAGACAAACTGATCTCGTTGTAGCTGCAGCAAAAACAGGAAAAACCGTCAACTTAAAAAAGGGGCAGTTTATGAGTGCAGAGGCCATGAAGCATGCTGTTAAAAAGGTTCAGGATTCCGGAAACAACAAGGTATTGATCACGGACAGGGGTACTATGTTCGGATATCAGGATATGATCGTAGATTTCAGGGGGATTCCGGTCATGCAAAAATATGCACCTACTATTTTAGATATCACCCATTCTCTTCAACAACCGAATCAAAGCAGTGGAGTAACCGGAGGGAAACCCGAACTTATAGAAACTATTGCCAGAGCCGGAATTGCGGTGGGCGTCGATGGGATTTTCCTTGAAACACATCACGATCCGCAGACAGCTAAATCAGATGGAGCAAATATGTTAAAACTGGATTATCTGGAGGATTTGCTCACAAAACTTGTCGCAATAAGAAAGACGATTAATCAGTTCTAATCACCTTCGAAACTCGCTTAAAAATATAGCTGTTGCGGCAGCGACATTCAGGCTTTCGGTGCGTTGATTGGACCCAAACTGAGGGATTGTTATTTTTTTGTGGACAAGATTTTTTATTTCATCCGAAATTCCATTGGCTTCGTTTCCCAAAACGATTACTGCCTCATGATCCAGCTGGCAATTATAAATATTTTCACCTTGTAAGAAAGTTCCGTATATCATCCTTTTCTCTTGCTCTAAATACGCTTTTAAATTAACATAGATTACAGCCACTCTTCCAAGTGACCCCATACTGGCTTGAACAACCTTTTGATTGAAACAGTCCACTGTGTTTTCTGAACAAATCAACTGCGATACTCCGAACCAATCGCAAAGCCGAATGATCGTACCCAAATTACCCGGATCGTTGACCTCATCCAGGGCAACAGTGAGTCCGGTTTTAGGAAATACTTTTTCCTTAGGTATTTCAAAGATACCGATCACCTGATTTGGGTTTGAAAATTCGCTGACCATAGCGAGCTCTTTTTCTG
Source organism: Lutimonas vermicola (assembly GCF_038433205.1). NCBI lineage: Bacteria > Pseudomonadati > Bacteroidota > Flavobacteriia > Flavobacteriales > Flavobacteriaceae > Lutimonas > Lutimonas vermicola. Next base: position 313,778 of record NZ_JBCDNA010000003.1, read on the forward strand.
TAATAATTTGAATATCAGTTACGTTAAAAGGATTTTTATAAGCTGCCGTACAGTATAGTTTATGCAAGTGAAATGAGGAGTTAATCAACTCTTCAATAACCTTTATTCCTTCGGCCACAAACAAGTGATGGGCCTGCCGAAATTTTTTTTTCTTCAAACTCCTGATAAACTTTACCTGATTTTTGCTTAACATTTAAATAGTGTTACTTTTGAATAAACTAAAATACTGCTATTGCCATCAACATTCGTCAAAATATTGTTATTCGTATGGATACTTGTGCAATTGGTATCTTGCAATAGTATTAAATATGTGCAAGAAAACGAAAATTTGCTCAAAGAAAACAATGTTTTGATCAATGGTGAAAAGAATAAAGACGCCGCCATTAACAATTATCTTGATCAAAAGCCCAATCGCAGGTCCTTAGGGATGCCACTTTCACTTTATCTGTACAATCTTGGGAATCCGGATTTTGAAATGACTTTTGAAGAATGGATTGAAAATCATCAAAAAAAGTACGATCGATATGAAAGCATTTTTTCCAAAAAACAGACTTATGCTATTTACAACAACAAAAAGGGTGTTAACAATTGGCTTTTGAGAAAAGGAGAGGCTCCGGTTATTTTTGATGATGTGAAGGCCAAAAGATCGGCAAAAACACTGGAGGATTATTTTATTTCCAAAGGGTTTTTTGAAGCGGAAGTTGAGTTTGGCACAAAAGAATTAGGCGAAAGGGAACTTGGTGTAGATTACACCGTAACAACCAACAGGCAATATTTAATTGATTCAATTTCAACTGATATTGAGTCGTTGGTTCTGGATTCTATATATAAGGCAAACAAGGAAAAATCTGTTATAAAAAGGGGGCAGCCTTTTGTGTTTGATGACTTTGAAAAGGAAGAATCAAGACTGGTCAAGTTGTTTAGGAATTCAGGGATATACCAATTCAAAAATTACAGCATGGGGTTTTGGACCGACTCCATCAAAGGTTCATATATGAAAGATGTCTTGCTAAAAATACCCGATAGGCTTGTCAACATAAATGACACCCTGATCAAACAACCTTACAAGACTCAGATGGTTAACGAAGTTAATGTTTATACCGATTTTTCCATTAATAACCGAGGCAAAAAAATCAAAGATTCAGTCAACTATCAAGGTTATAATTTTTACAGTTTTGACAAGATGAAATTTAAACCAAAGTATTTGGTCAATTCACTTTTTATAGAACCTCAAGGTCTTTACAAGGACTCTGAAAAGTCACAGACTCAAAATTATATTCGGAATCTCCAAACGTTTTCTTCGGCGGTAGACATTTCCTATACTGAAAATGAAGACGAGTCTTTAACCGCAGATGTCTATCTCACCCCTTTGAAAAAATATGCGCTGACGGTTGATCTTGACGCAACGACTTCAAACATTAAACCTTTCGGAATTCTTGGGAAATTTTCATTTTTAGGAAGAAATATGTTTAAAGGATCTGAGATCATGGAACTATCATTTCAGGGTTCATTTTTTAATGTGGCAAAAGATGCTTCAAACAGTGATAACTTTTTTAATGCCTGGGAAGTATTATCAAGTGCATCCCTGCGTTTTCCAAGAATATTGTTTCCTGTAAATACTTCAAAGCTGATTCCAAAGTACATGGCACCGACAACCAATCTTGATGCAAGTTTGAGTTTTCAGAAGAATGTTGGCCTTGACAGACAAACCACAACTGGGGGAATGGCATATAACTGGAAGAGTTCTAAAAAGGTGGGACATAGAATTGACCTGTTTAACTTATCTTATATCAAGAATCAGAATATTGACAATTATTTTCCTATTTACGATTCGGAATATCAAAAGTTAAATAGCGTTTCTGAGGATGTGTTTGGATTGACCCTCCCGAATAATGAAGCCGCAAATAATGAGTTTTTTTTAAGATTCATGGATGAATTTCTTGACCCTGATAATGGGTTCAACCAAACAAACCCGGATGAATTTAATACGGTGTCAGACGTCGACGAAAGAAGGGAAATTTTAATCGAGGATTCATTTGTTCCTATAGTATCCTATTCTTTTGTTTACAACTCCAGGGAAAATGTGAACGACAATAATTTTTCTTACTTTACCGCCAGGTTGATTTCGGCAGGCACATTTACAAGCCTTCTGTTCCAAAACGAGAATAGAATAGGTCAACGCACTTTATTTGATGTACCAATTGCCCAATATATCAAAACAGAGTTTGAATATAAGAAGTACTGGGAGCTGAGAGATCAAAACATACTGGTTTTCAGAACCTTTGTGGGAGCTGCTTTTCCGTATGGGAATTCGTCAAACGTACCTTTTAGCCGAAGTTATAGCGCCGGTGGTAGTAATGAGATCAGGGCCTGGAGAACTTTTGATCTTGGCCCCGGAGGTGAGATCAATAACCTTGAATACAAGGTGTCGACCTTCAAATTGGTTGGAAACCTTGAATACAGATTCAAACTGAGCAGTAAGTTCAATAGCGCATTTTTTATTGATGCCGGGAACATTTGGGATATTACTAATTCAAATTTAGTTAGCGAAGAAGGTAAGCTTACTGGTTTAGATTCTTTTAAGAATACTGCCGTTGGCTCTGGTTTTGGAATTAGATATGATTTTGGGTTTTTAGTCTTTAGATTTGATATCGGTTTTAAAACCTATGAACCTTATTTACGGTCGAACAACAAATGGTTTGTCAATTATAATTTTGGAAATGCAGTCTACAATATTGGTATAAATTATCCTTTCTAATCATTAGAATTTCGTACTTTTGTCAATTAGTCATTTACAATAAAACCAAATACAATGTCACAAAAAATCAAATCAGGAGTAGCTACCGGCGACGCGGTTCAAGAGATCTTCAAATTAGCTAAGGAGAAGAGTTTTGCTTTACCAGCAGCCAATGTTATTAGTTCAAGTACGATAAATGCTGTTTTAGAAGCAGCCAAAGAATTGAATGCACCAGTGATTGTTCAATTTTCAAATGGAGGCGCTCATTTTAACGCAGGAAAAGGGCTGAGCAATGAAGGCCAAAAGGCGGCTATTGCCGGGGGTATAGCAGGAGCTAAACATGTTCATGTCATGGCAAAAGCTTATGATGTTCCGGTTATTTTACATACGGACCATTGCGCTAAAAAATTACTGCCCTGGATTGATGGATTACTTGATGCCGGAGAAGCGTTCTTTAAAGAAAACGGAGTTCCTTTATTCAGTTCTCATATGATTGACCTTTCGGAAGAACCTATTGAAGAAAACATTGAAATCTGCAAAGGTTATCTGGAAAGAATGGATAAAATGGGGATGACATTGGAAATTGAATTAGGTATTACAGGAGGTGAAGAAGACGGTGTAGACAATACTGACGTCGATGTATCAAAATTGTATACGCAACCTGAAGAAGTGGCTTATGCCTATGAAGAATTGCTAAAAGTAAGCCCTCGTTTTACTATTGCGGCTTCCTTTGGTAACGTTCATGGGGTATATAAACCAGGTAATGTGAAGCTGACTCCAAAAATTCTTGACAATTCTCAAAAGTATATAGAAAAAAAATATAACACAGCTAAGAATCCTGTTGATTTTGTATTCCATGGTGGATCAGGTTCTTCTCTGGAGGAAATCAGAGAGGCTATTGGCTATGGTGTGATCAAAATGAATATTGATACAGACCTTCAATATGCATATATGGCAGGGGTTAGAGATTATATGTTTGAAAAGAAAGATTATCTTCAGGGACAAATTGGCAATCCTGATGGTGCTGACGCTCCTAATAAAAAATATTATGACCCAAGAGTATGGGTGAGAAAAGGAGAAGATTCGTTCAAGGAAAGAATTAAGCAGGCTTTTAGAGACCTGAACAACGTAGATACACTTTAGTTTTAAAACTGGTCAAACGGAGTGCTTCTTCTTAAAGAGGCACTCCGTTTTTTATTACTTGCCAGTTTCACTTAATTTTTATAATCTTTGTCGGCAGAATTATCACAATGTAAAAAATAGACGGTATGAGTTCTTGGTTTAAAAGACAGAATAAGGGGATACAGACTCCTACGGACGAAAAAAAAGATACACCCAAAGGGTTGTGGTATAAAACACCAAGTGGTAAAATCATCGACTCCGATGATTTAAAGGCTCATTTATATGTAAGCCCGGAGGATGGATACCATGTTCGAATAGGAAGTGCCGAATATTTTGAAATTCTTTTTGATGATAATAAGTTCAAGGAGCTGGATGCAAAGTTAACGTCGAAGGATCCTTTGAAATTTGTTGACACAAAGAAGTACACAGACAGGATTAAAGAAGCTCAGAAAAAAACAAAGTTACATGACGCTGTTCGAACTGCAGTTGGTAAATCTTTAGGGAAAGACTTGGTTATTGCAGCCATGGACTTTAGTTTTATCGGAGGATCCATGGGAAGCGTTGTCGGTGAGAAAATTGCAAGAGCGATTGACTATTCAATAAAGAACAAACTGCCTTTTTTAATGATCTCCAAATCTGGTGGCGCACGCATGCAGGAAGCTTCATTGTCACTGATGCAGTTGGTAAAAACATCTGCAAAACTGGCACAACTGGCAGAAGCGAAGATTCCATATATTTCTTTGTGTACTGATCCAACTACCGGAGGAACCACAGCTTCTTATGCCATGCTGGGGGATATTAATATTGCAGAGCCTAATGCTCTTGTTGCTTTTGCAGGCCCTAGAGTAGTGAAAGATACAACTGGAAAAGATCTTCCTGAAGGTTTCCAGCGATCAGAATTTGTATTGGAACACGGTTTTCTAGATAAAATAGTTGAGAGAAAGAAATTGAAGGAGGAGGTAAACCTTTATATTGACTTAATTCTAAATCAGCCAATTAGAAAATAGGAGGGAATTTTTAAAAGCAGCAAAAAAACATATTCCCTCATAGATGAGGTTTTTTTGCTTTGCTTCCGCTTTTTTCGGTTGATATGTTTTTTGGAAAAGGTTTAATATCACGGTTCTTTTATCTCTCTCATAGATAATTTATTGTCAATCAAAATAATAATGGTATCTTTGCCGCCTAATTAAATATTAGTACATAAAAATTATTAATTTTAACTTAATGTTAGCATGTATTTAACAACTGAAAAAAAGAAAGAGATTTTCGAAAAATACGGAAAATCTGGTACAGACACTGGTTCTTCTGAAGGACAAATCGCATTATTCACTTACCGAATCAATCACCTGACTGATCATTTGAAAAGAAATCGTAAAGATTTTAATACCCAAAGATCTTTGGTAAAATTGGTAGGTAAAAGAAGAAATATTTTAAACTATTTGATTAAATCGGATATCACCAGATACCGTACAATCATTAAAGAACTAGGTATAAGAAAATAAGATTTGAGAGAGGCATTATGCCTCTCTTTTATTTTTGAACCTTTTTTTATTCAGTTAGGATTTAGACAAAAAGTTGTCTATTTTCGATAAAAAATCCGAAAGTCCATTCTTTGAGATAAAGAAATGGTAAACTAGAGTAATTCATTGGCAGACTATGACCTCCTTACACAGGTCAGACAACACAACTACAAGTACAACAATGAATTAACATATTTACTTCTATGAGGTAAATTCTAAAAAACAATTATGAAACCAAAAGTTTTTAAAGAGGTTATAGACCTCGGTGATGGAAGAGAAATTTCCATCGAAACCGGAAAGTTGGCAAAACAGGCACACGGTTCGGTAGTAGTACAAATGGGTAAAGCAATGTTGCTTTGTACCGTAGTTTCAAACTATGAAGCCAGCCCGGTAGATTTTTTACCTTTAACAGTAGATTACAGAGAAAAATTTGCCGCAGCCGGGAGATATCCTGGAGGATTTTTCAAAAGAGAAGCCCGACCAAGTGATGGTGAGGTACTGACCATGCGTTTAGTTGACAGAGTATTGCGTCCTTTATTCCCAAAAGATTACCACGCAGAGACGCAGGTTATGATTCAACTAATGTCTCATGACGATGAAGTAATGCCCGAAGCATTAGCAGGATTGGCTGCTTCAGCAGCAATTCAATTAAGTGATTTTCCTTTTGAATGTGCTATTTCTGAAGCGAGAGTTGGAAGAGTAAACGGTGAGTTCGTTATTAATCCAAGTCGTTCGCAATTGGCGGAGTCTGATATCGATATGATGATTGGAGCTTCTGCGGATTCAGTAATGATGGTGGAAGGAGAAATGGATGAGATTTCTGAAGAAGAAATGGCTGATGCAATTAAATTTGCCCATGAATCTATCAAAGTCCAGATTGCTGCTCAGATGCGTTTAGCTGAGGCTTTTGGCAGAAAGGAAGTGCGTGAATACGAGACTGCTGAAGAAAATGAAGAGCTGGCAAAAAGAATACATGATGCTGTTTATGACAAGTGTTATGCCATTGCTAAAAAAGGAACTTCAAAAGTTGAGCGCACAACCCAGTTTAGCGAAGTAAAGGAGGAATTAAAAGCTTCATTTACCGAAGAAGAAATGGAAGAATTCGGCCACTTGGTGAGCGGATATTTTAATAAGGCCCAAAAAGAGGCAGTTAGAGAATTAACTTTAGCAGAAGGATTGCGTTTAGACGGTCGTAAGACTGACGAAATCAGGCCTATTTGGAGTGAAGTTGATTATTTGCCTTCAACGCATGGTTCTGCAATCTTTACCCGTGGAGAAACCCAAGCGCTTGCAACAGTTACTTTGGGAACTTCCAGAGATGCAAACAAAATAGATATGCCATCTTTTGAAGGTGAGGAAAATTTCTATTTACACTATAACTTCCCTCCTTTTTGTACAGGTGAAGCCAGACCGTTAAGAGGAACTTCTCGTAGAGAAGTTGGTCACGGTAATTTGGCTCAGCGCGGTTTAAAAGGAATGATTCCTGCAGATTGTCCTTATACAGTGAGAATTGTATCCGAAGTACTTGAATCTAACGGTTCTTCTTCTATGGCTACTGTTTGTGCCGGTACAATGGCCTTAATGGATGCAGGGGTTCAAATGCTAAGACCGGTTTCGGGTATAGCAATGGGACTAATTTCTGATGGGGACCGCTATGCAGTTTTGTCTGATATTTTGGGTGATGAAGATCATTTAGGAGATATGGACTTTAAAGTTACCGGTACTACAGAAGGAATTACAGCTTGTCAAATGGATATTAAAATTAAAGGATTGCCTTACGAAATCTTAGTGAATGCACTAAAACAAGCTCGAGAAGGCCGTTTACATATTTTAGGAAAAATTGCTGAAACTATTTCTGAACCAAATGAAGACGTAAAACCTCACTCACCAAAAATGGTTACCAGAACAATTCCAAATGAATTTATCGGAGCCTTGATTGGACCTGGAGGAAAAGTAATTCAGGAACTTCAAAAAGAAACCGGATGTACCATTGTTATCAATGAAGATCCTGTTACTGAAGAAGGAATCGTTGAAATTTTAGGTACCGAACAGGAAGGAATTGATGCTGTATTGGCAAAAATTGATTCTTTACTATTTAAACCTGTAAAAGGAAATATTTACCAAGTGAAGGTGATCAAGATGTTAGATTTTGGTGCCGTTGTAGAATACATAGAAGCACCTGGAAACGAAGTGTTACTGCATGTAAGTGAATTAGCATGGGAACGTACAGATAAGGTTAGCGATGTTGTAAACCTGGGCGATGTGTTTGACGTTAAATATTTTGGTGTAGATCCTAGAACACGTAAGGAAAAAGTATCTCGTAAGGCTATTTTACCAAAACCTGAGGGCTTTGTTGAAAGACCACCAAGAGAGAGAAATGACAGGGGAGGCCGCGATAACAGAGGCGGGCGCGATAATCGCAGAGACGATAGAAGAAGAGATTAGAGATCTTTTTTAAGCATATTTAAAACCTCAAAATTAATTTTTTGAGGTTTTTTTATTAAGTTTTGTAACATTTAATGTAATTCTTACGTATAATATTATAGACGACAAAACTTTTTAACTAAAATTCCAAATTTTTAATGAGACAACTAAAAATAACTAAGCAGGTTACGAATAGAGAGACTGCTTCTTTAGACAAGTATTTGCAAGAAATAGGTAAGGTTGATTTGATTACAGCCGACATGGAGGTTGAACTTGCGCAGAGAATTAAGGCAGGAGATCAGATAGCTTTGGAAAAATTAACCAAAGCAAATTTAAGATTCGTAGTTTCTGTTGCCAAACAATATCAAAATCAAGGTCTTACTTTACCCGATTTGATTAATGAAGGTAATCTAGGGTTGATTAAGGCGGCCAAAAGATTTGATGAAACAAGAGGTTTTAAGTTTATCTCCTATGCAGTATGGTGGATTAGACAATCTATCTTACAAGCTCTGGCCGAACAGTCAAGAATTGTAAGGTTACCATTGAATAAAATTGGTTCGATCAATAAGATCAATAAAACTTTCGCAAGGTTAGAGCAGGAAAATGAAAGACCTCCTTCTGCAGAGGAAATCGCGAAGGAACTGGATATGACGGTTAGTGATGTAAAGGAATCCATGAAGAATTCGGGGCGACACGTATCAATGGATGCTCCCTTGATTGAAGGTGAAGATTCAAATCTTTACGACGTTTTAAATTCAGGAGAATCGCCTAATCCGGATAAAAGCTTATTACACGAATCGTTAAAGGTGGAAATTTTAAGAGCTTTAGAGACATTGACACCAAGAGAAGCAGATGTTGTAAAACTATACTTTGGTTTAGGGGATGCACATCCAATGACATTGGAAGAAATAGGTGAAACTTTTGACCTGACGCGAGAAAGAGTAAGACAAATAAAAGAAAAGGCGATCAGAAGATTAAAGCATACCTCAAGGAGTAAAATTTTGAGGACATATCTTGGATAAAATAGTTGAAAACAAATAGATTTTTAAAAAGCCTGTGATTATTCACAGGCTTTTTATTTTTTGTGTTAATTTTACAAAAAAAATATAACATGTCACACCTAATAGCACCTTCCATTCTGGCAGCTGATTTCGCAAATTTACAGAGAGACGTTGAAATGGTAAATCAAAGCGAAGCAGATTGGTTCCATATTGATGTAATGGACGGAGTATTCGTACCCAATATTTCTTTTGGAATGCCGGTTATCGCTGCGATTAAAAAGCATGCCGCCAAAACCATGGATGTACATTTGATGATCGTTGATCCCGACAGGTTTATAAAAGATTTTAAAAAGGCCGGCGCTGATATTTTGACAGTACATTATGAGGCCTGCAATCATTTGCACCGAACGGTTCAGGCTATAAAACAAGAAGGTATGCAGGCGGGTGTTTCGTTGAACCCACATACTCCGGTAAATGTTTTGGAGGATATCATAAAAGACCTGGATCTTGTACTTATCATGAGTGTTAATCCTGGATTTGGAGGACAGAGCTTTATTGAAAACACCTACAAGAAAATCAGTGAATTAAAGAAATTAATTGAAAAATCAGGATCGAATGCTGTCATTGAAATTGATGGTGGCGTTAATGGCAAAAATGCAGAGCAACTTGTCGCTACAGGAGCTGATGTGCTCGTTGCGGGAAGTTTTGTTTTTAAGAGTGAGGACCCTTCCAAGACCATCCATGAATTGAAACATTTAAAATACTAGATGAATCAGCTATCTTCCTGAAGGTCTTTTATATTAAGCTGTAAAGAAGTGATGCCATTCCAATGATTTTCTTCAATGGTAAAGGCAGCTTTAAAGGTTTTACCCTGGCAAATCAGGTCGTATTTATCGCCAAGTCCAAAGCCAATGGCATTATATGTTTTTTGATCTGCTCCCGTTACGATGCTTAATTTGAGATGGTCTTCATTTTCGCCAATTCTTCTCCCATATCCGTTATCTCTTAATCCACCGGCCATAAAAACAGGCTTCATATGCTGCGGTCCGAAAGGCCCCATCTGTTTTAAGATTCTGTGAAATTTTGAGTTGATATCTGACAGGAACAATTCGCTGTCAATTTGAATTTGTCGTTCGAGTAATTCTTTCGGAATAGTCTGTTGAACAACATACTCAAATTTTTCTTTAAAACTAATATAGTTCTTTGGGTCAAGCGTCAGGCCCGCAGCATATTTATGGCCACCAAATTGTTCGATCAGATCGCTGCATTGATTCAGGGCATTATAAACGTCAAAACCTTTCACAGAGCGGGCAGAAGCGGCCAGGGAAGCCCCACTTTTTGTAAATACGAGCGTCGGCCTGTAGTACTGTTCAATAAGTCGGGAAGCTACTATGCCAATAACGCCTTTGTGCCAGTTATCTTTAAACACCACAGTTGAGAATGCCTTTTCTTCTTTGTTTTCTTTTATTTGATCAATTGCTTCCTTTGTAATAAGCTTGTCAAGGCCCTTTCTTTCGGTATTATATTTCTCAATTGACGATGCCTGTGCCTGTGCCTTTTCAAAGCTGTCTTCTGTAAGTAATTCAACAGCGAAAGATCCGTGTTTCATTCTTCCTGCCGCATTGATCCTTGGCGCTATAATAAAGACCACATCAGTAATATCCAGAGGTTTCTTTTTAATTTGTTGAACGATGGCTGCTATTCCCGGCCGGGGAGCTTGATTGATTACTTTTAATCCGAAATAAGTAAGAATTCTGTTTTCTCCGGTAAGCGGTACTATATCTGCTGCTATTGCAGTAGCCACAAGATCCAGGTAAGGTGAAAGAGCTTCAATAGTGTCGCCAAATACAAGGCCCAGGGCCTGAATGAGCTTAAAACCTATACCGCATCCACATAATTCATCATAAGGATAAGAACAATCGTTTCTTTTAGGATCGAGAACAGCTATGGCTCCGGGAAGTTGTCCCCCAGGACGGTGGTGGTCACAAATTATAAAGTCTATCCCTTTTTCATTGGCATATTGTACTTTATCAAGCGCCTTGATCCCACAATCCAGGGCTATAATTAAATTGATTTCATTGTCTTCTGCAAAATCGATACCGGCAAAAGAAATACCATAACCCTCTTTATACCGATCGGGAATATAAGTGGCAACATAAGGGTATCGGGTTCTTAGATAATCATAGACCAATGACACTGCCGTTGTACCGTCAACATCGTAGTCTCCATAGATCATGATGTTCTCATTCAGATCGATTGCCTGCTGGATTCTTTGAACAGCCTTATCCATGTCTTTCATCAGAAAAGGATCATGAAGATCTTCCAGTGATGGCCTAAAAAAATGTTTAGCCTTATCGAAATTATCTATGCCTCTCTGCACCAGAATACTACTTAAAGTTCGATCGATACCAAGAGCTTTGGAAAGTTGTTCAGTTTTTTTGGGATCAGGTTTTTCTTTAACTATCCAGCGCATTTTTTCACATCATTTTGACGGTGTTTTCTTTGATAAAAGTCGATGTGAAGATAAAGGAATTTAGCGAATCACTATGACTTAAATGATATCTAAAGTTTTATACATTAATTTATGAAGACCATTAAAAAAAGTAAACCTGATCATGTAAAATTGGTAAATCAAATCAATTTTATCCATAAAAAAATGGCTGAGTGTACACTCAGCCATTTTCTCAGATTAGACACAATATTTTATTCATATTTCAAGGCATCAACAGGGTCTGAATTAGCTGCCAGGTAAGATTGCGTGCTTACAGTGATAAGCGCAATGATCAGAGCCACCAGGGTAGCAAATACAAAAGGAAGAACAGGCATGTCAATTTGATATGAGAAGTTCGACAACCAATCTTTGGCCAAAAGATAGGAAATTGGCCAGGCAAATATATTTGCGATCAGCACTAATTTGATAAAATCTTTATTCAACATATGCATAATCTGCGCTACCGAGGCTCCTAAAACCTTTCTTACTCCAATTTCTTTGGTTCTCTGTTCAGCAGTATAGGAAGCTAAACCATAGAGCCCCATAGCAGAAATAATGATGGCTAAAATAGTCAGGTAGAGAAACATGGTTCCAAAATTTTCCTGTTGTTTAAATTTTGCACCAAATTTTTGATCTAAAAATGTATATCTGAAGGGATGAGAAGGCTCCAGTTTGTTCCATTCATTTTCAATATAGGCAATGGTTGCATTCATATTTTCAGGTGAAATCTTAAAGGCGGTATACCAGACCCGGTTTCTTACATATAGGATCATAGGCCTGATGGGCTGATCAAATCCTTCTATATGAAAGTCTTTTACAATTCCTATGATATTTCCATATCTAAGATCGCCTTGCTGACTAATATAGCTACCCATTCGCTTCCCTACGGCATTTTCAATATTCAGATTTCTAACAGCGGTTTCGTTGAGAATATAAGAAGGAATAGAGTCATTGTCTTTTTCAATGTCAAATACCCTACCTTCAAGCAATTGAACATCAAGTGTTTTAAAGAAGTCAAAATCGACTTCCAGATTCCATAGCGGCAATTGTTCTTCGCTGCCCTCAAGAACAAACATTGTTTGATTCGGATTATCACCGGGAAAATAGGATGCTCTTGAAACGCTGAGGACTTGACTGTTTTTTAAGAAAATATCTTTGTAATTTCTAAAATTCTCAGCCATTTGATCCGTTTGAATAGGTACAATAATGACTTGGTCTCCTTTGAATCCGATATCTTTATTATGGAGATAGGATATTTGCTGGAAAATTATCATCATTCCTATAATCAAAATAATAGAAGCAGCAAACTGGGTAACAACGAGTGATTTTCTTAGCATGGCTCCTTTTTTTGTTTTTGTCAGGTCTCCTTTTAAAACGGAAACAGGTTGAAATCCTGATAAGAAGAAAGCCGGATAACTTCCTGCAAATAATCCATAAAACAAAGCAACCAGAACAGAAAAGAAGATGGTTTGCGACAAATAATCATTAAAGAGATATAGCTCTGTTCCCATAACATTATTGAAACCTGGCAAGAATAATTCTACTAAAATATAGGCCAGAAAAAGGGCTATAAAGCTTTGAATGACAGATTCAGTAAGAAATTGAAAAATAAGCATTGGCCTTGAAGCCCCTGTTACTTTTCTTACTCCAACTTCTTTTGCTCTTTTACCTGATCGTGCGGTAGACAGGTTCATAAAGTTTATTCCTGCGATAAGGATCACTAAAAGGGCTATTCCTATAAAGACATATACATAGATGATATTTCCATTTTGCTGAATTTCCCAATCCTTATGAGAATGCAGGTGTATGCTTTGCAGAGGTTGTGTTTGATAGTCAAAGGTGTTTCCTTGTTTCAAAAAATCCTCGATGGTAATTTTTAGGAATGCCTCGACATTAGGTTCTATTTTCTTCAGGAAGTTCGCTTTCATTTCCTGTTCAAAAGCTGCAAAATCTGCACCTTCTTTTAGTTTGAAATAAGTGTAAAAATTATTGTTGATCCAAATATTTTGAATATCATTTTGTGCCATAAACATATCAAATTCAAAGTGTGAATGACCTTTTGGCTGTTTTACGATACCCTTTACAATATAATCCCTCCTGTTGTCGTAATTGACAATGCCGCCCATGGCATTTTCATCACCAAACAATTTACGTGCTGATTCTTCTGTCAATACCAGGGCATTTGGCTCGTTAAGGGCGGTCTGAGCATCACCATGCACGAATTCATAGTCAAAGACACTGAAAAACGTACTGTCGGCATAAACGCCTTTTTGAATATACACCTTGGTTTGCTCTTGGCGCATCAGGATTTCCTGTTTTACGGGTTGTAATCTCGTAGCGCTTTCTACTTCGTCGAATTCCTCGCGAAGTGATTGTGCCATTGGGCTGGGTGATACCGGCGCATCCATTTTTTGGCCCATCATATCGGCTTTGATTCCGGTTCTATAAATACGCTCAGAACCAGACCAGTGTTTATCATAGCTGGTTTCGTCTTTGACAAACATAAAAACAAGGATGGTTACGGTGAGCCCCAAAGCAAGGCCCAGAATATTGATAAATGCATATACTCTGTTCCTGTTGAGATTTCTAAGGGCTACTTTGAAATAATTTTTAAGCATTTTAGTAGGTTTTTTATTAAACAGCGGCCTGACTTAAATTGGATCTTTTTTCAGAAACAATCTGACCGTCTAAAAGGTTGATAATTCGTTGAGAATAACTGGCATCATGTGAGGAGTGCGTAACCATTACAATTGTGGTACCGGCCTCGTTTAGATTGCACAGTAATTCCATTACCTCATTTCCATGAGAACTGTCGAGGTTACCCGTTGGCTCATCTGCAAGAATCAAAGGCGGATTTGTGATCAGAGCCCTGGCAACTGCTACTCTTTGCTGTTGACCCCCTGATAATTGTTGGGGAAAATGAGAAGAACGATGGGAAATCCCAATTTTTTCGATGAGTTTATTTACCCTTTCTTTTCGCTCCGATGCACTTATTTTATTATAGATTAAAGGAAGCTCAATATTTTCAAAAACTGTAAGCTCATCTATTAAATTAAAATTCTGAAAAATAAAGCCGATATTCTGTTTTCTTACTGCAGAACGGCCTTTTTCATTGAGGCCACTTACCTCAGTCCCCTGGAATTTATAACTTCCGCTCTCAGGTTTGTCAAGCATTCCCAAGACGTTAAGTAAAGTTGATTTTCCGCAGCCTGAAGGCCCCATAACCGAAACGAATTCACCCTTTTTTATCTCAAATGAAACTTGATTTAATGCGGTTGATTCAATTTCGTCTGTTCGGTATACTTTGCTAAGGTTTTCTAATTTGATCATTTTGTACATTTTAATTGATTACTATTGTTTCATAATTTTTAAAATCCTGATAGGATGAAGAGATAAAGCGTTCGCCTTTTTCAAGCCCATCGAGAACCTGATAATAACTTGGGTTTTGACTCCCCAGTTTTACGTATCGTTTATGCGCCTCTCCCTCTCCGTCAAGAACAAACACATATTGACCTCCTGAAGCCTGAAAGTAATCTCCCCTGGGGATCATTACAGATTGCTTTGCTTTGGAAAGTTCGAGCCTGACCTGGAGCGACTGACCTATTGTGATTGACTCAGGTACGTCTCCAACAAATACGAGTTCAATTTCAAACCGGCGATTCACCACTTCTGGCAATACTTTTTTAACCTTGAGATCGACAAGCTGCCCATCAAGTGAAAATCGGGCCAGTTGTCCGGGTTTGACAGAGCTGAGATAGTATTCATCGACCTGGCCTTTGATCTTGAATCCGGCTTGTACATCAATTTTTGCTACGGTTTCATTCCTGCCATAGGTTTCGCCAATATCCGGATCAAAGGATGAAAGCATCCCGCTTACAGGAGCTTTTACAAGCAATTTCTCAATATTTTCATGGATCAATTCCAGATTTCTTTGCATTAACTCAATAGAGATATTGATCTGTTGTATCTGAATTTTATTATCCTGGCTGCTTTTTCGAACATTGTCATTCAGTAGATTTCTTTTGTCTTTTTCATATTTATAGCTCTCTCTTACATCGATATAATTGTTTCTGGCTATCACATCCTTTGAAAACAAAACCGAATCAGTTTTATATCTTCGAGTTGTTTCAGCCAATCTGTTTTCGCTGTCTATAAGCGATTCATCAAGGTTTCTTTGGTCTTTTTCAAGAGCCAGTTTTAAGTTTCTAAGGTTGTTGATCTGTTCTATGATAGCCGTTTCCTGATTCAGATATCCAAGGGTCGCAGAAGGATTGCTCAACTTCAATAAAGGAGTTCCTTCCTCGACAAAAACGCCATCTTCAATAAAAATCTCCTCCACTGATCCTCCTTCGAGGGTATTGACCAGTACAAGGTTGATGGGTTCCACATCTCCTTCAATAAGTATCATGTCTTGAAACTCACCCTCGATAACTTCCTTGACGGTTATTCTGGAGTCATCGACTTTGTAGATTTTTTTATTCAGTGACTTGAATCCAAAAAATGCAAGTATTACAAAAAAAACAGCACCTGAGATATACATTATTTTTTTTCCGGTCCATTTCTTTTTAACGATCTTTTTATCCATACCAATTTGTCTCATTATATTAGATTTGTTGACTTAGTGTATATAGTTTCTATAGGTTGACCACTGTACTCTTTTGCTATTTCTAAAGTGCAGTTGCAATTCGTGATGTCTTGTTTCGGTTGTGGTGTTATATATTAATGTTTTCATGATTATTGATTTAAGGGTTGTTCCAGTAGATTTTAATGATCAGGTTAAAACTGCTTCCAGAATGTTGATAATGCTGATGACGATGTTGATTAATATGCCAATCATAATTCTTGTTTTTAGGGGTTACCATATATGTTTCAAACCTTGTGCCACATCCTATAAAAAACATAAAGCGCAGATAATCAATAACATAAAATTTTCACCGTGTTTTATAACTGTTCATTTTCGAACATTATGTTGTTCGTTATTGAACATTTTGTATTTTAGTACAATTAATATCAGAACCTGCTTACATGCCTAAAACGAATGCCACTATATTGATCATAGATGATGATGAGGACATTCTTTTGTCGGCTAAACTTTTGCTTAAGAAGCACTACACGAATATCATTACCCGCGATACTCCTAAAGAATTGAACCAGATACTCTCATCTGAGTCTGTTGATGTCATCATACTCGATATGAATTACCGAATAGGCTTCAATGATGGTAAAGAAGGAATGTACTGGCTCAAGCATATTTTAAGTGTCAAACCTGAAATGGTAGTTATATTGATGACGGCCTATGGAGAAGTTGAATTAGCGGTAGATTCCATAAAACTGGGGGCCTTTGATTTTATACTAAAACCCTGGACAAATGAAAAATTTCTGGCAACGATTCAGGCCGGACTACAATTGAGCAAATCTAAGCATAAAGTGGCTTTACTGGAATCGGCCAAACAGGTTTTGGAAAAAAATATAGATCAGAAATTCGGGCCGATAATTGGTTCCTCCGATGCCATGAATGAGGTGATGAGGGTGGTTGACAAGGTAAGTGTCACGGAGGCTAATATTTTGATTTTAGGGGAGAATGGAACCGGTAAGCAACATTTAGCAAGAGAGATACACAGGCGTTCCTCCTTAAAAAATGGCCCCTTTGTTCACGTGGATTTGGGCGCATTATCTGAGAGTTTGTTCGAAAGCGAATTATTTGGGCATAAAAAGGGAGCTTTTACGGATGCTCATGAGGATAAGCCCGGTAGGTTTGAACTTGCAGAAGACGGGACTTTATTTCTTGATGAGATTGGAAACTTACCCTATAATTTACAGTCAAAACTTTTAACCGTCCTGCAAGACAGGAAGGTGTCGAGGTTAGGAGAAGGCATTGAACGCCCGTTTAATGCCCGCCTTTTATTTGCCACCAATGCCCCTTTGCATGAATGGGTGGAAGAAGGTAAATTCAGGCAGGATCTGATGTTCAGGATCAATACAGTGGAAATTGAAATACCACCGCTGCGGGAAAGACCCGGAGACATCAATGATTTTGTTTTACATTTCCTGAAAATTTTTAAAGAAAAATACCACAAATCACATTTGTCAATTGAACAAAAGGCCCTGGAATTGCTCAACACGCATAGCTGGCCCGGCAATGTAAGGGAGATACAACACACCATTGAAAGAGGTGTCATCATGTCTGACGGACAGGAAATAAGGGGCAGCGACTTTAATCTTATTACCGAGACAAGTGTTTCGGGTAAAGATGTTGAGAAATTTGACAACCTGAATCTTCATGATATTGAAAAAATGCTGGTAGAGAAAGCCTTGAGCAAACACGAAGGGAATATTTCCAAGGCAGCAAAGGAACTGGGCTTAACAAGAGCAGCTTTATACCGACGACTGGAAAAATTCAATTTATAACCTGAGCTTTGATAAAAAGGTTTACCATACAAGTTACAGTCCGAATTTTTATAATTCTGATCTTTTGTGTGCTGTTTTCATTTTTCCTTTTACGAAATATTTGGTTTAGCAGTGCCGGGGTTGGAGTTTTAATCGTACTGCAGGTTTATTTTCTTATTCGATATGTCAATAATACCAATTATTCTTTGGTAAAATTTTTAGATGCCCTTAAAACTGAAGATTATTCTGTCTATTTTTCGCCTTCTAAAAAAGGGGATTCCTTTGTGAAAGTGTATGATGATTTCAATTTGATCATTAAAATATTTAAAAGAAACAAGATTGAAAAGGAGGCTCAATATAAGTACTTCAAATATATTCTGGAACACGTGAATCTTGGCATCATATCGATCAGGAAGGAAGACCTGTTTAAAGAGCATGCCGATTCAGAAATCCTGTTTCTAAACAGGGCTGCCTGTGAAATCCTGAGACAACCTCAACACAAGTATTGGCACAGGATAGCGTCTAATATTCCCTGGTTTGCTCAAGAGGTTAAATCACTGGCTGATGGAGGAAAATCCCTGGTGGATTTTGGAGACGATGTCGAAAGAAAGCAGTTGTCGTTAGAGGTCATGGAAATACAATTACTCAATGCCCCATATCTGATTATCGCTTTTCAAGATATAAGATCTGAAATTGAACAGAAAGAAATGGAGGCCTGGCACAATGTGATTCGGGTACTTGCCCATGAAATGCTCAACTCGTTTACACCTGTAAGCTCTTTGGCCTCGACAATTAAAGGCCTTACAGAATCCGGGAATGGCCAGCCTCTGGCCAGAGAAGCCCTTGAAGATGAAGATATTCAAGACATTAATATGGCTGCGAACACCATCAAGAAACGTTCGGATGGTTTGCTTGTTTTTGTCAAAGACTACAGGACGATTTCTAATGTTCCGGTTCCTAAACTCGAGCCGATAAATGTCAAGAAATTTCTATCAGAGATTCAATTATTGATGTCTGCTCCCGCTCAGGAAGCAGGGGTGAAAATCAAACTCTTACCCATTCCGGCTAATGCTGTGGTCAAGATGGACACCAAACTCATTGAACAGGTGATGATCAATTTGATCAATAACAGCATTCACGCCCTTAATGGAACCCCTGATCCATTGATTAAACTTAGTTGCATAGTAGAACAGGATAAGACCATAATTTTGGTAACAGACAATGGCAAGGGAATTGAAGAAGAAATCATGAATCAGATTTTTATACCTTTTTACACAACCAAAAAGAATGGTTCGGGCATTGGTCTAAGCCTCTCAAAAAACATCCTTAAAAAGCACGGGGGCAATTTACTGGTTAGTTCACAAGTAGGCGTAAGCACTACCTTTTCATTGATTTTTAAGAGTTGATTTTAATATATTTTCAAAGTTAAAGTTTTGATAAAATTCCTTTTCCGGAAAAATTGAACTTGATCATTAATTAGATTTGTGTAAACCTATTACGCAAAAATGAAGTTCAATTTCTTTTTTATAAGTATGTTTTTACTGGTTTCCTGCCAACAGAGAGCCAGTAAAGACCAGGAAATTTTGTCTGCTGAAAACGGCGTGATAGAAGTCTTTGATTTTGAGGAGTTGCAAACATTTTTATCCGATCATTCTGATCAGACCTATGTGGTTAATTTCTGGGCCACCTGGTGCAAGCCCTGTATTGAAGAGTTGCCTTTTTTTGAAGCTGTCCAAGCCACCCATGCCGACAAGGTCAAGGTGATTTTGGTCAGTCTTGATTTTCCGGATAAAATCGAGACTAAACTCATACCCTTTATTAAGAAAAACAACCTGAAGTCGCAGGTGGTTCTTTTGGATGATCCTCATGAGAACGAATGGATCCCCAGGGTTGATTCAAGCTGGACGGGAGCTATTCCGGCGACGCTAATTTTCAATGCATCAAAAAGACGCTTTTACGAGGGGTCTTTTACCGAGGAAGACTTGAAAAACGAACTGCTAAAATTCACTAAAATATAGTATCATGAAAAACAAACATTATTTTTTATTGCTAATGACAATAGCTGTTTCAACAATATTTTCGGTTTTTGCATTTAGCGGAGTGGAAACGGGTATATCTGAGATTATCTTAAGTTATAAAATAGGAGATAAAGCAGAAGATTTTAAACTTAAAAATGTAGACGGGAACATGGTTTCCCTGGCTGATTTTAACGAAGCAAAGGGATTCATCGTGATATTTACCTGTAATACCTGCCCGGTTTCTATGGCAAATGAAGACAGGATCATTGCATTGCATGAGAAGTATGAACCTAAAGGATTTCCGGTAATTGCCATAAATCCAAACAACCCCGAAATTTCATCAGGAGACAGTTATGAATTAATGAAAGTCAGGGCCGAAGAAAAGGGATTTAAATTCCCTTATTTGTTTGATGATGGTCAAAAGGTGTACCCAAAATACGGAGCGTCGAAAACGCCTCATGTCTACGTGTTAAATAGGGAAGGCAAAGAGCTTATTGTGAAATATATTGGCTCGATAGATGACAGTGCAAGAAATGCTAAAGCTGTTAAAACCAAATACGTAGAAAATGCGGTTGACGCCTTGCTCAAAGGAATGCCTGTTGATCCTGACAGTACTAATGCCATAGGTTGTTCCATTAAAAAATAGAAGCTACTCTAAGAATCATCAGGCCCATTATTTTAATGGGCCTGATGTTATATATTCAAGTTATCGAGAATATCATTTTCAACCAAATTAGGCAATGTTACCTTTAAATTGGGAGATCTGTCCATTTCTCTTTTAATGGCAAATAGTGCTTCTTTGTTTCTGGCCCAGCTTCTTCTGGCAATGCCGTTGTTAACATCATAAAACAGCATGGATCGCAGTTGCAGATCAGCTTGGTCGGATCCGTCCAGAACCAGGCCAAAACCGCCGTTGATCACTTCTCCCCATCCAACGCCACCACCATTGTGTATTGAAACCCAGGTGGCACCTCTAAAGCTATCTCCGATTACATTGTGAATAGCCATATCTGCAGTGAATTGGCTTCCATCGTATATATTGCTTGTTTCCCGGTAAGGTGAGTCAGTGCCGCTTACGTCATGATGGTCCCTGCCAAGAACAATTGGGGCTGAAATATAACCTTCGGAGATGGCTTTATTAAAAGCACCTGCTATCTTTGCACGTCCTTCGGCATCAGCATAAAGTATCCTGGCCTGAGACCCTACGACCAGTTTGTTTTGTTTGGCGTTTTTGATCCAGATCATATTATCGTTCATTTGAAGCTGGATCTCTTCAGGGGCCGTTTTTTGCATCCCGGAAAGTACTTCGAGAGCGATCTGGTCAGATTTGTCAAGATCTTCAGGATCTCCTGAAGTACACACCCATCTAAAGGGACCGAAACCATAATCAAAACACATTGGCCCAAGAATATCCTGTACATAGGTTGGGTATCTGAATTCACCTTCTTTTTTGCCTAATACATCTGCTCCCGCCCTTGAAGCTTCAAGTAAAAAGGCATTGCCGTAATCAAAGAAATAGGTACCTTTTGCCGCGTGATTATTTATTGATCTCGCCTGCCTCCTTAAAGATTCCTGGACTTTTTCTTTAAAAAGTTCAGGATCTGAACTAATCAGATCATTGGCTTTTTCAAAACTCAGCCCTACCGGATAATAGCCTCCTGACCATGGATTATGAAGTGAGGTTTGATCAGAACCTACGTGAACAAAAATATCCTCTTTATCGAACCGTTCCCATACATCAACGATATTTCCGTGAAAGGCAATCGATATGACTTCCTGTGCATGTTGCGCTTTCCTCACCCTGTTGACCAGCTCATCCATATCTTTGATCAAAACACTTGCCCAACCCTGCTTATGCCTTTTCATTGCAGCCTTTTCATTAACCTCTGCACAAACCGTTATACAGCCGGTAATATCACCGGCTTTTGGTTGAGCTCCGCTCATACCGCCTAAACCAGAGGTCAAAAAAATCTTTCCTTTAGCATTTTCGCCTTTTTTAAGGATTTTTCTAAAGGCATTCATCAGGGTGATCGTGGTTCCATGGACAATTCCCTGTGGCCCGATATACATAAAGGATCCCGCAGTCATTTGCCCGTACTGGGTAACCCCCAGGGCATTGAATTTTTCCAGATCATCGGGTTTTGAATAATTCGGTACCATCATACCATTGGTCACAATGACCCTTGGAGCTTCTTTACCCGAAGGGAACAGGCCCATGGGATGACCCGAATACATATGCAGGGTCTGTTCGTCGGTCATTTGACTCAGATACTTCATGGTAAGCAGGTATTGTGCCCAGTTTTGAAATACGGCACCATTACCTCCGTAGGTAATCAGTTCTTCAGGGTGCTGGGCAACTGCGGGGTCGAGATTATTCTGAATCATGAGCATAATGGCCGCAGCCTTTCGGCTTTTTGCCGGATAGGCTTCAATGGGCCTGGCGTATATTTTATAAGCCGGCTTAAAGCGATGCATATAGATTCGTCCATATGTCTTTAATTCTTCAAGAAACTCCTCAGCAAGTTCCTTATGCCAGGTTACCGGAAAATAGCGCAGGGCATTTCTGACGGCAAGTTTCTTTTCTTCTTTAGATAGAATATCCTTTCTTTTGGGAGCCCTGTTGGCTCCTTCCGGATAAGTCCTTTTTTCAGGAAGTTGTTCAGGTATGCCCCGGCAGATTTCCTTTTGGAATTGTTGGTTATTTGTGTTAATCATTTTAAACTGATTAATAGGATTCAAATAAATTGTCGTATTCGCTGTAACTTTTGCAATGAAAGGAAGTGGTTGTCAATAATTCCCTATCCTTGATCAATTGTATCGCCTTTTCAATGTCTTTTGAAAAGATCCTGTCTTCTTCGGCAAAGTCAATTCTTTCTCTGATAGTGCTGTGTACGTCATCGAGTACTTCACTTGATTTTAAAGGTTTTCTAAAATCCAGGGCCTGTGCGGCACATAATAATTCAATGGCAAGGATTTTTTCAAGATTGTCAATAACACGCAAGGCCTTTCTGCCACCGATGGATCCCATGCTTACATGATCTTCCTGACCCAGTGAAGTCGGTATGCTGTCGGCACTTGACGGGAAACACAAACCCTTGTTTTCACTTACCAGCGCTGCAGAGGTATATTGCAGGATCATAAAACCGGAATTCAATCCTGTATCCTCCATAAGCAACCTGGGCGTACCCTCATATTTTCCTTCCAATGAAAGGTAGGTACGACGGTCTGAGATACTTCCGATTTCAGCCGCAGCTAAACAGGCATAATCCAAAGGAAGTGCCAGGGGTTGTCCGTGAAAACTTCCCCCACTTATGATGAGTTCATCAGAGATGATTACAGGATTATCTGTGACCGAATTGAGTTCGACTTCAACACTTTCTTTTAAATGAAGCCAGGCGCTTCTTGAGCTTCCGTGAACCTGAGGCATACACCTTAGTGAATAAGGATCCTGAACCTTTCCGCAAAAGAGATGAGATTTACCTATTTCGGAACCCTGAAGAAATTCATTGATCCTTTTTGCCACATGGATATTTCCCTTAAATGGCCTGGTTTGATGAAGCGAATCATGAAAAGGCATTTGTGAACCCATAAGCCCTTCTATCATAAGACTTCCGATAAGGTCTGCATGTGAGAGGCAATTGTACAATTTGTCTACACATGATACGGCATGAGCCAGAATAAATTGAGTTCCGTTAATCAGGGCCAAACCGGCTTTGGGATGTAAAGTAAGAGGTTTCAAACCTTCTGTTTCCAAGACTTTTTTCGTCTTTTTGATCTTGTTTTTATAAAACACTTTTCCCTCGCCAATAAGTGGCAGAAAAAGATGTGATAAGGGGGCAAGATCCCCTGAGGCACCAACCGAACCTTGCTCCGGAACTATGGGAATGATATCATTCTCAATATGCCACTGAATTCGTTCGAGCACAGCGATGGATATACCGGAGTACCCTTGTGCCAAAGAGTGCAATTTTAAAATCATCATGAGTTTGGCCAGGTCTTTTTCAATGGGAGCACCGACGCCAACAGAATGACTCAAAAGGATTTTCCTTTGCAGCTCAGTGGTGTCATTTTTTGAAATAATGGTATCACAGAGAGGGCCAAAACCCGTATTGATCCCGTATACGGCCTGATCTTTTAATGCTGTCTTTAAAACGACTTCATGAGATGCTTTAATTCTTTCTGCTGCCTCATTTGAAATAATGGCCTTCAACTCTCCCTTTAGTATGGAAATTACCTGTGAGACTGTGAGATGATCTAATCCGTATTTGAACATTTCTTAGCTATTTGATACTATCAAATTTACGATTATATTTGATGCTTTGTAATACCATTATAATCAATAATCAATAACTATGAGTTATCAAATAGAAATAAGACACCTCAGATATTTTCTAGCCGTTGCGGAGGAACTTCATTTTAGAAAGGCTGCAGAAAAGTTATATATTTCCCAGCCAGGTTTGAGCCGTCAGATTAAGCAAATGGAAGCTGAACTCGGCCTGGTGCTCTTTGAAAGAACCAATAAAAAAGTTGTTTTGACTAAAGCCGGAAACTACTTAAAAGACGAAGTGACCATGCTGCTGAAGAATTTGAATGACACTTTTGACCATGCACAGTTGATTCAGGAAGGAATGGAAGGTCACATTAGTATTGGTTATGTGGGTTCGGCTATGCAAAATGTAATTCCGGAACTTCTTTTAAAAATTCAGGAAGACCACCCAAAAGTTCACTATTCATTAAGAGAAATGGAGAATCCTGATCAGGTTAGGGCCCTTGTGCAAGGCGAGATCGACCTGGCTTTTGTCAGATTGGATAAAGTACCAAAAGGATTGGAGATTCGGCCGGTTTTCGAAGACACTTTTTCTTTGGTGCTTCCAAGTGAC
This sequence comes from Lutimonas vermicola, assembly GCF_038433205.1. Lineage (NCBI taxonomy): Bacteria > Pseudomonadati > Bacteroidota > Flavobacteriia > Flavobacteriales > Flavobacteriaceae > Lutimonas > Lutimonas vermicola. The sequence goes on from NZ_JBCDNA010000003.1 coordinate 338,358, forward strand.
CATCCCATAGATAAGGAAAACTTTCAGGGCTTAAAAAGTCTTGAAGAAGATGCATTTATTCTATTCGATCAATCTTACAGCCCTACTTATTATGAACAGGTAATGCGAATATTTGAACAAAGCGGGTTTCATCCTATTATTTCGCATAACACGGTGCATGCAAGTACAATTTTTAGATTGGTAGAAAACAATTTGGGGATATCAATAGTTCCCAGTTCTTTGGGGCTCGGTTTTAACATGAAAATAAAGCTCATAGAGCTTGATAAAATCCCTCAAAAGACTGTTTTATCGGTGGCCTGGAATCCATTGAACAGGAACCCTATTTTAGAAAAAATATTATCAAAAGCATCTCCGGGTTAAGTGAGGTTCATAGTTCGAATGGATCGAGCCGAAAAGGCAAGAGTGCAGTTGTATTGAATTTTCACAATATATTCAGGATCATTCTTTATATATCGATCTTTCTGTTAGTAATAATATGATATGTTTAGTAAATTCGTCCAAAAATATAAAACATGGAAAGCAACAAACCCACTTTGGTAATTTTAGCTGCGGGTATCGGCAGCAGATATGGAGGATTAAAACAACTGGACACCTTTACTCCTGAAGGTGATACAATCATAGATTTTTCGATCTATGACGCACTTGAGGCGGGGTTTGGAAAATTTGTTTTTATTATTCGAAAAAGCATTGAAGAGGAATTCAGGGCGGAGATCGATAAAAAGCTTCAAGGAAAAGCCGAAGTAGCCTATGTTTTTCAAGAGATTGATAAAGTACCGGGAAAATATAAAAACCCTCAAAGGGAAAAACCCTGGGGAACAGGTCATGCCATGCTGATGGCCAAAGATGAGGTACAGGAAAATTTTGCCATCATCAATGCTGATGACTTTTATGGAAGAGATGCCTTTGTGGCTATGGCGAAGTATTTGAAGTCTATAGACAAGAATTCCTTTGACTTTAGCATGATGGCATATTTGCTTAAAAATACGGTTTCTGATCACGGATTTGTCAGTAGGGGAGAATGTGAGGTTGATGATAAAGGGTTTCTCAGCCATATCGTAGAAAGGACCCATATTGAAAAGACAAAAGAAGGCCTGGTTCGGAAGGACGATGAGGGGAACTTGATTCCTATAGATGAGAACACTGTAGTGTCTATGAATTTTTGGGGTTTTACACCCAGGTGTTTTGAATACACCGAAGCATTGTTCGAGAGTTTTCTGGAAGAGAATAAGGATAATTTAAAAGCAGAATACTTTATTCCTTTGATCGTTAATGGCTATTTGAAAAACGGAACGGCCTCGGTTAAGGTACTCACCTCTGATGCCCGCTGGTTTGGAGTAACCTATAAGGAGGATAAGGAATCGGTTCAAAAGGAAATTCAGGCACTAAAGAAAAAAAATATTTATCCAACTCACCTGTGGTAAGATGAATAAAATTTTAAGAGAGGTATTTGATGTTTTTTTGCCTCAGGAGGAATTTGCTTCTTTCAAGGAAATTACTTCGGGTCACATCAATGATACTTTTCTTGTTACTGCGATTCAAAAGCAGCAATATATTTTTCAAAAGATCAATAAAGGCATCTTTAACGATGTACCGGGCCTTATCATGAATAAGGTGAATATAAGTAAGCATTTACATAAAAAGTTATCTTATTTGACCGAAGAGGAAAGGCAACACAAAGTGTTGACTTTTTTACAAAATTCAAAGGGTGAGAACTTTTACGTTGATCAAAATAGAAATTTTTGGAATGTTACCCTCTTTATTGACAACAGCCAAACATTTGAAACAGTAACTGAGGTTAAGGTTGCCTATGAAGGCGGAAAATTGTTTGGGGAATTTACACGTCTTACCCAAGACTTTGATACAGGAAATTTAGTTGAGGTTATTCCCAGGTTTCACGATATGGCCTTTCGTTTCGGGCAATTCGAAGCCTCTTTGAAAAGGGCCTCTGACGAAAGGCTGCTTAAAGCACAACCATATATTCAGATTGTAAATGACTTAAAGGCAGAAATGCACATTTTACAACATTTAAAAGATCAGGGAAAAATCAAAATCAGGGTGACTCATAATGACACGAAAATATCCAACGCCTTATTCGACATGGAGGGCAAGGGGCTTTGTGTAATCGATACAGACACCATTATGCCCGGGATTATTCACTATGACTTTGGAGACGCCATCAGGACAATATGCAACACCGCTGCTGAAGACGAAAAGGATCTGAAAAAAGTAATGTTTAACAAGGAGTTTTACGAGGCATATACGCAAGGCTTTTTGGAGGAAGTTGGAGACGCTGTATCAGAATTTGAAAGAAATTATTTTCCGCTGGCCGCCAAGACCATGATTTTTATAATGGCGCTGCGTTTTTTAACTGATTATTTAAACAATGATATTTATTATAAGACCAGATACCCCGAACACAACCTCATTCGCTCGATGAATCAATTTAAACTGATTCAAAGTTTTGAGGAGGTGATGGGAAGTTGATTCGAAGTAAGGAATTCTTACTGTTTCAACAATTCCCCCAACTTATTTCTAAACGCCAGCATATCATGTCTCAGGTCAAACAGTTCTTGAATGCTCATACCTTGAAAAACAGTTTTATCCAGTCGTTCGTATTTGAGGTATACATCTAAAGTTTCTCGATCCATAAATTGAATAACGAAAATTTTGATAAAATAGTTTACTTAAAAATTGATTTGGCTTGGTTGAGCCCTAAAAATAAAAATATTTTTTTTATTTCCAAGCTCTTTCGATAGCCTTATTGGATTACTGTCGTGATCCAGATGCGAACCGCTTCTGCAAATAAAAACCCAATGACTCCGTTTCACTACGTGATACGGTATTTTTTAAGATACTTCGGTGTTCAGCGTTCCTTGTTCGACATTCGATATTCAAAAAAAGGGGATTACTAACGTGATCCAGATGCGAACCGCTTCTGAAAACCTGTCCGCCTATGGTGGATAAAATCCCGTTAAGCCTTGACTTTTCTCAATTAACTTTCTGTCGTATTAATTTGCAAAACTTCGAAATTCCTTGTTCGATATTCAATATTCGTCATTCAGGAAAGGAGGGATTACTGGCGTGATCAAGAAGCGAACCGCTTCTGCAAACCCGTCCACCTATGTTGGATAAATCAAGTGACTCCGTTTCACTGTGTGATACGGTCTTTTTGAGACACTTCGATGTTCAGAATTCCTTGTTCGATACCTGCCCGTCCGGCAGGCGGGTTCGATATTCAAAAAGGGATTACTAACGTGATCCAGAAAATAACCGCTTCTGCAAATAAAAACCCAATGACTCCGTTTCACTGCGTGATACGGTCTTTTTGAGACACTTCGATGTTCAGAATTCCTTATTCGATACCTGCCCGTCCGGCAGGCGGGTTCAATATTCAAAAAAGGGGATTACTATCGTGATCCAGATGCGAACCGCTTCTGCAAATAAAAACCCAATGCGATAACTCGCATGGTTTTTTGCTTCCTCTTTAACTTATGAGCAAGCTCAACACAAAGAGAAAGCAAAAAACCCGATGAATTTCAATTCATCGGGTTTTTATTCGATGTGGGTCATACTGGATTCGAACCAGTGACTTCTACCCTGTCAAGGTAACACTCTGAACCAACTGAGTTAATGACCCTTTTTTTTAAATCGAGATGTCAAAACTACAAATTTTTTACATAATGAACCCGGGAAATGAAAGCTACTTTATGATTTTTTGGAGAAAATAAATTTTAATATTCTTCGTGAAGTCGATCAAGAGCAGAATTGATTTTTAATAGAGTTTCAATTTATCGGATAGCCATTTATAAAAAAAACACAGGATGTTTTGATTCGAGGATTTCCAGGTTCTTGTTTTTAGTTTTCCAACATTTTGATCTTCTTTCCATTGTTAATTTTTCTTTGCCACTACATGAAATATTTGCCAATGTTTTGGTTTCCTGAGCTCCGGTGGATCGTCACGTTCTTCTTCTCTCATCATCTCTATTGAAAAGCCTTCCAGTAATTTTAAAACTTCTTTACGTGAGTGGTGAGACCTGTTTGGAAGTGATGCCCAGGTATCCCTGTCTCCGAAGAACTGACCTGCAAACCTGCCTCCGGGACGAATTGATGCAACTATTTTATTCCATAGCACTTCAAAATGTTGTGGTTCGCAAAATGGCAAAGCAAAACTAGCGTTCACCATGTCACATTCAGGAAACTTCATATCACAGAAGTTCACCTCTTTGGTGGTTAATTGGGGTTTCAATTTCTCCGGTACCCTTGCCCACAAATATGAGAATGCTTCAGGGTGATTATCGGTTGCTAATACCCGCCAGTTCCTGCCGAGTAGTTCCAGCGAATCACGTCCTTCACCAGCAGCTAAATCGACCGCAAATCCATTATAAAATTCCTCGTGCTCAAAAGAATCCAGGGCAGCAATCAATGTATCTCTAGCTCCTTTTCCAAGAACCGCATTAAAATACCCCGTCCAGTCTTCTATCTCTGAGAAGTCTTGTGCACCCATGGGGGGCAAGCCGGACTTCTTTGATTTGTCTTGTTCGCACATAAGTTTTTATTATTAATTAGCCAATATTTATTTACTTGGAATTACTATAGAAGGAAGGTACATAAAAATTGCGATCAACAATCAGATTTATTTGTTCTGAATTAACCTCTTTTTCTTGCCAATTTGTTTTAGGATAAAGCCATTGCTCTTTATTGTTAATGAATACTTTCAATGGCATGTCAAATTTTTCAATAGCATTTGTACTTTTGTTATTTATTTTTGAATCAGTTATAATTTTCCTTTAAATAATGGTCAATTTGCCTTATTAAATCCTGAGAACTCTTTAAAGAATATTCAAGCTCTTCTTTGGTTTCGGTAAATAAAATTCTTTTAAAATTACTTATGCCTTGAAATGTGGCTGCAAGATGCCTGTGATCAATATTGTTCCAGATTAGAGAATCAATCAATGCTCCTTGGTCGTGTATTTTCGTCACGCCAAAAGTATAGGTATTTACATAAGAAGTCACTTTCCCCTGATAGTCATTGGTGGTTTTTTCTACCCTATCCATAAGTGAAGCTTTTGTATTGTAAAAATTCTTTATACTGACTTTTAACGAGTCAGATAGATTTTCTATTAATCCGGTTTGATTTAGACTAATGTAAGTATTTGTATTGTAAGGAATTTGAACGACCCAGTTTGGATTAAATTCAAATCTCATTATTTGAATGAGGGTATCAACGGTGGCATTTGGTTTGGCTACTCTGGCTCTCAAGGACTCATTCAAATCATATTGCTCTTTAATGAATGGAAGCCTTTCTCTGATTAATATGGTGTCCTGTATCAAATCGTTACTCAATGCAACTAAAGAATTTTTGATTTTTATTTCTGTCTTGCGATTTTCATTCCAGTTATTTATCTGCAGTGCAATCAGAATTCCAATAACCACAAGAATAATTTCGCCAATCGCATAAATCAGATAGTTGCTGAACCTGCCTGCCGGCGAGGCAGTTTTGTTTTCGGATAATAGTTGTTGTCTTATAGGTCTGAAGAATTTAATCATAGTTTAGCTTCTGTTTTTAGCATTTTTGTGATTTTCAAAGCAAATTCTTTTTGGATAGATAAATCTTCCCAATGAGCTTTAACTGTTTCTTATGGCAGATTCTTCTGTAACAATATAAATATCCATGTATAAAGACATAGAATAGTTTTATTTTTTAATTATCTATAACGGTTTTGTATTTGAAAGTTACTGTTTTGGTTATGTTTTATATACATTACTGACATTTCGCTATTTATTGAAAGAAATATAATTAAGTCAAATATGCATTTTCCTGATGAGTAATTAGTTTTACAGCTCCTTTTATCATATTAATTTTAAGTTTTTCGAATTCACCAATAACTTCACCGTCCAACTGAAGAAGTCTTGGTTGATCAAACAAAATTTCTGCTTCATCTGTACTAATTAATATTCCATTTTGGTTGTCATGAAAACTTTTATCAAATTTTGATAAGCCCATTTTTATTAATGAATTCAAATTGATATTTTCAACTACAATAATTTCAAATATTCCATCCATTGGATTCCCATCCAGGTTTAATGGAACACCGGTTCCATATTTCCTTGAATTGCATATACCTAACATTAAACCATTTTCCAGGTATGTTTTACCATTGGCTTTGATATTGATTTTAAAAGGAGTAAGCTTTTTCAATTCTTCAATAAAGTATTTGGCATATGTCGTCATGCCACGGTTTTTATCTTTGTCATAGGCATCAACAATATTAGCATTTATACCTACATCCCCAATGTGTATCGAATAATACTTTTCATTAACCACAAGCATGTCTAGCCCAGCAAATACTTCCGACATGATGAGATCTTCCAGTGCTTTCGATGGTTCGGGATTCACAGAAAGTTCAGCGGCCATACCATTGGCTGAACCTAATGGAATTATTCCCATGGGGATATCTTTCTTCATTACAGCAATGGCGGTAAATAACGTTGTTCCATCGCCGCCTACAGAAGCAACTTTGTCAGGTCTAAATCTTGATAAAACTTCTTCCAAATGCTTTTCATCATCAGTACCAGTCGTTTTAAATATTTGATAATGGATACCGTACTTTTTACATTTAGATTTTGCTTCTTTAATAAATGGTTCTTTATTTATTCCACCCGAAATAGGGTTAACTATAAACAAAATTTTCATGAGCTTGTATGCTTTAATTTATTAATTTCATTTTGGAAATCCATATTCGTATTATCATTAAAATATACTACAGGAATCCCAAGTAATTCCAATTTGCCCCACATTCTTTTCTGGTATGGTAGAATCTTTCGCTTTGTTTGTCTTATGTATATCTTTAAAATCCTTTTTGGAAATTTCTTTACGACTTCTGAATATACCTCCATATCTTTTTGGCTGTCATCTCCTAATAGGACAAAATTTTTAGTTCCGGTATTATTAAGAATAAAACAGATTTTATCAAGTTTATAATTACGACCTTTTTTAGGATGAAAAAGTTGACTGTACTTTAAATAGGGCGTCAGAATTAGATTCCCTAGTGGCAGTTTATTATGTTTAATAAAGGATGTGAGCAGCGCAAATAAATTACTTTCACTCTTTGAGATATATAAGACAAAAGTATCATGTTTTTCGAATTCTTTTAATAAATTTTGAGTAAAGCCCACAACCTTTCTTTTTTGTGGCGGGGTAAAGATTAGTGCTCTAATACGCTTCATGAGATCTGCAGTATAAGAAATCAAAATAGTGTCGTCAATATCTGATATTACATTGAAAAGGCTTTTAGTATTTTGGAAAATGACTGGATAGGTTTGCAGAATCTTCAATCGCTTATCATTATCGGTAGTTTTAATTATTAGTTCACCTTTATGCAGGTGGTCAATAACAATAGTGAAACTTCCATATTTATCAGTATTTGTATTTATTGTTTTATCATTTGTTGTAATTAAGATTTCTTTATTCGCATAAACACCTATAAAATAGGATTTACATACATTTATTAGATTTCTAAAATTACTTATTTGTGATTCATAATTAAAAGGGGTATCCCTTAAAATGACACCGCTTAGCAATGTCTTTTTATTAAGATGTAAAGCAGATATTTGCCATACAACAGGTATGTTGCTATAGTTATCCAAATCAATATTTTTTATGAAGGCTTCTTCAACTTTTAGATTTTATTATTTATTTTTAAACTCAATCAGTCATATTGTAATCAGAGATCAAGTCTCGATTTATTTCATTTAGTATTTTGTCATTTTTTTTTGGTTTAAGTCCAGCGCACCGTTTGACTCCTTTACTAGCAATGATTGAACTGACCTTTACTTTCTGATTGGCCCTTTAAAGAATTTCTCATTGATTAATGGTTGGTCATCATGAAGAACAATGGTTTTGTAAATGAACGTTACCGTTTTAGGTATATACATTGACAGCAATAGTTATTAGAAATTCATATCCTTGCGCAATTTGATAAAACGCGGATGCTCTAAAAGATCATTCCTGTAAAAAATATCTATATTAAATAAATAGGAACTTGCTTCTTTTTCAGCAATGCTTCTTTCAGCCCAATCCAGAGCTGTTTCCAGCTCTCCTTTTAAATAGTAGACCATGAATACTGCATAGGGATCATCATAGTTGTCAGCATTCACATGTCTGAAAAAATTATCGATTAATTCTTTCTTTTTTTCTTCATTACCGCAAGTGCCGTAATTGAAAATAAATGTACTTTCTATAAGCTCAGATCCCCAGTCTCCCAGTAATTCTCTTGCTTTAATGGCATCAGCCTCAGCTAATTCACATTTGTTTTGAAACATGCGTGAATAACCTCGTTTAACATAACCCCAAATCCAATTAGGGTGTAAAGCCAGGGCTTCACTAAATGCATCTTCTGATTCTTTAAAATTTCCTGCAATCAAATGCACCCAGCCTAAATTATGAAGACTGGAAATTGAAATGGGATCTAAAGCAATGGCTTTATCCGCCATAATTATGGACTCTTTATGTCTTTTCATTGCCCCTAAAAAGGCAGAGTACCTTATGTATGCATTCACATTATAAGGATTAATTTCTAATGATTTTTTATATGAATTTTCTGCACCTTCCCAATTAAAATCGCCATAGAATTTAATGGCTCCATCAACATAATACGCTTCAGATGAGTTGGGATCAAAAGCCAATGCTGTTTGCACTGCAGTCCTGGCCTCATTAAAAATCTCTTCTCGGGTAGCTGTGGAAAACATGGCTTGTATTATTTTTTCATTAGCTATTGCTACATAGGCAGGAGTAAAATTAGGATCGATTTCTATAGCTTTTCTGAAATGTTCAAGTGCATTTTCAGCCTCTTCTTTGGTAGAGCCATAACTTAAGGCTCTCCCCTTCATGAAGTGGGATTTTGCTTTTGGGTTTATTGCTTTATCATTTTGGAAATTACCATCTTTTCTTCTTAAAGAACTTGGCAAGCTATTGAGTAACGATGTAACAATATTTTCTTCTAATTCAATTACATTCTCGTTGTCATAAAACACTTTTTCTCCCCAGATTTGAACATTATCATTCACATTGATGAGTTGGCAGTTCACAACCAATTGATTATTTAAGTTTTCAACTCTTCCGGTTAGTAATAGGTCAGCATCTAATTTTTTTCTAACTCCCGAAGAGTTTCTGTCAGCATCATCCAGAATAAAAGTCGAATTTCTTGATAAAACTTTTAAATTAGTCATTAATGAAAGCCTATTGATTAAATTTTCGGGGATACCATCAGAAAGATATATAAGGGAAGAATCTGTGGATTTATTTTCAAAAGGTAAGACCGCTAATCTATTGGATGAATCGCCAATACTTGCATCAGAAGCTCCATTCACGGTTGGCGTGTTTTTCCAATAATATCCTCCGCAAAATAAGGTTATGGCGAGCACAATTCCATAAGACATTATTTCTTTATATGTAAATTTCTGAATGCCCTTTTCCCCATGATTCCAGTTCCACATGACTGAAACAAAAAAACCGCCAATTAAAAGAATAAGGGAAAAAGTCAATAGCTTTGGGTTAAGCTCATAATTGTTTATAAAAAATTCCACGGCTTGAATAATAACAAACGCGGCAGCCGGATAAGCCAATAAAGATCTCCAGATTTGACGTTTCTTAATATTTTTAAGCTGGTTTTCCATAAACGTGGTTGATTCTTTTAATCTAATGTTTTATTTTTAGTTATGGCTAAGGTGTCGTATGGTCAGTTGATTATTAAAGCACCTAATTTAGCAAATTAAAACCTAACCGGCTTCCCGGCAGGCAGGCAGAGAATTTCTGAGGCAGGAGCGAAGCGAACCGGCTCAGTAATTTTCGCAAGTAATCGAGTATAGATATTTACCTACAGCCAATATTGGCTCATGATTTCACTTCATTTTTTTAAAAATCATTGACATAGTCGGTCTGTCAATTGCTTTCATATCAATTAATTTAAATGACTTAACCATTTTCAGGGTTGTTGTTTTGTAGTACTTAAAATGGGGTGTTTCCAAATGAGATTTATATGCTGTTTGGTCTGCGTAAATTTCCAATATTCTTATTTCAGTCGGATTTTCTGTTTGATACATAGGATAAATGGAAATCACATCTGGTTCTAATTCCATCGAAGCTTTTGCCTCTTCTTTTAGTATTGTTACATATTCATCAAGGTATTCAGGTACGATTTCAATTTCCGAGATTCTAATCATCATTTTATCAGAATTGAATTTTTTATTTTGTGGTTTTTCCTTCCCGCAAGACATACAAAGAACTGTGGTGAGTAATATCAGGCATATTTTTTTCATATTTTGTTTTTTGAGCTTGCAGGTAATGCGTCTGAATATGAAAAGCAGCAGATTTTAAATGTGATACTTTCCCGGTAAAAGAAAGATAATAAAAATGCACAAACCAAATGGCTTACGCTAATACTTCTATTTTTTATATACCATATTGCAGGAATTTATGTGAGTCAGGACCTATATTTTGGTTTATTTTAAATAAGTCTTGCTGGTCCCGTTTCCTTTGGTATTATTACGAATTATTCATTCGCTGGCCGTATTCCAAAAATCAATAAATATCCTATCATCCAGAATTCTCCAACTGTAGCAGGAATGGTTAAATAACTTACCAGGGGGCTTTCAACTCCAATGTAATTAATTGTAGTACTTATCAAGTAGCCGATACCACCGGCAATCAGGGTCCACCCCAACCATACAGGCATTCTTTTTGTGCTTGTTATAATGTATCCCAACGGGATAAGCCAAAGTCCAAAGAAAAGCCCACCGACACCCCAGGCATTTGTAATTAAACTACTTAAAAGTTCAATTAATATTACTTTGTCATCAAGCGATTGAGAAGAATGTGCAATTTTAATGGCAGAACCCATTGAAATTGCACTAATCATAATAGCTACCGAGTTGACCATACCCCAAATACCAACTGACCATGCTGCCCACTCATTTATATCTCTAAACAACCTGTAAAACCATACTGCAGTAAGCGCTTGTGAAACAATAATGGCAAATTCCAATAGAAGTCGGGTTCTGGCAAGGGATTCAAGGTCAATCAGATTTGTTAATGTTTTCTGAGCGTCTTCTGAGTCAAATACCTGAGAGTGAAATATAAGAAATCCCAAAATGCCTGAAATTGCCATGGTTAAGTACCATATTCCTGCGGTTCTTGCTATCCTTACCAATTCACTTTGTTTGTGTTTTGAGTTCATATTATTTATCTGCTTTTTATGAATATTCCTCTCTCGGCCATTTCCATGCCTGTGATATGATTATTGCAAAAACTACAATTTCAACGAAGTTGAATATAACAAAAAATAACTGCCATTCATTATCGATACTAGAAACTATAATTAGAATGGAAATACACGCATATATGGATGCAATAACGATGTTCAACCACTTATTGATTTGCGGTTTTAGAAAAATTGAAAGAAATATCATCAAGGTTGGAATAATTAAAATCACAGAAAAAGTGACTAAAATCCCGGGTGATGTAGGTCCCATTGGAGTTTGAAGCTTCATCATTCTCTCCAATTTCTCTGGGGTCATTAACCGAAAATAGTCGGCATATATGTACAGAAACATCAAAGCTGTCCAAAGAACTGTTAGTTTAACTTTTATGTTAATACTATAATTGGTCAATGGCTTAGGACTGGTCCTTTTTAAACTCATGTTTGTTTTATTTTAGCATTTGGTGTTAAAATATGACGATAAATTGGGATTGTTGTTACAGATTCACTCCTTCATTTTTAAATGTCACATTCTCTGTTTTTATTGAGTCTGTTGATTGTGCTTTTACCTGAAATGATAGAAAAAAATAATAGTCCAGATAAAAAGAAAAAATTCTTCAAATATTTAGTTGTTATAGTGTCAATCGAAATCCAATTCTTTTTGGTTAAAATATATTTCATCATTTCTTTAGCGTTTTTTTGAAGGCATTGCCTATAACGGTCTCGGCTATGAGTAGTTGCGAGGATTTTCAGAAGTAGGCGAGAACAAGCAATTACTTATAGCCATCTTAAGTTTGTAATAGTTTTATTTTTTAATAATATCACTTTCTCATGGAATTATTAATTGTTTTCTCTGATAAGTTTGAATTCGCTTCCTTTCTTCCATTTTGGAAAAGAATTTTCGTTGGCCAGTTTAAAACCAACTTGAAATAAAAGCTGTGCATCAAATTGAACACCACTTAACTCAGTGGTGTTAGGGTTGTATTCATCTGTAGGTTGATGATAAATATTTTTTCTGTAATTTTCATTCCATTGTTTGATTTTATCAATGTTTGAATTAAAACCTTCATAAGATCCTTTGGCATAAAGTGCAGGAATACCAATTTTTGCAAAATTAAAGTGATCTGATCTAAAGAAAGAACCTGCTTCAGGTTTTGGATCAGGATTTATGTAACGACCTTGGGCTATAGCAGCTTCTTCTGCATAATCGTCTAATTCTGATTGACCATAACCAATAACAGTGAGGTCTTTCTTTGCCTCTGGGCTATTAAAAGCATCCATATTAATATTTGCTACGGTTTTTTTCGGGTTGAAAATAGGGTTTTCGGCATAAAAAGCTGAACCTAATAAACCTTGTTCTTCTCCAGTTACTGCCATAAAGACAATAGAACGTTTTGTTACATTACTTTTCCTGAACGCTTCTGCTATAGCTAATAAACCTGCAGTTCCAGATGCATTATCTACAGCACCATTATAAATTGAATCACCTTCGATAGCTTTACCAATACCAAAATGATCCCAATGTGCAGAGTAAATTATAAATTCATCTTTTCTTTCAGTACCAGGTATAAGTGCTACTACATTCTTAGAAACGTCTTTCTTAATTTTATTTTTAATGTTTACAGAAACGTTTAAATTTAACGGAATTGGTTTAAAGCTTTTATTTCTAGCTATGGTTTTATAATCTTGCTCTTTCATGGAAGAAGCATCAAACATTTTTTCAGCACTTTCACCGCTTATCCATGATTCGACATTTAAAAGGGGCAAATCACTTTCTATTATTAAATGAGCGCCACTCCCACTAGATTCTATTACATTCCATCCATAAGAAGCTGGTTCGGTATCATGAATTATAATTAGTCCATCAGCACCTTGCCTAGCAGCTTCCTCATATTTATAAGTCCAACGTCCATAATAAGTCATTTCATTACCTTTAAATAAGGTTGAATCACCAGATTTAAAACCTGGGTCATTAATTAAAACTACAGCTGTTTTGCCTTTCCAGTCGATATCTTCATAATCATTCCATCCATATTCTGGAGCAACAATTCCATAACCTGCAAAAACAAGTTCAGAATTTTCAAGACTAACTTCAGTCACGGTTTTATTTGTCGTGGCTACAAAATCTTTTAAGAGTTTCAAATTGAAACTTCCATTTTTACCAGAAATCACCATATTTTCAGAAGGAGTTCCTGTTATTTCTATCATAGGAACATCTTGAAAAAAACTATCACCATTTCCTGGTAAAAGCCCCAGTTTCTCAAACTCATCTTTTAAATAATTCACGGTTTTTACTTCTCCTTCAGTAAATGGTTTTCTCCCTGCGAATTCATCTGATGCTAACCGTTCAATGTGATTACCAATAGTTGTTTGATCTACTTCAACTATGTTTATTTTTAACTTTTTGTCGTTTTTACAACTGCTAAAAAGCACTGCTGCTGCTGCTAAAATTTTTAAATAATTTTTTATCATTTGTAATTTAAATTAAATGTGTGGTTTAATTATTGCCAACGGTTTGTATATGAAGCGTAGCCCTAAGGGTATGCGCCATACACGGTGTTATGGGCATCATTTTTCTACTAATGGCTAAGCTCACTAACCTCAAGTTCAATCTTTATTTTTTCTTTATCATGTATAATCTGAAGACCATCATTTATTGAGTCGTAATCAGAAATAATTAGGATGTAATAATGAACCCCTTTATGCAACATTGTAATGATCTGTTCCTTGGAACTGTCAATATCAGGTAGCCAATCTAATTTTGCTTTTAATCGAGCATACTCATCACCATCCTTTTGGAGAATAGCGACCTTAGTACCTAGCGAACTTTTCCATTTTGAAATATTGTCGTGATTCACCCCTTTTTCATCATTTATAGAACGCATAGCGAAGTGGGAGAAAAATGGAGCAAAAACTTTATTTCGGTCCGAGTAAGCTTCACTCATCAAAATATTTACGTTGCTGATGTTAGATTGAATATCTGTCAAGTCCTCAGGAAAATCTTCTTCGTAAACCTCTAGATACCTATCTATAAATAAAGAATCAATGGTTCGATCTTTATGTAGGTATTCAGCGACTAAGGGGAAAATAGATTTTGCTACCTTATTGACTTGTGGTACATCGTACCAGTTACCCTCATCGGCTTTTCCTGTAATGTACTGGTAATAAAAGCCCTGTCCAAGTGCAGTGGCTAAGGATTCATCCAATACGCGGTATCCTATTACTTTGTATGGAGACTGGTGGTTTAAAGAATATTTTTCTAATTTATTCTGTAAATCGACTGGCTGATTTTTATAAAGAATATGATCTAATTCATGAAAAACCACACCTAAATCCTCTGCTATATCTCTCCCTTCTCTAATATGCACTGAATAGGTCAATACATTACCATCCGGAGAAGCTATTTCAATGATATTTTTTTCAACTTCAGGTAAGGGTAGTACATAGACAATCATGGGGAAATTATTATTCCAATTTGTCCCGTAAAAGTTTATTGCCTTTTCAAATACTTTGTTGAAATCACCTTTAGAAGCTTCTCTGGTAAGTTCTTCAATATATGTTTCAAGGGCTTCTTCATTTGGTTTCCATAATAATTCTTCGTGAAGATCTTGCAAATTAATTAAGCTTTCTGCTATGCTATTGATGTCATTTACTGGTAACATTCCAGCAATGCCTAATTTAAACTCATTGATGTCGGCTGAGTTAGCCGCTGCCACTTTTAATAATTGCCATAATTGAACGTTATAATTTCTATATTCTGGATACCCTTTAAAAGTATAGGAGTAGAAAGTATTAATATTCTTGATTGTTTTGATCGCCCTGATTAGATCCTTATTTTTTGCATACTCACTTTGATCAAAGGCCATTTTTATCGTGGGAGATGCAGCTGGGGAACCAACTAGACCTTGTGCAAACATATAAAGCGAGTAAAACTTGTTGGTCTTAAAGTTGATTTGCTGATCAGCTATATCAATATCCTGTGCGTTTAACTTTAAGACAGTGGCTACACTAATTATGATTATAAAAATTTTTCTTCTCATTTTTTTAAATTGAGTTTTACATCATGAATGAAAAAGTCATTAATAATAGAACTAGGATATTGCCCATAACGGTTTGTATATGAAGCGTAGCAACCGAATGGGAGATATGATTTCATATACATTGTTGTGCTTTCATTATTTAGCTTACTAAGCTTTGCTAAAAGCACGATAGCCTCTTCCTTAACTTATCTTTTATTGACTGTTCAACTCCATATAATCAAACACCAAATTACACAAGGCATTGACACCAGTCTTAAACGCACTATCATCCATGAGGAATTGTGGCGTATGATGGTCTCCGACGGTTTTTGGATCTCTACCTTTGGTCGTTGCGCCAACGAAAAAATATAGTCCTGGTACTTTTTGGGCAAAGAATGAAAAATCCTCTGCACCTGTAGTGGGAGGGATCAAAATCACATTTTCCTTTCCAGCGGTTTTCTCCAAAGTTGGTAACATCAAACTCGTTAACTTTTCATCATTATACGTGACCGGAAAATGAGTGGAGTACGGAAGTTCAATCATTGCGGTCGTTCCACCGGCACGTGCAGTCAATTCAGTAATCTCTCTGATTCTTTTAAGCACAAAGGCCTCGTCTTCATTGGTAAATGTTCTGATCGTGCCCAACATTTCTACCTGTTCTGGTATGATGTTACTGCGATTCCCACCATTGATAGCTCCAATAGTTACCACAGCCGGGTTATTGGTTAATGTAACGTTGCGACTTACAATAGTTTGCAGGCTTGTAATAATTTGAGCCGAGACCACAATTGGATCAATACCAACCCAGGGATATGCGCCATGTGCTGGGGTTCCTTTAACGGTAATTTTCATGTCATTGACGCCTGCCATTATACCTGCGGGTCGGTATGCAATTGTACCCACTTCGTAGAAAGCATCCAAATGCAGTCCGAAAATAACATCCACCTGCGGATTTTCGAGAACCCCTTCCTTTATCATTAATGATGCACCCCCTTCTTCGCCTGCTGGGGCACCTTCTTCGGCCGGTTGAAAGATAAATTTTACGGCACCCTTTAAATCGGTCTTCATTGCTGAAAGTATTTCTGCAACTCCCATTAAAATAGCGACGTGACCATCGTGTCCGCAGGCATGCATTACCGAAGTTTCATTGCCATTATAAGTGGTTTTTACTTTCGATGCATATGGTAAATTATTCTTCTCTTCAACAGGCAAGGCATCCATGTCTGCTCGAAGTGCTACAACGGGACCAGGCTTATCCCCTTTGAGAATCCCAACAACGCCAGTCATACCTACTTTTGTTTGTACATCTATACCAAGTGATTCTAAATGTTTGGCTATTAGAGCCGCTGTACGAAATTCACGATTTCCCAATTCTGGATTTTGGTGTATATCGTGTCGCCAATCGATAACTTTCTGCTCTATCTTATCAGCTATTTTATTAACCACTTTACTGTGGTCTTTGAATTGGGCAAAAGCTAAAGTCGTAAAAAGCATTAATATGAACAACGATAAAGTTTTTATAGGGTATTCAAAGTGTGATTTGTTGATTTTTATTTTCATTTATTCAGTATATTATGGATTAAGTGTTTTTTGAAAGTATTTAAACATTTGTTGTTGATTGGTATTTCAATTTATGGGAAGGTAGGATAATTAATTAACTCGAGTTTTAGATAATGAAGCACAACGGTGTGGGTATGAGTAGTAGCTCTCCCCTGATGTTGATTATATTTTATTTGTTTTTACTTTGATCTTCCTTGTGTTACGAATTAAAGCTATTGCTTATACCCGTCTTAAGTTTGTAATAACTATATTTCATTTGCTTTTAAAACTCTTAAGAAATTACTTCCGAGAATTTTGACAATATCTTTTTCGTTGTATCCTTTTTCTAATAATGCTTTAGTAATTACAGGATATGTTGAAACATCATCCAATTGTAGAGGAGTAAGATTAATTCCATCAAAGTCGGATCCCAGACCAACATAATCTACACCAACCAGTTTAACAATATAATCTATATGATCAATCAACTTAGATAATGGTGGTCTCATCAGTTCTGCTTCAGTTGTATATTTTTTATATAGGTAATCCATCATATACCATTCATCCATTCCGCTATTCATGAGAGAATCACCTTCAATAGAGTACTTTTCAAGAAAGGCCATTTCTTTTTCACCAAAACTATTGTCAATAAAACCAGGATGAAAGTTTATCATAATGACACCACCATTGGTGGCAATTGCTTTTATTTGATCATCTTTTAAATTTCGACGGCTCGGGACAAGACTATAGACCGAGCTATGAGAAGCAATAATTGGCTTGTTGGTAATCTTAATAACATCCCAAAATGTCTGATCGCCAGAGTGACTCACATCTATCATCATTCCTAATTCATTCATTTTAGTTACAACCTGTATTCCAAAATCTGTTAGTCCTTTTTGTGGAAGGTTTGGATTTGTTGTTTCATCTGCAGCGCTAGTTGCCCAAGAAGGAGCTACATTATGAGTTAAAGTTAAATATCTAGCGCCACGTTTATAGAGAGCTTCTAATTTATTAAGGTCATCTTCAATCATATGACCACCTTCAACACCAAACATTGCTGCAATTTTATTTTCATTTATAGCTTTTAAAATCATATCAGAGTTGGCAACTTTAATAATCTTATTTGGGTTACGAGCTATTGCTGCATCTAGACTGTCCATTTGCCTATTGGCTAATGTAAATGCATTTTCCACACCTCCATCGCTATACACAGAAAATATTTGAACATCTAAACCTCCCTTTTTCCAACGGTTCAAATCGCTGTGTGTTTTCCCTGTTAAATCTTGATCTAACATTATTCCTAAGTCCGCAGTTTTCATCAGTATGTCATTGTGGGTGTCAATTACAATTGCCTCATTATGAATCTCTATAAATGTTTTAGATTCAGATTCTTTATCTGGTGAAGATTTACAAGATGATAAAACAATAAGCAGGACAATAAAATATCTCATAGATTTAAATTTAGAATTTTGGTTTTTAATTACTGCCAACGTTTATGTATAAGATTAGTTGCGTGGTTTAAGCACCTAATTTAGCAAATACAAACCGAATAGAAAATCGGCGATACACGAGCGAAGCGAACTGGCGCAGCAATTTTCGTAAGCAGGCTTGCTCTAGCAATTAATTTTATACGGTGTTGTGCTTAGTTGTTTAGTGAATTCTGAATTTCACCTATCTAAGTTGAATTTGATTTGTCGGTAAAGAATTCTCCAATTAACAGGGACAGCAATCAATAACGAAACTCAATACCCGGCTGCCTGACCGTCTTTTCGGCTTTCGGAAGCGCCTCGATAGACTTTGTTAATGCTATCCCACATGATGCCCTGATAGCCACCATATGACCCTCCATGAATGACCTTGTGTCTTCTGGATCTCAAGCCTCGAATGGTCTCATATGAGATGCCGGATTCCACATAAACTTCTCCCGATCCATTGGCTTCTTCTCCTGTAGGAGATGAGGAGCCTCGATGCTCCCAGCGTGGGGCATCACCTGCCTCTTGCATATTCATGCCAAAGTCAATCAAATTCATTACGATCTGTGTGTGTCCCTGTGGCTGGAAGTCTCCACCCATCACGCCAAAACTCACCCAGGGCTGACCATCTTTGGTAATGAATGCAGGGATGATCGTATGAAAAGGTCTTTTGCCCGGCTCATAAGTATTGGCCTGTCCTTCCTTTAAGGAAAACAGTTCACCCCTGTCTTGCAGCATGAATCCAAGTTTTGGTGGTACCATACCAGATCCCATGCCTCTGTAGTTGCTTTGAATGAGTGATACCATATTGCCATATTTATCTGCTGTGGTCATGTAGATAGTTTCCCCGATACTAATCTCACCAGCGCCGTATTTTCCGGCGCGATCGCCTATTTCTTCTTTCCTTTTCTTGGCGTATACATCCGAGATAAGTTCTGCTACGGGTACATTGGCAAAGTCCATGTCTGCGTAGTATTTTGCACGATCTTCAAAAGCTAGTTTTTTTGCTTCAGTAAAAAGGTGCAAATGCTTTTCGCTACCAAATTCAATAGCTGAAAAATCATACTCCTCCAAGATTTGAAGCATTTGTAATGCCGCAATACCTTGCCCATTGGGAGGGAGTT
Organism: Lutimonas vermicola; assembly: GCF_038433205.1. NCBI lineage: Bacteria > Pseudomonadati > Bacteroidota > Flavobacteriia > Flavobacteriales > Flavobacteriaceae > Lutimonas > Lutimonas vermicola. Next base: position 357,767 of record NZ_JBCDNA010000003.1, read on the forward strand.
CCCAAACATCATATCCTCTATAGTTGATGGAAACTGGCTCCACCCATTCGGATTGATGGGTTGCCATATCTTCCATAGACAGAAATCCGCCTTTTTCCTTAATGAAACTAGTGATAGTTCTGGCGATTTCTCCTTTGTAAAAGGCATCGCGTCCCTGCTTAGCTATGGTCCTGTAAGTATTTGCCAGGAACGGATTTTTATAGATTTCCCCTTCTTGAGGTAGTTTTCCTCCATTTTGATCTATATAAGTGGCCTTGATATTGTCATATCCCGATGCTTCAAATCGATTGACCGACCCAAGATAATAACCTATGAGCTGTGTAAGCGGAAAGCCTTCCTCTGCATAGTTGATAGCAGGCTGAAGGATATCAGCCATATCCATAGTTCCAAACTTTTTCGAAAGTTCAAACCAGCCATCAACAGCTCCGGGTACACTAACTGGAAGCGGCCCGTAGGCTGGTATTTTCTCCATGTTTTCCTTTTGGAAATACTCCAACGTCAAACTTTTTGGAGACCTCCCACTGGCGTTGAGTCCATAGAGTTTCTGGGTTTTGGCATCCCAAATGATAGCGAATAAGTCACCACCGATTCCATTTCCGGTTGGTTCCATCAGTCCTAAGGCTGCGTTTGCGGCTATTGCAGCGTCGATAGCATTGCCTCCTTTTTGTAAAATATCTACACCCACCTGTGTAGCTAGTGGATGACTGGTGGCCACCATACCATTTTTAGCGATAACTTCAGAGCGTGTTGCGAATGATTTGCCGACCAGACGGTCCTGCGCCTGAAGAGAGAAAGAAAAGATGAAAACGAAGATGGGTAGTGAGTATTTCATAAAGATTAGTAATTGGAATAAGGTATAAATATTTTTAGAAACTTTAAATAAGCAGATTTTATATGGAATTTTATCATTGGTTGGTCATGATTAAGCAGAACTAGTTAATAAAGTGTATATAGTGTTTATACGCAATTATCCGCATACGCTGTCATCCTTTTCTATTATTGACTTTCTACTCAATAATTACGTTAAAAGGGCTTTTTATTTTTGCGAGAGAGCGACTTCTTACTTGAGCATATATTTTTTAAAACCAAAACAGCACTGTCTGATAAGATGGTTGTTCTATCTTTCTTGCCCTTACCTACCCTGACGAAGATAAGTTTTTTATCATAATTTAAATCCTTAACTTAAATAGCAGCATCAAAGATTTGGATAATGACCATTTATTTTATGGTTTCAACAATAAAAGCTGGCTGATAGACTAAACATCATCATTTTGATTCATGGACTAAATTAGAGTTCCAATTGTGAATATTCATGTAAATTGCCTAGCAGCAATTTTACATTTTCTCGCATAAAAAGACGTTCAATTATGTTCGATTTTATATGTAGCCGGATTAACTGCGTTGATCCCAATTATGGGCTCTTAACAACAAAAAGAAAAGCCCATCGGGGTTTGAATTTTTATTTCTTTCAGCGATGATATTAAGGGATTATGTTCCATGATCCCTAAATGGTGCCCCTAACAACAAAAAAGAAAAACCACGCTAAAAGCGTGGTTTGAATTTTTATTTCTTTCAGTGATAATATTAAGGGATTATGTTCCATGATCCCTAAATGGTGCCCCTAACAGCAAAAAAGAAAAACCACGCTAAAAGCGTGGTTTGAATTTTTATTTCTTTCAGTGATAATATTAAGGGATTATGTTCCATGATCCCTAAATGGTGCCCCTAACAACAAAAAAGAAAAACCACGCTAAAAGCGTGGTCATTTTTATTCCCTAAAATTTTATTCTCAAACTTCGTTTGGCCCAAAATATTTGGGAATAAAAAAAGCCTTCTACCGAAGGCTTTTCTTTTTTGTTGTGGAGCTACGGGGATTCGAACCCCGGACCTCTTGACTGCCAGTCAAGCACTCTAGCCAACTGAGCTATAGCCCCATAAACTGTAAATACAGGATTTACAACACTTTTCTATTTCTCATAGAAAAAAATAGAAGTGCAAATATATACAATTGTATACATTTTACTACAAAAACCCACCACAAAAACCCACCACCAATTTAATTCATAAAAAAAACTTAAACATTGATGACATAGACCTTCTAAAAAATTTTTACATCCCTTTAATAGAAAACCCAAAGTACATTTAGTACTTTTGAAAATAATCATTTTTAAATGAACTTCGAGAATAAGCCAAAATTGGGATTAGGAATTTATACTGCATCTGAAATTGCACAAATACTTCGTGTTCCTTACAGAAAAGTTTATACCTGGATGAACAAATACTGGGATGGTAAACTTGGTGAAGAGTATGACACTAAATACTCCTGGCAGATGCACGGCACAAGGGCTGTAAGTTTTCATACATTCATCGAATTTTACATAATGATGCGGTTTTCCGAAGCGGGTGTTCCACCTAGAAACGTATTAAAAGCGCATTCTGAATTAGTACAGATGTATAATACTGCTTTCCCTTTTGCCTTAAAGGAAGTTCTAATGGGTATACATAGTGATGGAAAACAAATTTATTTAAGAACCAAAAAAGGAATTATTGAATTAAATGGCACAAAGCAATTTAACCTTGAAATAATTCAATTGTTTTTTGTTAATCTAGAATTTGATAAAGATAATTTGGCTTCTCGTTTTTGGCCTATGGGTAAAAACAAATCCATTTTAGTAGACCCAAAGCGAAGATTTGGTCACCCTATTATTGATGGTAAAAACATAGAGCCAGGAATAATTCAAAATCATTATAAAGCTGGAGACCCCGTCAAATATATTGCCCATGTTTACCAATTGTCTGAAGAAGAAGTGAATCACGCTTTAGAATATTGTAGTGCGGCATGATTATCTATTTGGACGAAAATATGCCACCCCATTTAGCCAAAGGATTCCAAATCATTCAATTTCCTGAAGGCTTAAAAACCAATCTAAATATAGAAGTTAAATTTTTACCCGATACATTTGGACATGGAAGTAAAGATGTTGATTGGATTCCAAAAGTTGGAAAAGAAGGAAGTTGTGTCATCACACAAGACATTAATATTTCAAAAAGACAAGATGAATTGGATTTGTTTCAAAAACATAAAGTAGGTATCTTCTTTTTAAAAGGTCCGAGTAAAAAAAAGGGGTTAAGCATATGGGAAATGACTCAAGCCTTAGCTAAGAATTGGGATGAAATTTGTCATATAGCAACTGCTCATAAAAAGCCATTTGGATACGAGTTTAGTTTAACAAGAAAAATGAAGAAGGTTATTTAAATGAAAAAGGAAACGTTTTAGATTAATTTACATTTTTATATTTAATCCTGACCCATTTATATAATTCAACGAACAGTATCACCAGCAAAACAATAATTCCTATAACCATTTTTAGTACCGTTCCGATTACCGATACACTGTCACCAAATGAGGACGTATTAGAATTAAGTTGAGCACCTCTAAATGCCCTAGTCCAATGTTCAGCTTCCAAATCAAATTTAATTTGATTAGAGACACTATTGTCGTTTGGTCTGAATTTGTAATCTTGGGTGGTCATATTATAGGATTTAATGGTAATGAATCTAATTGTTTATACAAGGATAACAAAATTATATAATTGATGCAAGAACCTGGTAATCATATTGTTACCATTCGTAAAAAATAAATCAAAATTATACTGTCAAATACTATCCTGTGAGCTCCCAGGGATTGATTTAAGAGCTTTTCTCTGTAAATAAACCAAATAGTATTGAACAAAAAATAGAGCTCTTTAATCCAATACATCAAGTCTTATTCTTATTTAGATATTTGCTATTTATTATTATATGGATATCGAAACTAATAGTAATAAAATTGCATGTCAATCAGTAGATTTCGATTTTAAGAAAGAATTGGAGTTACTCAAACAAAAGGCTCATATGATAAATGCTGAACCATCAACTAGAGACCTAATTCATAAAATCTTCCCACTGAAGTTTTGACCACCCAAATTTTGGTGGTTTTGGTGACGGTGGAGGTGGAGCTACTTTGGTAGATGGCCTAGGTTTTTTGATTGGTCTGGATGGTTTTGACTTTAATGATGGTAATGCGGGTCCATTTTTAGCCCCATTCATAAATGCCACCACTCGACCATCTATATCTCTAAAGAAACTTTGGTTCAGAATTCCACTGTAGGTAGCATTGGAATTATAAACGGCATGACCAATGAAAAAACCAATGAAATTACCTTTTATATCATATAGGTCTTTACCATTGAGCCAAGCAACAACTTGGCCTTGTCTGTTATAAATTGCTTGCATCTTTTATTTTTTTGATTTTGATTCCATCTGATTCAAGGTTATTTCCCAGTACGCCCCAATACAGACCATTCATATCTTTGTTCATCTCTTTACATATATAGAATATGGCGGCCAATTCATAATCATAGCGTTGTACATCTATAACACCTATAGGTTCTAATCCTTGTAAGAGTTCTTTTACTTGGTAAAGCTTAAGGTCTGTTTTTAGTACAGCATGATTATGATTTCCATTATTAACTGAATAGGTCTCTGTGGTGTAGAACATTCGAGTATTGCCAGAGGTGCTATTAACTTCTATCTTACCGTAAAGCTCGTTCATAAGGGTAACACACTCCATTTTGGTTTTAGGCTCCTGATAAGTCACTGTTACAAAGTAATCCCAATTTAAAAATGATAAGTGTTGTTCTAACGTATCGTTACGATGCATACACTCGATGGTATTAGATAGGCTTCTGTTTCTTTGTATAAGGTCAAAGAGTTCAGGGCTGGTGAATTGTTCCATCATTTTGAAACTGTACTTGTAAGGTTTGGATTTCATTTTAAACCAATCCAAATCTGGATTCTCCTTGAGTAGCCTATCCCTTCTTCTTTCCAATGTTCTGACGGATATATTATTTATACTGCTAAATTCTTTTGCCGTGTACCAATTTTTTAACTTCATAATCTTTAATTTTTACTATTAGCCGTAAAGACTCAATACAAGGTTTCTTGTACTTATATAATTAACCATACGTCATTTGTCCAGAAAGTCAATAGTTTTCCTTAAAATTTTTATAATATTTTATTTGGACAATTGTCGTAATGCTTCTTGGAGCGTTTTGATAGCCCCCAATTATAAATATGTTTGTTAGTCCAAAAAAGTGACTATTGTCAGAATAAATTTATAAGGGAAGGTACTAGGGAGGCATTTGACAGATTGTAATACGCTGATAATAGGGATTCTATGATGGGGTGCAGGTCTGTTAGAAATATGATATTTTATTAAAATTTATTTCAATGGGTCCGTCTAACCCCACTGCGTTAACGTGCTGGCAGGGCATAATTTTGATTAGGTTATTTTCAAACCAGTATCCTGACGGAATTCATAATGTTAAGCCAATAGATTTGCACCCCTTAAGATATGTTTTATTACTTCTAAGGTAAATCCATTACCGATGGCATGAGCTGCTGGTGTTTTCTTCAATAGCCTAGTATAACCATCAGGTAAGGTCTGAAGTCGTTCCAGTTCTTTTATGCTGAATAGTCTGAATAAGGATTTAACAGTATTATCATCCATTGTATCTATTGTTGATAGCTTTTGTTTCTTGGTCAGCTCAGCAAATGATTTATCTAAATAAACCACGTTACCCAGGGATTTGTTAAGGTATCGAATCAGCCCTTTTTTAGTGTGGGGCACATTTTTGGTCAGCACACAATTGGATTTGATTCTATCGGTATATCCATTGGTGATATTATCGTTTAATATGATTTGTTTATCGTCTGGAATGGTTATCGGTATATTGCTCCAATAGATACGGTGTCGATTCTGGGCACTTACCATATTAGAGTTCATTGAAATGCCCTTTACTCCCAGAAGCTTATCAAATAGGCTCCTATCTGTCCTAGACATAGACCCAACATTTTCAAATAAAAAATATTTAGGTTTAACCTCTTCCAATAACCTCAGCGCATGAAAAAATAAGGATGATTTTTTACCATGTAATCCCTGACGGTTTTTTCGTATACTCGAAAGGTCCTGACAAGGGGAACCACCAATCAATAAATCAATTGGTGGTAATGATGTACCATCAATATTTATAATATTACCCAGTTGAAATGTATCTGGAAAATGATGTTGACTAACCTCGATACAATTTTTATCAATTTCACTAGAAAAATAATTGTTGATGGGAATGTTTAATTCTTTTAATGCTAATTGCGCTACACTAATTCCATCAAATAGTGATAACACGTTGATTCCTGTTTTAATGTTCATTGATTGCTTTACCAATAAATATTTGGCAAAACCTCAACCGACCTTATTTACAACATGATTCAGGAAAAAAAATCACTCATCTCAATAAACATGGGGTTTCCCATAGGATTATAGTTCAAAATAAATTATAAAAGGCTGGCATGGGAACATTTTTCCTCCTATCCTTGTTGAACAACTTTCACTTTTAGTAGTAAGTGAAAGGTACGCTATAAAACACAGTATAATAGATAGTTACATAAAATAGAATATTAACCACTTTCACTTACATCAAAATAGTGGTAATAGTGAAGGATAAAACCAAAAAATTATGGCACTTAAGGGACAGAAAACAAGCTCCGATTTTTTAGAATGGGAAAAGATGAAGACCCTAGTATTAAAATTAGAACGAGATGGTGATTACAAATTTGCATTATTAATTGCAACGGGTTCCTATATTGGATTAAGAATATCAGACCTTCTTCAGCTCAAATGGGAACGGTTATTGAATCAAGATACTTTAACGATTACAGAAAAGAAAACTGGTAAGACCAGAACCATCACGGTCAATCCAGAACTTCAAGAAATCCTGAACCGTTTGTATATAAAGATGGAAGCCGCACCTGAACAATATTTATTTGTGAATCGTTTTGGTAAAAAACCAATTTCGGTACAACATGTGAACACCAAGTTGAAGGAAATTTTTACTCATTATAACATACCTGGTAGATTTTCTAGTCACTTTATGCGAAAAACCCTTGGTCGGAGAGTATGGCAGATGAATAAGTATAGTGACCAAGCTTTATTATTGTTATCACAACTATTTAATCACTCATCAACCTCAACCACAAAGATATATTTAGGAATTAGGGAACAAGAAATTAGTAATTTGTATCTAAGTGTTTAAAATATTTTAAAACCTTTATATGAAAGAGTTTTTAACTTTTCTGCATATCATTTATAATAAAAGACATGTTGTAATATCGTAAATATATTGAATATAACTTGTTTAATTCAATAATAAATGTTATATTTGCATAAAATATATGAAAATACAACAATATTCAATATATGAATGATAACTATAAGCATTGGACCACTGAACTTTTAACCCTATTTGGGATGTGGTTATGGGAAGAAGAAGAGTATGGTCATGCACTATTATGCATCCATGGACCACAGTGGGGTTATAAGATAGGTCAACAACTCAAATTATCATGGGAAGATGTGTTCAATGATGATTGGGGTGAATTTAAACATGAGCTGGAATTAGAAGACAATTCCGAAATTGTCAGACCAATTACGGGCAAGGCTTTGGAATATCTTGAGAAGGCCTTTAAAATGCTAAAAGAGAGAAATGAAGGTGATAGTATTTATTTGAATTATAGAACGGGAAAACCTTTGACGACTTCAACGCTTAACAGAGAGTTAAAAAAGCATAGTGACCAATTTTTATATGAATTAACCGAGAAACTAGGCTATGAAATAAAATTAAAGCCATTGAAATCAAATGCTTTTCAGATTGCTTGGGTACTCAAAATGTTGGACCGTTATCGCTATTCAAAAAAATGCATGATAGAAATGTCTAAATTCATGGGGCATCGTACCTTAAAAGATACCATCGAATTGATAGAGATTGAACCAATGGAAAAGATTATTTATGATTTTCTTGGCAGTGAAATGTGCAGAACTACTTCTGATATATTACAAGACAAAGAACAACTATCAATATATGTTAATGACGCAATAAACGATAGTTATACTGAATTTAAGAAGAGTATAACTCACCTATAAACAACCCCATATATCAACATCTAAAAATTCAGAAGTTTCCTGAAGGAGGATATTTATGACCTAAACAGAACGAAAATAATTTATAACCAGAGTAGTTAAATTACACAACTAATCACAAAACCATGAGATTATGATATACCAAATAGATATGAGAAAAGAAAGCCTATTAGCCGATATAAACTATATGTCAAATTACGTTAATGAAAATGAAGAATTGTTATCATCTGACGGTAATGAAAAATTAGATGAAGCATTTCTAAGAAAGGATGATTTGAATGAAAACTTAGATTCAAATCCAATCGAATTATTATTAGAAGTACATGAATTATATATTGAACTTCAATGTGCATTTGAAGATTATGAAAGTGATATTGAAAATGATTTGATAATATCAGAAGAAGAACGTCATAATAAAGTGCAATTAAGATAATGCTATGTTTATTTCTACATATAGACCACCTTAAATTAGGTGAAATAGCCAAAATGCTTGGCTTGATAGACAATAGGTCAGCTAAAAAATGGCTGACCGATAATGGTATTCCAATTAAGAAAATTGGGGGCAAAAATGTTGTGGACAAATTTACTTTTGAATTCAAGAGGCAACAATTAGTAGTAGAAGACCTAAAAAAAAGTTATCCGAATAACTGGTTCGAGATATATGACGCAAACACAGAAGACAAAGGGATGGTACAAGCTATTCGTGAGTTGTATCCAAATTTGGATTTAATTAAAAAAACAAGTAAGAACCGTATAAAGAAATATATAAAATGATGAGGTTGAAAATTAAAAAGAATATGTACAGTTTGAGGGTTTATTGTACAAAATGTAAAAGACAATACAACTATCATAACATAGAAAATTGTGACCATGCCGAATACCAACATTATAAATCTTTGGTATCAGATATTAATGGAAGAAGAAGAACCAAAATGTATCGAACAAAAAATTTTGATGAAGCATTGATTTCAGCTATTCAATTTAGAAAAGATGTGAAAAACGGAGTTTTGGAGAATTATTCCAAGGTTGAGGTTTATGACCCAAATAATCTATCAATTATTGATGCTGCCAATTTATTCTTAAATTTTTGCCATGGAAACAATGTGCCTAGCCATAAAAAAAAGAATATATCTAAAAATCACCTCTCGGATATTGAAAGAAATGTTAAGCAGCTAATCAATATTTTTAGGGAAAATAATGTCAATGTCGAAATGACGACCATAAATTCGTTGAATGATTATCATGTTGGATACTGGTACGACCACGTAACAAGCAACTATTCCGTTGGAAGTTATCCAACAAAGCTCAAAATTATCAAGTCCTTTATCAACCATATGATTGATGAGGTTGGTGTTACAATGGGTAACCCATTCAAAAGTGTGAAATTTGATGCGATAGTATATGACACAAGCTCAATTACAAAAAAGGAGTTTTTAGCTGTATTGGATGCGGTTGATAATAAATCACCTTACAAGCAGCTCCAGGGCAAGCGTAGAGAGCGCAAAAATCACTACAGACCCTATTTGATTGATGGATTCAAACTAGCCTTATATACTGGTCTAAGGCGTGAAGAATTAGTTACTCTATCTTGGAATGATTTGTATTTTAGTGAAAAAACTGATGGTCTCATTTTTTTAACCGACAATCTAAAAGTTGAAAGAATCACTGGAAAAAAGTATAAGAAAAAATATATTCCAGTAGGCCCTGACCTCTACAGTTTACTTGTTGAATTGGGATATGAAGATTTCAAGGATAGCACCTTAAACGTTCTTCATCCTCATAGAGTTTCTGGTATAAAGACCATAATAGCCAACCTATCCAAAGGATTTACCCATTTTTATAAGCAAGCCTTTCCTAGTAAGAAACGAAAAACATTCAAAATACTTAGAAAAACGTACCTATCATATTTGAATAAAGCTGTTGGAGATGATTCAATTGAATTAAGTTCTCATGGTAGTAAGAAAATACTTTCCACTCATTATATTGATGCCGAGGTTGTTGCTAAGGGATTAACTATGAAAATTTTTAAATAAAAAATATATCTAATTATTGTCAACAGAATAATGAACGTACCACCTAGTGTTTACATCAGACCGAACTGGGTCAATTTTAAGCCTAGTCAATTTTCAACATGAATAAATCACTCGTTTTCATTAATCAATTTGAACCTTTTATCGTATAGTTCAAAAACGAAATAGAATTTTAATCGTATTCTATTTTTCTTTCTTCTATAATAATTGGCACTCCATCAAGATATTCTATCTTTTTAATAATATTACCCTTCTTATCAAACTCATATGTAAAACTCTCTGTATAATCATATTTTTCTCCATTATCAGTACTTCTTCCTTTATACTTTTTCGAAATCAAATAACCTTCATCACTGTATTTCAATAATTGTATATTTTCATCATTAGGAACATAACTACTAAACTCTGTAGTTTTGATTAACCTTCCTTCATTATCATATTCATATGTAAAATAATCTTTTTCTGTTCGAGTTGCTCTTATTAAATTTCCTTCATTATCATATTCATATTTAAAATTACCTTTTTCAAAATCAATATATTTGGAGCTACCATCCTCCTTAAAGTGTGTTTCCCCTATCAAAACACCATTGTCATCATATTTGTAAGTTCTTTTTAACACAAACTGACCTTCTTCATTTATGATTTTTTCAATTTCGTTACAATTATTATCATATTTAATTAATTCTTCATAAGGCCCTCTATATTGTTGTTTGTCATAAATAGTTTTAGTAATAAAACCAATATTATCGTACATTATTAAAAGTGTTTTTCCACTTTCTTTTTTATAACCTTTAAAAATTTTCCCACCCTTTTCTTTAGCTTCATAAAAATCACATCTTATTGATTTGACATCCCCTCTTAAACTCAAATGGTTTAGGTCACAATCTCCTATTTTATCTTTAGCACAATTACTGAGTAAAATAATCAATAATAAGTTGCGGAATAGTTTTATGTTCGTCATGTACAATTTTATTAATTAGTTAATACTTACTGTTTGATTTTATAATAATAATTCTTTTTTATATCATTATTTTGGAGAATTTACATATGTACGACCACCTAATACCGCAGGTGCAACTTGCATTGCTTCTCCTGGTTTAAATGATATAACATTTTCAATCCTATTCTTTTTAAATAGAACTCTTATATGTCGGATTTCATTATCTGAATCATCTAGTGCTGCATACCAGTAAAAATAAGTGTCATAAATCATTACGGTACTATATTCTTTATCTGGCTCCCCCAGTAACTGTTTCATTTGATAACTACTACTTCCCATTAATAAAGATTTTAATGCGCTAAATTTCAGAACAGGTTGGCCATTTTTTTCATAAACTTTTTCCGTATGTTCATCAGTATCCCTTGAATCCATTTCAATTTCAGACTGATTATTGATAATGTTCTTATTAATTTTAATTCGCTCTAGGACTCTCTGATTATCGTCATTGCAAGTCCAACCACTTCTACCTTCTATAAGCATCAATTGATTTGCTGATTTGACTTCAATTTCAATTTCAAATGGCTCCTCAGGATAAAAACCTCCGTACTCTCTGGAATTTTCTTTTAGGATTAATATGTTATTATCATATGAAGAATTACCCTTGATTTTCCCTAATCCTGCACAGAGATTTACTATGATTTCAAATTTGTTATTCGGTAACAGTGTTAGATAATAATCAGCTAAATTATCCTCAATTAAATACTCTCCAATTAAATCAGAGTATCTTGACACATTACTTTTTTTAATGTCAATGATTGAATTGCTTAAAACGTATCCAATTCTTTCCACAGTTTCGTGATTTTGACTTTTTTGATAAAATTTAACCTTTAGCCATTCGGCTTTGACTCCATTAATTTTATCTTTCTTGTTGGTAATTTCAATGACTTTGATTCTAATCAAGTATGGTATTCTATCAATTTCAAATGCATCAATATTAGGTTCATTTCTTATCGAAATACCTTCAACTGTTGAAACGAAATAAATATCATTAATTTCATACTTTTCATTTGTACAAGAGGTTAATAGAAAGATAGCAACGATAATGATATAGTTTCTCATAGCAAGAATTTTAATTAGGAATTTAGAAAAAAAATGAAGCCATTAAAGACAGAGATAAGTAGATAATTTTTGTCATATTTTCTCTAGAATATAGGATTAAAACTGCCTATTAAAGGTATTGGGTTATGCCGTGTTCTGAAAATAGAATTAAATTTAGAGCTTAAATCTTTATAATGAGGTGATTTATATCAGTTTAAGGTAGTTTACCATTCTATTATAGAATAGAGTCAAATGAAATGATTAGTATTTATCTCAAAATATTATGTTCGTAATTGAAAGTGCAATAACAATGATAAGCAGAGTTAAGTTCTCTACTTGTTACCGTAAATTTATGGGTAAGAGTTTTGCAATGCATTCAAGACAGGGGTCTGAGCCTCCTAATCGACTATAAATAAATATTTCTTATCGGAATAAATCATTAGAAAACTCCCCATTACTCAATAAAGAATCGTTTATCAAATAAGAAGTACCATATGCTTTTCGAGTAGATTTGTCTCTTGAAAACCCTACGGTGATTAATATGGAATTGTTTATGATTAACATATTATTTATAGAGGCATATTTTTCTGAAATATAATGATTGTTTAGAATTTTTCCTGATTTGGCTTCAATAATTTCAATGTATGGATTATCAAATCCAAGATACCCTCCATCTCCAGAAGCTCCTCCAATAATAATTTTAGAATTAGTTTCACAAATAGAATTTAACTGTGTGAAATATTTTTTTTCAATTGACCAAAGACGGTTATTTAAAATTGAAAATCCTTGTAATCTAAAATGGTTGGAAATAGAATTATTATTGATATTTAAATTGGAAACATTTACAAATATACCCTGTTCTGGCAAAAAATATACTTTTTCATATTTACCCTCAAATTCATCAAATAGAACTTTGACAATTTTATTATCTTTTATTATATAATAGAAAATTCTTGATTCACTCCTTATTGCAACATAATGAGTATTATTATAAACCCAATAACCAGCCAATCTAAACCAGTTTGAAAATCTCTCAGAATTAATGTCAGATTTGACCAATGTTTCAAACTTCTCTGTAGCACCCTCGAAATGAGATGATTTGTAAAATATGTAAGGATTATCAGTTGTAAGGTCAATTTTAGTTTCAAATGATTGTCCTTGGGGTTTTATGAATAAAAATCTTTTATCAGAGAAATGTGATTTTCCAATAACTGCAATTGACCTGGAATTAGTTTTTCCGTCTTCAAAGGAAAAGGACTCTACAGTATTTCTTCCTTTAATTTGAAAACCACTGTTGTAATCATATAACTTAAATGTTTTATTACTTGTTGAACCAAATTCTAATTTTAAATTGCCACTATCCGAATATAATTCACTGAATAAATTAAATTGGGAGGTAAAAGTTGATGAAGTAATTAACCCACCTGGGTCTTCATACTCAGTTCCTCTTTCAAACCAAAAGTTACCCCCCATCATGGTTTTTTTAATTATGTGAAAAGATGCTACGATATTCTGATACTTGTAACTTCTTCCTATTACATACAAATCACTTCCAGTGGAATAAATAAAATCTGTTTCTCCTAGACCTTTTAACTCAACCTTAAATGGAGGCATATTTTCCTTTTCTAAAGATTCACGGACTTTATTTGAATTATTCAAAAATCCCTTGTTGTATTTGATTGAAGAATCTGGTTGCATGAATTCAACCATAACTAAATCAAAATTATTATTTTCAAGATGATTAGTTGTTTTTATGAAATTCTGTGAGTACGTAAAGGAACCGAATAAAAGAGTTATTGTTATCAATAATAAAAGATTAGTTTTTGCCTTTTTCATGTTTAATAAATTTATGTAATATGATAATTTCGCTTCCTTATTTTGAATATTCATTTAATTTAAAAAAGAGAATAAATTTAGAAGCCCACTCTGACTTCACTCCCCTTGAATATCCAATTGTGCTATAGTTTTATTTTTAAACCGTTCCATCCTCTTTAATATTCCCAGTAGAATTATAGTTGCCCAATTGTATTCTTTAGGCATTAATGGATATAACACTTAAATGAGAAGTAATAATAAAACAGAAGTTTTCATATGAGGGGAGTTCAAAGGTTTACTTGTAAAAGATAAGACATAATTCAAATTAAGATACTGATATTTATCACCTTATGGGAAAATACCCTGATAGGGGTATTCTAAATCATATAATAATTTATGAAAGAATAATTTTCCTGTAAGTTAGATTAGAACAATTTATGAATGGATTTCATCTAAAATATGTTAATATCGAAAAGCAAAGTCTATTAACATTGACAAGTAGAGTTTAGTTACTCCTTGCATTACTCTATATTTTGGGTTGGAGTGAAGAGTGTGTTAATAGTACATACAAGACTAGGTGTCGGTGCCTCTTTCTTGGTATCAATTATAAATTAAAAAATTACTTAAATACGCACCACCATACCCCACCACCAAAAAAAATATAATTTGATAAATCTCTTGAAACCCGTGATATATATGGAATTTGATGTTGTTGTTAAAGTAGATGTATTTGACTGCCAGTCAAGCACTCTAGCCAACTGAGCTATAGCCCCATAATTTTGAGGAAGCAAATTACGACATTCCTTTTAAAACAAGCAAGGGAATATTACTGTTGAAGTCAATTTTTTTGACCCTGTCGTCTTCCCATAGTTTTTTAAAGAAACCCCTTCTTCGTCGAATCACGCATAGCATGTCAGGCTTCTCTACATTCAGGAATTGAAGAACTCCTTGATAAACAGTTGCATTGGTTGTGGGGATATGAGTATCAATAAGGCTTTTCAACTTATCATTTAATTCAAGGTCCTTTGCATCTAACTTAGGCGTTTTTACCTGTAGCAAATTAATGTTTGAATTAAAAGTTTGTTGAATTTTCACAAGAAGATCCAAAGTCTCTACTGATTTTATTGAGCCTGATTTAATGGTCATCAATATCTTTTTAACAGGTTTGAATTTGACCTGTGCAGGAATGATTAAAACAGGTACTTTGGTGTCTTTTATGATACTTCCCGTGATTTTCCCCAGAAAGACAGTATCATCCGCTCCATCGTTCTTGGTGGATGCAATAATAAGGTCAATATTCAAAAGTTTATTCAATTGCTTCAAAGTATCAATCACCGAATATCCTTTTAAGGTACTTGTGATGATCTTTACATCCTTTCTGTCTACATTGTTCAAATGTTCTTTTAAGGTCTCTTTACTATCCCGTTCCATAATCTGGTCAACATTCAACAGGCCGCCACTTATCTTGGGGCTACTATAAACGTGAACCAAATAAATTTTGGCACCAACAGCTTGAGCAAAATCAATTGCGTATTGTAAAGTGTTCAGGGCATTAATATTGCTTCCAACCGGAACTAGAATGTTTTTCATAAGGCAATGACTTAACTATACTTAGGGTTAAAAATAAATAAAACTTCCAAGTTATAGACCGGAAGTTCTATTTATTTAGTCTTATACTATATTAATACCTGTAATAATCAGGTTTAAAAGGGCCTTCAACTTTCACGCCAATATAATCAGCTTGTTCAGGACGAAGTTCTTCCAGCTCAACTCCAATTTTTTCCAAATGAAGCCTTGCCACCTTTTCATCCAAATGCTTAGGAAGCATATATACCTTGTTCTCATAATTAGCTGAGTTCTTCCAAAGCTCGATCTGTGCAAGGGTCTGATTGGTAAATGAGTTACTCATTACAAAACTAGGGTGGCCAGTGGCACAACCAAGATTTACAAGCCTTCCTTCAGCCAGAAGAATAATTTCCTTACCATCAATATTGTATTGGTCCACCTGAGGCTTGATCTCGATTTTTGTATCACCGTAATTTGCATTTAACCAGGCCATATCAATTTCATTGTCGAAATGCCCGATGTTACAAACAATGGCTTTGTCTTTCAACGCCCTGAAATGACGTTCCTGAACAATATCTTTGTTTCCGGTTGTAGTGATAACGATGTCTGCTTTGCCAATAACATTGTCCATTTTTTTAACTTCAAAGCCTTCCATTGCTGCCTGTAATGCACAAATTGGATCTATTTCGGTCACAATTACTCTAGCACCTGTTCCTTTAAAAGAGGCTGCTGTCCCTTTTCCAACATCACCATATCCTGCGACCACAACAACTTTTCCTGCCATCATCGTATCTGTGGCTCTGCGGATTGCATCAACGGCGCTTTCCCTGCAACCGTATTTATTATCAAATTTTGATTTGGTAACCGAATCATTTACATTGATCGCAGGCATGGGTAAAGTGCCTTCTTTCATTCTTTCATATAATCGATGTACGCCGGTAGTAGTTTCTTCAGAAAGTCCCTTGATCCCTTTAACTAACTCAGGATATCTATCAAGTACCATATTCGTTAGGTCTCCTCCGTCATCAAGAATCATATTCAATGGTTTTTTGTCTTCACCAAAGAAGAGCGTTTGTTCAATACACCAGTCAAACTCTTCTTCTGTAAGGCCTTTCCAGGCATAAACAGACACCCCGGTTTCTGCTATGGCAGCTGCAGCCTGATCTTGTGTTGAGAAAATATTACAGGAACTCCAGGTTACTTCGGCTCCCAAGGCAACAAGGGTTTCAATTAAAACCGCAGTTTGAATGGTCATGTGTAAACAACCAGCAATTCGCGCACCTTTTAAAGGTTGCTCGTCTTTATATTCTTCACGAAGACTCATTAAACCCGGCATTTCAGCTTCAGCCAAATGAATCTCTTTTCTTCCCCATTGGGCAAGGTTAATGTCTTTAACCTTATATTTTACGTAAGTAGATGTTTCTGAACTCATAATTTTTATATTTGTTTAGAGTTTGCAAAAATACAAAATACCTATTTAAAATTGTATGCCTATTTATAAAACCATTAATTCTGAAGGGGGAACCAAGATCTTTGTATGGAAAATCGAAGAATCTTTTGACGAATTGAGCCGCGGTTTGATATTGACCGAAAACAGCAGGTCCAGGCTGGAAGGAATGAAATCTCTGCTGCATCAAAAAGGGTTTTTAAGTGTAAGGCAATTACTGAAACATGCTGGTTATCAAGATAAAGATCTTTATTACAACGAATATGGAAAACCTTTTTTGAATAACGAAAAACATGTTTCCATTACGCATTCCTTTGAATTTGTAGCAGTTTTGATCAGTGATTATGATGCGGGAATTGATGTCGAAAAGAACAGGGAAAAAATTATTACAATTCAACACAGATTTGTGAATACCCAGGTGGATTCGCTGTCTGATGAAGATCTGGTTAAGCAATTGACAGTCATTTGGGGGGCAAAGGAGTCTATGTACAAAACCTATCCTTATGGGGGATTAAGTTTTCATGACCACATTGGGATTAAACCTTTTTTGTTTGCTGAAGGCAGGTCATCAGGAAGCGTTATATTTGACACCTGGAAAAAGGACTATGAAATAAGGTTTGAGTTTTTAAAAGAAGGATTTACACTGGTTTATGCTATAGATAACCAGGCTTTTTTGAATTAGTTCAAGAAGCATTATATATGTGAGCAGTGAAACGAAGTCAGCGCAAGTATGATTTATGAGCATTTTTTATCGGCGATGAATGAAGGCAGCAAGCTTCTTGCTATTTTATTGGATCCAGACAAGGTGGATGATGATGCTCTGCTTGAAACGCTTGGCAAGATTAATGATTCCATTGTCGATTTTATTTTTGTGGGAGGAAGCAGTGTTGAGGATGAAGCAACAAACAGCTTGGTATTGAAACTGAGAAACCTGACCACCCTCCCTGTTGTTTTGTTTCCCGGGCATTATCAGCAGATAACAGCTCACGCTGATGCCATCTTGTTTTTATCCCTGATTTCGGGAAGAAATCCTGAGTATTTAATCAATCAGCAAGTCAAGGCCGTTCCTTATATTCAAAAAACTGCATTGGAGGTGATTCCTACCGGATATATCCTGATTGACGGGGGGAAGGAAACCGCTGTGCAAAAAGTGAGCGAGACAAACCCCATGGCCTCAAATGATATTGAAAAAATCACACAAACTGCTATCGCCGGAATGTATATGGGGAATAAGTTGATTTATTTAGAAGCAGGGAGCGGTGCTACAACACCGGTAAGTACTTCTGTGATCAGATCAGTAAGAAATAACATAGATGTTCCGTTAATCGTTGGAGGCGGAATCAGGTCAAAGGAAGAACTACTCGAAGCCTATAAGAACGGGGCGGATCTTGTGGTCATTGGAACTGCCTTTGAAGAAAACATAGATTTCCTCACTAAATTCATGAAAAATGAACATATCTATTGATATATCCATGTATCCATTACATGAGAATTTTGAACAGCCCGTTATAGAATTTATCAAAACGTTGAGGGACTCTTCCTTTCATGTGGAAGAAAATGGTTTGAGCACTCAAATTTTCGGGCCTTATCAAGAAGTCATGGCTTTTGTTAATTCAAATATTCACAGTTCGCTTCTGAATGAAAGGAACTGTGTTTTTATTTTAAAAATCGTCACCGACGACAGAAGTCATCATGCACCAGATTATTGATTACCTGTTTGAACAGTATCGGGATTACCAAACGCTGGATATTATTCTGGAGATCGTTGCCGTGATTTTTGGGTTTCTTTCTGTTTGGTATTCAAAGCAAAACAAGATTTTTGTTTTTCCAACCGGTATGATCAGCACTTCTATTTTTGTCTATTTACTCTATAACTGGGGGCTACTGGGCGATATGATGATCAATGCCTATTATTTTATTATGAGTGTTTATGGCTGGTACATTTGGACAAGAAAAATAGACGCAACTCATGTAACCCCTATTAGCCGAACCAACGATCTGGAGAAAAAGCAATCGGTATTTATTTTTCTCGTCACAATAGTTTTTGTTTTTATCGTATATTATTACAGCGATAAATGGAACAACTGGACAGCCTATGTTGACACAATAACAACTGCTATTTTCTTTGTGGGAATGTGGTTGATGGCCAAAAGAAAAATTGAGAATTGGATTTATTGGATTTTAGGGGATATTATATCAGTACCCCTCTACCTTTATAAAGGCCTGGCCTTTACCAGTTTTCAGTATTTAGGATTTACATTTATTGCGATTTACGGATATATAGCATGGAAAAAGCACTTGAACAGTTACCGGTAAATTTGGTTAAGATTGTATTATTTGGACCTGAATCAACGGGTAAAACAACCATGTCGGAGTTGCTGGCCAAGCATTACAACACCGTGTGGGTTCCGGAATATGCCCGGGAATATTTACAGGAGAAATGGAACAACGAAAGAAAGACCTGTGAAGATGACGATCTTATCCCCATTGCCAAGGGTCAGATAGCCTTGGAGAATAAGCTCGCTTTAAAAGCAGATAAGATTCTGATTTGTGATACTGATTTGCTGGAAACCAAAGTATATTCTGAAGAATATTACGGTGGGTTCGTACACCCGAACCTGGATAAATACGCCCTTAAGAATCAGTATGACCTTTATTTGTTGACCAATATTGACACCCCATGGGAAGCAGATGATCTGCGCGATCGCCCTGATCAAAGAAGGGAGATGTATGATGCATTTGAAAACGCTTTGATAAGCTATAATCGCCCCTATGTTAAATTAAACGGAGATATCAAAAACAGGATGTCGGTGGCCATCAAGGCCATTGATGCCATCTTAAAAAACAGAAATGATTTGGACAGTTACTCCAGTCAGTTATAAATTTTCATTACAGATTTAGGTCTTATTTGCACTACTATGGATATTGAAAAGCTTTTGAATGAAGTGACATTCACCTTTACAAGGTCAGGAGGTCCCGGAGGGCAGCACGCGAATAAAGTTTCCTCAAAAGCGGTTATTATTTTTGATATAGAAAACTCTCAAGCTATTTCTGACGAGGAAAGGATGAGGCTATTGAAAAAACTTACAGGAAGACTGAACAGGAAAAATCAAATTATATTGACATGTGACGAGAGCAGAAGTCAGCATACCAACAAACAGATTGTAACAGATCGCTTGTTGTCAATACTCAGAAATGCCCTTAAATTATCTAAAACAAGGGTTCCTACCAAGGTTAGCAAATCAGAAAAAGCAAGAAGGCTGGAAGCCAAAAAAAGGCATGGAAAAAGGAAGGCTCTGCGACAAAAGCCCAAATTTGACTAATTTGTTCAATATGATTTTTTAATTGACAAATGTTGGTTACATTTGCATTGATCTTATAAGGGGTGCCCAATATAGGCTGAGATTAAACCCGTTGAACCTGGAACAGATAATGCTGTTTAGGGACAAGATTTTCAACAAAACTGAGAATCTGAGTATATCCATTCGAATTTCACCTCTTTAATTCGAATTTTGCAAACTAAAATATCCCATTTGGGAATTAAAAATGAAACAACTTGTTGTTATTTTCATCATGTGCGCTTCTATGGGGTCATATGCACAGGAAAAAAGTATTTTAAAGGACACCATAAATCTTGATGAGGTACTGGTCAAGGCTACAAGGGTGGATGAAAAGGCCCCTTTTGTCAGGAGCAATGTCACAAAAGAGGAAATTGAATCCAGGAATCTTGGGCAGGACATTCCTGTACTCCTGAATTTTTTACCAAATGTAGTGTCTACATCTGATGCGGGCAACGGAATAGGCTATACCGGCATAAGAGTTCGAGGTAGTGATGCGACAAGGGTCAATGTAACAATTAATGGGATTCCATTAAACGACAGTGAATCTCATGGGGTATTTTGGGTGAACCTGCCTGATTTTGCCAGTTCTACCCAGAGCATGCAATTGCAAAGAGGGGTAGGGTCCTCTACCAATGGGGCAGGTGCCTTTGGAGCGAGTTTGAGTCTCTCTACAAATGGTATTCAAGAAGACGCTTTTGCCGAAGTTGGATTTTCAGGAGGGTCATTCAACACTTTAAAAGCAAACATTCAGTTCGGTTCGGGAATCCTTGGGGGAGATCAAAAGTTTAAATCTGAGTTTACCGGAAGGGTCTCAACGATTCAATCAGATGGTTATATTGACAGGGCTTCTGCGGATCTTAGATCCGTTTACCTTTCGGCAAGTATCTTTAGTGAAAAAACCTTGATCAAGGCAATTGCTTTTGGAGGTCATGAAATTACCTACCAAGCCTGGTATGGAATTGACAAGGAGACACTTAACACGAGCAGAAAATACAATCCTGCCGGGGAGATCTATGACGAGAATGGTGCTTTAACAGGATATTATGAGAATCAGGTAGATGATTATAAGCAGGATCATTACCAATTGCATATCAATCATGACTTTGGTAATGAATGGACAGGTAACCTGGCCTTTCACTATACCTATGGAAGAGGTTTTTATGAGCAGTATGAAAATGATGCCGATTTTTCTATCTATGGTTATGATCCCATTACAGTTGGCGGAGAAGAGATCAATTCAACCGATTTGGTGCAAAGGAAATGGCTGGATAATGACTTTTACGGAACAACCTTTTCGGTTCTTAAGAGCTTTGACAAAATAAATATGATTGTCGGAGGTGCTTTTAATCAATATGATGGTGATCATTTTGGAGAAGTGAAATGGGCAAAATACGGTAGTGAAATGATTGATGACCGCTTTTACGATAATACCGGAAAAAAAACTGATTTTAATCTTTACCTCAAGGCCGATTATGCATTGAATGAACAATGGAGCTTGTTTGCTGATATGCAATACAGATTTGTAAATTACGAAGTAGAGGGGATCGATGAAGGACCTGTAAATATTGAGCTTAAGGATAAAAATAATTTTTTTAATCCAAAATTTGGCCTGACTTATTTTCTTGATAAAAGCAGCTTTTACCTATCTTATGCCAAAGGTCATAAAGAGCCCAAACGAGCTGATTATTTAGCCAATAACAAGGTCAAGCCAGAATCCTTGGATGATTTTGAATTGGGCTGGAATTATAACACCGGTAATTTTAGGTTAAAGACGAATCTGTACTATATGAATTATGTCGATCAACTTGTTTTAACCGGGAACATAGATAATGTGGGAAACCCCATTGCCGATAATATTGGGAAGAGCTATCGATTAGGCCTTGAGATTGATGCAGCCATAAGATTCGGTGAAAAGTTTTCCTGGCAACCAAATCTGGCATTCAGCACAAACAAAAATATTGATAAGTATTATGAATTTGATGGCAAATTGACCAATTTTGGAAATACCGATCTTTCATTTTCCCCGGGTTTTATTGCCGGAAGCAATATCGTTTTTGAACCATTGGCAAATATGAAAATCAGTTTACTTTCTAAATACGTTGGCGAGCAATATATGAGTAATATTAAATTGGAGGCTTCTAAACTGGAGGCATATTTTGTGAATGACCTTCATGTAAGCTATGAGATTACAATGAATAAGGCATTAAAATCGATTGTCTTCAGTGGTTTGGTCAATAATCTTCTAAACGTCAAATACGTATCAAACGGATACTTCTATACCTATGATGACACATGGAGTGATCCTGATCAAATCACTACAATTACCGGGGCCGGATACTATCCTCAGGCCGAATTGAATTTTTTGTTAGGGGTTAATCTTAAATTTTAAACTGCAGCCTAAGCCGAAGAATTATTTATATATAAGCCTGTTAGAGCCATGCTTTCAATAGTAAAAAGGTTTGATGGAGCAGGTTTCAAAAGATTAGGACAGCGATAAAACCCTTGGATCAGGATTAGGGTTTTGAAAAGGCAATGCTCCATATACCCCTAAGGTCTCCTTCTTTAAAACCTGTGGCGAGGTCATTTGGGTAATGAGATTTGATGATTGAATCTGCAGCTCTGGAAAGTTCCTGATCAAGCGTCCCATGACAGATTAAACACTTTTTCTCAACTAAAACAGGAGCATAATAGTTTGGATTTCCGTGTTGGTCAAGTCTTACAATGGGCTCAAGGGGAATTCCTTTTTCTATATTTGCTTCAAATTCCCTGAGAATGATTTCTTCATTTTCAGAAGGCTTATTCAAAGGATTTCTTGTTTTTAGAGAGGTTCTTTTTATCTCAATGCCAAAACTATCTGCCATTTTTTGGGTCAGGGGAAGTGCTGCAGTATTACAAAATTCAACCGCTTCAACAAGTCCTCCGGATTTCATTTTGTTTGTAAGAGTTCCGGACAATTCTGCCCCTGTGCTTTTTGAGATGATGCCTCCTTTTTCCTTATAGGCTTGAGTTTCTTTATCAGACAAGGATGTGTTGCATGAGGCCAAAAGCATTGAAAAAAGAAGAAAAAACATCAACTGATTCATACTTCGATGTTTTAGTTAACTTTTTTAAAGCCTTCCTTTTCCCATTCCATAATGCCTCCTTTAAGGTCATAGATTTTTTTAAAACCCATTTCTTCCATTATTTTGGCCGCACTGCCACTTCTTCCTCCCATTTTGCAATAAACATACACCTCTTGATTTGTGTCAAGTTCCCCTAAAAGCTCTTTAAAGTTTCCTGCTCTGAAATCAATATTCACCGAATTTTCAATATGGCCTGAAGCATATTCCTTAGGCGTTCGCACGTCGATTAAAAGAATATCCTTATTGGCTTTGTTTAAGTCTGCAGGGGCAATCAGGCTAATTGCAGAAGCTGAATCCTGATCTGAGGATTTGTCATTTTTTTTCTGATCACATGATACCAGGCTTATCCATAACATCACAATCAGTAAAATGCTTTTGTTTTGAGTATTCATCTTTACTTAGTTTAAGGTATTTTACGTAAAATTACATAAAAAAAGGGAGCTTGCGCCCCCTTTATGATTTGTCTAATCTAAATTATAATAGTGTTGTGGGACAAACATAATCTGTCATCGGAACCTCTGTTTCCTTGAGATCCTTAAATCCACCCCTGACATCTGTTACTTTTTTTACGCCATTAGCCTTGAATATAGATGCAGCAATCAGAGAACGATATCCACTGGCACAGTGCAGAAAATATTCTTTATCAGGATTTATCTCAGAGAAATTCTCATGAATAAAATCGAGGGGGAAATTTTCTACCCCAACAACATGTTCCGATAAATACTCTGATTCTTTTCGTACATCAACAGGTTTTTCCATTTCGCCTTTAGTCAATTTCTCAGCGAATAAATGCGCTGATATTGAGCCAATCGTATCCACTTCAAAACCATGGCTTTTCCAATTTGCTATTCCACCTTCTAAATAACCTAATGTGTTATCGTACCCAACTCTTGAGAATCGTGTTACAATTTCGTTTACCCTGTTCTCACTGTCGGCAATAAAAATGATTTTTTGATTGATGTCTTTTATGAGTGCTCCAACCCAGGGAGCAAAATTACCGTCAATACCAATATACCAGGCTCCGGGAACAGTTCCTTCTTCGGCATATAATTCTTTACTGCGCGTATCAACAACAAGAATATCTTTTTGTTCACTCATTTCTTTGAAAGTTGCAGCATCCAGAGGGGTTGTTCCTTTATGTAAAATGTCTTCAATACTCGTATTGATAGTTTTATTCATTCTAACATTATTTGGGAAATATTGAGGTGGTGGCTTTAAACCAGTAGTGACTTCCACAATAAATTCCTCCTTTGTCATATCCGCACGAAGTGCATAATTCGTTTTCTTTTGATTTCCCAGGGTATCAAACGTTTCGCTACTCATGTTTTTTCCACAGGCAGAACCTGCTCCATGATTAGGATATACAATGATATCATCAGGAAGTGTCATAATTTTATTTCGAAGGGAATCATACAAGTGTCCTGCTAAGTCTTTTTCTGTTAATTTACCTTGTTTTACAGCTAAATCAGGTCTTCCAACATCACCTATAAATAAACAGTCACCTGTGCATACATAAGGTGTATTTCCCTCATCATCGGTAATTAAATAGGAGGATGATTCCATTGTATGACCCGGAGTATGCAGCAACGTTATTTTACCTTCACCAAGGGGGAATTCTTCTCCATCTTTTCCATTATAAATGTCATATTCAGCAGATGCGTTTGGCCCAAAAATGATTTTAGCCCCGGTTTTTTGCGCTAAGTCATATTGTCCGGAAACAAAATCTGCATGAAAATGCGTTAGGAAAACATATTTTATTTTAGCATTATCGGCTTCCGCCATTCTTAAATACGGTTCGGTCTCACGAAGAGGATCAATAACAGCAGCTTCTCCATTTGACTCAATATAATAAGCCATTTCAGCCAGGCATCCTGTGAATAATTGTTCTACTTTCATTGTTTTTTATTTTAAATTTACTCAAAGTTAAGGAAAGATGAATTATCATATGTAACACTTGTTACCATAATCTTCCACTTTTTTAACGATTAGATTGTTTCGTATACTCCTGATAACTATAAGGTTTCGGTAGCTCAAAGCAGTTTTCTTTGTAGCAATCGACAGCTTCTTGTATACTCATAAAGCAATGATCGTACCGAATTTTTTTCATGAGTTTTGATTTCACCAGGGCATCTCTTACGGGGCCTTTCAGGCCTGCGAAAGCCAACGTAATATCTCTTGAAGAAAAATAGTCGTGGACTTCTTCAAGGGCATAAACGGCACTGCTGTCTAAAGCATTTAAGCTTTCAGCATCGATAATAAGCAATTTGAGCGACGGACCTTTTTCCAGCGAAAATTCTTTAAGCTTATCCTTGAAGTATTGGGTATTTGCAAAATATAATTGGGCATCAAATCTCACAATCAGGATTTCTTCCTCAATGATTACATCGTCAAATCGATTTATGTTTCTGTAGAAATGGGTTCCCGGTACATTGCCAAGAACAGCCATATGGGGTTTGGTTGATTTGTAAATCAGCATAGCCAAAGAGAGTACAATACCAAAAAGGATGCCCTCCTTAATTCCTACAAAAATTGTAATCAACAAAGTAGTGTTCAGAATAATCAAATCCCTTCGGTTATAACTCAATAGGTTTTTCGGCATGGAAAAATCCAATAGCCCGAACGCAGCAACTATAATAATGGCGGCAAGGATTGCTTTTGGTAAAAAGAAAAAAGTTGGGGTAAGGAATAATAAAGACAAAGCGATAATTAATGCTGCTATCAGAGATGAGAGCGGAGTCTTTGCTCCCGATTGGTCATTTACTGCTGTTCTTGCAAAGCCTGCCGTGGCAGGATAGGTTTGAAAGAAGGATCCAACCATATTTCCAAAACCAAGGGCAATTAATTCTTTATTGGCATTTACCTGATAACTGTTGTGTTTTACCTCTACTGATTTAGCAATTGAAATGGCTTCCATAAATCCAATGAGGCCCAGGGTCAATGCCAGCCCTGAAAGTTCCTCCATCAAGGCCATATCAAATGATGGAATGATGAATTTGGGCAACCCTCTGGGAATTTCTCCCAGAATCATAATCCCTGCCTGATCCAATTTGAATGCGTAAACGATAAGAATTCCAAGGACGACAACCAGCAGGGCAGCAGGAATTTTTTTATTGATGTTTTTGAAGGCCAAAAGCATTATTATACCTGCGAGTCCGATAAGGGCAGTCGGCCAGTGAATTTCAGAAAATTTGTGAATAATGTCTATGAGTAAAATGTGCATTTGGTTACTCCGATCTACTTGTATGCCAAAAAGATTACCCAATTGGTTTACAGCAATGATAACAGCCGAGCCTGAAGTAAAACCACTAATGACCGGTTTGGATAAAAAGTTAACTAAAAAACCAAGATGAAAAAGGCCAAACAGAAGTTGAAAAAACCCTACCATAAAAGCAAGCAGTATGGCTAAGACTATAAAGTGTTCCGATCCTGTGGCTGCAAGAACGCTAATTCCCGAAGCTACGATCAATGAATCCATGGCCGCAGGTCCAACAGAGAGTTGCCTTGAAGTTCCCAAAATAGCATAGACTATTTGAGGGATCATAGCGGTATAGAGTCCATAAATAGGAGGAAGGCCCGCGATAATCGCATAGGCAATTCCCTGGGGAATCAGGATGACGCCAATCGTCAAACCAGCAAAAAGATCATTTTTTAGCCAGGCCTTCTTATAATTTGGCAGCCATTGTAAAATAGGAATATGCTGTTTTAAATGCATAAACTACTGTAAATACATGAGTTAATTACTTTTTTATAAGATAAAAAAAGGAGTTTTAGCATTCGTGAAAGATACGAACTTTACAATTCTCACAAATCTTTTTATCCAGCTTATCGAAGATAGCATGAATAGCCGTTGCTTTATCCACATAAAAGTTTTCTACCCCGATTTCTTCTCTGAACCCTCCTTTTTTCAGGATTTGCTGACTTACGATTTTTAGTCCGCTGAAATAAATTCCACCACCTCTTTGCTGCCATTTTTTTGCCTCATAAGCAAGCCATGTAGCTCCGGCAAGATCAATAAAATTAATTCCTTTGGCGACGATTAATACGTGTTTTACTTCTCCTCTTTCATAGAGATTCGCAAAGAACTCCGAAACGACCTCTAGTGCTCCAAAATAAATTGAACCATCTATCCTTACGATTTTAAGCTGCGGGCATTCCTTGACATCAGGGTTTCTAATGACATTGATAAAGCGATGTACCTTGGTAGTTCCAAGAACGGCAATATTTGGTTTTGCCGTTTTTTCCAAATAAAAGAATAAAGAAAGTCCTATCCCCGAGAACAAAGCTGTTTCGAGTTCAAAAAACAATGCCCCAAAAAGGGTGGTTCCCAAAACGATTAGTTCTCTTCCACTGCTTTTGAACACCTGTTGGATATGATGAAAGTCAATAAGGTTATAACCCACGAGCAGGATAATCCCTCCCATGGCCGATTTAGGCAGAAATGAAGCATACTGTGAGAACAACAACAAAACAACCATCAAAAAAATAGCGGCAAAGATCGCAGACATTGGGGTTTTGGCTCCGGCCTGATAATTGACTCCTGATCTTGTAAAAGATCCGGATCCCATATAGCTTGAAAAAAAACTGGCGACGATATTAGACAATCCCTGTCCTTTGAATTCCTGGTTTCCGTCTATCCTTTGATGAGAAGACAGGGCAATAGACCTGGCGATGGCAACAGCTTCAATCAGTCCGAGCAATGCCAGGGTAAGGGCTCCTGTACTTAATTCCTGAATGTTTGTTATTGAAAAAGCAGGAATGCGAAAAGGAGGTAAACTCGATGGAATCTCACCTACATTTTCTATACCATTTGCTTCGCCGCCTAAAAAGTAGGCAAGAACACTACCAAGAACCATAGCGATAAGCATATAAAACCTCGAAAGAGGTTTTATAAATTTTTTAACGAGAATAGCAATCAGCATGGTTCCTATGGCTACACCAAAAACATACCAATTCGTTTGATCAATGTTTAAAATAATTGTTTTTAAAATCGTATAGAATGAACTCCCTCTGGGAACTTCTAATCCAAATACATGCTGAAGTTGTTTAAAGGCAATCAACACGCCTGCTCCTGCAGTAAAACCAATAATCACCGAATGCGAAACAAAATTGACCAGTTTACCCATTCTGGCGAGGCCCATGGCAAATTGGATAAGACCTGCCATAGCTGTTAATACAAGAGTAAGCGCAACATAGTTTTCAATATCTGTAGTGGCATCTGCCATTTCGCTCACCGTGGCAAAAACAACAATTGAAATTGCCGTGGTAGGCCCTGAAATCAAATGATAGGAAGAACCAAATAGAGCTGCGATAACAGGGGTAATCATCGCTGTATAAAAACCATATACCGGTGGTAAGCCTGCAATAATTGCGAAAGCCACGGCCTGCGGTATCACAATTATTGTTCCTGTCAACCCTGCAATTAAATCATCCTTCCAAGACTTTTTTGCCAAGGGCAACCATACTAAAAAAGGAAAAAATCTTTGCAGCATCGTGTGCAATTTTAGGTTTATTATAGTCGCAATTCCACCAAAAAACTTAACAGTTTCTCGGCCAGGAATTTAAAATCGTGAATCATTTGGTGATCCCTGTACCAAAAGACCTTGACAATAAGGTCAAGCCTATAATTTATGGTTATATATTTTCTTCTTCAAATAATTTGATCAGTGCTTCACTTGAAGGCCTTGGTGCACTTGCACTCACGATGTTGCCTTCCGGATCAACAAGAATAAACCGCGGAATTCCATTGATTCGATAGTCTTGAACAAATTCTGATTTCCATCCCTTAGGTGCAAAAATTTGTATACCTCCCAGTTCTTTTTCTGCAACCATTTTTTTCCAGTCTTCATTGGCTTTTTCCCATGATCCACCATGTGATCTGTCATCGTCTATGGACATACTCACAAAGGCAATATTTTTGCCGTGGTATTGTTTTTCAATCTTTTTCAAGGAAGGAATTTCAGCCTTACACGGTCCGCACCAAGTAGCCCAAACATCAATATATACGTATTTTCCTTTAAGATCAGAAAGGGAAGTTTTCTCACCAGTAATATTTTCATAATCGATAAACAAAGGAGAGGGTGTCCCTTTAGGGAGGTCTCTTTTCATTGCCAAATCTGCATTGATATACCTTCTGTAAGAATTAAGCATAGGATCTATGCTTTTTAAACTGCTGTTCACAACCGATGTATCAATGCTCTGGTCTGAATTATAAAAGCTAGTCAGCTCATCCTTTATTGACATAAATTTTTCTTCACGAGCAACAGAATCTAAAGCCATAAGCTCATCAAGGTCAAGTAAACGTTCTTGTAACAAAGATTTTTGGGCTAGGAAATTACTGTGCTCAGCACCATTTCCCGAGAATTTAACCGTTTCATCAAACATTTTAGTATCCAGAGTTATGACAAGGTCAAATCCATTTTTCAAAAATACAGAAGCAGATTCGCCTCCGTCATAAAAAGTGTATTGCCCGGTTTCTATCTTAAGAGTGTCCCTAAACGACCCATCCTCATTAACAGGAATAGTTTTGGAATAGTTTCTACTTCTAATGACTACAGAATCACTGTTCTTATCAGTAATATTTCCAGATAACGAAACATAATCTTTTGGCTCGTTTTTACAGGATGCGATGGCCAGCGCAACCATGAAATAAGCAATTTTTCTCATTTGTGTTTTTTTAATGTAACTTTTACGGCCAAATATAAAATTAATTCTACTTTTCAGGATTGTTTTTATCGTCTTTTATATAATACGTTGATTCATCAGGTTTAAATGCTCTTTTGAACCATAGTGGTCTGCGAAGACCGTCCGGACCTGGTGCCGGCCTGGCCATGGCTAACCATTCTTTATATACCTCATGTGATTTATTGGTGTCGACAAAAATATCACCATAGTTGTCATCCGGCCCTGGTTTTTCGATGCGCACCCTTTGATGCCAGGTGTGCATGCCACTGATCGGGTCGGGATGAACAGCATGAGTTATGTTTTGATGAACTCCTCCGTCTTTCCAAAATATCCTTTTTGAGTCACTATCGCTTGATTCAAAAGGCTTAATACCCCTTTTTGTACTCATTTTCCATTGTCCTGTAGCTGTATTTTCAATGTCAACAGTGTTTGTGGCCCAACGGTTTCCATCAGAATCTTGTTCTCTTCTCCATCTTCCAATATGATGAGAACAAGCTACGACTCCGGGCTTCATTGACTGGGTGACCCACACTTTATCAATGAAATATCCTATATCCGTGTTCATTTTAACCAGGTCCCCGGTTTTAAAATTCCATTTGGCAGCATCTTCAGGATGCATCCAGATAGGATTTCTATTTGAGATTTCCACGAGCCATTTGGCATTGCCCGACCTTGAATGAATAAGGGTTGGCAGCCTAAATGTCGGAACCAGCACGTATTCACCTTTGGATTTGTCTAATACATCATTATGGATATGACTTTTGATATAGGTTGGTGTTGAATATTCGGGCCAGTTCCAGTCAACCATCGTTTGAGAATAGAATTCGTTTTTCCTTGACGGGGTTGGAAAACCAACCATGGCTTCTCCGTTGATCATAACCCCGATATCTTTGCCATTCTTCCTGATGACGCCGTTTTTTTTATCTACCACAGATCCCTTCAACTGTTCTTTGCTCAACAGGTTTTCGTTCTTTTTGTAAGACTCTCCTTTTTCAATTTCAAAGGCCCCGTATTTAGACATATATTCAAATTCTGACAGACCTTCTTTTTTTGCAGCTTCCGGTAAACCCTGGATTCTTTCAAATATATATTGATAGTATTCTTCAATGGTAATTTTTTCGCCGGGTCGTTTTGGCGATTCAAAATGTTTGCGGATACCCATGCTTCCGTCCGGATCAATCCTCCAGCTCAACTCGATCCAGAATTCATCTTCTTCCCATACTTCTCCGGGGTTCGCTTCATAGGTATATTGAACAGGGGTTCCGTTTCTTCGGGCAGCTTCCCTTAACACGGGTTGCCTGAAGGCTACCCAGGTTCCGCCATGTGTAGCATATGAATTAATGTCGTGTCGTTCAGGCGCCAGACCCATGGGTAATACAAGGTCGGCAAAAAAGGCCGTTTCGCTCCATATTGGTGTTAAGGCAGCATGAAGGCCGAATTTTGTTTCATCCATAAACATTTCCATCCAGGTAAATCCGTCGGGATAGGTCCAGACAGGATTAAATACCCTTGAAAAGTAAACATCCATTTTTCCTCTGCCTTCCTTAAGGAAGTGAGGCAGCAATTGACTCATTTCGAAAAACGCCAATGGATATTCTTTTGGGAAATGCAATTCATTCCATTTTTTCTGAGGTTTTGGCGGGTTAGGAACTTCGGGTTTGAATTTGTTCCAGGAGTTTGGAGATGTTCCGCCTTTTGCTCCTACGGCACCTGTTAGCACAGTGAGAAAATGTAAACAACGAGCCACGGCCCAACCGCCTAAGTTGGAGGCTCCGGCACTTCTCCAGTTATGACTGGCAAACCGTTCTCCGGCTTCACCAATTTTCACTGCAATCTCACGGATCATTTCCGCTTTTACCCCTGATTCTTTTTCAGCAAATTCAGGAGTGAACTCTTTGTATTCCTCCTTCATGGCCTCGATATAATTTTCAAACGTTATCTCTTTATCCGGGTGTTTGGCTTCAAGGTACTCTTGCCAATTGGTCCAGTTTTCTAGATATGGCCTGTTGTATAAATTCTCTTCTAATATGATCAGCGCCATGGCCAAAAGCACTGCAGCTTCTGTTCCGGGATAAGAAGGCATCCAATAGTCACTCATAGAAGCCGTGTTGGATAGCCTTGGGTCCATGGTGGCCAGTTTGGCTCCTTTCATTTTTCCTTCAATAATACGCTGTGCATGAGGATTAAAATAATGCCCGGATTCCAAATGTGCCGAGATGAGTAAAATAAATTTGGCCTCTGCATGATCTGGTGAAGGCCTGTCGTATCCGTACCATATATTATAGCCAAATCGCGCTCCGGAAGAGCAGATGTTTGTATGTGAATTATGTCCGTCAATACCCCATGACGGCAATACCCAATTCATAAATCCTTCGTGCCCGGGTCTTCCAACGTGATAGGCAATTTCATTGTGTCTGTCTTCTTTCAAAGCTTTTCTGATCCTGTCGGCAATGGTATCAAGGGCTTCATCCCACGAAATTCTTTCCCATTCTCCATCCCCACGTTTCCCCTTGCGTTTCAACGGAAACAAAATACGATCGGGATCGGTTACCTGGTTGATGGTAGCTGGTCCCTTCGCACAGTTTCTGCCGCGACTCCCCGGATGATAGGGGTTGCCCTCAAACTTTTTGATCTCTCCTGATGATTTATCAATAAAAGCAGTCAAACCACAGGCACTTTCACAGTTAAAGCAGGTGGTTGGTACAATCTGATAATTGGTTTTCTTCTTTTTGGGCCAAGACTTGGGATCAAATTCTATCCAGTCATTCCACTTTTCAGGAGGAGGGAAATTTTCATACATCTCAGCAACTTTTTCGTCACTAAAATGACGCATATCAGAATCAAATTCCTGATAACCTTCTTTGTGAAGGTCTGGAATAAGGCCAATTTTCTCAGCCAGATTTTCTATAAAGGATGCTTTTTTATAGCCCATATTGATGTATTTATAAGTTCAAGACTCTTTGTTGACGTCTTTCGTTTTTTTGTTTCACTAGGCCAGAGGAATTCTTTGAGGCGCCTCTACCCATATTTTTTCTGTGATGTAGATTCCAATGAGAATTAAGATTCCGGCTCCTGCCAGGGTTAAAGGACTTGGAAAAAATTGAACCAAAATCAACGGTAGAATATTTCCTACAATCACGGTTCCAAACCAGAATAAGCCCTTGTATTGCTCTTTCAGGATCATATGCACCACTTTTTTTGCTGCTTTTGTGGGATGCGTAATAGTGAGCTCACTAATAAGCGTCATCAGATTTACAAGCAGGGAAATACTAATAATGGTTCCTAAGCTCTCCATCCATCCTTCAGGTTCTAATACAACTGCTAAGATTGAAAACACAGCTGCACCCGCAAGAACGCTATGCACAAGCATGTGCAACGGGAGTGTTGGGCTTTGCCAAAAATCTCTTCCTTTAGCCTGAGCAAACAGGAATGCCGTGTAGATGGCAAGGACAATTCCAAAGAAAGCGGTTAATCCAAGCAGTAGGTTTTCAGGAATGTTCCATTCGAAAAATGTTGCAACCCCCCAAATTGTCATTAAAAGGCCAAAAATAGAAATGGTATAGCCTCCTTTGACCAGCCAGGAATTCCACTGTGGCCGAAGCAGTACATTCAAAAATCTATCAGGCCTGTCCAGATCCATCACTAAAAACAGTCCGGTGAGCCCTAAAAACACCAAAGAGATTCCCACAGAAAGTAATTTAGTGGTATTTGAAATTTCATAACCTAAAACAATGGCGAGCAATGGAACTAAGAATGCACCTGCAGCAATCGCTTTTGTAGTGACATAGGCCGATACTTCCCAGCCCCAAAGAATTCCTTTGTCCGGGGTATCATATACCCTTCTTGCTTTGCCATTGAGCACGTCTATATAATTTGGATTCTCAGAGTCCTTTTTCTGATAGGCAGCCTGTATCTCATTGTCAATACTCATTTGCAACAAGTTAATATCGTCATTTGAATGCATCAGTTTTTCGGCAGCCTTGGCATAGTGGCCAACACCCCTTGATTGCGAATTCCACAAGCCGGGTCCTGATTTATCTGTTGAATCAGGATCAAGAGACTGATAATCTCCATCAATATAGAATAAATTGGGTTTGGTTCCTTTTTCAGGTTTTCTGACCATGACCTGTTCCCTGGCAAGCAAAGTTGCAATCTCAGTTTCCGGATTGTCCATGTCTCCGGCAATAATCGCATGCTCGGGACATACATCCACGCATGCCGGTGCCCTTCCTACTTCAACCCTGTGGGCACAATAATTACATTTGGCAGCGGTGTTATTATCCGGATCAATATAAAGCGCATCATATGGACAAGCCTGCATGCATGATTTACATCCTATACATCTGTTATTGTCAAAATCAACAATACCATCTTCCCTGGTGTACAGGGCCTCAACCGGGCAAATCTCAACACAAGGAGCATCTGTGCAATGGTTGCACCTCATCACTGAGAAAATTCTGCGGGTATTGGGAAAAACTCCTTTTTCGACTTGTTTTACATAGGTCCTGTTGACCCCTATAGGCACATCGTGTTCACTTTTGCAGGCAGTTGTACACGCATGACAACCGATACACTTTCTGTTGTCAATAATAAATCCGTATTTCATATTCGAAATGGCTTCGTATTAATGGGAATTCCTATTTAATAATGCAATTGAGAAAAAGTACAGGGATATTTTAAAGGCGTTCCGGGTACCGTTTATCAAATTTAATGAAATGCCTGTTTTGGGCTGTAACATTAGTTACTTAAAGATACGCATTGATACTGAATTTTTAAGAGTATGCTTATTAATTTTTTCCTCTAGCGGGTATTGGTTATTTTTGTGAAAACTGAATTATGAAAATTCATGCACTTTTTTTCGGGATGTCAAAGGATTTGGCAGGACAAAGCAAGGCATCCGTGGAATTGGAAGAGGGTAAAACAGTAAAGGAGTTTCGAGAACTTCTTCAACAAAAATACCCTTCATTTTCAACAATGGATACCTATGCTGTTGCTGTTAATGAAACTTATGCGGATGAAGAATTTGTATTATCGGATAAAGACACAGTGGCTATCATTCCACCAGTAAGCGGTGGCTAAATCATTTATGGAAAACAGGATTTTTATAAAATTAACCGAAGATCGATTATCGCTGGGCGAATGTTATCAATTCGTTCAGGACAATAGCTGTGGTGGTTTGGCTCTTTTTGTGGGTACCGTAAGAAACAACACTGAAAACAAGGAGGTTAAAGCACTGGAATTTTCATCTTATGAACCTATGGCAGTCAAAGAAATGAATCTTATTGCTGAAAAGGCACTTGAATTGTTTGGTATCGAAAAAATTGCAATACATCATGCAATCGGAAACCTTGAGGTTAGTGAGGTCCCCGTGATCATATCGGTTTCATCCGCACACAGGGATGCGGCATTCAAGGCCTGTCAGTATGCAATAGATACGTTGAAAGAGACTGTTCCTATTTGGAAAAAAGAATTTTTTGAGGATGGTGAAGTTTGGGTGAATGCACATCCTTAAATCAGATGATCTCCATTTTTTTCAGCAGGAATGAGGCATTCATGTTGGTGCAGATACCTTCTTTTAAAGTATAATCGAAAAAAAGCTCTTCGTTTTTTATCTTGGCGTCAAAAAACTGGTTATGGATTTGAGGGTAGACCTTTTCTATATCGCAGAGGCTAAGATCATGAGTCGCAATGATGCCCGTAGAACCCGATTTAACAAGTCTTTCGACAAATTTTCTTGAACCCATGGCTTTATCTTTACTATTGGTTCCTTTTAAAATTTCATCCAGGATAATAAAGTATTCTTCATTTTTCATCTGCTCTACTATGAATCGCAACCTCATGATTTCTGCATAGAAATAAGAACTTTCATTGGCCAGGGAATCAGAAGT
The DNA here is from genome assembly GCF_038433205.1 of Lutimonas vermicola. Taxonomy (NCBI): domain Bacteria; kingdom Pseudomonadati; phylum Bacteroidota; class Flavobacteriia; order Flavobacteriales; family Flavobacteriaceae; genus Lutimonas; species Lutimonas vermicola. Next base: position 393,712 of record NZ_JBCDNA010000003.1, read on the forward strand.
TCTCATGCTCGTGATCAATTTGATTGGTGAATAATACATTTTATCTGCACAAACCGGCAAACCTGTATTGGCCATGACCAGACTCAGTGAAACGGTCCTTAGAAAAGTGCTTTTTCCAGCCATGTTGGCCCCTGTGATAATATGAAAATCTTTCTTATTGATCGAAAAGTCATTATTTACCCTAATTTTTCTGTCCAGTAAGGGATGACCCAGCGCCTTGGCAAGAATAACTGTTTCATTCTGGATTATTTCAGGATAGTGATGATCAGGATGATTATAGGCATAGTTTGACAGGGATATCTGAGCGTCAAAATATGCGATCACTTCGAACCAGCTTTCCACCTGAAACTGATAGGTGGCAACCCACGTATCAATCTTTGATGTTTGACGAATGTCCCGCAGCAGGAATCCGTTTCCAAGTAAACCGACAAGCATATTATTTCTTTGATCAAAGGCATCAAGAATTTTTGAAAACTCTTTAAAAATAACGGAGGCCTTTTTTTTTGACGACCTGATCTTTAGTTGCTGTTCTAAAGCCAGTGAAGAATGAATTGACAAGTCTTCAATTTCTTGTAACAAGCTGTGATACTGTTTGAAGGTATCTTTTATTTTTCCGGCATCTGTGTAGAGATGATTGATTCTTTGAAAATAGGGAATGGTGATGAATAACCCAATAAAAAACCAACCCACAAGAAGATAAAATGAAACCAAATTAAAAACCAGCATTAACGTAATAAGTAGGGATACAAAAGAGAAAACCGCGGGAAGATATATCATCATTGCTGGAAGAAATGACCTGTAGGAATGAATCCATGAGATAATCGTATGATGATCAAGTTCAACCCTTACCATGTTGGCCAAGGCCAAAAAACGTTGTCTCCATGAAACTTTCAGAGAGAGTTCCCTGATAACCTCCTGTCTTGCCTGAATTTGATTTATATTATTCTCCAGAAGCAACTGAGCCAAGGCTTTCTTTCCCGAGATAGTGGCAGTTCTGTTCAAATATTGAAAAAAGGATCCATTGCCAAAAAGATCTATATCATTGCTGTAAAAGTGATCTGTATCTATAAATTCAGTTCCTGTAGGTAACGAATCAAAATTGCCTTTTATAACTTCTATTTCAACATTGTTGATTTCGATCAATTGCTCAGAAAGCCTTCTTTTAATAACAAGTGATTGATGCCTAAGAACCAGAAGAACAAAGCCCACAAGGCAAAAAACAATAATGCCTGTAAATAGGGCTTTATTTTGATAAGTAAAATAGGCCGAGGGAAATGCGAGGAGAAATAATCCAATTCGCAATAAACTGGAAATATGGATTTTTTTTCTCAACAGATCTCTTTGCTGCTCAAAATGTTTTTTTTCCTTTTGATAAAATGTTAAAGGTACTGACATTGGGGAAAGACTTTTATTTCTTTTTGTTGGATGAGTTAACTAAATTAATAATAATCGATACCATTTTTTAAACTGTAAACCATTATATCAGGAAACATTTTTTTTATCTGTTGTGTTGCCGTATAACTTGAAATTCCTTTCTGGCAGATCACAATGACTTCCTTTTCTTTAAAAGGTTCCAGCTTGGATGGTTCAAGTTTTGAAAGAGGAATTCTAAGGTCAATGGCAAAGGGATGAGGGATTGCTTCGTTTTCAATGACTGAGATGATCCTTATATTGTCATCAGGTATCCTTTTCTTCATTTCTTCGGCATCTATGAGTAAAGAATCATCCTGTACCTGACACCTGGCATCAAAATAACTGTTCGTATTATAAATGCTTTCAAGCTCAGTTAAGCTGAAGCCTGGTTGCAGTTTCATAATAAACTGGGAGTTTTCCATTGAATTATAGATCAGGATCTTATTGATCAAGGACTCCCCGGTTTCGGTTATAATTTTAATGACTTCATTAGCCTGCATCAATCCTATGATCCCGACGATAGGGTTTAATGTACCAACCTCAGAGCAGTTGGGCACGTGATTTCTGGGAGCAGAAGGAAAGGCATCCCTTAAATGTGCACTGTGCGCTCCCTTTGATTTAAGATTAAAAACACTTACATAGCCATCATGTTTGTATAAAGAACCGTATACAAGTGTTTTGTTTTTAAGGACACAATAATCGTTTAAAAGGTACTTGGTAGGGAGGCTGTCGGTACAGTCAACAACGAGTGAAAACGTGCTTAATCGTTGATCTATATTCGATTTGGAAATAGGTTCTTCAGTGTAACTAATATTTACGAAAGGGCTTATCTGCTCAATATAATCGGCAAGTATTTTAGCCTTGGATTTTCCAACCTGATCACGCCGGTAAAAAACCTGTCGATGCAAATTACTGAGGTCGATTTTGTCATAATCAACCAGATGAATATTTCCTATGCCACTTGCAGCCAAATAAACTGCTGCAGCGCTCCCTAAGCCACCGCAACCTATAATTACGATTTTTCCATTCTGGAGTTTTTCTTGTCCGGCCATACCAATTTCGGCTAAAGTGGTTTGCCGTAAAAACATTTTCTCCTTGTCAGCGTACATTTGGATGTGTAGTTTTTATTTGTGGATGTCTTTTTTTACTGTCGAGAATTCTTCAGGGGTATTTACATTAATAATAAAGTCATCATCAACTTCTACAATTTTAACATCTGAATTGATCAACACCTTTCTGGGGCATGAAATACCCAAGGTTAAAAACTGTAACATTATGGGGTAAGCCCTTGGTTCCCATATCGTGATAAGGGGCTCGGGAAATTGCTTGTTTTTCCCTTTTATTGCTGTCGCCACTTTACTGGGATCGCGATGATTCATTAATTGGCGCACCAGTTTCTCGTCAACATAGGGTAAATCTGTGGCCAATGTCAACCAGGCTGAATTAGGGTTGTGCTGAAATGCTGAACAAATAGCTCCAAAGGGACCCAATCCGATAAAGCTATCTTCAATGACCTTGTCTTGTTTAAGTTTTTGCTCTTTCCTTACCGATAAAAAAGCGTTCAAATTCAATTTTTCGAGCATTTCCAATGAATAAACTCTTTGAGATTTACCAAAATAGTCTAACAGTCCCTTGTCAGTGCCCATTCTGACGCTTTCACCTCCTGCCAGGACCAGCCCCGAAAGAGGAGCTGTATTCGCTTCAATCAATTTTGCAATATGTGCGCTTATTTGAGCAATATCATTAATGGAATATCTTTTGAGATCGGATATGTTTGGGTGTTTTTGACTAAGACAATCAAAGATGTTCGATTTGTGGTTCAAATTGATCAAAAAGGCAATGTTGTCAAGTTGCTCAATTCTTTTTAGAACCGACGCTTCCTTTTGTTCATCCAAAATCAGTATTTGAGTAATACCGGGATAATGATTGCCATTTATAAATACAAGATCATAACCTGAGAACATGATCTTATCCGTGTAAGGATTCATATGATAGGACCGGTTGTTTGCCAGATCCCCGGAATTATGAAATGTATAATCGTCAAATATTGGCTCCAGAGTTTCCTTATTATGCGATGCATCCGCATAGGCAATCTTGAATCGGTTATTTACCGATAAACACACTTCCTTGACAAGTTCTCTGATGATGGAACATTTTGTTCCAAGAACAGCCAGTTCGAATGGAGCCATTTGGCCTGAATTCCGTCTGTTGAGCGCCGCATGTTTTACATGTTTTTTCATGAATCAATTAATAAGTAGGTTATTGCTGAATTTTTGTATTGCTAAAATACTTAATAAAGATGATTCTATGAATTTCTGATAACATCTTTGCGTTTTGGTGATGATGATTACAAGGTAGTATCATCTTGACGAAGGGTTTAAATAAAAAAGTATAAAACCTTATTTCTTTATATCGCTCTTTCCACCTGTTTTTTCGATAACACAAATTTCCTTGATGATCATATCCTGAGAGATAGCTTTACACATATCATAAACGGTTAAAGCTGCTACACTTGCACCGGTTAATGCCTCCATTTCAACTCCGGTTTTCCCTTCCATTTCCACGCTACACAGAATATTGATGTATTCTTCGTTCATAATTTTGATATCGATGTCTATTCCGTCAAGTGGCAGCGGGTGGCACATGGGGATTAATTCAGAAGTTTTTTTGACTGCCTGCACGCCGGCTATGATTGCTGTTTGAAAAACGGGGCCTTTTTTAGTATGGATCTCAGAGCCATCCAACAGCTTGACAACCTCTCTGCCTAAAAACATTTCCGCCTGAGCCAAAGCACGCCTTTTGGTGATTTTTTTGTCAATAACATTCACCATTTTGGGCTTGTTATCCTTATCGATATGTGAAAATTTGTTCAAATCAAAGGGTTTAATATCTGTATTGAATTAATGGGAAAACCTCTCCTTTTTTAAATTCTGTTCTATGTGATGGTAATTCTAAAAACCCATCGTTCCGACTTAAATTTGCAAGGTCTCCAGAGCCGTTTCCGGCTTTCGGAAAGGCCATAAGTTTACCTTCTGTATTGACGATTTTAACTTGTAAGAAATAGGTCAGTTCAGGCAGAAAAGGAAAATCTTCAGCCAATATGGCAAAACTTTCATGCTGTAAATCCGTTTCAAGGCTTTTAGCAAGCCATGGCACAAAATACTTGAGACAACTTACAAAAGTAGACACCGGATTACCGGGATAGGCAAAAAAGGTTGTCTCATCTTTTTTTCCAAACCAGAAAGGTTTTCCGGGTCTTTGGCGCACTTTGTGAAAAAGCTTTTGTACATCCAATTCATCTAGTATTTCAGGCAAATAGTCAAATTTACCTTTACTCACGGCTCCACTGAACATCAGGACATCATATGCTTTAAGAAGAGAACTGATCTTCTTTCTGAGCTGTTCTTTATCGTCACTGATATGAAATATATCTGCGTTAAGTTTAAACCTTTTTAAAAGAGAATCAAGGGTGTGAACATTGCTTTTCCTGATCTGAAAAGGAGCAGGGATCTGGTCAACATCCACGAGTTCATCACCGGTTGAAATAATTGCGACTTTAGGCAATACGGCTACTTTAACCACTGCTTTTCCAACGGTAGCCAACACACCGATTTCCGCAGGGGAAATTTTTGTGTTTTTGGCTATAAGAACTTCATTTTTTTGGCGATCAAGACCCTTTTTATGAACATTTTGAAAATGGCTTATATCTTCCACTTCGACATGTGCGATTCCACTCACTATGCTGACCTGTTCGTATGGAACAACTGCATCAGTACCTAAGGGAAGCATTGCGCCTGTCATGGCCTCAAGGCAATTTTCATCATGAGCAAGGGTCAATTGTTTACTTCCGGCCGCCTGAATATTTTCGATTTTAAAGTGTCGTTTTCCCGATTTAAAAACGGTCGATTTCAGTGCAATGCCATCCATACTAACACGGTCAAAAGGGGGCATTTCGCGATCGGCTTTTATCTCTTCCTTCAAAATTCTTCCGTCAGACAATTTAAAATCAATCTCTTCAATACCAAATTTACGGGTTTCTCCCAGGACGATATCCAAGGCATCTTCTACACTGATTAATGTTCCTTTATCGTTCATAAAATTCATTAGCCACCAATAGTGGACATACTTTCTGACACTTTATTTGATTTTCTGTTTGCTTCGGCAACGAATCCATTGATTGGTTTCTGCTGTACGGTTGCGATAAATAATTGTTTTAAATCATCATCACTTGCTCCTTTTCTAATAAAATCTTTGATATTGAATACGCCATCGTCGAACAAACAATTTTTAAACAATCCCGTAGCCGTTATCCTGATTCGATTACAATCGCTGCAAATAGTTCTTGTAAATGCCGGAATGATTCCAAAGGAGCCTTTATAATCTTTAACTTTAAAGTTCTTTGAAGTTGACGACTTTTTTGCAGTCAGGTATTCCACCTCCTGATAATGGGCCTTAATTTTTTCCAGAATCTTATTGTAGTTCCAAACTTCTTTAACTTCTCGCTGGCCTTTGCCATTAAAAGGCATTTCTTCTATGAACCTGACTGATACGTCATCGCCTTTTGTCAATTCTATAAAATCAATGATTTCATCTGTATTGATGCCTGATTGGATGACCACATTTAGTTTTAAAGTCAAATTACTTTTGATCAAATCCTGATACGTTTGCATGACTTTTGGAAAAACATCCCTTCTTGTGATCTCAAAAAACCGCTGTTTGTCAAGGCTGTCAATACTGAGATTTACAGCATTGATCTTCATTTTTTCAAGACTTGCAATATGGTTGGAGATCAATGCCCCGTTTGTGGTAATATTTATTTCTTTCAGATTTTTATTGAACGAAAGGGATTCCAGAAAATTAACGAAATCCTTCCTTACGAAAGGTTCACCTCCGGTCAATCTCACCTTGTCAACCCCCAGTTCGCTTAAGACCCTTGTAATTCTGTACATTTCTTTATAGGTCAGCAATTCCTTTCTGTCAACAATGTTTATTCCATGCGCAGGCATGCAATACTGGCAGCGTAAATTGCACCTGTCAGTTACCGCTAAGCGAAGATAAGTGATTTTGCGTCCGTATTTATCTAATAGTTGATTCATGGAATGCGATAAAAATTGAAGGGTAAATTTATGAAAATACCCTTAGTATGTGATTGGATTAAGGAGTTAAGTGGATCAGGCCCTGAATTAATGAGGAAGTTTATGTTTTACTGCATGATATAGGAAAGCACCAAGATGCGCTCCAAAAAGAACAACAAGTATTGAAACCACGCCTTTTCCTAACAGGATGTACATTGGTCCGGGGCAAGACCCTCCGAGGGCCCAGCCAAGGCCAAATATGATTCCACCAATCAAATTTCTGGGAATACCTTTTTTCTTAGGCTCTACAACAATAGGTTGGCCCCATAAATTTTTAATCGTTTCATTTTTGAACAAGTACATTAAAACCACCCCGATTGCGACAGCAGATCCTATAACTCCATACATATGAAATGACTGTAATTTAAACATTTCATAGATTCTGAACCAGGAGATCACTTCAGCTTTACTTAATGTAATTCCGAATAAAATACCCACCAGCAAATATTTGATATATTTCATCTTTAGTTTTGTTTAGAAAATATAAGGTAAAATCAGCCAGGTCATGATCAGTCCTCCAATAAAGAACCCACCAACGGCTATAAAAGATTCTATGGATAAACTGCTTAATCCTACAATACCATGGCCTGAAGTGCAACCTCCGGCGTATCTCGAACCAAAACCAACCAAAATTCCGGCAACGATCAAAATTAAAAAACCCTTGACTGAGAGCATGGCCTCAATACTGAAAATTTCATCCGGCAGATAAGTCTTTCCGGCATCCTGAATACCTATTTCTGCCAGGTCTTTAACAGTTTTAGCACTGATTGCAACAGTTTCATCTGGTGTTAACCATTGATCTGCAATAAACCCTCCAACAATTAAACCGATGACAAAAACAAGATTCCATTTGTTTTTCCTCCAATCAAACTTAAAAAAATCAACAAACTTTCCTGCACCACCCATGGCACAAACGGTTTCGAGATTAGATGAAACCCCAAATTTCTTTCCGAAGAAAAACATGAGGAACATACAAAGCGCTATGATAGGCCCCGCGACATACCATGCCCATGGTTGTAATAAAAAATCCATATTCTTTCTGCTTTAATGGTAAAAATAAATTATTAACTGCCGAGTCAGGTAACATTTGTTACACATCAAAAATCCAATATTTCAATCTTGTTTCTAAACAATTTGATCCTTCCTTCGTTTTCAAGCTGTTTCAACAAACGGGAAATAACCACACGAGAGGTGTTGAGGTCTATGGCGATTTCCTGATGCGTGGTATGCAATTCAGTACTCCTCATAATCTGAACCTTGTCAACAAGGTACTTGTACAACCTCTCATCCATTTTGAGGAAAGCGAGGGTATCTATAGCTTCCAGCATCTCATTAAGACGTAAATCATAGCTGTCGATTACAAAACTTCTCCAGGACGCATACTTTATCATCCATTCCTCGAGTTTTTCCACCGGAATAAAAATGAGTTCAGAATCTTTTTCTGCAATTCCCCTTACCTTGCTTTTATTACTTTGAATACCACTGCCAAAAGTAATGGTACAGGTATCACCTCTTTCTAAAAAATAAAGGACGATTTCATCTCCTTTTTTGGTTTCACGACTTATTTTAATTGCTCCGGTCAAGATAAGTGGTATATGATGAAACGTATCTCCAATATCTAGCAACAATTCGTTTTCCCGAACTTTTTTGTACGTGCCGACTTCGGCAATTTCATCAAGCAATTCTTTCTCGAAAACAACACTGTAATATTCTTCCAGTTTTTCTCTTATCATCTCTATAATTATTAAGGCTACAATTTAAGAATTATCTGGAAGTTGTTGCTTAATATAATCCAAAATAATTTCAGTGGCACCTTGGTTCTTATGAATATAGGCTTTTGTGATATTTCCAAGTTTTTGCCTGTAATTCCCTTCATGGATCAGTTGCTTAAAATAGTTATCTAACTGCTCTTGGTGATGAGCTACCAGACAGCCTCCAAGTTTGACTAAATCCTTGGCTTCCTCAAATTTTTCGTAAACCGGGCCTATGACCAATGGGATTCCGAAAACTGCCGGTTCTAGCACATTGTGAACTCCATCCTTATCAAATCCCCCACCTATATAAGCGAGGTCAGCATAACTGTAGATTTTAGTCAAAATACCAATAGTATCTACTATTAACACTTTGGCATCCTTATCAAAATGGCCGTCAGAGTATAGAGAGGTTTTACAATTAAGCGCTTTTTTGAGCTTCTGGATTTCCCTGGGGATTATGTTGTGCGGAGCTATGATATACTGCACGTCATTATCGGGGTTTTGATTGATGAAATTCACCAAATGCGATTCGTCTTTTTCCCAGGTACTTCCGGCAACCAGTATCGTTTTATTTTTGTTGACAAACTGATCGAGAAAATCGAGTTTATTGTTTTGTTCGAGAATTTGTGCAACTCTGTCAAAACGGGTATCCCCGCTAACCGATGCATTGTTGATGCCAATGGATTCCAAGAGGGCCTTCGAATTTTGATTTTGAACAAAAAAGTGAGAGAAAGAAGCCAGGGATTTTCTCATCCAGCCACCATAGGGCTTAAAAAAAAGTTGGTCCGACCTGAAAATACCTGAAACCAGTATTGTTTCGATGGAATGATCTTTCAATACACCCAGTATGTTGGGCCAAAATTCATATTTTACAAAAATGGCGAGTTCTGGATGAACCTGTTCGATAAATTTTCTTGCGTTTGAAGGAGTATCTATGGGCAGATAGACAACGACATCTGCATTTTTATAATTTTTTCTAATCTCAAAACCGGAAGGAGAATAAAATGAAAGCACTATTTTATATCCCGGTCTTATAAGACGTAATTTTTCGATAAGTGGCCTGCCCTGTTCAAATTCACCTAAGGAGGCGCAATGTATCCATATGGTTTTGTCATCAGGCTTGATGGCTGAGGTCAATCTTGGAAAAGTTTGCTTCCTTCCATTTACGAAAAGGGATAACTTCTTATCAAAAACCGCCAGTATGTTAAGTAGTATTCCCAGAAGGGAAATGGCAAAATTATACAAGTATTTCATTTGTCAGCTAAATTAAAAATTTAGAGTAAGAGCGCGCAAAATATTTGTATTTTTGTCGGGCTAAAAGGTGAAATAGAAATTAAAAAGAACCAAAATGAAGAAAATCCAAATGGTTGACTTGCAGGGTCAATATAAGAAAATCCAATCGGAAATCGATCAGGCCATGAATGAGGTGGTCGCTTCGGCAGCTTTTATTAATGGGCCTGAAGTCAAAAAATTTCAATCTGACCTGGAGGAATATTTAGAGGTCAAACATGTTATTCCATGCGCAAACGGGACAGATGCCCTGCAGATTGCCATGATGGGTCTGGGTTTGGAACAAGGAGACGAAGTAATCACTGCAGATTTTACTTTTGCTGCCACGGTTGAGGTTATCGCCTTACTTAAATTGACACCCGTTTTGGTTGACGTTGATCCAAAAACCTTCAATATTGACCTTGAGTCCGTTAAAAAAGCAATTACCCCAAAGACAAAAGCCATAGTGCCGGTACATTTATTCGGACAGTGTGCCAATATGGAAGGAATTCTTAAAATTGCGGAAGAACATAATTTATATATTATTGAAGATAATGCTCAGGCTATTGGTGCTGATTATACATTTGCTGACGGATCAACTAAAAAGGCAGGAACCATAGGCACCTTGGGTACTACATCTTTTTTCCCTTCTAAAAATTTAGGATGTTATGGAGATGGCGGTGCTATTTTTACCAATGATGATGATCTGGCCCATGTCATCAGGGGAATTGTGAACCATGGGATGTATACAAGATATTATCACGATGTTGTGGGTGTGAACTCACGATTGGATAGTTTGCAGGCCGCAGTATTAAGATTAAAGCTTCCACATCTGAATGACTATTGTTCCTCAAGAAGAATGGCTGCGAGGTATTACAATAATGGTTTCAGAGACAATCCTAATATCATAACTCCGGTAACTGAAAAGTGTGGTGACATATGTGACACCTGTAATTGTCATGTTTTTCATCAGTATACCTTAAAAATAACCAACGGGAAGAGGGATGCCCTTCATCAGCATTTGATGGACCTGGATATTCCGAACGCTGTTTATTATCCTGTTCCTTTACACAAACAAAAGGCTTATCTGGATGATCGTTATAAGGAAGAAGATTTTAAAGTGACCAATGCATTGGCAGAAACAGTTATTTCACTTCCAATGCACACAGAATTGGATAAAGAGCAGCAGGACCTGATCATTAAAACCGTAATGGATTTTGTTTGAAAACCTATAGCCAAGGTCTAACAGACAGTACGAAAGAATTGATATGAAGAAAAATAAAATACTTGTTACCGGAGGTTTAGGATTTATAGGTTCGCATACTGTGGTTGAACTGCAAAAGGAAGGGTTTGAAGTGATTATTATAGATGACCTTTCGAATACGAGATTAGAGGTTTTAGATGGAATTTATGAGATTAGCAAAATTCGCCCGGAATTTGTAAAGTTGGATCTTAAGGAGAAGGAACAGGTTGCCGCTTTTTTTGAAGAACATAAGATTGACGGGGTAATTCATTTTGCTGCCTCTAAGGCCGTAGGTGAAAGCGTAGAACAACCCCTGAAGTATTATGAGAATAATATATCGACTTTGATATACCTCTTAAAGAGCATGGCCAAGAATAATGTACCTCACCTAATATTTAGTTCTTCCTGTACGGTTTACGGGCAAGCCGATGAGTTGCCTATCACGGAAGATGCCCCGATAAAAAAAGCAGAATCCCCGTATGGAAATACCAAGCAAATTGGAGAGGAAATCATTCAGGATGTAACGAAGGCAGGAAATCTTACCGCTATAGCTCTTAGGTATTTTAATCCTATTGGCGCCCATGAAAGCGCACTTATTGGAGAGCTTCCCCTGGGTGTTCCTCAGAATCTAATACCCTTTGTAACCCAGACGGCGGCCGGTATAAGAGAGGAGTTATCAGTATTTGGAGACGACTATCCGACTTCGGACGGGACTGCAGTTAGAGATTATATTCACGTAGTGGATCTGGCAAAGGCCCATATAAGTGCTTTACAAAGATTGTTGAAAGGGAAGAACAAGTCTAAGATGGAATATTTCAATGTGGGGACCGGAAAGGGAAGTTCGGTTCTTGAAGTAATCAATGCATTTCAGAAGGCAAATCACAAGGAGGTAAAATACAAGATTGTCGACCGGAGGGAAGGTGATATTACAGCTGCATACGCCAATACCGAGCTGGCCAACAAGGAGCTTGGCTGGAAAGCTTTATTGAGCCTGGAAGAAGCTTTGGCATCTGCATGGCAATGGCAGCTAAAACAAAAATAATCATTGACAATATTGATTTTAAATAGTTTAATAATATGACAGATTCGAGTAAAAAAATTCTCATTACCGGAGGTGCTGGTTTTATAGGGTCTCATGTTGCGCGACTTTTTGTAACCAAGTATCCTGATTATAAGGTATACAACCTAGATGCCCTGACTTATGCCGGCAACCTTGAAAATGTTAGTGATCTGGAGGGCAGTTCTAACTATAAGTTTATCAAAGGAGATATCAAGGATGCGGAGTTTTTAAATAATCTGTTCAAAGAATACAGGTTTGATGCCGTTATACATCTGGCAGCTGAAAGCCATGTGGATAGATCAATTACCAATCCGAATGACTTTATTGAAACCAATGTTTTGGGCACGGCTAACCTGCTCAACGCATTTAAAGAAATTCATGCCGGTTTTTTCGACGGAAAATTATTCTACCACGTTTCTACAGATGAGGTTTACGGTTCTTTAGGTAAAACAGGACTTTTTAAGGAAACCACTCCTTACGACCCCCAATCACCTTATGCCTCTTCAAAAGCCGCTTCGGATCATATAGTTAGAGCATATGGTAATACCTATGGCTTGCCTTTTGTAATAAGTAATTGCTCAAATAATTACGGGGCCAATCAGTTTCCTGAAAAATTGATACCCCTGTTTATCAATAATATAAAACAATCTAAACCGCTGCCCGTTTACGGCGATGGCAACTATACGCGGGATTGGCTTTACGTAGAAGATCACGCCATAGCCATTGACGAGATTTTTCACAAAGGTAAAACATTAGAAACCTATAATATTGGAGGCTTTAATGAATGGACGAATTTGAATCTCATCAAGCTGTTGTGCAAATTAATGGACCAAAAGTTAGGCCGCCCCAATGGGAGTTCAGAACAATTGATTACCTATGTTAAGGATCGGGCCGGACATGACAGGCGCTATGCGATTGATGCAGGAAAGCTGAATCGGGAACTGGGTTGGAAACCAAGCGTGACTTTTGAGGAGGGCCTTGAAAGAACAGTCGATTGGTATTTAACCAATGATGAATGGTTAGAGCATGTTACTTCAGGTGCTTATCAGGACTACTACAAGAAAATGTACCATTAAGGCGATACCTAAAAATCGAATTTGTATTTTACGCCACCGAAAAATTGAAGGCCCTGCACCTTATAATTGGTATAGACCTGGTAGTTGGTTCCTAACAGGTTATTGACATTGATAAAAACATCGAATTTATCATCAATCGTATAAACTCCATTGAGATTGATATCAAAGTAAGCTGCATTGGTGATTCGAGTATTCGTGTCTGGAATGATAGACAATTCATCCTTTCTGTCTGTTGAAAAGAATAAATCAGCTCCGGCACTCCATTTTTTTCTGGTATATTTTGCCAGCAGAGTTGCTTTCAGAAGTGGTAAGTTCCAGGCCTGATCCTCATTTTTAAGGCTGTAGGAATTAAAATCAAGATTGCCCCCAAACTTGAATTCTTTGAAAAGGTCGAAAATTATTTCACCGTTGAAATAAATAGTATTCACATCATCATAAACTACCTGAAAGGAATTTGCTGCCTCATATCCCTTATCGAGCTCAACACTTCCATCGGTAAGCGACGGGTTTAATTTGTACAGTGGTTTGTCTTTTTCATTGATATAGGCTGCTTTTAAATTGAAACGGACTTTTGAATTCAAAAGGCCTTTTATTCCTGCATAAGCGTTATACTGTTGGTTGGTCCTTTGAATGTATAAGGTCGGTGACACAAAAGGATTTTTATCAACGAAATTTTTATAACTGTTTTGCTGAAGATCCCCAATTACGCCGGCATAAGCGATCAAGGCTTCCTCACTTATGTTATATGAAGCTGTGACATTTGGATAGATATAAAATTTACTCCCTTCAAAATTATTGGTGATGCTGTAGTAAAATTTAGCACCTGCGTTTAGCGTTAAATTATCTCGTAAAACCTCAAAGTTCGGACTAAACCCGATGTTGAAATATGTATATTTCAATTTCTGAGTCTGGAAAAAATCATTTTCGAATTTTCCGTTTAACAGTTCAAGACTGATTTCAGAATACATTAACTCTTGCCCTATAGGGAAATCGATCACAGAATTGAGTTGAAGATGATTTTCACCGCTTTTGTATTTATCGGAAAACCTGCTGATCGAAACATCTCCTTTATGGATCAATGCATCAAAGAATTCTATTTCACCACCCAATGAAAGGTCTGTATAAGACTGTCTTTCTTCAATGGAATTGATCACGGTTTCAGAATAAGCAATGTCTTCAGACAAGCCATACCAGTTGTTGGAAAGATACTTAAGCTCCCCTTCAACTTTCCAGTCAAATGTCCGTTCAGATTGCTTGTAATAAAGATCAACATTCAAATCTTTGAAATCATCGTTTAATACAATTCCATCAATACCACCTCCTGAAGAATGATAGTTAAAAAAACCTCCGAAATCATTGTAATTGGAGGAATTACCATGTGCAAAAATTTCTATAATCGGGGTTTTATAATTTCCGTATCCCAGGGAGACATAGTTATTATAGAATCTCTCTTTTGGCTCTCTGCTAAGGGTCTTTGCCTTGCCTTTTGCAGGGGTAAAGGTAGATGCCACAGGGATCGAATTGATCGTATAAGAGATCTCCTTTTTCTCTCCAAGATCGATGCTGTCGATTTGCGGCTCAGCGTTGATCTTAAACGCTTCAGAAACAGTTGGTGAAAAAGGCTTAACCACATTGATTTCTTCGGTGGTGATCCTTTCTTTTTTCTTTTTTTGAGAAAAAACCGAGCCACTGATCATTAAAAAGATAAGAATTAAGATGTATTTAGTCATTTGTTTGATTCCGATTTTACTTATTCTTTTTCAATTATAACAGACGAATTGGTTTTTGATTCCAGGGTCTTTATTCGGTTCAATTCTGTTCTTGCCTCCTGCACAAGGTCTTCAAAGTCAGAAAATTTCTGTATCACACTCTCAAGTATATATGTGGCCTGATAGGCATCTTCAAGTTCATAAAAGTTCTTCGCCATGATTACCAACCCTTTACCTACCCAATACCTGTAGGGAGATAATTCTGAAGCCAGTTTCTGAACTGAAACATTTGATAATTTATAATTGCCTTCTTCATTTTTGAAAAAAGCATCATAATAGACAGCCTCTGCTTTCAACTCACCGGTTGCCGTTTCTTCAACCACTTTAAAAGCGTCCTGAGCCTTTAAAAAATCACCTGTTTCAAAGGCAGATCTCGCAATAATGATCTGCGCATCTGATATAATTTTAGGTTCTAATTTTGGATGTTTCATGACCATTTCAGCATATTGCACTGCTACCTCGAAGTTTTTTAAAGCGTAGTTTCCTTTCATAAGGTTGCTTTGGGCAAAAATGATATTCTGGTCGGTTTCAGCCTCTTTTTCCAATCTTGAAAGCAGCAGAACTGCCTGTTCCCAGTTTTCCTGATCAAGGTAAAAATATGCCACGTTGACGAGTGACCTTTCCGTGAACTGGTTTTTGTCTTTGTCGAGGATGAATTGGTAATAGGGGATCGCTTTTTCAAGTTGATCAGATCTTTTATAGGCATCTGCAAGGAAGAAATTGGCTGATAGTGCATTGGCTCCCAAAGGGAAACGCTCAAGATATTTTTTAAGCGACTCAATTGATTTGTCAAGGTTATTGGTCAAATAGAATTGTTCGGCTGATGAAAACATCGCACCCTCGATTTCTTCATCGGTTACATTAACAAAATCCAAATTTTGAATAAAACGCTCATATTCATCCACACGACCTTGTTGTACATAAATCTGTTTGGCATTCGCTATGGCTTCTTTTGCCTCCTCGGTTCCGGGATAAGAGTTAACCACAGTTTTGTATTTATTTAAAGCCGCGTCATTTTGGTCAGCATTGAAATAGACAAGCCCTTGCTTCAGCAATGACTTTGACACTAAAGAACTCATTCTGTAATTAGTAACAACTTCATTATAAGCATCCATTGCCTCATCCACTTTGTTCAATTTCACATATGAATTACCCAATTCATAGAAGGCATCATCTCTTAAGGTGGATTTTAGATTCAATTCTGTGAATTCGAGCAGTGTACTTACCTTTTTTTCAGTTTCTCCCATATAACCGTAACAAAAGGCAATTTGAAGCTGAGCATAGTCTACATCCGTTTCATTATTTTCTATAACTTTTTTATAAGCAGGAATAGCTTTAAAGTAACTGCTAAGCGCAAAAAAACAGTCACCAAGCCTGAGATAACTGTCATTGATGAGATTTTGATCATTTCCAAGTTCGATATATTCATTAAAATGACCACCAGCCTGGTTGTAATCTTTCAATTGAAAAAAGGTGTAGGCCAAATGATAGAGGATGATCTCATATTCTTGTGACTCCTTAGCTTCAGCCATTGAATTGAAAGCCTGAAAAATGCTCAGAGCTTCCTCATAGTTCTTTAATCTGTATAATGACTCAGCCTTCCAAAATAATGACCTTACGTGATAAACTGTATTGGTGGAGGTTTCTATGGAAAGGTTAAAATTTTCAATTGCATTTTTATACTCCTGTTGCTTAAAGAGTTGTACCCCGTACAAAAATGCAACCTTATGATAGGTATCATTGTCCTTGGCGTTGGCATTTTTAAGATATTCAAGTGCCCCCTGGTAATCATTGGCCTTTAAATAGGCACTAACGAGGTATTCTTTTATTTCAGTTTGATCCAAATCTTCGGGATAAGCCGCCAAATACTCCTGGATGACCTCAGCCACACTTTTATAAGGGTTGCCAATCTCATAACTCAATTTAGCATAATTTAACCAGGCATCTTTTTTAATTTCGGCATTAAAATCCATTTGTTTGGCATTTCTAAATGCATTTAATGCCTCCTGCTTTTTTTCACTTTTAAGATAACATTCAGCCAAATGATAATAAGCATTTTGTGAAACGGCATTGTTTCCATCAATGATTTTAGTAAACCAAATGAGAGCCTCCTCATAATCTTTCTGCTGATAATAGGCATAGCCTAAAAGGTAATAGTCAGTATTGTTCCATTTGCCTTTTTTGCCTTCATAGCCTAAAAGAAACGGCACTGCCTTTTCAAAGTCATTTAAATTGAAATAACTCTCCCCTATAATTTTGGAAAGCTCAGATTTTTGGATGCCATTTGATTTTTCCAGCAAGGGAGACGCAGCGTCAATTGCTTCTTGAAATTTTCCGGTTTTAAATTTAATATTGGCCATATAATATGGAATATCATCATTAAAACTTTTGTCATCTGCTATCTGATTCAAATACTTGTCAGCTTCAGTATAATCATCGTCCTGATAGGCCATGTATCCGTAATAATACTTTGCCTGTGCCCCGTATTTTTCTGAATTCAACAATTGTGAGAAATATTTCCGGGAATTGGCAAAGCTTCCTACTGCGAATAGGGCATAAGCTTTTTTAAAAGAAAATTCTTCTTGACTGTAAAGGGTAAGATGGCTTTCATTCACCTTGTTGAACCATTTCAATGCATAGGCATAACTTCGATTTTTAAAATAGTAATCACCGACCTCGAGAAAAGCAGAATTTCTTTTTGTACTCGTCGGAAACTTTTCGAAAAAAGCATTCATCAATTCGTCTGCGTCCTTTTGCTTTAACCGAATGGCGCAAAATGCTTCGTAATAGTAGGATCTGGCTTTTAATTCAGAGGCTCCGTCAAAAGTGTTTTTAATTTTTTTAAAGATCACTTGAGAGGCAACATAATCTCTGTTTGAATACAATTGCATGGCGTGGTTATAATCTACGAGATCATGGCTGTATATAGCTGATTTCTGGGCAAAACCTTGAAAAATCGAAAAGAGCGTGAAAAAAAATAATACGTTGAATAACTTCATTGCGTGGAATCCCTTATAAAAATCAAAAATAGTACTTACATTATTTAGCTAACGTCAAAAAGCCAATAAATTGTAAAATTGTTGATTAGTTAAACAGATTGTTGAAAAGTTGCTTCAATTTAATAAAATTGTCTAAGATTCTTCAATGAGTTCTTTCATGAATTGATTAAAATCGTCGACGAATTCTTCGTAGTAAACCCCCGTAGCCGGGCCAGAAAACCCTGTGTGAATTCTTCTTACTTTGCCCTGTCTGTCAATGATAATAGAGGTAGGAAACGAGATGACTTTATTCAACATTGGCAAGGATTCTGAAGCGGATTTTGTTGAAGAGGTTCCAGCAATAAGAAAATCATACGGAACATTTAATTTTTGTTTCATTGTTAAAACTCTGTCACGGGCATACTCAAAATCGGGTTTAATTTCATATGCCAGTCCTATGATTTCAACTCCTTTTGATTTATTTTTATTATACCATTCTGACAAAAACCTTGTTTCATCCATACAGTTTGGGCACCAGGTGCCGAATATTTGAAGAATGACAATTTTATCTTTGTATTTTTCATCATCAAGAGAAGTCATTTGTCCATTGAGGTCTGGAAAAGAAAATTCAATAGTTTCAAAGCCTTCCTTAAGATAGGTCAGGCTATTCGCATCGGGTAAACTGGCAGTATCATTCTTTACTGAAACAAAGGTTTTATAACTTGTTTTGCCAGACCAGTATTCTCCTTTTAAAATCGAATCATTTTCTTTAACGGCTCTGAATTTATAGATATGATTACCGTCGAAAGTATACAGGTACATGGTGTCTTTCACGGTGTATCCGTCTAAGTAACGATAGTCTCCTGTTTTACTCAAAAAAGTACCCCTTAAAGTGTTTCCTTCTGATTTGAATATGCCTATTGCAGAATTTTTTCCCCCGTCTTTGTCAGTAAAAGTAGTTTCCCAGGTTCCGTCGAATATAGCTGAACTTTTAGCATTGTCAATACGTCCTTCCTTGCCATAAAATGCTTTGAATGGAAGAATATATCCTTTTGCATAATTCTTCGCATAGGAGCCGGTGAGGCTGTCTTTATATATTTTGGCTTTGATACTGATGTCGAAGATATGCATATCAAAAAACAATGAATCACCCAGGATATTGAGGCCTTCAATATCGAGCCTTTCAGAACCATTGATCAATTGAATCTTATACGTGCCTTCATTTTTCATCACCTCAAAGTTAAAGGGGATCTTATTTCCCTGAGCCGTTATTTCCCCTCTCCACATACCTGATTTTAAACCTAACTCTTGTTTGGGATCTTCACATGAACTCAAAATCATCATCATGCAAAAAGCGATAAGTCCTTTTTTTATGATATGCTTTATGGCATGAATTTTAATTTTTTGCATTTTCGTTGCGTTTAATTGGCCTTTATGAATGATTTGTACATCTTTTAACGGGCATCTTTAATTGAGTCGATAATATTAGTAATTCCTCTCAAACCAAACGGTATTTTATTTTTAAAATCTTTGTTAAAAGATGTATTTTGATCTTTTATCTTAACCTTGGCCCTAGAAACCTTGCTTTGGTGTTTAATATCGATCTCTATTGACAAAATTCATATCTTAATTAATTTTCCTGCAAAGTAAAACATTTGTCAGATTTTGAAACAATCAAACTAATCCATTATAAGGAACTTTAATATTTGAAATTTAAACATTAAGTTTGTCTTTCTTTAGTTCAAAAACAATTTTGAAACCAGAGAACAGTTTGTTTTTCTATGATCAATAAAAGTGAAATGCTTCAATTAAAAGACGCCAAGATATTCCAAAGGGAAAATCTCATTTTATCGGATATAAATCTTGATATTAAAAAGGGAGAATTTAACTACCTGATTGGAAAAACAGGAAGCGGAAAGAGTAGTTTGATGAAAACA
This sequence comes from Lutimonas vermicola, assembly GCF_038433205.1. NCBI lineage: Bacteria > Pseudomonadati > Bacteroidota > Flavobacteriia > Flavobacteriales > Flavobacteriaceae > Lutimonas > Lutimonas vermicola. The sequence goes on from NZ_JBCDNA010000003.1 coordinate 413,346, forward strand.
CTCTACGGGGATTTACCTTTACAGAGTGGCGAGGGATCAATCGCCGGCTTTGATCTTAGAAAATTGAAAGAGAAGGAGATTCCTTTTCTAAGACGAAAAATTGGAATTGTATTTCAGGATTTTCAGTTGTTAAATGATAGATCCGTTGCCGACAATTTGCTGTTTGTGCTTAAAGCGACGGGATGGAAAGGCAAAAATCAAATGGATGCCAAGATTAATGAAGTACTTGAAAAAGTGGATATGAAAACCAAGGGGTTTAAAATGCCATATCAACTGTCGGGAGGGGAACAACAGCGGGTTGCAATAGCAAGAGCCTTGTTGAATACCCCGGAGATTATTCTTGCTGATGAGCCTACCGGGAATTTAGATCCTAAGACATCTGTAGAAATCATGAATGTTCTTGAGGATATCAACAAGGCAGGAATTACCATTTTAATGGCAACGCACGATTATGCCCTTATCCTTAAATTTCCTCATAAAACAATTAAATGTGAAGGAGGAAAGATCTTCGAGGTAGTGTGATCTTACAGCAGGTCTAAAAGAGTTTTTACATTTGATTCATTATTATACGCCCTGAGTATTTCCTTTCTCAAGGTGATTTGTTTCTCTGAAAAATCCTTGTCCATAATTTTTAACAACTCATTTGTGATTTCCTTTTTATTGTTGGCGGTAATGCATAGTGGTTCTAAACCAGAGCCTTCAGTTACTTTGGAATTCGCAATGACGTACCTGCTTTGGAAAAGCGCATTGATCAATTTTAGTTTTACACCCGAGTTATTGAAAGAAAACAAAACATTGACTTGGGCCCTGTGAAATAATTCCAGAAGTTGGTCGTCGTCCTGTATTGAAATGAAGCTAATATTTTTATATTGTTTGATTCTGGACAACAGTTTTTTATCAGTACTCTGACCGGCAATAACCAAAGGGTAGTGAATAGACTTAAAAACATCGATAAGAAGATGCGCTGACTTCATATTGTCAGTGACGGTTAAATTGCCGTGAAACAAGGCAAAATAGCCTTTTTTAGACAATTCATGTACGTTTTTGTTAGGATGAAAAGTGGCTAAATACGTGACTTTACCACCATATTTTTTTTGAAAATATGCCGCTTCAACAATTGAAAGCGGTAAAATATGATCGCAATGTTTTAAAACCTTCTCATAGTATCTTAGCCTTAGCGCCTCTATCCAATAGTAGGATTTTTTAAGTAGATTGGATTCATTCGCGGCAAGCTGTTTATAATATTGATGTTCTATATTATGGGTTCTTACGAGGAGTTTTCGGTCTTTAAAAAGTTTTGTTCTCAAAATCAATGTGGTATGCAAGCCTTCAAAAAGAATAGGGGCATCGATCCGTTTCAGGTTTTTGATCAATTGATGGCTGCTTCTTGATTGAACGATATAGGGCAAATAGCCCATGGCTCTGAAAACCGAAGTATGCCTTTTATAATAGTGCACCTCGGAGCAATACTGATTCAGAATCGATTGTTCATTCCTGCCGTATTGAAACACGTGCAAATAGATTTCAGTTCGGCTTTTTGCTAATTCTTTAATCTTGCAAAACACATCCATGACACCTCCATAGTCTGCGGGGAAAGGCACGTCAAAACAGATAACATGTAGTTTTTTAGTCAATTTGATTGATAAATTCGGTGAATACTTTTTTTTCGTTCTCCCAGTTCAATTGTCCCGATGCGCTTATTAACCCGTCCCGGTAATCATTTTTATGCCGTATTATATTTTTAATTGAGAACGCAAGGCTTTCGGGATTTCTTTGTGTCAGACATTCTCCAATGGCATAGGTTGATACAAGTTCCTTCAGCAATGGCAGATCAGATACCAGAACAGGTATTTGTGCCTGGATGTAATCAAACACTTTATTGGGTAAACAATACCTGTAATTCAATCCGAGATCTTCCTCAAGACTCAGTCCGATATCGGCCTGATTGGTCACGCCCTGAAGTTGTTCCGGCAATAATTTCCCAAGAAAAATGACTTTATCTTCCAGATGATTCTCTAATACCCTTACTTGAAGCTGATCCAGGATATCTCCCCCACCGGCTAAAACCAACAGGTGATTTTCTAAATGCATCATGGCGTCTATCATCAGTTCGAGCCCCCGGCCCATATTCAAGGATCCTTGATACAGGACCATTTTCTGATCTTCACTTAAAGCCACAACAGGATCAAAAACTTTTTCGACAGCAGATCTGGGGACATTTTTGATCACTGTAACGGGGACTTTATATTTTGAACTATAAATATCAGCTAATTTTTGATTTACAGTTATCACATTTTTTAGACGGGGAAAGATCGAATTTTCAAGTTTTATCCAAAATGACCTGATTTTCGGTCTGGAGATTAATTCGGGTACCTCCGTAAAATACTCATGACTGTCATAGATCAAAGCACAAGAAGTTATTTTACTCATCAGATAATTCGGCAGGAGGGTGTCAAGATCATTTGCATAAAGAAGATCCTTCCGGGTAAATAACAATTTAATAAACAACCTCAGATTGTATTCAGCATAAAATAAGAACCCCTTGTTGAATAAAAGACGAAACCTATGTGTTTTATATGGGAGATTGATTTCAAAACTGTTTTTCAATTTTCTTCCAATTAACAATATATCATAGCCCAATTCGTTAAAACAATCACAAGTTCTAAGTAACCGTTGATCGGTTGCAAAATCATTGGTTACAGATATGATGATCCTGTTCAAAAGCCTGAAATTATTGAGGTTGAATGATTAGAGATTTATGGATTATAATTGAATGGTAAATATATTAAATATTATATTTGCTGGTCTAATGTGAAAGTTTGAAAAATAAGGAACTTTGTTCAATAAACACTTTGACGCATGAATTTGAATAAAAATGATGACAATCCCAATTGGTACGCTATTTTTACCAAGCCAAGATCTGAGAAAAAAGTGTACCAAAGAATGCTGGATCAACAGATTGAAGCTTTTTTACCTTTGGTTAAGACCGTAAGACAATGGAGTGATCGGAAAAAAACCATTGAAATTCCCCTAATATCTTCATATGTTTTCGTGTATTTACCTGAAAAGGATCTTTATCAAACACTTCCTATACAGGGAACTGTAAATGTCTTAAAGCACTTGGGGAAACCTGCAAAAATCAGACCTGTCGAAATTGAAAATTTAAGGATTTTGAGTGGTACTGGCGAAAACCATCAGATTTCAAGTAGTATCAACCTTTCCAGTGGAGACGATGTAGAGGTTATCAATGGTCCTTTTATGGGTTTGATTGCAACCTGCTTGAGAGAAGGAAAGAACCACCGTGTTGTTGTTAAAATTGACTCCTTGGGAAGTTGTTTTAATGTAAATATTCCTTTGAGTTTTTTGAGAAAAATTCAAAAAGGAGAAACTATAAAAACCTGATTATGAATATTACTGTAGTAGGATCCGGTTATGTCGGCTTAGTTACCGGAACATGTTTTGCCGAAATGGGTAACCATGTTACTTGCATAGATATAGACCAGGATAAAATTGAAAAATTAAAAAAAGGAATCATACCTATATATGAGCCTGGTTTGGAAGCCATGGTTGCAAAAAATGTCGAAAACGGGAGCTTGCACTTCAGCACGAACCTGGAAGTTGGAATGAAAAAGTCCAAAGTGATTTTTATTGCTGTGGGAACGCCTATGGGAGAGGATGGATCGGCGGATTTGCAATATGTTTTAAGCGTGGCGTCCGAGATAGGGCAAAAGATGCACAAACCGATTATAGTAGTTGATAAATCCACTGTGCCGGTTGGAACCGCTGATAAGGTTGCAGAGGTCATTAGTAAGGAACTTAAACAGCGCGATGAAGACATAGAATTTCATGTGGTTTCAAACCCTGAATTTCTTAAGGAAGGGGCTGCTCTTCAGGATTTTATGAAGCCCGATCGAATCGTTATCGGGGCTGATAATGACATGGCTTTTGAGACCATGAGGGATCTGTATGCGCCGTTTACTGTCAATCATGACAGAATGATAGAGATGGATGTGAGATCGGCTGAAATGACCAAATATGTTGCCAATGCCATGCTGGCCACTAAGATTTCTTTTATGAATGAGATTGCGAATATCTGCGAATTGGTTGATGCAGATGTGAATCAGGTAAGGATCGGGATTGGATCTGATTCTCGAATTGGCTATAGTTTTATATATCCGGGAAGTGGTTATGGAGGCTCTTGTTTCCCGAAAGATGTAAAGGCTTTAAAAAAAATTGCCGAAGATCAGGGTTATGATGCAGGGTTGATTTCATCGGTTGAAGCCGTGAATGACAAGCAAAAATTAGTGATTGCCGAAAAGATTGTTAAAAGATTTGGAGACGACTTATCAGGGAAGGTTTTTGCCCTTTGGGGTTTGGCTTTTAAACCAGGAACCGATGACATGCGAGAAGCTCCTGCTATTTATATTGCCAAGGAATTGGTAAAACGTGGAGCTAAAATAAAGGCCTATGATCCAAAAGCAATGCATGAAGCACAGACTTTTTATTTAAAAGATACCCCCAATATTAGCTATTATGATTCAAAATATGAAACTCTGGGAGATGCCAATGCCATGATACTTTTAACCGAATGGAAGGAATTTCGTTCACCGGATTTTGAGGAATTAAAAATGAAATTGGTTGAGCCGATCATATTTGACGGTAGAAACCAGTATTCACATCTAAGGTTGGAAAGCAAAGGATTTGAATATTATCAAATAGGCAAAAGGACCGAAACCGTAAGTGTCTAATGTGCTTTAAATTAGAAGTGTACATTTGGATAATTAAAATAAATAAGTATATTCGTTAAGAAAACCCCTCGTTATGAAAAAAATTATTGCTTTAATTGTATTCATCGGATTGTTGCATTCCTGTGCAACAAAAGATGACGTGGTCTATTTTAATGGGATGAACAGTACTGACAACTCAATTGGATTAGACAGCTATTCTCCTACCTATCATATAGATGATGAATTGATTATTATCGTGAACGCCCTGGATGCAGAGGCGGCGAGACCATTTAATAAGTCTTCTGTAAGTGTATCTCTGGATAATTTAGATGCGCGTGGAAGAGAAAGAATTCAGACCTATCGGGTTGATCCTGACGGGAACGTTAATTTTCCTGTGCTGGGTAAATTGAAAATGGCCGGGTTAAACAGAACCCAGGCAACAGAAATGCTACAGGAAAAATTATCAGTTTATATTAAGGATCCCATTGTAGATATTGAAACAGTCAATTACAGAATCACCGTTTTAGGAGAGGTTAACAGACCTGGAACCTTTACTGCAATAAATGAAAGAATTACCTTGGTGGAAGCCATTTCTCTGGCAGGTGACATGACCATTTACGGAGAGAGAGAGAATGTTCTTGTCATTCAGGATTATGACGGAAAAAAAACATATACAAGAGTAAATTTAAAATCGGATGAATTATTTAACTCACCCGTTTATTATTTGTCACAAAATGATGTGGTTTACGTAGAGCCAAATAAAACAAGAGCCAAGAATTCATCTATTGGCGCGCAGACAGGCGTATTGTTATCAGCTTTCGGGCTGTTGATCTCGGTGTCGGCTTTGGTGGTTACCATCATCAATACTTCTTCCAACTCAAACTAAAAAAAGAGCTCCTGTCAGGAGCTCTTTTTTTCTATATATCTAATTTCAGTTGTAATCGTTGCGAATTGACGAAACATTTCCATGACGCCGCAGTATTTCTCATCCGATAATTGCACTGCCTTTTCGATCTTATCTTTTTTAAGGTCTTTTCCGTAAAATATATATTCCAAATATACTTTTTTGTAGATTTTAGGGTGTTCCTCTGTAAGCTCTCCGGTTACATTGATATCCAAACCTTCAACTTCAGCCCTCATTTTCTTTAAAAGGGATATGATATCCATTCCTGTGCATCCCGCCAAAGAAGTCAGCATCAAGGCTTTTGGCCTAACGCCCTTTCCTTTGCCACCAAATTCAGGTGCAGCATCGATTTTAAAATTCCCTCCTAAAGTGTCGGCATTGAAAAGCATGTTTCCTTCCCATTGTGTTTTTATCTGTTGTCCCATATTGTTTTATAAAAATTAGGTTAAAAATATATTAAGTGATCATCGTGATCGGTTTGTTGTTTAAAAGTGCAGCTCCTGTTCCTTTTGCAACTGAATAAAAGACTTCTCCCTTATGTATAGTCACCCCACTGGCGATATCCTTGCGAAGGAGCAAGGCTCCATCCATGTCAGCATAATCAAGGACAGGCAGCAAATGAGCTATGGCAGAAATCCCTACAGACGACTCGGTCATACAACCTAACATGGTCTGCATGTTTAATTTTCTGGCCCTTGCCAGCATTCGCCTCGCAGGAGTTAAGCCTCCACATTTTACCAATTTGACATTGACGCCGTGAAACATTTCAAAACAGGCGTCAACATCAGTTTCAATCTGGCAGCTTTCATCTGCGATAATGGGTAAGGCTGAATGTTTAAAAAGATACCTAATTCCATCTAAATCCTCAGCGGGAAGCGGTTGTTCTAGAAACTCAACGCCAAGTTTTTTAAATTCCACTGCATTCTGCAGTGTTTCCTCAACTTCCCAGGCTCCGTTTGCGTCAATTCTGAAGATGGCATCGGTATGTTTTCTCAGCGCCTTGATGATATTCAGATCTTCTTGGGTTCCTAATTTGATTTTATATATTGGCCAGGGCGTTTCTTTCATCTTAAGAACCATATTATCAACTTTATCAATACCGATAGTGAAATTCGTAAGAATGTTATTGTCGATGCTGTAGTTCCAGTATTCGTATAACTTTTTCCCAATTTTCTTCGTATAAAGATCGTGGTAGGCAATGTCAAGTGCGCACAGGGCAAACATGTTTTCTTTTAACAAGGGATACATTCTTCCCCAAAAAATTTCAGGAGTTTCATGAAGTCCGTATTCTATTTCGTTCTTTACCCTGCTCAGGTCATCAATCATTGTGTCCAGAGTTTGATGATAATATGGGTTTTCAGAGGCTTCTCCGAAACCTGAATATCCGCCATCTTTTAACTCAACGATCAGCACTTTTTTGCTATCGAAAGATTGCCTGGAAATAGTAAAGGTGTGTTTTAATTGCAAATTATATGTTCTTAGAACGAGTTTCATAGCCAAACAAAAACCTTTACTGATTGTTCTTTGAATTTCCTTTAAGGACGATTACAATTTCGCCTTTGGGAGGATGTTCAATATAATGATCTTTAACTTCTTTAATGCTGCCTCTTCGCGTCTCTTCATATAATTTAGTCAATTCACGGGAAACAGAAACCTGGCGATTTTCTCCAAAATATTCTTCAAATTGCTGCAGCGTTTTGATCAATTTATGTGGTGATTCGTAAAAGATCATGGTTCGGGTTTCCTGAGCCAGCATCTTTAGTCTTGTCTGCCTTCCTTTTTTTACAGGAAGAAAACCTTCAAAAATAAACTTGTCATTCGGAAAACCACTATTGACTATTGCAGGAACAAAAGCAGTGGCGCCGGGTAAACATTCCACAGCAACCCCTTTTTCAATACAAGCTCTTGTGAGTAAAAACCCGGGATCTGATATAGCCGGGGTTCCTGCATCTGAGATCAACGCGAAATTTTCTCCGGCAAGGATCCTGTCAACGATGCGGTCGACCATTTTGTGCTCGTTATGCATATGGTGCGAAAGCATTGGGGTGTCAATTTCATAATGCTTGAGTAATTTGCCCGAAGTTCGTGTATCTTCAGCTAAAATAACGTCTACAAACTTCAAAATTTTCAGCGCCCTTAAAGTAATATCTTCAAGGTTTCCAATTGGCGTAGGCACAAGATAAAGTTTTGAAATTTGAGTATTGTCTGAATTCACGGAACTGAGTTTTATGCAAATATAAAGTTAATTAAAGGCAATTGATACTGTAAAGTGATTTCTGTAGCAAAAATTACATAATCGAAACTGTGATGACATCTAATTAAAAATTGTCCCAAAAACACGAAACTCTTAGCTAATTGATTAAATTTGCAGCTTCAATAAAATGAACATTACTATGTACAGAAGTCATAACAACGGGGCGTTAAGATTGGAACATGTCGGGCAGGAAATACAGCTATCTGGCTGGGTTCAGAAAGTTAGAGACAAAGGATTTATGGTTTGGGTGGATCTTAGAGACAGATACGGAATCACGCAGTTGATCTTTGATGGTGAAAGAACAGATGTAAACCTGGTTGAAAGTGCACGTTCATTAGGGCGTGAGTTCGTCATACAGATTACCGGCAAAGTGATTGAACGGGAAGCCAAGAATAACCAAATGGCAACCGGAGATATCGAAATCTTAGTGAGTGATTTGATTATTCTGAACAAATCGAAAACACCTCCTTTTACCATTGAGGATGAAACTGATGGGGGAGATGAACTGAGAATGAAATACAGGTATCTGGATATTCGCAGGAATCCTGTAAGGGAGAATTTGATTTTTCGCTCAAAGGTGACTATGGAAGTTAGAAATTACCTTGCAATGGAAGGATTTATTGATGTGGAAACACCATATTTGATAAAATCAACGCCTGAAGGAGCGAGAGATTTTGTGGTACCCTCCAGAATGAACCAAGGTCAGTTTTACGCCTTGCCTCAATCTCCGCAAACATTTAAACAATTATTGATGGTTGGCGGCCTTGATAAATACTTTCAAATCGTAAAATGCTTTAGGGATGAAGATTTAAGAGCCGACAGACAGCCTGAATTCACACAAATAGATTGTGAAATGGCATTTGTGGAACAGGAAGACATACTAAATACCTTTGAAGGCCTTGTGAGACACCTTTTAAAGGAGGTCAAAGGAGTTGATATCAATGAATTTCCGCGGATGACCTATAAAGAGGCTTTGAAGACTTATGGCAATGATAAACCGGATATAAGATTCGGAATGAAATTTGGTGAATTGGATGATCTTGCCAAAGGGAAAGGCTTTGGCGTTTTTGATGCACAGGAATTAGTGGTTGGGATAGCCGTCCCGGGTTGCTCCGAATATTCAAGAAAGCAACTTGATAAGCTGGTGGATTTTGTTAAAAAACCACAAATAGGGGCAAATGGACTTATTTGGGTCAAATACAATGAGGATGGGAGCTTTAAATCTTCTGTAGATAAGTTCTTCAATCAGGATCAGCTAAAAGGCTGGGCAGACAGATTGAATGCAGAAAAAGGAGATTTGCTGCTTGTCATGGCAGGAGCAGAGCATAAAACCAGAACTCAACTGAGTGCACTGAGAATGGAAATGGCTGAGGTACTGGGCCTTAGAAAACCAGATGAATTTGCACCCTTGTGGGTTGTGGATTTTCCTTTGCTGGAATGGGATGAAGAGACTCAGCGATATCACGCCATGCATCATCCATTTACTTCTCCAAAACCGGAGGATATGAACTTGTTGGAATCAGAACCTGGAAGGGTCCGTGCTAATGCTTATGATATGGTGCTCAACGGAAATGAAATAGGAGGTGGATCCATAAGAATATTTGATAAGGAAACACAGTCGAGGATGTTTGACCTGTTAGGGTTTTCGAAAGAGCAAGCCAAGGATCAATTTGGTTTTTTGATGAATGCATTTGAGTATGGGGCACCGCCTCATGGAGGTTTGGCTTTCGGGCTTGACAGATTGGTGGCCATTATGGGCGGTCAGGAAACGATAAGAGATTTTATTGCTTTTCCTAAAAACAATTCCGGAAGAGACGTAATGATTGATGCACCTTCAAGGATTGACGAAGCTCAATTAAAAGAGTTGCACTTAATAACAGATGTATAAAGTGCCGGACAGTTTTAAATAAATTGAAATTGAAAAGATGATTAATTTGTGTTTGATGATGAAATTTCAGTGAACCTTTACCTATGCCAGACAGCAAACGTTTATTAGTAAGGTTTTTAAAATGGAGGTATAAGCATATTTCCAATAAACAATTTATCAGCATAGCGAGTGCGGTTATTGGTCTGTTATCAGGACTGGTTGCTGTAACCATTAAAAACTTAACACACTTTATTCAGGAATTACTTGAAGGAGAATTTATCAGGGAGATACATCATGTGTTTTATTTTATCTTTCCGATCATCGGGTTGCTTTTGGTGCTTCTAAGCATCAAATACATTGTAAAAAAAGATGTAGAACACGGTATCCCTTCTACTTTATATGCCATATCCAAGTTAAAAGGACTGATGCCTCGCCGTATGATGTGGGCTTCTTTATTGACCGCTCCTTTAACGGTTGGTTTTGGAGGATCTGTTGGATTAGAGGGACCAACAGTTGCAACCGGGGCCGCAATCGGATCGAATTTTTCGCGTCTTTTTCACCTAAATCAAACAACGCGCACTTTGTTGATTGGTGCCGCTGCCGCAGGTACAATGTCTTCAATTTTTAAAGCGCCTATCGCAGCGATCGTTTTTGCCGTTGAAATATTTAGTCTGGAATTGACTCTGGCTTCCATGATACCCTTGCTGTTGGCTTCAATCACCGCTGTTTTAACGTCGTATTTCTTTTTTGGAGATGATGTGTTGCTGCATTTCCAGGTTCAGGATAAGTTTCATCTATCGGATGTGAGTTTTTATGTTTTTTTAGGAGTTGCGACATCCTTAGTTTCCATTTACTTCAGCAAAGTATATTTTGGCATAGGGAATTTCTTTAAGCGATTTGGGAATCCATATAAACGTTTGTTGATAGGAGGTATTCTGTTAGGAACGGTTGTGTATTTTATTCCACCTCTGTTTGGGGAAGGGTTTGTTACGATAAACAATGTTCTTAAGGGTAATATTGAGGCAGTTGTTAAGAATAACATATTTCATACCCTAACAGATAATATATGGATTGTCGTTTCTTTATTAGCAGGATTGGTATTGTTTAAAGTAGTGGCGATGTCATTGACCTTTGGTGCCGGTGGTATTGGAGGGGTATTTGCCCCGACGCTTTTTACGGGAAGTGTTTTTGGATATTTGACGGCAATAATTATCAACAACAGCAATTTATTCACGCATCAGCTGTCGTTGACGAATTTTGCCATGGTTGGAATGGCCGGACTAATGGCAGGAGTATTGCATGCGCCACTGACGGCCATATTCTTAATTGCAGAAATAACGGGAGGATATGAGCTTTTTGTCCCTTTAATGATCGTTGCTTCAATATCGTTTTTGATAACAAAAAAGTATATTCCTCATAATATATATGCTGCGGAATTGGCCAAGAGAGGTCAGCTCATTACACATGACAAAGACAATAATGTTTTGATGATGCTGGACCTCAAAAAAATTATTGAAACAAATTTTATCGTATTGACCCCTGAAATGAAATTGGGAGATATACTTAAAAATGCAGTTACAAAGTCATCCAGAAATCATTTTCCCGTTGTAAATGAGGAACGTGAATTCCTTGGCGTTATTAGATTAGACGATATCAGGCATATTATGTTTGACACGACAATCTACGATAAAGTCATTGCTTCGGACCTGATGCATGCTGACGCGGGAATTATTGATATTGACAAAGATAATGCTCAGGAAATCATGAAAAAATTCAAGACCACCGTAGCCTGGAATCTACCGGTTATAAAAAACGGAAAATATTATGGGTATATCTCAAAGTCAAGATTGCTCACAGCGTACAGAAGAAAATTAATACATGTAACAAACACTTAGTGTTGCAAGAAACCGACGACCAGATCAGGAAAATCGGTAAATGCCCCATCAAGTTCCAAATCGTTAAAAGCGAATTGAAGCAAGGCCTCAAAACTCTCGAAATTAGGATGTTCATCCTTTCTGAAGGTATAGGCATGAACCTTAAGGTCCAAATTATGGGCCCGTTTGATAAAATCTTTTTTCCCCTGAATGGTTTTCCCATGTGATGTCAGTACAAGTTGCTCAATGGAAGGACCTATGGCATTTGCATAGCCTGCATACTTTTCAAGATTGTCAAGGCTTTCGGGAAATTCTAATAACTGGGTCAAAAAGAGTTCAGAATGCAATTCCTGCCGAATTCTTTGAAGTTCTCCGGCATCAAAGCACTGTAAGATACAGGCGTCTGATTTATTCGTGTAACCAAAGTCGGTTAACACCTCAAGCACGATTTTTGAAATATCCTTTCCATTTTTTTTGTGAAACCCCGGGTTTTTAATCTCGGGATAAATACCGACATTTTTCCCCGTACTGGCATTTAAACCTTGAATCAGGTCAAGTTCATCCTGTAAGGTGTGTAATTTAAAATTTGATTTATTCAGGGGAAAGCGATTTGGGAATTCGGCTTTTTTTGTTATCAGATTGATACGTTCATGAACCGAAAGCCTCATTAATTCGTCCAAAGTAAAGTCAATGACATAAAACCGGCCGTCTTCTCTGGACCTTTCAGGATATACAAGAGCCACATCTGTCACTTCTTCGAGGTAGATATCATGAATTACAATAGGAACACCATCCTTGCTCAGCACAACATCCTGTTCAATATAATCGGCATTCATAGCGTGAGCCATGGCTTTGGATTCCATTGTGTGTTCGGGAACATAGCCTGAAGCCCCTCTGTGGGCAATCACTGTTTTATTAGACAAATTATGAGTTGACATGGTGCACGAGAATGACAAGATTAACCCTAAAAGAGTTATATATTTCAATGAATTGATCAAATCTGAAAATATTTAAGATTAAAGATAAGACATTTTGTAATTTTGCAGCTAAATCTTTTACTCGTATGAAAACAGTCTTAACATTGACACTTTTTTTGGCGCTTGGCCTTATAGGGTATGGGTATTATTTAAATTCATCTGCTACAGGGTCTGGAGAAAAATTCATAGGTGTTGGTGTTTTGGTATTTGCATTTGTTCTCATGCCTTTGTTTATTTATCACCGATATAAGAACAAAGACCTTAAGAATTATTCATTTAAAGACTTTGCGAACCCGCCAGACAAGAAGAAAGAGGACTAATTCAGGTTTCTTTTTTCTATAAAAAACCTATTGATGATTTCGCTGCACTCACCAGTTAAAATCCCACCTGTAAATTTGGTTTGAGGATGTAATGTAGTTTTGAAATGCCGGAACCCTCTCTGTGGATCAAACGCCCCAAAAATGATCTGATCAATTTGTGTCCAATAACTTGCCCCGGCGCACATTTGACAAGGTTCCAAAGTAACATATAGGGTACATTTTTTCAAATATTTTCCTCCAAGATAATCAGCAGCAGCAGTAAATGCCTGCATTTCAGCATGGGCAGTAACGTCATTTAGGGTTTCGGTCAGGTTGTGGGCTCTTGCAATAATTTTTTCACCAATTACAATCACGGCTCCAATGGGGACTTCATTTTTTTCAAAAGCTTTTTCTGCTTCCAATAAAGCCTTTTTCATAAAATATTCATGTGTAAACGGACTTTCCATCTCTAAAAATTGGTTTTAAGCGCTTTGAATCCCTCATCAAATTCATCAAGGATCTGTTGCATGACCAGCGTATCCTTATTCGTATAAAAGACCCTGCTAATCTCACCTATATCCAGATTCAGAAGATTTTCCTGTTCGAGGATGACCTTGGTTTGTCTTGCGATAGCCTCTCCTGAATCCAGAATAGTTACTTGATCACCTACAATCTCTTTGATTTGGTCAGTCAAAAAAGGATAATGTGTACAACCTAAGACCAGATGATCTATATTTTTCTGAAGCATGGGGACGATATGTTTACGGAGCAAATTCGTCATTTCCAAACTGTGCATTTTACCTGATTCGATTAACGAAACCAAACCTTCACCAACTTGCTCCACGACTTCCACTCCCTGCGCAAACCTTTGAGAGGTTTCAAACAACAACTCACTTTTCAGCGTTCCTTTGGTGGCTAGAATTCCCACAACCTTGGTTTTCGAATTCAATGCCGCAGGCTTTATAGCAGGTTGTACCCTTATAAAAGGAACAGCATAATGATCCCTTAGGTATTTAACTGCGTTTGTTGAAGCCGTGTTGCAGGCCACAACAATCAGTTTACAGCCTTTTGACAGCAGGAATTCAGTATTCTTAACGCTGATATCAATGATTTCCTCCTTGGATTTTTCACCGTAAGGGGCATTCTTGCTGTCAGCCAGATAAATAATATTTTCATGTGGCAGAAGTTTATGTATCTCTTCATAAATGGTTAATCCTCCCACTCCTGAGTCAAAAATTCCGATTGGGCTATTACGCATAGAATATATGAAACTTATTATTTTGGCTCCACCAAAGATAATTGTAGTTTTGTATCCGTGATTAAAAAATATTTAGAAAATATCAACAATTCCAGCGATCTGAAGAATTTATCTATTGAAGAACTCAGTTTGTTGGCACAGGAACTTCGGGAATTTATTATCGATGTGGTATCTGTTAAAATGGGCCATCTCGGTGCAAGTTTAGGAGTTGTTGAACTTACGATTGCACTTCATTATATTTTTGATACCCCCAACGATCTTTTGGTATGGGATGTAGGACACCAGGCATACCCTCATAAAATTTTAACGGGGAGAAGAAATTCATTTCATACGAACCGCGAATTTGGAGGAATTTCAGGTTTTCCAAAATTAGGGGAAAGCGTTTTTGACGCGTTCGGAACGGGTCATTCCTCGACTTCCATATCCGCTGCCTTGGGGATGTCAATAGCTTCAAAATTAAAAGGAGAAAATAACAGGCACCATATTGCTGTCATAGGGGATGCCAGCATTGCCAGTGGTATGGCATTTGAAGGATTGAATCATGCAGGGGTTACCAAATCCAATTTGCTGATCATTTTAAATGACAACGAAATGGGGATCGATCCGAACGTAGGAGCTTTAAAAAACTATCTTACTTCTGTCAAACAAGGCAAGGATATTCATCAGAAAAATGTATTTGAGGCCTTCGACATCTCTTATTCAGGACCCATTGATGGCCATAATTTAAATGACCTCATTGATGAGTTGAAAAGGCTTAAATCCATAAAAGGGCCTAAGTTACTTCATGTGATAACGCGAAAGGGCAAAGGCTTGAGAAAAGCCGAAGACGATCAGGTTACTTATCATGCCCCGGGTCCATTTAATAAATTCTCTGGAGAACTAATTGATCAGAAGGAGCTGGATTTGGCACCTAAATTTCAAGATGTATTTGGATTAACCCTGGTGGAACTGGCCGAAAGCAATGAAAAAATTATTGGGATAACCCCGGCCATGCCAACGGGTTCTTCCTTAAAGTACATGATAGAAAAGTTTCCTGATAGAGCTTTTGATGTTGGTATTGCAGAACAGCATGCGGTTACTTTGGCCGCCGGGCTTGCCACACAGGGAATGCTGCCATTTTGCGCCATTTATTCAACTTTTCTTCAAAGAGCCTACGACCAAATCATTCACGATGTGGCCCTGCAAAACTTGCCTGTTGTTTTTTGCATCGACAGGGCCGGATTAGTGGGTGAAGACGGACCAACACATCACGGAGCATTCGACCTGGCCTACCTGAGTTGTATTCCGAATATGATTGTTTTTTGTCCAATGAATGCTATGGAGTTAAGGGATATGCTATTTAGTGTGCAATTTGATTTAAACGGCCCAGTAGCCATTAGATATCCCAGAGGGCGGGGAAGACATGTAGACTGGAGGAAGTCGTTTAACAGAATCGAAACAGGTAAGGGCCGGTTAATCAAAGAAGGAAAAGATCTGGCGATTTTATCAGTTGGCCCACTTGGAGAAACCGTCCAATTAATATGTAAGAAACAAGCGTACAGCAATGTGGCACATTATGACATGCGTTTCGTAAAACCCCTTGATGAAAATTTACTTGATAAAATCTTTCAGACCTATACAATGATCATCACTATTGAGGAAGGTACTGTCAAAGGTGGTTTTGGTGCTGCTGTTTTGGCCTATAAAAACATAAAAAAGGCAGACCATGTTGGTATAGAGTGTTTGGGCCTCCCAGACAAATTTATAGAACACGGAAGCATGCAACAATTATATGAATTGGTTGGCCTGGATCAAAAAAGCATTGAAAAGGTAATCGATCGAACCAGAATTAATAAAAATTGTTAAATTCGCGCATCGATTTTAACCGATGATTAGAACAATCAAAATAGTTTTTTTTCTATTGTTTGTCTCTGCGGTCAATGCCCAGGTCAGAGACTCTGTGCAGGTTGAAATTGTTATTGACACCACAGTGATCAGTCAAAGCATTGACAGTATCATAATGGTGCCGGAGGAACATCCCGAAAATGACAGGCAGCCAGGCAGCCTCAGAGCTGATTCAATACAAAAACCCAGGATGATCTATATTGAAAGAGCACTTTTGGATTCTCTTTTAAGGCCTTATTACAACATAGAAATAGATTCAACAAAAAAAAGAATCTATGGCCGGGACATTCTCATTACGCCAAAGTACAGAATGGTAATTGACGAAAAATCCTCCGACACTTCCTATATCCCATTACCCAAGAAAATAGAGTATTTCTCAAAAATAAAAACATATGGTATTGATACTTTAGGGTTTTCTAATGCCATTGAGCTTATAAAAATAAAAAGGATCAAAAAGGCCAAGAAACCTGTCTGGTGGGATCATAAGAACAGCATTGGTTTTGATCTGAATGAAGTAGCCTTTGTCAATTGGAACTCCGGAGGTCAAAATTCTGTTTCGGGTTTATTTAAGGTCCAGTTTGCCAGAATTTACGAAAAACTTTACACGCTTTGGAGTAGTGAAATATCAGCAAGATATGGCTTGAATAATCAGCAGAATACCGGTTTGATCAAAACAGATGACGAAATACGTTTGACTTCCACTTTTGGTTACAGAAAAGACACATTGTCAAACTGGTATTTTTCTGCTCAAGTCAATTTCAGAACACAATTTACGGATGGATATAAAAATCCTGACGACGAAGAAGCAATTTCGAAATTCTTCGCGCCTGCTTATTTTCATTTGGGAATTGGAAGCCAGTTCAATTTAAAGGAAGAACGTTTTTCTGTTTATATATCGCCACTTACCCTAAAATCGACTTATGTGTTTGACGAAAGTCTTTCAAACGAAGGCGCATTTGGGGTAGAACCAGGGGAAAATGCACGGCACGAACTGGGAATTCTCATAAGAACAAAATGGGAGAAGGAGATTTTCCCTAACGTGGCAATGGTCAATGACCTTGACCTTTACTCAGATTATATTAATGAGTTTGGAAACATTGATATTGATTGGGTATTGAGTTTTCAGTTTAAGATCAACAAAGTTTTTCAAGCCAGTTTCAGGAGTCACATGATTTACGATAATGATATAAAAATCAAAGAGACTAATGAAGAAGGTGAAGTTGAAATCCTTGGAGCCAGAGTACAGTTAAAGCAACAGCTGGGAATTGGTATTATTTACAATTTCTAAGCCGGGCATTAAACCAGGTCAATCCCTTTAATTTTTTTATGAAGTAAAATGCCCGAACTGTCTGAGAAATTTGCTACAAGATTGCATATGCTGAGGATTCTGCTGTACAGGTCATCCGATGTTTGTTTGTATTTATCGGGTAACAACATCAAAACCAGTTTGTCATAATTAGAAAGCCTGTGAGCATGTTTATTGTTGACCGCCGTAAGAAAAACATCTAGCAAATCTGCAATTACTTGGTAACCAGCTATTTCTTTTTCAATCACTTCTTTACTTTGATAGATTTTATCTACACTCAGTTTAATGATATCATTGATCTGTGCTTCATATTTACACTTCTCAAGCAGGGAATGGTTAAAATCCCCTTTAAGGATGTGATCTTCATTTTCAATAAATATTCGAGCAGCTTCCTGAATAAGGTTTCCTATGGCAAGGGCTCTTAGATAACTGATACGGTCCTTGGTATTTTGAAGGGAGTTGTATTTTTTTGTGTTGATCGTATCCCTGACCAGGTTGATCAGATATTCCAAAGCGTAATCCTCGGATATCAATCCCAAATTGATGCCATCCTCAAAATCTATTATGGTATAGCATATATCATCAGCAGCTTCGACAATATAGGCAAGAGGATGCCTCGAAAATGACACATTAGTGTCTTTCCCCCTTTTTTTGAGCCCTAATTCGTGAACAAGTTCCTTAAAGAAATCAAGTTCAGACTGGAATATGCCGTATTTTTTATCAGCAATATGCTGGCTGGGTTTTTTTGGCAATGACTCTTTAGGATATTTTATAAAGGCCCCTAAGGTTGCATAAGAAAGCCTTAATCCACCCTGTATGTTGTTTACTGACTCGCAAAGAATCTTAAAACCATTTGCATTTCCTTCAAAATCAATAAGGTCTTGCCATTGTTTTGGATTCAGATTGTTTTTGAATTGTTGACCTTTCCCCGATAAAAAAAACTCCCCGATCGACTTTTCCCCACTATGTCCGAAGGGAGGATTCCCGATATCATGAGATAGGGCAGCAGCAGCAACAATGGCTCCAAAATCGTTTGAGCGGAATCCCTTTTCTTCCAATTCCGGATATTTTTCAATGACATACTTTCCAACAATACGACCCAAGGACCTTGCTACAACAGAAACCTCAAGGCTATGGGTAAGTCTGGTGTGAACAAAATCTGTTTTTGATAACGGAACTACCTGGGTCTTGTCTTGCAGGCTCCTGAATGAATCAGAAAAAATGATCCTGTCAAAATCAACTTCGAAACCCAGCCGGGCCTCATCCTGATCGATTCTTCTTCTAATGGTCTGATCTCCGTATCTTTTTAAAGAGAGTAATTTTTCCCAGTTCATGTCTGTAATTTAAGGGTGGAAAGATACATTATTTTGTATATTTTTTCAGGAAAGTTAAGCCTTCTTACAGGTGATTTTATTCCTTGCAGATACTTTCGATAAGTAATCTTATGCAACAATATTTTTATTTAATGGTAATTATTCTGTTTTCTGTTTTATATTTATCTTCTAATTAGACCTTAATAATGGAGAATATTTACTTTTTAATGATCATAGCCTTGATTATTTTGGCTATTGCAGATTTGGTGGTTGGAGTGAGTAACGATGCTGTCAACTTTTTGAATTCGGCCCTTGGTTCAAAGGCGGTCTCTTTCAGAACCATCATGATCGTGGCAAGTCTGGGTATAGCCTTTGGAGCAATATTTTCAAGTGGTATGATGGAGGTAGCCAGAAAGGGGATATTTGTTCCGGGGGAGTTTTATTTTAACGAAATCATGATTATTTTCCTGGCGGTGATGATCACGGACATTCTGTTGCTCGATTTTTTCAATACGCTTGGAATGCCAACTTCTACAACAGTGTCTATAGTTTTTGAATTATTAGGTGCCGCTGTAGCTATGGCAATGATCAAAATCGGGGCCGATAATGGTTCTTTTTCTGAAGTTGTAAATTATATCAATACAGAGAAGGCAACAGAAATTATATTTGGAATATTGCTTTCGGTTGTTGTAGCTTTCTCTGTTGGGGTCCTGGTTCAATATGTTTCCAGGGTTTTACTATCATTTGATTTTGAAAAAAAGGCAAAATGGGTAGGTGCGGTTTTTGGAGGTTTTGCCCTTGCTGCCATTACTTATTTTATTTTTATAAAAGGCTTGAAAGGAACTGATTATTACGCGAATATCAAGCCATTGATAGAAGGGAAGACCTTTTTAATCATAAGCCTGAGTTTCGTGATTTGGAGCTTACTATCTTATGTGGCAATAATTGTTTTTAAACAAAATATTTATAAGATTATCATCATTATAGGCACTTTTGCATTAGCTCTGGCATTTGCAGGAAATGATTTGGTGAACTTTATAGGAGTCCCTATCGCTGCATGGCAATCTTACGAAGCCTGGGTCGTTACGGGAATTCCGGCCACTGAGTTCAGGATGGACGTATTAAGTCAAAAAGTATCAACACCAACCTTGTTTCTTGTGATTGCAGGATCAATCATGGTAATTACTTTATGGTTATCCAGTAAGGCTAAAAATGTTGTAAAGACATCCATTGACCTGTCGAGTCAGGAGGATACCAAGGAAAAATTTGAACCTCATTTTTTATCGCGAAATCTCGTGAAATTCACAATGATGCTTTCAGAATACACGTCTACGGTTTTACCGGATGGTCTGCAGAGAAAAATTGAGCGTCAGTTTAAAAAACCGGTTATCAAATTATCAAAAGGCAAGAAACACGAACTTCCTGCATTTGACATGGTCAGGGCCGCGGTGAATCTTATGGTGGCGAGTGTACTTATTTCAATTGCAACCTCCATGAAATTGCCACTTTCCACTACATATGTGACTTTTATGGTCGCAATGGGTACTTCATTAGCCGACAGGGCCTGGGGAAGTGAAAGCGCAGTGTACAGGGTTGCAGGAGTCCTGAATGTTATAGGGGGTTGGTTTTTTACTGCCATTGTAGCATTTTTGGCATCGGGAACAGTTGCCTATTTGATCCATCTGGGAGGCGCAACCATGATCGCAATTCTACTATTGCTTGCGGTTTTATTATTGTCCAGAAACTATATCAAACACAGTAGAATGGTAAAAGAGGTTAGGGCTGAGGACACCTTAAATAAGGCAGAAAGCGGTTCGATTCACGGTGTTATTGAAGAGAGTGCAGATAATATATCAAAGGCTTTGAAACGTGTTGGAAAGATCAATTCGATTACGATTAATGGATTGATTGAGCAAGATTTGAACAAGTTAAACAAGGCAAGGAAAACAGTTGTGAAACTGGAATCTGAGGTAGAAGATCTTCAAAATGACATTTTCTACTTTATTAAAGATTTGGACGATTCTTATCTGGGAGCTAGTAAGTTTTATATTGATGTCATAGGAAGCCTGCAAGACGTAGCACAGTCGTCGGGCCTGATTGCCAAGGTGAGCCATAAACATGTAAACAATCATCACAAAAAGTTAAAGAAAAACCAAACGGATGAGCTTTTGGATATCAATGATAAACTCTTAAAATTGTTTGCCAAAATTAGTGAGGTTTTTGATTCTCGAGCGTTTGATAAAATTGTACCTGATATTATCAATTCAAAAAAGACACTGTTGGAGGAAGTGAAAGCATCAATTCAAAAACAGGTGGAAAGGACCAGAGAAAGTGATTCAATGAGTCCTAAGAACACCACACTATATTTTGTTATTCTTCTGGAAACGAAAGATTTAATTATGGCTTGTATTAATTTATTAAATCTTTATTATGAGGAGTATGATGAAAGAAATAGGCCCGTTTGATATGGAAATATACACAACACCGGGTTGAATTTATTCGGATTCTGATGGCAGAAAGTGTTAGACCGGTTCAAGAATACTATCTTTTTCACTGTAAAGCAATCCGCCAACTTCAATAAGTTTTTTGATCATGTCGTTTACATTGGCATGATCGTTTACTAAAGAAGAAGCCATGTCGGTTGTAATCAGATTTTCCCTGATGAGCTTGTTAATATGCTTGTTTCCCAATTTTGATTCTTCCTTGGCTTTATTTCTCATTTCAATCAACTTGGCGTAGTGGTCATCTTTATTCTCCTCGAGCTTAAACCGGGAAATTGCGCGAAAAACCTTTACAACCATTCTTCGGAAATTATTGTATTCTTTTTTGATATATTCGTTATCTGAAAAAGTATATACCGAGATATTTCTTCTCAGTTCCTTAACATCCTTGATCACTTCGACCATTTTTCGATTTGCAATTTTGATTTCAGAGATCCTTTGATGCTGTTCTTCACTCAGTTCGAGCTCAGATTGAGCGATAGTAGCATATCTCAGGATTTTGCCATAAATGGTTTTAACTTTATGAATATAAAGATCTCTTATGTTTATATCGATCTCTGCCTTGGATTTTTTTACGAGCGTCTTTAGTTTTATGTCTGATAACACATCACTTCTATGGATATTCAAAGCATGGAGAACGATTTCATAGATAGCGTTCTCAAATAGATATTTTGTTTCATTTTCAAGTGAAGAAATTGCAGTTTGGGGAAATTCAAGTGCTGCTCTGTTAAGGAATTTTGGCTCATCTATATCTTTAATTCTATGATCTTTAACCAGTCGTAGGAGCAAAGACTCCAGTTTCTTTATAAGAGGAACCATAATAATGACGCCCAAAATATTGAAAATAGTATGGAACAGGGCTAGTTTCAAGGTGTAATCATCCTGACTTATGCCAATAATGTGAGCTAATTTGTCTACCAATTTTTCCAACGGGTAAATTAATGAAAGAGCCACCACTCCTGTAATAAGGTTAAAAATTAAATGAGCCAATGCAAGTCTTCTTCCGGCAATATTTGATCCAACTGAACCAATCAATGCCGTAATGGTGGTTCCAATATTAGTTCCAATAGCCAGTGCCAGGGCATTTTCATATTCTATCTGCCCGGCAGACAAGGCGGTAAGCACCAAGGCCAGCGAAGCGCTGCTTGATTGCAGAATAGTTGTAATAAAGATACCGATACCGGTATAGATTACAACTCCCCAAAATCCTGGAACGGCATAGACCGTCAGGTCAAAATATCTACTGAATACATCAAAGCCCTCTTTCATAAAATGGATCCCCAGAAAAAAGAAACCTAGTCCCGTGAGGATGTTTCCGAAGCCCTTAAGGGAATTGCTCTTTTGAAAAGAGAAGATGATCCCGAAGATCAGCATGGGCATGGCAAGTATTGAAATTTGAATTTTGAGACCAAATCCGGCAACGAGCCAGGCAGTGGCGGTAGTTCCGATATTGGCCCCGAAAATTAGCCCGATTCCTCCTGCCAGGCTTATTAAACCGGCACTTATGAATGATATTGTTATGACGGATACCAAGGAGCTTGATTGAATAAATGCGGTTACCAGGGCGCCCAGAGAAATGCTTTTATAAAGTTTGTCGGTGGCCTTTCCTAAAATACTTCTAAGCGGACCTTTGGTAAAAACTTTAAATCCTTCTTCCAAGGTGATCATTCCGAACAATAGTATAGATACCCCGGCGGCAATGGTTTTAAAATTGGGATTAAGGAACAGACCTAGTCCCAGGACAACAAGAACAATCAGGAAGATCCATCTTTTAATCATAATAGTGCTATTTCTATATAAACTTAGTAATAAGCACAGAATTTAGCAACCTGGAAAATAAATTAATTAACCAATTCATTATGATTCCTTAACAATTGATTAACCCTGAATTTATCAAATTGATCTTCCTTTGTACTTTATGATTAAAATGAGAAAATTTATATTAATTATTGGCCTGCTCATATCAGGGGTATGTTTTGCCCAGGATATAGATGTACAGGGTACTGTGCTTGACGGAGCATATGGGGAAGAACCTCTGGCTTTCGCAAGCGTTAAAGTTAAAGGATTGAATATTGATGCAGAGACCACTATGGACGGTGGGTTTGAATTTCGTCTTTTAGAAGGGAACTACACTTTTATTGTTGATTTTATAGGGTATAAACCTGTCGAAATAGAGAATGTTTTGGTCACAGGTACAATGATCACATTGAATCCGGTAGTGCTTAAGGCATTAAAACCCGGATATGACCTGGTTTTGGCAGCAAATGGCGAATAGCCTCGATGAGTGCATTACATAAATTTGGAATTATAGTTTTCTGTTTACAGAAAACAAAAAAGAGGAATCTATTTAGGATTCCTCTTTTTATGTTGAACTATTTGCTGCTCGCTAAGATCCGCACATAAGGCAGTCATCTGGATTTTCCCTTGATTTGATAATCATTTCTTTCAAGGCTTCTCCTGTTAATGGTTGTTCCTCAACCGCGCCGGCAGGCAGAGCTTCCGATTTTTTAGACACGGTAAATTGAATAGCATTCACCGCAGATTTAGTTCTTAAATAGTACATGCCTGTTTTTAAACCAGATTTCCAGGCATAAAAGTGCATAGAAGTTAATTTAGAAAAGTCAGCATCCTGCATGAATAAATTCAACGATTGCGACTGATCGATAAAATAACCTCTGTGTCGGGCCATATCGATAATATCTTTCATACTCATTTCCCATACAGTTTTGTATAGATCCTTTAAATCCTGTGGAATTGATTCTATATGCTGAATTGATCCGCTGGCACGCATGATGTCTTCTTTCATGTCGTTGTTCCACAATCCCAGATTGACAAGATCTTCCAAAAGATGTTTGTTCACCACAATAAATTCACCGGATAACACCCTTCTGGTATAAATATTCGAGGTATATGGTTCAAAGGCCTCGTTGTTTCCTAAAATTTGAGAAGTAGAAGCTGTTGGCATAGGAGCAACCAGCAAGGAATTCCTTACTCCGTGTTCCATAATACTTTCCCTCAGTTTTTTCCATTCCCATCTTCCACTTAACTCATCCTCGCCAATATTCCACATGTTAAACTGAAATTCACCCTGAGAGATTGGAGATCCCTTATAAGTAGAATAAGGCTCTTTCTCTTGAGCCAGTTCCATAGAAGCGGTAAGCGCTCCGAAATAGATGGTCTCGAAAATCTCCTGATTCAGTTTTTTAGCTTCCTCAGATGTAAATGGCAATCTCAACAAGATAAAAGCATCAGCAAGACCTTGAATTCCTATTCCTACAGGTCTGTGCCTCATGTTTGAGTTTTTTGCTTCAGGAACAGGATAGAAATTTTGATCAATTACCGTATCAAGATTCCTGGTGATCTTTTTGGTCACTTTAAAGAGTTTTTTGTGGTCAAAGAATTTTTGACCATCTGCACCCTCTGAGATAAACATTGGAATTGCAATAGATGCAAGGTTACACACGGCTACTTCATCCGGAGCGGTATATTCCATGATTTCAGTACATAAATTGGAAGAACGAATCGTACCCAGATTTTTATGGTTTGATTTTCTGTTCACCGCATCTTTATAAAGCATGTATGGATTTCCGGTTTCTATCTGAGCCTCAAGGATTTTTTCCCACAACTCTCTTGCCTTAATTGTTTTTCTTCCCTTCCCAACTTTTTCGTAACTCGTATACAGTTTTTCAAATTCATCCCCGTAGGTATCAAAAAGGTGCGGACATTCATTTGGACACATCAGGGTCCATTCTGCATTTTCTTCAACTCTCTTCATAAACAAATCAGGAATCCACATCGCAAAAAACAGGTCCCTTGCCCGCATTTCTTCTTTTCCATGATTTTTTTTCAAGTCAAGAAACTGAAAAACATCAGCGTGCCATGGTTCTAAATAAACGGCAAAAGATCCTTTTCGTTTTCCGCCTCCCTGGTCTACATATCTTGCAGTATCGTTATATACCCTAAGCATGGGAACAATTCCGTTCGAAGTACCGTTAGTGCCTCTGATATAAGATCCTGTGGCCCGTACGTTATGTATAGAAAGACCTATCCCGCCAGCTGATTGAGAAATTTTTGCCGTTTGTCTCAGGGTGTCATAGATTCCTTCAATACTGTCATCCTGCATTTGCAATAGAAAACATGAAGACATTTGAGGCTTTGGAGTACCTGCATTGAACAAAGTTGGAGTGGCGTGCGTGAAATAACGCTTACTCATCAATTCATAGGTTTCCACTGCGGCATCAAGGTCATCCTTATGAATTCCAACTGAAACCCTCATTAACATATGCTGAGGTCTTTCAACAATCTGTCCGTTGATTTTTAGAAGATATGACCTTTCCAGTGTTTTAAATCCAAAGAAGTCATAGCCAAAATCACGGTTATAAATAATAGTCGAATCCAGCTTGTCTGCATTCTCTTCTATGATCTTATAAACATCTTCAGCGATCATTGAAGCCTTTTTGCCGGTTCTTGGGTTGACATAATCATGAAGATCCTTCATGGTTTCACTAAAAGATTTTTTAGTGTTCTTATGCAAGTTTGAAACAGCTATTCTGGCTGCTACTTTTGCAAAATCAGGGTGTGTAGTTGTTAAAGTGGCAGCGATCTCTGCTGCAAGGTTATCTAATTCCGAAGTAGTCACTCCATCATATATTCCTTCTATCACTCTCATCGAAATCTTGATAGGATCAACTAAATCATTTAATCCATAGCACAATTTTCTAACTCTTGCGGTAATTTTATCAAACATTACCGGTTCTCTTTTGCCGTCTCTTTTTACTACATACATTTATTTATTATGTTTATTAAGGTTAGTTATTCTCATGCCTTAGTCATGAGCCCATATTACTAGTTAAAAATTACAATATCAGAACACGATATTATAATGGAATTGAATAGACTTTTAATCTGTTCTAAAATAGAATAAAACTGAAGTCAATTCGAAAAAATCTTTAAGATATTGTTAACAATTCACCGTTAATAATTATTCATATAATTGATTATCAGCAAATTAAAATCAAAAAAAGACAAAAATTTAAAAATCGGCATCGAAAGAAATACTTCCGGTACCTCCTGATTTCACGCCTGCCTTCTGGTATTCTGAAACTCTTTTCTCAAAGAAATTCGTTTTTCCTTCCAAAGAGATCATTTCCATAAAATCAAAAGGATTCGTGGCATTGTATACTTTTTCACAACCGTATTCCAGCAATAACCTGTCAGTCACAAATTCGAGGTACTGGGTCATAAGGTTAGCATTCATACCGATTAAACTTACAGGAAGAGATTCTGTAATAAATTCTCTTTCAATATTCAGGGCGTCAACAAGAATTTCGGTAATTCTTTCTTTAGGCACCTTATTTTGCATGTGATTTTGATGCAAATAAACAGCAAAATCAGCATGGAGTCCTTCGTCCCTGTTAATTAATTCGTTTGAAAAGGTCAGTCCGGGCAATAACCCTCTTTTTTTCATCCAAAAAATAGAGCAAAAACTCCCGGAAAAGAAAATTCCCTCTACCGCTGAAAAGGCTATCAAACGTTCAGCAAAACTATCGCTGTCAACCCATTTTAGTGCCCAGTCGGCTTTTTTCTTGATCGCCGGGAATATCTCAATGGCTTTGAAAAGTTCATTTTTTTCATTTTCATTTTTGATATAGGTATCGATCAAAAGAGAATATACCTCAGAATGGATATTTTCCATCATTAATTGAAAACCATAGAAAAATTTGGCTTCGGTATATTGTACTTCACTAACAAAATTTTCTGCCAGATTTTCATTGACTATACCATCAGATGCCGCAAAAAACGCCAGGATATGTTTAATAAAATACTTTTCTTCATCACTCAATTTATTTTCCCAGTCAATTACATCTTGTTCCAGATCTATTTCTTCGGCGGTCCAAAACGAAGCCTCCTGTTTTTTATACCAGTCCCAAATATCTTTGTGTTGTATTGGAAAAATAACAAATCGGTCTTTGTTAGGACGTAGGATAGGTTCAATATTTGACATAATTAGCGTATAGTTTATTGAAAAATGAATAAATGGTTGGGAATAATTCAAGGCAAAGATTCGACTATTTGTTTGAAAATAAAATCTTAGTTATTCACATTGACTCGAAAGTTTTTAACACAGTGGTTAAAAAGTATTTTTCAGGCAACTGATGCACTAGGTGATGTCTATAGATATCATATATCAAATCAGTGGATTAGCTTTGATATCAAGGATAATAATTTATAGGAAAAATTATTTTTGCATAAACTGTCCAAGGCTTAAAAGTTGGTAATCATCCATTCGAATAGTTTTGTCCTCGTTTTGGATATCGGTAACTACCATGTTACCTTTTTCATTATTCGATAAGTTTTCGTAACCCATTTCCATCATAAAGCCTTGAGCCTCTTTTGGAATATCTTCAAAAGTATTGCCACCTAAAGATTTACTAAGGTTAAAAAACATATTTTTTTGAAATAAGTCCAATTCTTTGGATACCCAAAAACTAAACTTATTGATCTCGTTTTCAGACATAAATTCTTCACAATTGTAGCCAAGAATCTTCTTGGTATTACCGGTTTTTTTAATGGCCTTAAAACCTGTATTGTCATCATCTATTTCGTTTTCCTCGACAGCGATATCCTTAATTTTAGCCATTGACAGTAATTGGGCCATTTTTTGTTCCTCCATAATAATGATCATGGCTTGATTTTTATCATCCAGAATAGAGAGTACATAGCTGGGCATACCTCTTGAGTCGGTATTTTTTTCACTATCAACTTTTGTTGCCATATATGCTTCGTTGTCAGAGAGCCACATTTCATAATTGACGACTGAAGATTCATTTTTATCAGAAACAGTCATTTTATAAATGATTTTTGTGTTGAAAAGGTAAGATGCTTCAACAGGGATGTTTTCACTCCCGGCAGCCATCATTTGCTCCAGCTGTTGTTGATACCGGGGTTCGTAATCAGGGTCAATTTCTAATAAACTGTCAAGCATCTTTTTACTTTCCTGTGCTGCTTTTTCAGCGATGACATCTTCAGTGGCTTCTTTAACTCTGTTTTTAAGTTTCTTAAGCAGTTGTGCCTCGAGACTGTTCATGGGTAAAAAACTGATCAAAAGGGCAAGTGATATGCAATTAAAAAGTTTTACAATGAAGTTGTTTTTGGGGGTTAGGGGTTCTATAAAATTACGAAAAGTGCCTTTATTCTAAAAAAAAGAGCCAATAAATATTGACTCTTTCTTGACGTTCCTCCTTTTCAAAGAGAAACAGTACATCCAAAATACTCTTTCGTTTATATAATTAAATAAAGTTTTATTTACTTATGTATTGATGACCAATAGATAACCAAGGTTAACATAAGATTCAATAAATTTTTATAAAAAAATCTAAACAGCCCAAAGTGAATGAGTTATAATTTTATAAATTCCAGGGATTGTTCACATACAGCCTGTAAATGAGGAGGTAGGGATGTTTTATTCCATGGCTGTGAACTTCCAAAAGTATGGTTAGCGCCTTCAATAACCTCAAGTTGACTTTCTTTGGACCAGGCATTTAATTTTTCCGCTTCGGCTAAAGGCACTGTTTCATCCATATTGCCGTGGATAATCAAGTAAGGAATTTTTAATTCTTGTGCTGCAGTGCTGATTGTGAGCATTTGTTCATTTTCAATAAAGGTCGAATAAAATTGAAAATAGTGAGGCATTTGCTGGTTAGTTCGGGCATTAGTGATATAGGCAACACCGTTTTTTTTCCATAAATCAAGGGCTTCACCATTAGGGAACCTGCTTCCGAAATCTGAAACGCCTGCCCATGTAACAAGTTTTTTAATACGTTTGTCAGAAGCAGCCTTTAATACCACAATTCCGCCTCCTCTTGAATGGCCGATAACCGTTATCTTAGCAGCATTGAGTTCACTTTTGTATTCATCCGCTGCATCAACCCATGACAATACGCTATCGAGATCGTCAATTTCCTTTATAAAATTATTTTGCCCAAAAGCTTCCAAATCTGGAAAATCTATAGGTTGTTCTTTTGTGCCACCATTGTGTGAAAAATTCATTTTAAGGAAAAAAAAGTTTTCTTTGGCAAAAGCTTCGGCCACCAAATTCCAGGCGCCCCAGTCTTTATATCCTTTATACCCATGACAAAAAATGACAACATCTTTTGGGGATTCATTTTCCAGGTAGAACAGATCGGTTAGAATTGGCCTGTTGTGTTTTCCTTTAATTTCGATGTTTTTGATAACTCGCATAGGGCTTTTAAAATTTTCATTATTAGTAATTGAAAACTGGCAGTTCC
This sequence comes from Lutimonas vermicola, assembly GCF_038433205.1. Lineage (NCBI taxonomy): Bacteria > Pseudomonadati > Bacteroidota > Flavobacteriia > Flavobacteriales > Flavobacteriaceae > Lutimonas > Lutimonas vermicola. The sequence goes on from NZ_JBCDNA010000003.1 coordinate 442,798, forward strand.
TTTTCAAGAAAAGGAATGTCTCTGTTGAATATTTCCAAGATTAGATTATCCAGTTCAGTTGTAAAAGACTCCATAATTTCTTGTGACAGCTTTCCATTGTTAAAGGGCATAAATCCTTCTTTAAGGTTTTTAAATGAAATGATGCCCGTTTCCAGAGAAAGTTGATTTACAGACAGGTTAAATGTACTGAGGTACATATATGCATAGGTCATCACTTGAAAACTCTTAGAAAACTTTTCATCAGTGCTTAATAAGCTCCAGTCATTTATTTTGAGCTGGCCAGGCAATACTTTGCCCGTTTTATAATCTATAATCCTGCAAACCCCGTCAACCTCATCAATCCTGTCAATCTTTCCTTTTAATTTAATATTAAAATTCAATCCTTTAACAGCGTGCTGCAAGTTTATGGGAACCTCGAGTCCGGTAATTTTAATCTTTTTTCCTTTTTCAAGTTCAGCTAATTCATAGTTAAGAAAATTAAAAATGAATTGCTTGGCAATCTCAAAGGCCAAATAGTTCTTTCCGGAAGCGATAGAAATTGAAGAATAGCTTTTTTTGAATTGACGTTCTACTTCTTTTTCCAGGAGATTCATCATCAGTTTCACATTGTCGCGTTCGAGGAATTTATTGACATAAGGAAGGTAAAGCTGCTCCAGCGTATCGTGTATAATGGTACCGAAAGTATGAGCCGCTATAGTTTCTTCAACTTCCCTGAATTCTTCCAGCCCCAATATACTTCTTTTATAAAAATCCAGGGGATTTCTAATATAATTGATCAAAGCAGTAGGAGAGTATCCTTTTTGAGCGATTTCTTCTAACCTGACAATGATTGCGTCAGTTTTTTCTATCGATTGAAGTACCAGTGGAGAGACCTGCAATTCCGGACTTAGAATCTTCTTCTTAAAAACAACCCGATTAAGCTGGCCCAGTGCCTTGGCAGTATCAAGTTGCCTGATAAAACGACTCGGTTCACCTGATCCAAAGTCATCTGTTATGGTATTGTAAATCAAATAGATGTTTTTTGCTCTGTGGAACAATCTGAAAAAATGGTAAGAAAAGATAGCATCCTTTTCAAAAAAAGTTGGAATTTTTTTTTCCAATTTGATATCGAGAGGAATAAACGAATTATTCGAACCGCTGGCAGGTAAGAAACCTTCATTGACCGATGTGATGATTAGGTTTTCGAAATCGAGCCCCCTTGATTCCAGAAGCCCCATGATTTGTAAGCCCTCAAGAGGTTCTCCCTGAAACGATAATTTTTCGGTTTTAAGTATTTGCTGAAAGATCTGATACAAGGTATCAATGTCATCAATAAACCCGAAATTTTTGTTAAGGTTAGAAAGCTGTAAAAAAATGTTGAAGTACCTGAATAGATATTCCTGGTTTAAATTATTGAGGTCTTTTGATTTTCTCAATTGCTCAGTGATAAGAATAAGTTTTTCAATGACCCTGTCTATTTTGCCTTCCCAGCCTGAAAAAATTAATTTGAACAAAGAAGAAACGTCATCAAAACCGTCAACAAGGGTCATTAACTGTTTGGTACTGATAAAAATGGTTTTATCAGTATACAGAATTTTTCTAAGGCCTATTTTAATTTCGTTATGTTGGCTCCAAAGACCTTGCAAAAAAGGGTCATTTAAAAGGGCCGAGAGATCTTTATAGTAAAAGGCATCTTCTTTTTTCCATTTTGAGCTATTGAGATGTAATTTAAAAAGTGCCTGAAAAAAAGTACTTAATGAAACGTTCTGCAATTCATAACCCATGGTAATATTAGCAGTAGCAATCTCTTCGGGTAAAGAATTTAATAAGGAAGGCAGCAGTTTCTCATTGCCAAGTATCACAGCTGTATCGTCAATGCCCTGATCTTCATTGAATGTTTTTAACAGGGAACCAACATGTTTGATCTGACTAATATTTTTTGGCAATCCATGAAAATGAATGATTTTTGGACTGTTAAAATTGTTGGCTTTCCATAAAAAGTCATTGGAGACATAATAGGGCCAGGACCGTTCATACTTTTTAAAAAATTGTTCTGATTGGTTATTTGACTTTGTATAAAATTCATCATGATCCCAGTATACTTCGGCAAGATCGTTTATCAATAATTCCTGAAAAATTGTTTCTTCAGCTTTACTTAAGGCATTGAATGCGGCAAAAACAAATTTTTCGTTTTTGTGTTTTTCCCTGAAAGCATCCATTGACTGAGCCGCAATTCTGTATACCAGACCCTGATACCCTGTTTTTTTATCAATCAAATGTTCTTTAAAGGCCTTGTAATATGTAATGATCTTATCGAAGAAGGAGAGGTAGTTTTTTACCATAGGGCTTCCGGTTTGTGCTCCTGGATCCCATTGTTCTATTCTTTTTGTGTCACTGAGATAGGCTAATATTGAAACTGTATCAAAAAGGTTGCTGTCAAGATCGTTGAAATCCTGAAGAAGGATTGTTGCCCATTTCGAAAAATTGTCGAATTTATCTGTTTCAGCTTTTGGGGATTGTTCTTTATAAACACTGTAGAATTCAAAAACCAGACTTACATTATCAAGAATTTCAAACCCCGAGACCTCTTTAACAAGTTCTTCGATACTGAGTATTCTGGGCATAAAAGTAGTGTGCTCCAGTTGATTTTTTAATATATCCCGCAAGAATAAGCCCGACCTTTTGTTCGGAAGAACAAAGGTTATTGAAGATAAAGGCGTATCACCTTTTAATACTTCGGAGGTTACTTTTGAAAGGAAAGACTGCATGCATCAAATGTAAACATTATTGCATAAAAAAACCATCCGTCGGATGACGGATGGTCTTAATTTTTCTAATACAAGATAGACTATCTTTCAGCGTACTCAGAGAAGATTTCAACTCTTCTGTTCTGCTGTCTTCCTTTTCTTGTTTTATTATCTCCAATAGGATTGGCTGAACCAAATCCTTTCGCAGTGATCATGTCAGCTGGGAAACCTTTTTCAATAAGGTAAGTTCTTACAGCGTCAGCTCTAGCTTGAGATAATTTGCTATTGATCGCGTCGCTACCAGTACTGTCAGTATGACCTTCAACATCAAATCTTAATGTCTTGTATTGGTTAATAATACCACTAATTTGCTCCATTCTGATTGAAGTTTCATCGGTGAACTTAGAACTTCCTGTTACGAAGTAAATAGCTCTTGCCAAGTCAGTGATTTCTTTTTGAACTTCAGCAGAAACGATAGGACAACCATTGTTTTCAGCTACACCAGCGATATTCGGACATTCGTCATCTTTATCTGCTATTCCGTCTCCGTCGCTATCTGGCCATGGGCAACCATTGTTTTCAGCAGGACCTGCAACATCCGGACACTTGTCATCTTTGTCAGCAACACCGTCACCATCTCTATCAGGACATCCGTTTAATTCAACAGGACCAGCTTCGTTAGGACATGCATCATCTTTGTCAGCAACACCGTCCCCATCAGTATCAGGACAACCATTAAATTCAGCTAAACCAGCTTCCATAGGACAAGCATCTTCAGAATCCTGGATTCCGTCACCGTCAGTATCAGGACAGCCGTTGAAAGCTTCTAAACCGGCAACTTCCGGGCATGCATCATATTTGTCATAGATTCCGTCACCGTCACTATCTTTTCCACCAAATTTAAATACTAAACCTGCAGCATGTTGAAAGTGAGGTAACATTTTGTCTTCATCAAATGAGTGCTTGTATTTTGTTTGGATGTTAAATCCTAACCAGTCGTTAAACCAAAGGTTAAAACCTAAACCAACATTAGCGGTACCGTTACCTTCTGAATCCAACCAAGTGTAACCTCCACCTGCAAGAATATAAGGATCGAACCATCCTGGTTCTCTAACAAAACCGTACTTGATATCAAGGTCAGCTCCAACATAAGACCAGTCTGTAACTTCAGACTCTCCAATATTACTGATTGTGTTGAAAGTTCCAGTCAATCCAACTGAAAATCCACTACCAACATAATATCCAAGTCGTAACCTTGAAATTACACTACTGTTGTTCCAATGATCCGTGTTGACAAAATCTTCAAAAAATCCGCCAACAGCTGGATTATCAGCTCCGGTAGGATAGAAGTCAACCACATTGGCTCCCAGCTCTATAACCCAGCGATTATCCTGATCCTGTGCATTGATGTTGTTCGCAAAAACAACAACTAACGCGATTAATAATACTTTTTTTAAATGTTTCATTGTAATCAATTTTAAATTATAATCTATTAATTGTTAAGTAAGCTTAATTTTAAGTAATATTTAACAAATATATAAAATCTTGCCAAATAACTCACTTTAAGCATTTTTTTTTTATTTGTTCACTTTCAGGGTCCTATGTTATAAAACGGAGCAGGTACTTTCTATTAGTAAAAAACGGCTCTGTTATCAACAATCTCTGCGTTCTCCTTTAGCGCCTCAAAAATAAGCAGGCTTCGACCCGTTAAAGATCGTTCGAGATTCATTTTGTTCGCATTGTAATTTTGTAATTCTGCAGGGAGGGTTTTTTTCGTAACCACTGCAAAGGCAACACCATTTTTCCCAATGATGTTTTTAGCCAGTTCATTTTCATCTAAAGCCGTTACAACTCCCGAAATATCAACAAATCTTCCGACCCCTGCAAAAACCGGGCTCGTATTGCTAACAGCCAGACTGCTGCTTTTAGTAACATTATTTTGTTCGGCGATTTCATCCAGCGTAGTTCCGGTTGACCTTTCTTCGATCAGTGCCGCTTTCTTTTGCTTCATGATAATGTTTCTCACATTTTGACCTTTTCCAGACAGCCCTGCCTTGTTTTTAGAAGTGAGCATAGCAACGCAATAGCCATTGTCAAGATCAAACCTTTTGATGTCTCCCACTTCCGAATTTTCTTCAAATACCCATCTTACGATTTGTCTCTGAGAACCAAGTTCGGCCAAATTATCGCTAAAAACTTCTAAACCAAGTACTGGCCTTACCGAAAGATTCTGTTCTTTAGCCAACTCTAACATGTTCTTTCCAGAATTTAAATCTGAAGCAAATGTTTCTGCCCTTTCAAAGATTTCATTTTCGGTTTTTTCAGAAGGCTCTATTTTTTTCGAGAATGTAGCGATCTGTACATTTTTTTGTATGTTCTTCTGATCGTCAATTCGAATCACATGGTATCCAAACTGAGACTCGACAACTCCTGTTGAACCAATTGGGTTTTCAAATGTATAATCTCTGAATTCAGGGATCATTGTTTTGTACACAAACCAACCAAGGTCTCCTCCTTTGGCACCCGATACTTTATCGACTGACATAGTTTTGGCCAATTCCTCGAATTTAGAGGTATTTCCACGAACAACAGCCAAAACGCTATCTGCTACTTTCTTTGCTTCCTCTGAACTTTGTACTACTGTCTGATCAGCTGATGCACTTCCTTGAAAAGGAATGAGGATATGACTTGCTTTTACTGAATCAGGTAATTGTTTGACCGCAGTAATTTTTGATAATTTATAAAACCCATTTTCCTTGTAAGGTCCATAAACCTCACCAATTTTTTTGTCAAATATTGAATCAGCAACAAGTTTTGGTAAGGCACCTTTATTATAAAAGGCACCGTCATAAGGTATGTCAGATTCGTTCTCTGCATTAAATTCATTCATGTCAACTGCATTTCTGAAACCCGGAACAGTCACATTTGATTTAGCTGCATTGCTGTATTCCTCCCGATCTTCAATCATCTGAATCAATTCTTGCTTGATTTCATTTTCATCTTCTTCAGTTGCTTCAATTTTGAACTGAACAAATTGAATATCTCTGGATTCATTTACGGTATATGCTTTTGGATGTGCCTTGATATAGCTTTTTATTTCATCGTTGGTTACGGTGATCAAACTATCAGGAATGCTCGAAAACGGAACATAGACATAATCCAGATCAACACTGGTGTTTTTAAAGAAATAATCTCTCTTTCCTTCACTTAGGGTACTTCCTAATCCAGCTCTGATTAAGGCATTGTAAGTATTTTGCTCCAGATTTTTTTTGATGCTTTTTTCATAATTGATCCAGCCTAGCCAGGCAGCAGCACCTTGCTCATCCTCCTCGGCATTATCTTTTAAGGTAGCGATATATTCTTTTAACTTTTCCGGATCAAAGAGACCGACTTCGTTAGCGAACTGAGGGCTGTTTTGTGATGAAATCTGTGAAACCATTGCGTCCCAAACGTCTTTTTCTCCAACCACTACTCCGGATTCTTCTAATTGAGTTTGATAAATCTTTTCACGAACCAAATTGTTCCATGCATTATTAATATTTTGCATGTTGGATGATCTTCCATTTGATCTGGTTCTCAACAATTCTACCTGTTGTGCAAATTCCTCCCTTGTAATGGGTTCGCCGTTCACCTCCCCTATGTTCGATGCAGTTTTGTTAAAAAGGTTTCCATCAAAAAGACCGCTTAAAACAAAAGAAAACAATGCCAAAGCAATTATAATGATTAAAAACAATGATCTCTCTCTAATTTTTGATAATACTGCCATTTTCTTTCCTATTAAAAAATTTAGGTTGCGAAAATACAATTTACCTTTTAATAATGAAAGCAGTTTAGTACTAATTTTTTAGCTTAAAAACAGGCCTATGTCTCTTTAAATAAAACTTTTAAATGGACTTCTTCAATCTTGGAAGCAGATTCTTTTATTATAGTGAATTGATAATTGTCTATTTCAATGATTTCTCCGGTGGATGGAATGTTTTCTGTGTGATTTACAATAAGCCCTCCAAGGGTTTCATAGTTGCTGTCTTCGGCTAGAGCAAGATCATAAGTCTCATTGATATAATCAACTTCAAGTCGCGTGGAAAACTTGAATTCCCTGTCGTTGATTTTTTCCTCTAAAAGCGTGAATGAATCGTGTTCGTCTTCAATATCCCCAAAAAGTTCTTCGATGATATCTTCAATAGTAATTAAACCAGAGGTTCCTCCGTATTCGTCTAAAACAATGGCAACACTTTTACTTTTGAGGATCAGTTCATTTAAAATGTCATGGATCATCATGGTTTCAGGAACAATCTCAATGGGCAAAAGAATCGACCTGATACTTTTTGGTTTTTTAAAAATGTCAAAAAAATGTGCATAACCAATGATATCGTCAAGTGAGTTATTATATACCATGATTTTTGACATGCCGGTTTCCATAAATAGTTGGTTAAGGTTTTTTATGGAATCATGAACTTCCACCGCAATAATTTCCGTTCTTGGAATCATGGCTTCTCTGGCTTTCACATTGTGAAAATCAAGTGCATTTTGAAAAATTTGAATCTCCGAGTCAATCTCATCTTCAGCAGATTCCAATTGTTGATCGATATAGTGACCTAGTTCTGCTTTACTGAAAGCAAGCTGTACCTGGTCTTCTCTGGTGTTGAAGAAAACTCTGAGGAAAAAATCAGAAATTGATGTTATAATTATGGATATGAAATAAAAGATCAGGAAAAAAAAATAAGTAGGGATAGCAAAAATATTCATCGCCTCATTGGCATAAATTCGAAAAACCGCTTTTGGAAGGAATTCGGCAGTAACCAAAATAATAATCGTCGAAATGAAGGTCTGGGTCAACAAAAGGATGAATTCATTTGAAATATTGTCGAAAAATAAACTCATCAATAGATCTCCCATGAAATAACCATAGACAACCAAAGCTATATTATTTCCAACAAGCATAGTGGTAATAAACTTCGAAGGTTTTTGCGTAAGCCTTCTCAATATGTTCGCCAGCAGTGTATCCTTTTTCTTTTCAAGCTCCAGATGCATTTTGTTTGAGGAAACAAAAGCGATTTCCATTCCCGAGAAAAAAGCGGATGACAGAATAGAGGCGAATATGATGATCAGTGTGGTCATCATTTTTTTCTTTCGTGATTTTCAAATCTTTTTCGGTATTTTTTCCTGAAAAAATACATAAAAACGGCCAACACAGAAAATGCCAGAAAGATGTAGGCCTTATTTGGTTGAGAATTCCATCTGAGAATTGCTTCAACAACGAATACAATCGCTATCACAAGGTAAGCGATTTCAAAAAACTTAAAATATTTTGCCATAACTAAGGTGATTCATTAACATATACACTGCCTTTAACAGACTTCATATTGACCTTGCTAAGGTCTTCATTAGATTCAAATCCCTGACCGCGAATGGTGTCTGCCTGAGTGATCAATGTGAATTTTTTTTCAGTATAAATATAATGTTCATTTGAATCCCAAAAAAGCTGACTGGTGAATAATTTCATTTTCTCTGCCGGGTTGACCACACTAACGCTGTCTTTTACCTCCGAGACATTTGTATTGGTAAAGGTAATGGAATATCCGGCAGTAAGAATAACAGAATCACCCTTTGAATTAAAACTTACAATGCGAACCCCATCAGGGAATAGCGTATAAGGATGATCTTCTCTATTCGAAAAATCATGCATAACAGGAGCGGTTAAAATGGTCTTTACCCTTCCTGAATCAGTATGAACCAGGTAGACATTTGTCGCGGCTCCTATGGGCAGGTTTTTCTCGGCTAAAAAGTCTTGTACCTCTTTGATATCATTACCACAAGAAAAAAACATTGCTACTATGACTATAGTAGCAATGTTTAATAAGCGGTATGATATTTTTTTAGCCATAAATTATTATGGGATTTTTGCTGTTTCATTGATCCAACATCCAATCTGATGGTTAGTACCTGAAGCGAGGCCTTCGGTAAAAACCAATTTTTTTGACGGGGCACTGGCCATATAACTTTTTATGTATTTATTGGCTGTTGATGTAATTCCCGGGTCAGCAGCCTTAGCTTGTCTCGCCTTGTCGGCAGCAGCTACATAAACCATCCTTTTTGAGATTTCATCTGTTCCACAATTATTAGCACTTGCAGCGTAAAGATTTGAGATCAGTAAATAAGCACTACCCATACTTGGTCTTTCTTTAATTGCCAGACGTGCATATTCTCTGGCTTTAGACCTTGAACCTTTCTTTTTCATGATCAGGGCAACTCTGTAATAGTACTTTGCTTTTTTATAATTATCCGATTCAAGACCAATTGCTTTATTAAAGTATTCAATGGCTTTATTATCTTCACCTTGTTCCATCAAGATTCCTGCATAGAATACATAAGCATCAGACGATGGGGCTGCATTCACATAAGCTTCTACCATCTGCGGGTAAATAGGGCTGTCTGTACATTCTTTTTGATTCAATCTGGACACAGCTCTTTTTAGCCAGGTTACATTATTTTTATTACTTTCGAAATTGCCTTTATACAAAGGGATCAATCTATCACAGGTAGCAACTTCAGTTAAGGTATTGTCAAGATATCCTTCAACCTGACCAAGGGCAGTAAGGTTTACCTCCGCGGCTCTCTTCTTGCTTTTCTCTTTTGACGTAAGTTGTCCTCCTTTTGCTACCTTATCGTTCATGGCATCAAGCTCTCTGGAATAATTTTCCATTTTCATGCTGACTGCTTCAGTAATATCATCATAAGTGTCAAACACCAGTTGCGGATTGGTGTCTTTTGAAAGTTCGGTTACAGTTTCAAAGTATTTACCCAAATTTTTAATACTCATTCCGGTTGGATCAGCTTTAAACGATAAACCTAATTTTTCATAGATTTCATCATCCAACTCCAATTCCTCCAATACAGCTCTTTTAAAAAGGAAGTTGGCCCAGTCGCTATAAACTTTTCCCAGGTTTTCAGGAAAGTATTTTATCCTCATATTATAAATAAGGATGACTTCCTGAGCATGTTTACCCATTTCTGCTTTGTTTGATTTAGTAGTGTCATAGTACGACTTCTCTACTTTGAAGATATAATCGTTGGTTTGAACTTTTTCACCCTTACTAACAACAATCTCACCAGCCGCCATGTCGTACTTGGCCTCAGCCATTTTTAACCCATCACTGTAGATGACTTTTGAAGCTTCAGGACAGTTTTCAAGACACCATTTCCAAGGTTCATAAGCAGCGTCATAATTTGCCATTTTTACTGCCTCATGGAAAAGTGAGAGGTTCGTTTTACATTTGTCGGGTTCACTACCGTACTTGTCTTGAGCATAAGCAGTAAAGCTCCCACCCGTAAGTAAAAGAACTACTGCTACCAATACCGTCTTTGCTGATTTCATGTTTAAGATTTGTTAATATTAATAAATTTTTTGTTTTCTAAACCACTTGTCATTAAGTGACAAACTTAATCTAAAGTTAAAAAATTGTTCTTCAATTAAGTTATTATCTGTTGTACCCCGCTTACCAAGTTCAATTCCCAAATTTACATTAGATATTTTTAATCCCATAGGTAAGCTTACACCAAAAGATATGCCATATTCATTTATTTCAGTTTCATCGACCACCAATCCTGTTTGTTGGAAATTAAAACCGGCCCTATAGGTCATCCTTTGAAAATAGTTGCCCAGTGAATTTATTTTTGGTGTGTAAAAACCTCCAACTGAAATATTTGTAAATTTATCATAGCGATAAAAATCAATGTCTTCATATATCCCACCGGTAAACTCCAAAGGGTTTTGAAAAGTGTATTCGGCCCCTACAAACCACTTATTATTTTCACCAATACCGGCACTAATGGCCGTTTTTAATGGAGAAGTGATCGTCGAAGAAAACTGTGAGCTACTTAAAGTATCAACAGGAAATCCGGATCCATCCTCAACGTTAACCACTGAATAAAGTTGATCAGTGCCCTTTTCTTTTAGTGTTGATTCGAGATCGGCAGCCAGCCCGAATTTAAGACTAAGGTCTTCACTGATCTTAGTTTCATAATGCGCTCCAATCTTTAGGGAAGTTCCCTTCACATTTGAATCGGTAAGGTTTCGGGTAGCCAATTGAATATTATTTCTTCTGTTTAATACGTTCTTGTCAATATTACCAAAAACATAGGCAAGTTCAGCACCTAAAGACAAATTAAATGGGAAACGGTAGCCATATCCTAAAAAAACACGGTTAGTTCCTCCATTTCCAAAATAACTGTCAATCTGGGTCAAATTACCCTCATTGTCAAAAGCCTGATCGATCAATGAATATCCAACAGCAGTATTAAGTTGAAGCCCCATTACCAGGCCCTGATTCCCTCTGATGGGAATTCCCAGAGCGATGTAGCTCAAGGCTGCTGCAGAACTGGTTTGGTTGCTTTGACCGTCATCTACAAAATTGGTTTTATTCCCTCCGGAGAAGACATAGGTTGTGTAGTTCAACGATCCATAAGAAGCAGGATTCGTAAAACTCAGCTGATATTCGCTATTTAATGCTCCACCCATCTGTCCCATCGCAATTTCTTCAACTGTTTTAAGATTTGCCTGATCTCCAATTCCGAATAAAGAATATGGAGAAGAATTGGTTGTCTGTGAAAAACTTAGTGTTGATATAAAAAGAATAGCAATTACTATTAAATCTTTTATCATTCGTCTATATTATGTATCAAAATACTATTCAATCCTTCCAATAAAAAATTTGGAATGGCAAATATGCTACTTTTTAAGTTTTTTGCCAAGAAAATTGTGTCACCTCCTGTTAAAACTACTGTTAATTTTTGATATTTCCACTTATATTGCTCAATCACGCCTTCAATTTCCTGAATGACACCGTTTAAGATACCGCGATGGATGGCATTTTCAGTAGAATTGCCAACCTCGGGGATACTTTCGGATTTACTGAGCAAAGGAAGATTTGCCGTATAATGATTTACTGCCTTGTATCGCATTTCAATTCCCGGCGAAATACTTCCGCCAAAGTATTCGCCAAATTCATTCAAAAGATCAAATGTGATGCATGACCCGGCATCGATGACCAGGGTATTTTCATCGGGAAACTGTGAGCTGGCAGCCGCTATCAAGGCCAGTCGATCTACTCCTAATGTTTTGGGTGTTAAATACTTGTTAAAAAAAGGAAGTTTGGTTTCATGATTCAGCTCAATCAAAGGAACAATTTCTTTAAGCGAAACAAGTATTTGCTTATCAATCTGGGCCACATGTGAAATGATACCCTTTTCAACATTATATTGATCCGTAACATCCAGAATGCCGGATAAAAAGGTTTCGGTTTTGAAATTATCTTTGAAAATTAGAATTGTCTCGTCGAAAACAGCAACTTTTATTTGCGAATTGCCAATATCAATAACTAAATTCATGGTAGGATGAAATGAAAAGCAAAAGTACGGCAGATTTTTTAATGAATTGTTTTGATAAGAATAAAAAATAAATTTATATTTGCACCCGCTCAAAGCGATGGTGCCTTAGCTCAGTTGGTAGAGCAATGGACTGAAAATCCATGTGTCCCTAGTTCGATTCTTGGAGGCACCACTTTAAAGCCCTTAATTCTTAGTTGAATTAAGGGTTTTTTCTTTCTATTACCTATCTTATCATATTTAAAATTGATCAATTATTATTGTGGTTTTAGGTGGATAATTTATTTTTTGCTTTTTTTATATTGCCTTTTTAATCATTTATAAAAGCTTCCTTAAACAGAAACACATATTGAAAACTTAACGTATTAAAGGATGCTTCCTGCCAAAATAAATCGACCTCATTTACAAAGAAAACTTGGAAAACAACAATAATACATTTTTATCCAAATTAAAGCGCTTCAGCTTGCGGAGTGGTGATTACAGGCTTTATTAAAAAAAAAGTATACTGTAGGTACAGGATTCAGATATAAAATCGCACGACTGCTGGGAGTGAACATGGGTACAGACTTTGCCTGGGGCAATGGTAAAGATTTTGCTTTTTATATTGTGTTCGGCACTTCCTGGTTGAGATAAGTTTACTTTTCCTGATTTTTTAATTTTCAATGCCGTATTGCTTGGCATTCATTCTGGCAACGGGGAGATATTTTATTAAATTTTCGATACGTGTATCATTTGATGGATGGGTACTTAAAAACTCAGGGGGCGCATTGCCTTTGGCACTTTCCTTCATTTTTTTCCACAACTCAATGGACTCTTCAGGATCATATCCGGCCATGATCATAAAAACCATCCCAAGTTTATCGGCTTCAGTTTCATGGGTCCTGCTATAAGCCAGCATCCCAACCTGTGAACTAATTCCGTATATATTATTCCACAATGCACGAGTTTCATTGCTTTGACCTGAAGTTCCCATGGCAACTGCTATTCCTCCCAATTGTTGCCCGTAAGCACTGGTCATTCTTTCTTGCCCGTGTTTGGCAAAAGCATGGGCGATTTCGTGGCCCATCACTGCTGCAATTCCGTCGGTATTATTACAAATGGTCAACATTCCTGTAAAGAATACAACCTTGCCTCCCGGTAAGCACCAGGCATTCATCTGATCGTCTTCCACAAGATTAAATTCCCATTGGTAATTATTGGCCTCTTCCGTCATCCCGTTAGCCCTCATAAATCGATCAACAGATTTTGCAATTCTTTTGCCAACCTCCTGGATTTCTTTAGTCTTGGCCTTATCATCTGATAACTTATTTTCCTTTAGAAAAGTATCATATTGCGCAAAACTAACCGGAAGTACTTGGGAATCGTCAACAATATTTACCCTTTTTCTTTCGGTTATTGGAACTGTACTGCACGAATAAAGAGTTATAAATACGATGAAACACAAGGTTATTTTTTTCATTGACAAATGTGATTAAGCTGGGCCAAAGGTATGAATTATGTACTAAATAATGGCCAATTAAGTCAAACTAATCTGGTTTATATTGGAAAAAATACAGTACATAAAGTAAAAAATACTTTACATTATGATAAATAATTCTTACATTTGTTTTGAATTTAAATTTTACACGATGAAACTAAACTATTTATTCCCCCATCGATTCAAGCGCATTGGATTGATGATTTTGGTGCCTTTTGTGCTAATAGGCTTTTACGTAGTTAATAATGATATTGAACCTGAAGTATTCGATTTAAATGTACCAGCCATCTTTGTTGATGAGATCATTGGTGAACAATTTGTTTTTGAAATGACTGAGAACAATGTGTTAAATGAAATTATTGGAACAATCTTGATCCTGAGTTTTCTTATGGTGGCTTTTTCCAAAGAAAAACAGGAAGATGAATTGATTGCAAAAATCAGGCTGGAATCACTGGTTTGGGCCACTTATGTGAATTATGCTGTTTTGTTTGTAGCCATGCTGTTTGTTTATGGCATATCTTTTCTTTGGGTAATGATCTTTAATATGTTTACGATCCTGTTGTTTTTTATCATCAGGTTTAACTGGCAAGTAAGAAAACTTAATAAATCCATTGGCCATGAAGAATAGTATCAAAGTTGAAAGAGCCAAAAAGAATATCACCCAGGCGGAACTGGCGCGATTGGCAAAAGTAAGCAGACAAACAATTAATGCCATGGAATTAGGAAAGTACGTTCCTTCAACGGTTCTGGCACTGAGACTTGCCAGTATTTTTGAAACCGAAGTAGGTAAAATCTTTGTACTTGAAGATACCGATTGGGACTAATTGTTCATTGAGTCCAGGAGTCTGATCTGTTATCTCTCTTAGCATTCAAGACAATTATTTTTCAATATTGCCTCCCGGATGATAAGTGGAAACTGCCCTTTTGAGAACATCCTCTTTATAGTAGGCAACATCTTTAAATTGGGCATCAGCATAACGCTGTGCCTGATCATCAAAGTGTGGTGAATTTGGATCACTACTTTGTCCTCCAGCCAATAAGGTTTTTGCTTTTACCTTGTCTCCGAACTCTACAACAGCAACAAAACTATTACCCGACACACCATATTGCCGCTTTGTGTTTTCACCTCTTCTAGCACCAAAGGAAGCCAATGCCCCCCAACGACCAGAAGCCATACCAACTGCAAGACTTGGCTTTGAGTCATCAAATTCCTGATGAATTTCACCATCATTTCTTTGATATCTGTTGAATTCTCCCCAAGGCGTTTTCCAGGAACCAAAATCTGCTGTTAGATTTTCTAAGCCAGTTTGAAATACTTCTAAACGTTCTTCAGGAGCAGATGCTTTACTCATATAGTCAAATACCTCAAACCAATAGTTTCCCTTATTGTCTAACGTCCTAGGAATTTTATCAGATTTCAAATAGGCATATACATAAAAATGAAACAGGGTCATTTCAACCGAGTTTACAGATACGCTAAAATCCCAGGTCTTTAAAAGTTCAATAGCTTCTTTAGCTTCCTGTGATTTAACTGAAGAAGTTTCTGAAGCCTCTAATAAACCGCGAATTAATATTTCTGCTCCCGGCAAATAAGGATCATAAGCCAATTCAATTAATGTGTCTAAGGTCAGGTTCTCTGCTTGTTGCAATAATGAAATGGCATGTAAACCTCTAAAATTTTCTGGATAAGACGTCATATAAACCGGATAATCTTCTCGTTTCGGACTGTATTGATCTGCACTTGTAAAAGGGGTAGAGTTGCAATTTTGGATCCAGCCATTAGGAGGATTTAAAACCAAAATATTATCTTTTAAATCGTGTAAACCTTGCCAATCGGTTTTTGGATTACTTCCATCTACAGGTTTTGTATAATCAAAACTCACATCTCTTTTTGGAATAAAATTTCCATGATAATAGGCAATTGTCCCATCTGCATCTGCATAAACAGTATTGTTTGATGAATTTGTCCTGATATCCATCATGTTATAAAACTCATCATGATTAGATTTCTTGGTTCTTGTAAAAGATTGTTCCAAGGCTTTAATCGGGCTCCACATTAAAGCGGTGGAAACCCATTTCTCACCAATTGTGTGTGTAATTGGACCATGATGCGTGCGGTACATCATGAATGTTTTTTGCCTAACACTATCAGTGCTTTTGTAATTTAAAGTTACTTCCAAAGAATCAACAGGACGCAACTCGTCACTATATTTATAAGATGTTTTACCGTCTTCCACAACGATGGTTTCTTCAAACTCATCAATAATATCTGTTCCTGTTGAGGTATGCATCCAACCTGTTTTTTCATTAAATCCCTGGTAAACAAAAAATTGCCCCCAGGTTACAGCACCGTAAGCATTAAGTCCTTCTTCACTAACTACATGAACTTCACCACGAAAAAAGAAAGAAGTGTGCGGGTTAATGAGTAACATGGCATCACCTGATTTTGTTAATTTTCCTGAAATGGCAAACCCATTAGATCCTCTTGGTTCATTATCTTTTAGTCTGATCAATCCATCATTTATCACCAATTCATCCGAAGCAGTTTTATCGTAAAGATTTTTAATT
Organism: Lutimonas vermicola; assembly: GCF_038433205.1. Taxonomy (NCBI): domain Bacteria; kingdom Pseudomonadati; phylum Bacteroidota; class Flavobacteriia; order Flavobacteriales; family Flavobacteriaceae; genus Lutimonas; species Lutimonas vermicola. The sequence continues at coordinate 458,953 of NZ_JBCDNA010000003.1, forward strand.
TTCGACGTTGAAACACGTTCAATATCACCACCAATTGAACCTTCGCTAAAATACATTGGCATCCAGGGTTCAAAATATGTCAGGAGTTTGGGCTTTACCTCAGGATGTGTTTTAAGATAGTAGTTAACCCCATCAGCAAAAGCTACACAAAGCTCTTGCAACCATTTAGGACTATTCTTATAGTTTTCAATAGCTTCTTCTTTTGTCATATAAAGATTCGCACGCAAATCACTATACAAAGATGTTTCTCCTTCAACTTCAGCGAGCCTCCCAATGGCCCAAATATAATTTTGTTCTACTCGATTAAAATCATCTTCACATTGGGCATATAACAAACCAAAAACAGCATCGGCATCCGATTTGCCATAAATATGAGGCACACCAAAATCATCTCTGATGATTTCAACATTACTCGCTCGTTCTTTCCAGCGTTTTTGGTCTTTATTGTCTTTTGATTCATTTTGGTTTTGAACACAGCTGGCTAAGGCGATCAAAAGAAAAAGAAAAAATGATTTTTTCATAAGTGTCTGATAGGTTGTAAATAAATCAATCTGAACAAAGGTAATTTTTTTCCCGGATGTATTACCGCAGCTCAATAAATCAACCATCATTTTTATAAGGTTGAGATGAGAACGAATCCATAAAAATTTTCAGTATTTTTATGCGAGCAATTCCTGATCAAAAGCAATGAATTTGAAATTCTTTAATTTATGAATAATTCCTTATGAATCAAGCCCCCATTATTTTGGAAGCTTCTTTTAGCGAGAAGATCAAAACCTATATTTTGTTGTCGGTTGGATTTTTCCTCTTAGTAACCATCATTGGTATTCCATTTTTAATAGTTTGGTTACTGGGTTTTGGTCAGTATGTTAGCAGGCGTTATTATGAGAACCTGAAATGCAGTCTGAGCACCCGACACCTTATTTTTAGTAAAGGAGCCTTTTTTAAAGTGGAAAAGACAATTCCCCTGGAGAATATTCAGGATCTCACCTTTCTGCAAAACCCTATATTGAATTTGTTGGAATTACGCGTGTTGAAAATTGAAACTGCCGGCAGCAGTAACCCACATGGGAGTGACATAAAGTTGATCGGAATCGTAAAGGCAGAGGAATTCAAGCAAAAAGTATTAGAACAAAGGGAATTGCGTATGAGAAAAATCGATGACAAGCCCTTAGAACCTAAAGATCGGGAATCTTTGGAAGTACTGCTCGAAATAAGGAATCTTTTAAAAGAAATTAGCAAAAAACAACCAGATTATGAAAATACTTCTCACAGGAGCTACAGGTTATATTGGTAAAAGATTGTTGCCTGTTCTTGTGGAGAATGGGCATCAAGTGATATGTGGGGTAAGGGATTTGAAAAGATTTAATCCTCCGCAATCTTTGAAACCAAGGATTCAAATAATTGAACTTGATCTTCTAGACCAGACAACCCTGGCCAACATTCCAAATGATATTGACGGGGCCTATTATTTGGTGCATTCCATGTCTTCTTCTAAAGATTATGAACAGCTCGAATTTCAATCTGCTCATAATTTTAAAGAAGCAATGAACCGGACCCAGGTAAAGCATGTCGTTTACCTAAGCGGGATCATTAACAGTGAAGTTTTGTCAGAACACCTCAAGTCACGGAAAAATGTCGAGGAAGAATTGTCGTTGGGGAATTATAAATTGACCACCCTTAGAGCAGGTATTATTATTGGTTCGGGCAGTGCCTCTTTTGAAATTATAAGGGACCTGGTGGAAAAATTACCCATTATGATTACTCCAAAATGGCTTCTAACCAAATGTCAGCCCATTGGAGTAAAAGATGTAATTAGATTTCTTGTAAAAACTTTGTTTAATGAAAAGGGCTATGACAAAGATTTCGATATTGGCGGGCCTGATATTTTGACTTACAAGCAAATGCTGGAAGAATTTGCAAGTGTAAGAAATTTAAAAAGGCGTATTTATATTGTTCCGGTCATGACTCCCAGGTTGTCTTCTTACTGGCTGTATTTTGTTACATCAACATCTTATAACCTAGCGATAGCCTTGGTGAACAGCATGAAGGTCGAAGTGATTTGCCGAAATAATGATTGGGCAAAAACGCTTGGGATAGAACCCATTAGTTACAGGGAATCTTTGATCAGGGCCTTCAGCAGAATAGAAAGCAATGAGATTATCTCAAGCTGGAAAGACGCGATGAGCAGCGGGACCCTGGATATGGAAATCTCAGATTTTATCAATGTGCCTTCCTTTGGCTGTTTTAAGGATCAGAGGGAAATGAAATATGGTGATTTACAAACCACAATCGATAAGATTTGGAGAATTGGCGGGGAAACCGGATGGTATTATGGTACCTGGTTATGGAAAATTCGCGGTTATATTGACAAATTAGTCGGAGGCGTAGGGCTTAGGAGAGGCAGAACTAATGGAACAGAGTTGAATTCAGGTGATGCCGTTGACTTTTGGAGGGTTTTGTATGCCAATAAAAAAGAAGGAAGGTTATTATTATTTGCCGAAATGAAGCTTCCGGGAGAGGCATGGCTCGAATTTAGGATAAAAAATGAATACCTTGTTCAAACGGCTACTTTCAGACCCGTTGGATTGATGGGTCGTATGTACTGGTATGCGATATACCCTTTTCATGGTTTTATTTTCAATGGAATGTTGAACAGGATAGCCACTTCAGGTAAATAAAGGAATCGATAAAAATAGTTGGATATGCGAAAAGTGGTTTTTTGGTTTCGTCGTGACCTGAGATTTAATGACAATACGGGCTTGTTAGCTGCATTGGCAGAAGAAGAAGCTGTACTGCCTGTCTTTATATTTGATGAACGAATTATCAATGAACTGGACGCGGATGACCCCCGGATTAGTTTTATTTATAAAACGCTAAAGGGCTTAAACATTGAGCTTAAAAAACACGGTAGTGGTTTACTGGTTTTAAAGGGCGATCCTCTTGAGGTATGGAAACAGCTCCTGGAAAAGCACAAGATTTCGAAAGTGTTTAGCAATAAGGATTATGAGCCTTATGCTCGTGAAAGAGATCGTAAAGTGGAGCAATTGCTACAGAAGTCATCGATCGGGTTTTATCAGTTTAAAGATCAGGTGATTTTTGAAGAAGGAGAAGTCGTAAAGGATAACAAAGAACCCTATCATGTTTTTACTCCTTATAAAAATAAATGGCTCAGGCAATTTATACCGAAATTTGAAAGAAGAACAATAAACTTTAAGAGGTTTTTAAAGCAGCAGCAGTCTTTCCCATCACTTGAATCACTTGGATTTAGTTTTTCTGAGAAAGAAGTAAAAGATTTTAATCTGTCCGTGGCGGTTGATTATGGCCGTGATCGTGATTTTCCGGCCAAAAACGGAGGGACTTTTTTGGGCCCTCACCTGCGGTTTGGAACGATCAGTATACGAGAAACGGTAGCAAGTCTTTGGTCAATAAGTGAGGTCCTTGTGAGTGAACTTATTTGGCGGGAATTTTTTATGCAAATTCTTTACCATTATCCAAAAGTGGTGCACCAGAATTTTAAACCGAAATACGACGGAGTCAAATGGATAAATGACCCGGTTGATTTTGAGAATTGGTGTAAGGGACAAACAGGATTCCCTATGGTTGATGCCGGAATGAGAGAATTGAATACCACAGGCTACATGCATAACAGGGTAAGAATGATAACTGCCGGTTTTTTATGCAAGCACCTTCTGATTGACTGGCGTTGGGGAGAGGCATATTTTGCGTCGAAACTCCTTGATTATGAGCTTTCTTCAAATAATGGAAACTGGCAGTGGGCGGCAGGAACCGGTTGTGACGCAGCACCTTATTTTCGTATTTTTAATCCTTCGGAGCAATTGAAAAAATTCGATAAAGACCTGGTGTACGTTCGAAAATGGATTCCTGAGTTTGATAGCCCTGAGTATCCCGAACCCATGATAGATCATAAATATGCACGGGAAAGGGCATTAAAAACCTATAAGGAAGGCATTAAGTGAAAATACCGTTAAGCGTTGTATGATGATCACACTATTGAGGACCAATTCTTCACATCCCGATTTTATAAAACTCGTTGAGTTTCTCGATGCTGAATTGGCCGAAAGAGACGGGGATGATCATGCTTTTTATCATCAATTCAATCAAATAGATCATTTAAAGCATGTCGTTCTTGCCTGTGAGAAGGGGGTTTTTATTGGTTGCGGAGCCATTAAAGAGTTGGATGATAATACTATGGAGGTCAAAAGAATGTTTGTAGTCAAGGATACGAGAGGCAGAGGTGTTGCAAGGATCATTTTGTCAGGATTGGAAAAATGGGCCATGGAACTGGAATTCTAGACGTGCAGATTGGAAACTGGAAAAAGACAACCCGAAGCAATTGCCTTGTACCAAAGTCAGGGATACAAAACAATACCAAACTACGGCCAGTATACAGGCGTAGAAAACAGCATTTGTTTCGAAAAGAAATTAATGGGACCCCAGACATAAGGTGTCGTCTGTTTGTTGGCTTATCAGCGATACATTTGATACTACTTATCGTACTATAATGTAACATGAAAGAGATTTTCAAAAGTTTAGCGGGCATGACAGTAATCGCGGGCCTGTTCCTTGTTTTTAATACCATCACACAATTCAATGCCCCGGGGTTAGGGTTATTGAAATCTGCCGTAAAGGGATTTGTTTATGTGACGTTTACGATGGGAGTTCTGATTATAGCCAAATCCGGTATTGAGTTGTTTTATAAATATTCTTTCAAAAGATAAAACAGGTATTTGACAGATGGCTGTTTATTTTTCTTGACTATAATTAAAAGAAATAAGCTCATTTTCAGTTAGTTTTGTTTAAAATAATTAATAATCCAAAAGTTAAATTATTTCTTCTTTCAGGATAAATTTCTATTTTTGAGCGGTTTGGTGAAATTAATCTTGATGCAATGAAAGAAAAAACAATGATACTTTTTCTTGTGATCTTATGTGTTAGCACATTAAAAGCCCAGAAAAAGGTCCACGTTTCGGAAATAGAAGAAAGGAATGTTGATGGTAAAAGTATACTTTATGCCAATGAGGTTCAATACAATGGGGTTGTATATGAAAATTATATTCGGCCAAAATTAAAATATTCTGTAGAGAATGGTATTAAAAACGGGCCGTATGAACTTTACCATGAAAATGGACAACTAAAGCGAAAGACTTCTTTTAAAGATGATAAATACCACGGCCACTATGAAGAATACTATGAAAATGGCCAGATAAAGATAAAAACCGGCTTTAAACTTGGTAAATACCATGGCCCTCTTGTTATGTATTACAAAAATGGTCAAGTAGAGGCGGAAGGAAACCACATAGAAGGAAGTTATGATGGAATTCAAAAAAAGTATTACGAAAACGGGAACCTGAAGTCGAGTGTTAGTTATCAAAATGGTAAAAGAGAAGGGCTATCTCTCAAATACTATGAAAACGGAGATCTAAAAGAAACGTCATTTTACTCCAATGATCTTCTCAACGGACCCTATGAGAATTATTATGAAAATAAGATGCTCTATGTTAAAACGGAATATGTGGATGGTGAAAAGGAAGGAGATTTTTATATGTATCATGAAAATGGATATTTAAAACGAAAAGGTTATTACACCAGAGGATCAGAAAATGGACCCTTTGAAATTTACCATGAAAATGGAAAATTAAAAAGGAAGGGTTATTTTAAAGAAGGAAGGTTGACGGGAGAGTTTGAGACCTATGATGAAAAAGGGCGCTTAGTGAATAAAACAACGTATAAAAATGGACAGGTCATCGGTTAATACACTGAGGGTATATTTATTTAGAATGATTATTTTATAAAGAGAAATTACATTAAAATCCTAGATTTTCCTTAACTTCATGCATTGAATTTTTGAAAAACGAAACACATGTTTAAAAGTGATGATGTTTTTTACAAAATTTGTTTTGATTCTATTTTAGAAGGAATATGCATAGCAAATGAGGAGGGAAGAATTGTAATGATAAATTCTGCCCTGGGGGAAATTTTTGGATATAAGAAATCTGAAATACTCGGTAGAAAAATAGATTTCCTCATTCCCAAATCTCACCACCACATCCACCACGAACAGTTTAATTCTTTTGTAAAATCCCCAAAAAAATATAAGAAGGGGAAAGGCCGGGAATTCTTAGGATTACACAAAAATGGAAGTACCCTGGACCTGGAGATTGGTTTAAATTATATTGAACATGAGGGGTCATTTTACGCTAAGGCCCTGATTTCTGAGATAGGCACCAGAAAAAAGCATGAACTCCTTATTAAAGAAAGGAACCGAAACCTGGAATTTGAGGTTGAACAACAAACAGCTCAATTGACTCATGTTGTTTCAGAACTTGAGAGATCTAATTTGAAACTAAAGGAAGAGATCAAAGAAAGAATCATAGCCGAGAACAAGGCAAAAATAGCATTGGAAAAGGAGAAGGAACTCAATATCATGCAAACAAAATTTATCTCTTTGGCATCACATGAATTTAAAACGCCTTTAAGTGGAATTTTGACGTCGGCAGGTTTGATAGAAAAATATAATGATAAGGAACCTAATGGGAATATTAACAGCCATGTTACTAAGATCAAAAACCTGGTCATACAGTTGAATAATATCCTTGATGATTTTCTGTTTCTTGAAAATACAGAAAGTGAAAACTACGCTATGCGTTTATCAAGGTTTAAATTTTGTGATTTGATAAACAAACTCGTTAAAGACGCCAAGGCCATCCTTAAAGAGGGTCAAAAAATAGAAATTACACCCTGTAAGTTCTCTGTTGAATTATTGCAGGATAGAAAAGTAATCGATATTATTATCAAAAATGTATTGTACAATGCTATAAAATATTCACCTGAATATTCTGTAATCAGGATGAAGATTCATAATAATGATGTATTAAAAATATCCATTGAAGATGAGGGGATAGGAATCCCTAAAGAAGAGCAAGAACATGTTTTTGAAAGATTTTACAGGGCAAAGAATGCACTTCCCATTCAAGGTACAGGAATCGGACTTAACATAGCAAAACGATATTTGGTTAAGCTTAATGGCAGTATTGATATTCAAAGCAGAGAACATAAAGGTACCAAAGTGGTCTTGCAGTTGCCTGTCACATATAAAAATTTGAAAGCACAGGATTAAAAAAATGTCTTGACAGAATTGTTAATATGGGTTTATGAAAAAAAAGATTCTAATCATTGAAGACGACAAAATTGTAAGAGAAAATACTGCTGAAATTTTACAGCTGGCAAATTATGAAGTGATCGTCGCGGAAAACGGAAAATTCGGCTTGGAAAAAGCTACATTTTTTAAGCCGGATCTTATTATTTGCGATATACTTATGCCAGAGCTTGACGGCTATGGCGTTTTACAAATCATGATGAGGAATAAGTCACTTCAAAGGATCCCGGTAATTTTTATGTCGGCCAAAACCAAACACGAAGACGTCAGAAGGGGAATGGATCTTGGTGCAAGCGATTATATTACCAAACCCTTTGAAGAATCAGAATTGCTCAGCGCAGTAGCATCCAGGTTAAAAAGAAAGGAAATCATGGAAAGTGAGGGGGTCAAGAGCTCTAAAATATTTAAAAAATGGCGTATTGATCAGATAGAAAAGGCCTTTGAGCATAAAGATATAATGGATTATAAGTCAGGAGCTACCATCTATTGTGAAGGAAATATAAGCAATCATATTTTTTACATACTTCAAGGAGAAGTAAAAACATATAAAATTAACCAGGAAGGAAAAGAATTGATCACAGAGATTTTTTCAAATAAGAGTTTCTTTGGCTTTACTTCTTTTCTTTCGAACAAACCATATATTGAAAATGCAGAGGCCATTAAGAACACTTCAATCATTAGAATTCAGAAGCATGAATTATTGGAGCTGATCAAAACAAATCCTCAGCTTGGGTTGAATTTTATGGATTTGCTATCTGATGACCTGGCACATATAAAGGACCATTTAATGCACCTGGCATACGATTCAGTAAGGAGGAAAACAGCAGATGCCATTCTGCAGCTTCATGAAAAAGGCGGAGGACAGCATTCGATAGAGATCAGCCGTTCGGATCTTGCCAGTTTTTTAGGAATTGCAAAGGAAACACTAACAAGAACTTTGACCGATTTGAAGGATGAGGGTTTGATCAGTACATTTAAAAATGAAATTCAGGTCATAAATCGCAGAAAACTGGAAAGAATACAGTAATTCTGATCAGAATCAATACTTACGATGATCAAGGTCATAGCTAAATTTTTCAGATTGTTTTAGTTTTATTTAACTTTTAAATGATCTGTCATGAAAAAGATTCTTTTACCCACTGACTTTTCAGAAATCTCCATAAACGCCATTCAATATGCCACACAGCTTTTTGCTGATATTCCCTGCATGTTTTTTGTTTTGAATGTATATAGAATTCCCTATTTGGCCAATGAAGAACTTATGGACCAAAATATTTCACAATTGTCAGCCATGGAAGAAGAAATGCATGAGGCCTCCAAGGAAGGAATGGAGAAAATCCTTGCGCATCTCCCTGAAAACAAGAATCATATTTTTGAAACCATAAGTGACTATAATCTTTTTAGCCTGGCTGTGCATCAGGCAGTGGAAGAAAAGGAGATAGACCTTATTATTATGGGAACCAAAGGAGCAACTGGAGCCAGGGAGATTTTTATGGGCAGTAACACAGCTGATGTAATCATGAGAAATGCCTGCCATGTTATAGCGGTGCCCGAAAATAACAGTTTTAAGCCTCCTAAGGAACTTCTTTTCCCGACAGACTTTCGTATCAACCACGATCTTAAAGATTTGTCTCCATTAATCAATTTAGCTGAGATGAATGATTCTGTTATAAGAATCGTTCATTTTAGTGATTCAAATGACCTGGATGAGATACAAGAGCAAAACAAAAGAAATTTAGATGCTTATTTGGATAAAATCCCCCATGAATATTATACACTTTCGGTTTCTGATTTTGAAGAGGGCCTTAATTGTTTTACTCAGAGCAGGGGAAACATAGATATGATCGTCATTATAGGAAGGCATTATGGTTTTTTTGAAAGATTGTTTTTTAAACCTAAAATCAAAGCATTGAGCTTTCATTCGAGAATACCTCTATTTGTTATCCATCACTTAAATGAATAGACTATGGATATTTCGCTATTTCTGGCCAAATTTTGGGGTTGGTTCTTTATCTTGTTTTTTTCTCTCTTCCTGCTTTATCCGAAAAGGATTAAGCAAATGTTTGCTTTCGCGGAGGATGACAAATTTATGATCATTTTATCGATTTTTGGAATACTTATTGGATTGTTAAATATATTGGCTCATAATATTTGGGCTAAAGATTGGCGAATCATCATTACATTGTTTGGATGGTTTAGCCTGTTAAAAGGGATTAGTCAATTTGCTTTTCCTGGTTTTGCGACCAAATGGATTTGGAACATCGATTTCAAATGGTTTCAATTTCTACTGTTCTTGTTGTTTATTGTGGGCTTGATTTTGTTAAATCAAGCGTACCAGTTGGTCCAATATTAAGAATGGACCTTGTTATTGATTAGAATCAACACATTCATTGATGCTAATCATTGTTTTGTTACTTTTAGTCATATAGCTTTGGTCTATTAAATGAAAGAGCCATGTGTTCGAGCATTTAATAGATCAAATTCTATGAAACATTAAGAGGCAGCTCAAGCGAAAGTTTGTAGGGCCTTAGAATCAGAGATGAGTTTTATAGGTTAACAAGTACCTGACTGATGATAAAGATCTGATAAGGAATTTAATGTAAGGTATTTCTAAAATGTAAAAGTTTTTTTTGATTCAAAGGGAACAGGAAATTAAAAACTTCCTGTTCTTTTTTTTTGCCTTATTGATGTTTGATCTATGCCCTTCCGTTTTTTTTACCAGTATCTTGACAAAGATCATCAATTCGCGTGAGCCTCGTCATTGTTTAACTCACTGGCATAGGGTAATTTTAGCCTTAACAATGAGTAACAGTATTAATTAAAACCAAAAGTATCATGAAAAAATTATTATTAGGTTTATTAGCAATAGGGTTAACCACCCAATTCTATGCCCAGGTTATAAATGAAGGCATGTTACCTGAAGTAGAGGTTCGTGCCACAAATTATAAATACCTGAATAGTGTAGATAATAGTGAGGCTGCCGTTCCTGTACAGCTTCTTGAGGATATGGTCGCTAAGTTCGATATTAAAAGTTCCGAATTTTATGAAGACCAGAGTGACTTTTACAGGGTTTATTTTTATATTCCTGACGGCATGATTGTAGCAGCTTATGACAGAGACGGTAAGATTCTTTATACGATTGAAAAATTCAAAGACATTGCCTTGCCATATTCTGTTGCCTCATCTATTGCAGAAAAATTCCCAAAATGGACAATTGCAAAGGATGTGTATAAGGTGAGTTATACCGCGGACCAGCCCGCTAAAAAAAGCTATAAAATAGTCTTGAAGAACGGCAAAAAAACAATTCGAATCAAGGTTGATGAAGAGGGTGAGGTTCTTTAACAGGAAAAGTTTTACATAAATTAAAGTTGCCCGAAAGGGCAATTTTTTTGATGAATATCATTGTAATGCTTGACCAAGGTCATTGCAAAAATCTTAGCTGAATTGTAGCTTTAGTCTGTTGTTAATTTAAAATGTTTTTGTCATGACACTTGTAAAATTTAAAAAACCCAGATTACCTTGGTATGACACCATGTTTACAGACCTTTTAGGATCTGACAGGATGCTTACCGATGACTTCTTTTTAGAAAACAGATGGGTCCCTGCAATGAATGTAAAAGAAACTGACGATCTCTTTGAAATTGAAATTGCGGCTCCAGGTTTTAACAAAAAAGATTTTGAAATTTCCATTGAAAATGGATTGTTAAAAATTTCAGCTGAGAACAGCGAAGAAACTAAGAAAGAAGAAGAGAATTTTACTCGCCGAGAGTTTAATTACAATTCTTTCTTTAGATCATTTACATTACCAGAAAATGTAAATGAAGAAGAAATGATCGATGCTACCTACAAGCGTGGTATCTTGAAATTGGTTTTGAATAAACTTCATGTGGATGAAACTACTCCAAAACGAGTGATTGAGGTACATTGATCATAGAAATAGGGAGTTTCGGCTCCCTATTTTTTTAAATACCCCCAACATTTAAAATCATTATTATGGAAAGTAATGTGAATACCTTATATAAGCTTCATGATAGTTCAATAACATGGATCAGCGAACTGGAATTTATGAAGGATGAACAAGTCTTTATAGAACATTTGTTAAGCAAGCATTTTCTTGATTTGAGCTCCGAAAAGTTATATGAATCAACCCGCAAACTGATTCGAAAACTTAAGGAAGTTGAACTTTCAGGGGAGGAGCTCCTTAAAAGGGTTCGCTCTCATAATGAAAAAATAGCAGCAGCTATAGAAAAAGTCAAACAAAACAGTGAAAGGGATCTTGTTAAGGACCACATGAGTATTGGAAAAGACTTTGAAAACCTAACTTTAAATTTCAGATACGTCAAAAAGAAAATATTCACTCTTATCAAGAAAATCATGATCCATCATAAGCAAAAACTTTTGATCAATAAGCAATGATATAGTCTAGACTTTTTGACTTCGTTTATCATTTTCATACATAGGCTGCTTAAATAAACAGCCTATTTATTTTTTTGCCATTTTGAAAATATTGGACTGCAAAGGGCCAAGTTTTATTTTCAATATACCTTTGCCATCTTTTACGTGAAGCGAATTTTTTAAGGAATCATCAAGTTGATCAAGCAGTAGATATTTTCCTTGAACCAGCCCCCAGTTTTTGATGACATCTTCAGGAATCAGCAAGTTCAGATCATAACTCTTGAAGGCATCAAAATTAGAAATGATAATCAATTTTTCGGTGTCGGACCATCGAACAAATGAAAAAATCCTGTGGTCGTAAGAGGGGTTTTGATCTTTATTGTAATAATGAATTTCCCGATATTCTCCCATCAGGGCGTCACTTTCAATGCTAAAGGCCAAGAGCTTTTTATAAAAAGTTCTCAATTCTTTTTCTTCAGAAGAAAGTCCGGCTCCATCAAATTGCCTGCGATTTGTCCAGCGCTGAAAATGAGGAACTCCAATATAATCGAATATTGACGTTCTTGTCGGGGAGCCGAATCCGGCATTTTCGGCTCCTGGTTCACCTACTTCCTGACCAAAATAAAGTAATGTGGGTGAGGAACTGATTGTAGTTGACACAACCATTGCAGGCTTACCTTTCTCAGCTGAACCTGCAAAATCAGGACTGGCAATACGCTGTTCATCATGGTTTTCCAGAAAGTGCAGCATATGATGTTCTATGTCAAAAATTTCTTCCTGTACCTTGGGAATATGATCGGTCCATCCATGGCCTTGAACGATATGTTTGATACTATCATAAAAGCCTACTTTATCATACAGATAGTCCATTTTGCCAAGGTGGATATATGCCCTGTAGAGATCCGGATTATAAACTTCAGCCAGCAAAAGGGCTTTGGGAAATTTCATTTTGATCGAAGAATTCATATAACTCCAGAATTCAACAGGCACCATTTCTGCCATGTCATATCGAAGACCATCTATACCTTTTTCAAGCCAAAAGAATGCAATGTCCCTGAATTTAATCCATGAATCCGGAACTGTTTTATCTTTCCAGAAATCGAAATGCGCTTTGTAATCTTTCTTGTCATATCCCTCAGGAAGCAGGTCAAAATCTTTGGTCCCATCTGGTCTTACACCATAATTGATTTTTACTGTTTCATACCAGTCATTCTCATGAGGTTGTGACAATCTTGAGCCATTTCCGGTCCATTTGGCCGGAACTTCATCAAATGTGCCATCAGCCAGTGGATGGGCTTCCCCACCAAGAGGCTGATAGTTATTTTTCCAGTTTGGAACTTTAAACGATTCTCCTATGATATAATAAAAATTATTGTCTCTTTTATATTCAAAGTTTATATCGTCATTAGCCCCGAAATCAAACACGCCCTCAGGATTGTTCATACCTTCGTATTTTCGGGCCACATGGTTAGGAACTATGTCAATGATGACTTTCATGTTATTTTCATGGGTCCTGTCAATCAAAGCTTGAAATTCTTCCATTCTTTTCAAAGGATCGACAGCCAGGTCAGGATCCACACTGTAATAATCCTTGACGGCATAGGGAGAACCTGCCCTTCCCTTCACAACATCCGGATCATCATTTGAAATTCCGAATTTACTGTAATCGGTCACCATAGCGTGGTGCAAAACTCCTGTATACCAAATATGTGTTACCCCAAGTTCACGAATTTCGGTTAAGGCTTTATCAGAAAAGTCATTGAATTTTCCAACACCGTTTTCCTCAAGTGTTCCCCAGGGTTTATTCGTGGTATTATCATTGCCAAACAGACGTGTAAAAACCTGGTAGATTACTTTTTTATGCTCTTGTTGCTTCATTTCAGTTGGTTTTGGATGCTCTTGATGCTCACAGCCGAAAAATAAGCTGAAAATTGCAATTAATAAAACAATGTGACTATTTTTCATTTGAATTCAATTAAGAACCTGTTTCTTCCAACAAAACTGTTGAGAAAGGCGATTCAATGCGTACTGTACTATTTTTCACAACGGTGGTCGTGCCCGAATAAGCGTCCTTGAGTGTCGCCCCGTCCTTAAAGGCACTTCCCACAGAAATCGATTTAAGGCCCTTTTCCTGGTTGAGGCCAATGACTACGATATCTTTAAAGTCACCTTTGGAAAAACTTCTCTGAAAGACATAAGGAGCTTCACTGATCATCTCATGCCTGCCCGCCCCAATAGCAGGGTGACGGCTTCTGAATTTACCCAGTTTTTGCCAATGGTTCAAAACGTTTTTAGTCTCTGGGTCAGTCTTGATATCGTCCCAATTCATAAACGACCTTAAGGTAGCATCACCCTGAGTGCCTTCTATGATCAGCCCCCTGGCCGACTCATCCCCATAATAGATTTGGGCCGTACCTGGCGATAACAATAATTTTGTCGCCGTTTCGTATGGTTTTTTCCTTTCTTTATCGAATGGGCTGCCATCGTCATGGGAGGTCAGGTAGTTTAAAACCTGAAACCCTGAGCTTGTAGTATTCAGTGTATCACTATAGGTTGAAAACAATGTTTCATAACTTCCTTCAGCACTTTTCTTGAATTCAAAATTGATCATGCTGTCAAAACCATGATCGTAATAATTCACTTTAACATCACCAAAATCAAAACTTTTCCCTGAAGAGATGATATCGTAGTCATATACCTCCCCAACCATATAAAATTTATTGCCATCTAATACAAGCTCAGGGTTTTTTAACTTCCATTGGTCAAAAGCAGCTTCGCATTCTTTTTTGAATTCTGCCCATACTCCTTCTTCAATATGCCTTACAGTATCTGCTCTGTAACCGTCTATACCAAAGTCGCGCACATAATCAGATAACCACTTAATGATATAAAACCTCGGAGCCCTTGGGTATCCGGTTCTTTCAAAAAAAGCATCGAGTTCAGCCATTTCCTGTTCATAGCGACCTTCTTTTTTCCACTTGTCAACAAGCTCTTTAGGAAGTTCAACGTTTTGATTTGACTCGGTTAATATATCGGGGAGGTTTTCGACCAAGGCGCAGCGAACTGCGGTTTCATAAGAATTGAATTCACATTTAGGACTTGTTCTTACCCAATCATTTGGCCATACCTTGTCTTGTTCGGTTACCGGGCCTCTGTGGTTAATCACCGCATCCATCACGATTCTGATATTATTTTGGTGGGCTACAGAAACCAACTCGGCAAGATCTTCCATGGTTCCAAAATTAGGATCCAATGAGGTCCAGTCTTTGGCCCAGTATCCATGAAAAGCATAAGTAAAACCTGTCCCTTCGTCAGTTCCTCCGTGAATTTGTTCAACAACAGGAGTAAACCAGATCGCATTGATTCCAAGATCATTGAAATATCCTTCTTTGATTTTAGCTGTAATTCCTTTGATATCGCCTCCTTGAAAACCGCGCATAGGAGCAGTTTCTAATGTTCGGTCAAAATTCAGGTCGTTGGTCTCGTCTGCATTGTTAAACCTGTCCGTCAATAAAAAATACAGATTTGCATTTTCCCAAAAAAAAGGAATCTCAGGCTTTGAATCCTTTGTGTCTGCACCTGTGTCTTTATTGTTTTGTTTGCAGCCGGTAAAAAGTAAGATTAAAGCAGCTCCTGTAAGTAGTAAATTCTTATACATGATCATCGAATTTTTTAATTTTCTTTATTTTATTTATCCCTTTCAAACAACCATTTAATGGCTGGTTCGAATTGTTCTCTCCAAAGTTTTTCATTGTGCTCCCCTCCCTTGACAATTTTATAGCTGATATTTTTTCCTGGGAATCCTGCATCTCTCATGATCTGAATGATATGATAAATTCCATCAACCATTTGCTCACTTTCATTATCTCCAGCCAAAAAATAGATCCTGGTGGAACTTAGATTGCTGTGATCCTTGACAAAACCCGAAGTCATTGTCACGATTTCAAAAGAGGGCGAAAAGACAGCGGATTTCCCAAAAACATCCGGATATTGCAGCGCTGCATAATAAGAGATCAGGCCTCCCAGGGAACTTCCTATGATACCCGTATTATCGCTGTTATGCAAAGTCCTGTAGTTTTGGTCGATAAATGGTTTTAGGGTTTTGACAATGAATTCGATATACTCCTTTCCCTCGAGCTTTGAGGGATGGCCGGTGATTTCCCAGGGGCTGTATTCATCGATTCTTGCTGAACCGCCATGGTCTATCCCTACAATAATGAGTTCAAGCTCTTTGTTGTCGCTCAGCTCGTCAAGGGTTTCATCAACTTCCCATTCCCCGCTGTAAGACAAAGCCTGATCAAACAGGTTTTGTCCGTCATGCATATAAACAACAGGGTAGTTTTTAGCCGAAGTGTCATAACTTTTAGGAAGATAGATCCAAATCCTTCTTTTTTTAGCTAAAGGTGACATGTCAAAAGCTTCGTCAAGTATATGTACATGTGCTGACGCTGTATTTATTTTTGGACTATGGTCGGCCCATTTTGCAATGGAAACCCTGACAGTATCATTTTCTTTAGAAACGGTCAAACTTCTGTTATCAAGCTGGTTTCCATTGGCATCCGCTTCGACATAATCCCAGCTGCCTCTGGTAAATTTAAAATGAATGGTTTTTTCAGGCTCTGTAAAAGTCATTATATAGATTCTACCGGTCTTTTCTAAGCGATAGGCGTCCTGACCTCCTGTCCAGCCTTCAAAATCTCCGGATATATAGATTCCATCTTTTGTGGGGGTATTTTCCGGATATTTTTCAATAATCAGGGTAGTTTGACCCATCAATATGCTCAATGGGAAAAGACATAGAAAAAGGAATACACAAATATTTGAAAGCTTGGAATCGGGCATTTATTTGTTTGTTGTTAGA
The DNA here is from genome assembly GCF_038433205.1 of Lutimonas vermicola. Lineage (NCBI taxonomy): Bacteria > Pseudomonadati > Bacteroidota > Flavobacteriia > Flavobacteriales > Flavobacteriaceae > Lutimonas > Lutimonas vermicola. Next base: position 475,389 of record NZ_JBCDNA010000003.1, read on the forward strand.
ATCATTGCACCTTTTTCACTTAAGGTTATGCTGTCTTTCCAAATAATGCTTTTACCGGTAAAAAGGCTCGTCAGTTTTCTGTCTTCAAGAGTCATCTCTTTAAACCTGTTCAAATCCAATTCAACCGGCTCAGCGTTTTTGTTGAGAATCAAAACAACTACTTCTTCATTCAAGACTCTAAACAATACATAAACATCATTTTGAGGAGAAAAATGAATGGTTTTCCCTTCGTGAATGGCCTTACTGCCCTTTCTGAATTGCAGTAAGGTTTTTAAGTAGTGTTGCATCTGTTTTTGCTCTTTGCCAAGTCCTTCTTCAGTAAAGGCATTCACCTGATCTCCTTCCCATCCTCCGGGAAAATCTGTGCGAATAAGGCCATGATCCCCTGGTTTAGCCGTATTTTCCATAAGGATTTCAGTTCCGTAATACAATTGAGGAATTCTTGGAAGCACAAGTAGGTAAGCCATAGCCATTTTTGTCAAAACAGGGTCTTCGTTTAACTGTGTATGGATACGGTCCATGTCGTGATTATCAGGAAATATCATGATGTCTTTTGGACTTGGATAATGAAAATCATTGGCCAGGCCTTCATAGATTTTTACAAAGCCTTTATTCCAATTCTCTTCTTCTTTAAGTGCCTCAACCATAGTTTTCTGCATCGGGAAGTCCATGGTTGAGGATAGATTGGAATCATAACCATCTTTATTTTGAGCCCCATCCTGCCAATAACCTACTAACAAAGGGTTATAGCTCCATTCTTCACCAACAATACTGAAATTAGGATATTCTTTCATGATGGCACCGGCCCAATTTGACATAAAAACTTTATCCGGATAAGGATAAGTATCCTGACGAATACCACCTAATTGAGCAGTTTCAATCCACCAAATACTGTTTTGTATAAGATAGGTAGCCATAAAAGGATTGTCCTGATTTAAATCGGGCATCGTATCAACAAACCAGCCTTCTGTCATTTCTTTGGCGTCAATTTTAGCTGCATACATGTCTTGATTTGTAGTTCTCTTATGATTGGAAAACACGGGTTTTTCACCAGCCTCAAATCTCGACTGGGAATTTATCCAATCTTCAAATGGAAGGTCTTTCATCCACCAATGCTCGCTTCCGCAATGGTTTGCGACCTGATCCATAATCAGTTTAATCCCTTGTTCACTCATTTTTGATGAAAGTTTTATATAGTCTTCCAAAGTCCCGAACCTGGGATCAATCTCATACAGATCTGTAATTGCATAGCCATGGTAAGAGGTTTTTGGCATGTCATTGGTTAACAAGGGGCAAGGCCATACTGCGGTAAACCCCATGTCTTTAATATAAGGGATATGATCAGTAATTCCTTTTATATCGCCTCCGTGACGGGCATAATCATTTTGTCTGTCTAGACCAGATTCTTTTAATCCTTTGACAATATCATTTGTGGGATCACCATTAGCAAAGCGATCGGGGGTAATCAAATAGATCACATCTGAACTATTAAAACCCACATATGATTCAGCAGGTTTTACCCTTGATTTTAACTCATATTCATGTTTGATCTTTTTTTTGCCTTTGGTATCAAAAACAATGCTAAAGCTTCCAGGCTGTGTCTCAGCGCTGATCGCCAGATCGATAAAAAGATAATTGGGGCTCTTGGCCTTATGAACCTTGGTAATGCGAACCCCCTGGTAATCAAGTTGAGGGGTATAAAGTGAAATATTTTCACCTTTTACCAGTAATTGCAGATTACTTTCTTTAAAACCTATCCACCAGTTGGGCGGTTCAATACGATCAATTTGGGCCGTAACAACTGCGTACCAGAACAAGAAGGATAATAGAAAAATGTTTTTCATGGGTTTATTTTTTATTAAAGGATCACAAGATCTTTATTGAATATGGTTACCTCTTTACCTGATACGGTAATATTCACAGGTGTATCAGATTCATTATAGAATTTACATCCTTCATGGTTCTTAAAAACCTTTATAATATGATCTCTATATATGATTTTAAAGGAATAGGACTTCCAGTTTTTTGGAATTTTAGGGTCAAAAGACAGACTATTATTGAAGTTTCTCATGCCGCCGAAGCCTTGTACAATTGACAACCAGGTTCCTGCCATACTGGTGATATGAAGGCCTTCATGAACTTCGTGATTATAATCGTCTAAATCTAGTCTTGATGTTCTTAAATACATTTCATAAGCCTTATCAATTCTGTCTATTTTGACTGCTAGAATGGAATGAACACATGGCGACAGGGATGATTCATGCACCGTTAAAGGTTCATAAAAATCAAAATGCCTTTTAAGGGATTCCTGATCGAAGATATTTTCAAAGAAATAGAAGCCCTGTAATACATCTGCCTGCTTAATATAAGGCGATCTTAAGATTCTGTCCCATGACCATTTTTGATTTATGGGCCTTTCGGATTTGGGAAGTTCTCGAGCCGGAATCAATTCTTTATCAAGAAAACCGTCCTGCTGAAGATAGATATTGTACTTTTCGCTAAATGGAAAGTACATTTGACCTGCCACCTTGCTCCATGTATTGATTTCTGACTCATCCAACGTGACTTTTTCAGCAATACGAACATAATCTTCGGGGTAGTTTTCCTTGAGTAATTCAATATTTTCAATGGCGTATTCCATGCACCATTTTGCAAGATAATTGGTGTACCAGTTATTGTTTACATTGTTCTCGTATTCATTGGGCCCGGTAACACCGAGAATTACATACTGTTCTTTGTCTGCCGAAAAAGTAGCCCTTTGGCTCCAGAACCTGGCAATTGCAATGATCACTTCCATTCCGTGAGAAGCAATATAACCAACATCGCCCGTATAATTTACATAGTTGTAAATAGCATAGACCATGGCTCCATTTCGGTGGATCTCTTCAAAAGTAATCTCCCATTCGTTGTGACATTCTTCACCATTCATGGTAACCATAGGGTAGAGGGCTGCTCCCTTATTAAAGCCTAATTTTTGAGCATTTTCAATCGCCTTGTCCAATTGGTTGTAACGATAGATCAAAAGGTTCTTTGCGACATTTTTATTCTTTGTGCTCATATAGAAAGGAATACAATAAGCCTCGGTATCCCAGTAGGTACTTCCACCGTATTTTTCTCCGGTAAAACCTTTAGGGCCTATATTGAGTCGGGAATCCGATCCTGAATACGTTTGGTTGAGCTGGAATATATTGAACCTGATTGCTTGTTGGGCCTTTATATCTCCGGAGATCATGATATCAGCCGTATCCCATATTTTCTCCCAGGCCTTGTCCTGTCTTTCCAAGAGTGAGTCAAAACCGAGTTCTGATGCCTTTATCAATTGCCTTTGAGAAACATTGCAAAGTTCTGCATCCGGATGATTCATCGATTGGGTATATCCTCCGTATTTTACAATAGAAAACGTGTCACCACTATTAACCATTGTTTTATAACTATATATGATACTTTTATCTGAGGAACTCACCTCTTTTTCCAAATCAATATTAAATTCATTCAGGATAAGTTCATTCTTCATCCCGGTACAGACCAGAAATCCTGTTTTCAATGTTTTCGACAGGATATAGGCCTCATCACCTGTTTCCTTTTGGTCGAGTATTTCCCAGAAAAATTCATCGTAATTAGCATCTTCATTCATTATTCCGGCATCGATATATGGAGAAAAGGCTATCTCCCCTTGAAAATTGATAGGGGTAACGCTGTATTTAATGGCGCCAACCTCCTGAATATCCATACTAAGAAACCTTGTAGAAAGTACCTTGACAATGTCACCGTCATCAAACTCAGCTATAAACGAACGGCTAAGAACACCGTTTCTCATGTCCAATTCTCTTTTGAAATCGATTACTTTGCAGGTGCTGAGATCAAGAGATTTTCCATTGATCGTTACTCCGATTCCAATCCAGTTAGGCGCATTCAGTACCTTTGCAAAATATTTGGGATAACCATTTTTCCACCAACCAACCCTGGTTTTATCAGGGTAGTATATCCCTCCGATATAGCTTCCCTGGAAGGTCTCCCCGGTGTAAAGTTCTTCAAAATTTGCGCGCTGTCCCATCGCTCCGTTTCCAATACTGAAGATACTTTCAGAGGCTGTTATATGTTCTTTGTTAAAACCCTCTTCGATTATTTTCCACTCATGTGGTTTTATATAATTCAAATTCATAATATCTTGATTTAAGCGATCAAATTCTGTACGAAGCCGATCGTTAATTCACTTGTTTCTTTTAATACAAAATCTGCCTCAGACAATACTTTTTTATCCCCGATCCCGATACTCGTCATTCCAGCTAAATTCGCTGCCTGAATTCCTGCCTGTGCGTCTTCAACAACAATACAATCCTGAGGTTGGACCCCTAATTTTTCGGCAGCTTTAAGAAAGACTTCCGGATCCGGTTTGGCGGTACTCACGTCATTACCATCTACGATTGAGTCAAACAGGCCCATAAGATTCAGTGTCTCAAGGATCAATCGTGCATTTTTACTTGCAGAGCCAAGAGAAAAGGGAATCTTTTCAAACTTTAAATAGTTCAACAAATCATCAATACCAGGTAATATTTCTGTATGATCCATTTTGGCTATATACTTGAGGTATTGTTCGTTTTTTTCGTGAAGCAATTTTATTTTTATATCATCGTCAAGATGCTTGTTGCCAATCCCAAGCAGAATTTCCAAAGAACGAACACGGCTCACTCCTTTTAATTGCTCATTTTGTTCTTTTGTAAATTCAAATCCCAGTTGGTTTGCAAGTTCTCTCCAGGCCAGATAATGGTATTTAGCTGTATCAACTATAACACCGTCGAGGTCAAATATAAAAGCCTTTTTACCCATCTTTAATTATTCGGTTTTAAGTATAACTTCATCGTCCACATCCTTTACTTTGGCAACCAGGGCTGCCGCAATTAAAAATGAGATACCACTGATGACCAGGGCATAAATAGGATTTCCACCATATACATACTTTACGATTGGCCCCCCTATTAGTGCATTTATGATTTGTGGAATTACGATGAAAAAATTGAAAATCCCCATATATACACCCATTTTCATTGGAGGAATAGATCCTGCAAGAATTGCATATGGCATGGCTAAAATACTTGCCCATGCCACCCCTACACCTACCATTGAAAGAATAAGCCAATTCTCATCCGGGGCGAAGTATATTGACAAGAGTCCAATTCCCCCGATAATCAATGATACGGCATGAGTTCTTTTCCGTCCAACTTTTTTAGCGATGGCGGGTAAAAAGAAGGCATAAACTGCAGAAACAGCATTGTATACCCCAAATAAAATCCCCACCCAGTCTCCTGCATTCTGATAGGTTGCAGAATGAGTATCATCCAAAGCTAAACCATACACATGATGCGCAATGGCCGGTGTTGAGAATACCCACATACCAAATAGTCCAAACCATGAAAAGAACTGTACCCAGCTCAATTGCCTCATCGTTAGTGGCATATTCTTAAAATCCGTAAAAATATTGAGCAAACTTGATTCTTCTATTTTTTCTTCTTCGGTAAGCCCGTTGATCAAGGCCATTTCTTCCGGAGAATATTCTTTAGTCGTAAAGACGGTAATCAGTATACTGACCATTAATACACCGGCTCCGATGATAAAAGAGAGCATCAGGTTCAAGGGAACCTTCCCGGGTTCTGCGGTATTTGATATTCCGATCCAGTTTGTAAGAACATAAGGCAACCATGAGCCGATCACCGCTCCAATTCCAATGAGTATAGTTTGTACGCTAAACCCTAAAGTTCTTTGGTCACTTGGCAATACATCTGCTACGAGTGCCCTGAATGGTTCCATGGCAATATTAAATGATGCATCCATAATCATCAGCATTCCCGCGCCCACCCACAGTGCGGGCATAAATGCCGTAAACATATCGGCATTAGGCATCAAAATCAAGCCAAAAGAAGCCAGGATAGCACCTGTAAGAAAGAACGGCCTCCTTCTTCCAAGCTTCGTCCAGGTTTTATCACTGTAAAAGCCGATAATCGGTTGAACGATTAAACCGGTTAGAGGAGCAACAATCCAGAACCACGACAATTCATGAACATCGGCGCCAAAAATTTGTAATACCCTTGAAGCGTTTGCATTTTGAAGGGCAAAGCCCATTTGAATACCCAGAAAACCAAAGCTTAAATTCCAGATTTCCCAAAAACTGAGACGTCTTTTTTCCATAATTAATTCTTATTTGATTGGTTGAATTCAGTTGACAAAGCACCAAAAATAAGCGATAAAAAAGCTTTTATGCCTTTCGGATGAAAAAAATCAATAAATTCTAATGAGGAAAGGCTGTAAGCCTATCCGTATGTGTGAAGTATTAAATAATTAGCAAGTTGTGAAATATATACTAATAGCCAGCAAATATATAAAATTTATTGATTAATTATGAAATTCGACTTTTTTTGTTGAATTGCGAATTTTCAGATCAGTCTGGATCAAACTTGTTTTATATTGATAATGAGTATCTTGAGAATCAATTTCATCAAGCAATAGTTCCAGTGCTTTTTGACCCATGGTTCTCCCGTGCTGCGCCACAGTAGTTAAGGAAGGCGTCGTGAATTCAGAGATCAAACCGTCAGTAAATCCAATAACTTCAATATCTTCAGGGACATTATAGCCAAAATTTCTGGCCACTTTCATAACAGTAGCAGCATAGATTTCATTGACCGCGAAAATACCATCAGGGATAATACCGCCTTCAAAAAGTACTGACAGTTGTTCTTCGATCGAGATTTTATCATTTACTTTTACGACAAGATCTTGATTAGCTGGAATATTGTTCTCGTATAAAGCTTTGAGATAACCTTCTTTTCTTTCATTCCCAACAGTTACATAATCAGGAGTTGTCAATAAAGCAATATGTGAGCATCCGTTTTTAATGAGCTGTTCAGTTGCAAGAAAAGCACCTCCTTTATCATCTGCGATTACCTTATTGCAATTAATTTGGTCTACCACCCTGTCAAACATCACCAAAGGTATCCCGTTGTTGATTAATTCGTTAAAATGTCGGTAGTCATCTTTTTCTTCTGTTTCTTTGGCAACCGAAACGATGATTCCATCCACTACACCATTAGCTAGCATTTCGAGATTTAAGACTTCTTTTTCATACGACTCATTCGACAAACAGATCATTACATTATAACCTTTTTCATTGGCAAGTTTTTCGATTCCTGTAATCACTTTAGTAAAAAAATGGTGCACAATTTCAGGAATGATGACCCCAATGGTTTTTGTTTTTTGATTTCTTAAATTAAGCGCTAAACTATTTGGTTTATAGTGGTAATATTTGGCAAATGCCTGTATCCTCTCTTTAACCTCCGAACTAATTTCGTGGCTGTTTTTTAAAGCTTTGGACACCGTAGAAATCGATACGCCAAATTCTTTTGCAATTTTCTTAAGAGTAATCTTGTGTTTCATATCCTTTGTCCAAAATTAATCGAAAAGACGACATAGTAAGCTTGAGTTTTTAATTTTTTTTAAATAAATCACTTGTCAATGACAGTTCTTTTAAACTGATTAAATTTCAATTATTGTTAGGAAGAATTTTCTCTGATACCTGTTAAAACTGATCATTTAAACTATGGTTTTATACTGATTTTTATCTTTTCACGCCTATTTTTCACGCTAATTTCGATGGCCTTAAACCTCAAGAATCCCCTTAAATCAATGTTTTCAAAATAATAAGCGTCAAAAATACATTTATTTTGTCCAAATATTTGGGAAATTCAATTTTTTACTATTACTTTACATAGAACAAAGCACTATTAGCGAGGTGTTTAAGCCTCTGTTAACTGATCAGCCAATGGTGAAACTTAATTTTGAAATGTTCTTAATTTTAATGTGACCTCATCTTTGGTTAAAAATAAGCAATTTACAAGAGCCAAAAAAACTTTTAACGAGCCCAATGCTAAATACTCATTTTAAGCCTTAGATATTAATTATTTAACAATCATTGAAACTTATTTTTCGATTTTCGTAACATATTTAGGCAGGCACGATTTTCACTCCAACGTTTTCGTAAGAAAACTTATCAACACGAAATCGTTTTCGTAATTTTTTTGGAGGCCAAAATTAGTGTTAAATTCATGTTAAGGATATAAATTCGTCGCGTGAAATATTAAATAAACAGCAAGTTTAATTACAAATCATAATGCTTAATAACTAAATTCATGATATATGAAAAAAATTAGACAATTAGTCTTTGCGATTTTATTTTTGTTGCCCTTGATGATATCCGCTCAGGATCTCATTACAGGTAATGTAAAAGATGACCAGGGAATTGACCTTCCGGGTGTATCAGTAATGATACAGGGTACAACCCAGGGAACTGCGACTGACTTTGATGGGAATTTTGAACTCGAAGCAGATGCAGATGCAGTTTTAGTTTTCTCTTATGTTGGTTATTCCAACGTTGAACTTCCGGTTTCTGCAAATATGCAGGTTGTGATGCAGGAATCAGCAGAAAGCTTAGATGAAGTAGTACTTATTGGTTATGGACAAACAACCAAAAAAGATGCAACCGGTGCTGTTGAAAGAGTTGGTGAAAAAGAGTTCAATGTCGGAGCCATTGCTTCCCCTGAACAATTGATTACCGGTAAAACAGCAGGTGTGAATGTAACACCCCCAAGTGGTCGACCTGGTGAAACAGGAACCGTGAAAATCAGGGGGGGTATTTCTTCGCTGAGCAACAACGATCCTTTATATGTGATTGATGGGGTGCCAATTGACCAGAAAGGTCCGGCTTTGAACTCGATTAACCCTAGTGATATAGAAAGTTTTAACATTTTAAAGGATGCTTCCGCAACAGCGATTTATGGTTCGAGAGCTACCAATGGTGTCATTATTATTACGACTAAGTCAGGAAAAATGAATTCTGATTTTAGAGTTGAAATCGACAGTAAGTTTTCTTCCGGTGTAAAGTCAAATACCATTGACAACCTTAATACGGCTGAGTTTAGAGCGGCGATTAATTCAACACAATCTCAGAATGCACAGGATTTATTGACAAATTTTAGCACAAACTGGCAGGATCAGGTTTATCAGACTGCTTTTGGTACTGATAATAACCTTATCCTTTCAGAAGGGTTTGACAACAGCTCTTATAGAGTGGCATTTGGTTATACATATCAGGGAGGGATCCTTAAGACAGGAAAATTTTCAAGGCCAAGTGTATCGATGAATTTTAGGCAAAACCTGTTTGACAATTCATTAAAAATGGATTTTAACCTGCGTGGTTCATGGGTTCAGGAGAGATATGCAGATCAGGGATCCATTGGAACTTCAGTGGCCTTCGATCCTACAAAACCTGTTTACAGCGGACAGCCTGAATTCGGAGGATACTGGGAATGGTTAAATGATGATGGAAGTGTCAATACACTTGCTCCGCGTAACCCTCTTGGGCTTTTAATGCAAAATCAAGACAACGGAAATACACAGCGATATATAGGAAATGCAAAATTTGATTATAAATTTGGATTCCTTGAAGGGCTTAACCTGGTTGTTAACTTAGGTTTTGATTATTCAGAGTATCGCGGATCTTTTGTTGTTCCGGCGGAATCAGCTGCGGGGTTCAATGATAAAGGATCTGTAAGAGATTATTCCGGATTGAAAAGGAACACGCTTGCGGATGTCTATTTAAACTATGTAAATACTTTTGCTGAAAAGCACAAGGTTGACGTAATGTTGGGTCATTCCTTCCAGGATTTTTACCGTGAGGACCGCAATGTCACACAAGATGGATTGGGAAGCCCGGCAACAGGAAATTTCAGATTGGTTTCGTTAAATGCTTTGGAATCTTTGTTTGCACGTGCTAACTATACTTTTGATGAACGCTACCTCGTTACATTTACTTACCGTCGTGACGGATCGTCAAGATTCGCTCCCGAAAACAGGTGGGCGGATTTCTATTCAGGTGCATTAGCATGGAATATTTCAGAAGAAGATTTTCTTAAGGATTCGGATGTTTTATCAACATTGAAGCTACGTTTAGGTTTCGGACAAACAGGTCAGCAGGAAATTGATAAAGATTTCGGATACTTGCCAATCTATACGCCTGGTGATGCAGGGGTAAGATATCCTTTCGGATCTGACTATCATTACACCTTGAGACCTGAGGGATACGACAAGAATATCAAGTGGGAGGAATCAGAGACCTACAACATTGGTATAGACTTTGGTTTTATGAACGACAGGCTTTCAGGTTCTGTTGAATACTTTAAAAGAGAATCAAGTGATATCTTGAGTACAATTGCTCCGCCTGCAGGATCTAATTTGACCAATAACCTTTATACGAATATTGGAGACCTTTCAAGTGAGGGGGTTGAATTTACAATAAATGCTGATATTTTTCAAAAGGAAAACTTTACCTGGAACGTGAACTTCAACGCAACCTGGTTAAACAATGAGATCAAGAAATTAAATAATTTTGAAGACCCTCTTTCTCCCGGTATTGCACAGGGAGAAATCGGTGGTGGTGTTGGAAATACGATTCAAACGCATAAAGTTGGATATCCACAATTTTCTTATTTGGTATATGAACAGGTATATGATACATCGGGTATGCCGCTTGAGGGCGTATATGTTGATCAAAACAATGATGGTGTGATCAATGACAGTGACAAGAGAATTTATAAAAATCCGAATCCGGATTATTTAATGGGTTTCTCATCTTATATGAATTTTCACAACTTTGACCTTTCATTTACTTTGAGAGCTTCTCTAGGAAACTATGCGTATAACAATGTGAGTTCTGCAACGGGTTATTACGGGGCATTGTATGAATTAGGAACACTGAGGAACATCCATTCTTCGATTAATGATACAGAATTCAACACCCAGCAATTATGGTCAGATTATTATATTCAAGACGCTTCTTTCTTAAGGATGGATAATATTTCTTTGGGCTATACCTTTGATAACTTAAAAGATGGAGATGTTGGTTTTAGACTTTACACCACTGTTCAAAATGTATTTGTACTTACTGAATACGAGGGATTAGACCCGGAAATAAGTGGAGGTATCGATAATAATTTTTATCCAAGACCAAGAACCTTCTTACTTGGATTTAATATTAACTTTTAAAAGCATTGATGATGAAAATATTTAATAATATAAAATTTAAAGTAGGTATTGTCGCCTTCGTGCTTGCGCTTGGATTAGTTTCCTGTGAAAGTGAGTTAGACAAACAACCTGTTACTGAACTTACCGAAAGTCAGGCTTTTGCCGACCCTGAGGCATATTCAGAATTCTTGGCCAGGGTATACGCAGGTATTTCGGTAAGTGGCCAGGAAGGACCAGCTGGTAGACCAGATATTCAAGGTATTGATGAAGGGTTCTCCAATTATTTACGCCAGTATTGGAAACATCAGGAATTGAATACTGATGAAGCAATCATCGCATGGAATGACGGAACGATCCACGATCTGCACAACCATGTATGGACGCCTTCCAATGAATTTATCAGGGCCATGTATGACCGTATCTATTTCCAGATCGGTATTGCCAATCAGTTCTTAAGAGAAACGACTGATGAAAAATTGGAGAGCCGTGGAGTTGATGCAAACTTAAAGGCAGAAATTCAGGTATTTAAAGCTGAGGCCAGATTCATGAGAGCCTTGAGTTATACACACGCCATTGACTTTTATGGAAACATTCCCTGGGTGACTGAGGAAGATCCTGTGGGGAACTTCTTTCCAAAACAAGCAAGCAGAGCTGAAGTTTTCAACTGGATAGTAGGTGAATTGGAGGCTATCGAACCTATTTTGGTTGGAGCACGTCAAAACGCCTATGGCAGAGCCGATCAGGGTGCGGCCTGGATGCTTTTGGCTAAATTACACTTGAACTCAAATATATATGCAGGTGTTGCAGAAGGTTTAGCCGCTCAAAACGCTATGGAATATATCAACAAGG
>NZ_JBCDNA010000003.1:487404-898306 GCF_038433205.1 Lutimonas vermicola
AGGTGATCGGTGCAGGTTATTTCCTGACTGATAATTACGGAGATCTCTTTCTGGCTGATAATGACATCAATGGTTCTGAGAATGAGATCATCTTCCCGATTCGTTTTGACGGATTAAATACAACCGGATATGGAGGAACAACTTTCCTTGTACATGCTCCCATAGGTGGTAAAATGGTTGCCTCTGATTACGGTGTAAGCAGCGGTTGGGGCGGACTCAGGACCACCAAGAATTTTGTACAGCAGTTTGATGCCGGTGTTGACCTTGATGCTTTGAATACAGGTATTGGATCCACTTCAAAATGGGGCCTTGTAGGGAGTTCCACTACAAATGGATGGGATGGTCCTGATATGGTCATGTATAAATCAAGTGCTGATCAATATGGTATTTATGCCCAACTGGTTGCCGGTGAGTTCAAGTTTCGTTTTGACTGGGAAGAAAGTGGATGGAATGTAAATTTAGGTGATAATAACGGTGATGGCAATCTTCAGGATGGTGGATCAAATATTTCCATTCCTGCTGACGGAGCCTACTATATTGCGTTAAACAAAGCGAGTAACACCTACACCGTGACTCCTGTAGGAGATGGAAGGGCAAATTTCTTTACAGAAGACCAGACGCTCGAAATCGAAGACCCTTTCAATTTCTCTAATGGATATGCGATAGAAAAATTCATAAATCTGGATGTCAATGGAAACCAGGGCTCGGATGGGTCAGGTGAATTTGTTGATGTTGATTTCCCGATGTTCAGATTAGGGGATGCCTACCTCATGTATGCTGAAGCCTTTCTAAGAGGCGGTGGTGGAAGCGCAAGCGAAGCTGCGGGCTATATCAACAAGTTGAGAGAAAGAGCCTATGGCAGTCCGGCAGGAAATATTGATGCTACTGATTTAACCCTGGATTTTATTCTTGATGAGAGGTCCAGAGAACTGCATTGGGAAGGACACAGGAGAACCGACCTGATACGTTTTAACCAGTTTACCGAGAATGGCGTATGGCCATGGAAAGGTGGGGTAATGGAAGGAAAACCTACAGAAAAATTTAGAGATCTTTACCCGATCCCCTCTTCAGATATTATTGCAAACCCTGATTTGGAACAAAACCCGGGTTATTAATTTAAAAACATAGATATATCATGAAAAAATATATAAATAGAATTTTGTTCTTAATGATCTTCACAACTTTGATTTTTGGTTGTGAGGATGATGATGTTGTTGCGATCAATCAAAATTTTACAACGACCGTTGGCCTTGACCAGTCAGATGTTAACCTTGAAGATTCAAAGGCTGACGACAAGGCTCTTGAAGTTACATGGACCCAGCCCGATTTTGGTTATAATGCGGCTGCTGAGTATAACATACTTTTTGACATTAGCGAGGAATTTTCTTCGCCACAGGTCATACCTGGAGGCAAAGACATGGTAGATGGCACTTTTAAGAAGACATTTACACATGAGCAACTGAATAAGATCGTGTTAAATTTAGGCATTGAGCCGGGCACATCTACAGCTGTTTATGTCAAGGTCGACATCTTATTGTCAAAACAGTATGATAAGGCCTCGGCAGCAGAAATGTTTAAGGCAACTGCCTATTCTGGAGTACTAGACCTTGAAACTCCTTGGGGAGTGGTGGGAAGTGCCACTCCGAATGGATGGGACGGACCGGATGTACCCTTCTATCAATCTGGAGAGACTGGTATTTATGTAGCCTATATCACCATGATCGAGGGGGAATGGAAGATCAGAAAAGACAATGACTGGACTGTAAATTACGGTTCTGATGATGGTGTCAACCTAAAACAGGATGGAGCCAATCACAAGACTGTTGAGGGTACTTATAAGATCACTTTTGATGAAGCAAACCTTACCTATACCATTGAAACATATAGCTGGGGCTTGGTTGGTGACGCTACAGAATTCGGATGGGACAAACCTGATGTACCATTAATGTATGATTCTTGTTCAGATACCTGGAGAACTGATGTATACCTCAAAGAAGGCAAAGTTAAAATACGTCAGAATGAGGATTGGGCAGTGAATTATGGATCAGATGCGGCTGACGGAACTTTACAGCAGAACGGAGCCGATATAGCAGTTACACAGGGATATTACCATGTGACTGTCGACTTCAATAATCTTACTTACAGCATTGAAAAGACAAGCGTATATGGTGTTGTTGGTTCAGGATATAATGACTGGGGTGGAGCTGGGCCAGACTTCGCGTTCACACCTGATTTTTGTAATGAAGGCCTATACTATGCCAACGGAGTAACCTTGCTGGATGGCGAGATCAAGTTCAGGGTGAACCAGGACTGGGCCGTCAACTACGGTGATGATGGTTTAGATGGTATTTTAGAATTAGATGGGGCCAATATTCCTAGTACGGCAGGGACGTATGATATTGTACTTGATTTTACAAATCCAAGCGTACCTACCTATACAATTACACCAAAATAGAATTGATTGTAAACATGAAAAAGGGCTGTGTGAATAATACAGCCCTTTTTTTCCTTTAATTAAAACCGGAACATATGCATAAAATTTTACTTTTTATCTTTGTCTTTACTACATCTTTAGTTGCTCAGCAACAAACCGTTACTTTTGATATCGATCCGTCCTCATTTGCTGAAGATGAAATGATCACCATCACTGCCTCTGGTTTTAACCCTGCTGTTTGGGGTGTCACCGATGTGTATTTATGGGCATGGTCCACGGCAAGCGGCGTAGAACAAGATGCTCCTAATAATGGAGAGTGGACAAATTCGGATGAGGCACAAAAAATGACCAATAACGGCAATGGCAGTTATTCTATTTCTTTTGTTCCCAAAGATTTTTATGGAAGAACTGGTCTTGAAAGCATTGGATTTTTGGTAAAGGCCAAAAATGGTGACGGCGATAAAAAATCACAGGATAATGTCGTTACTATTGGAGCAATTGTGATACCTCCTGTAACAGAAGCACCTGTCCCAAACGGGATGCTCGACGGGATTAACCTCAATCCAAACGACAACACCAAAGCGACCCTGGTACTTTATGCACCCTTAAAGACGTTCGTCTATGTACTTGGTGATTTTAACAATTGGGAAAAGAACGATAATTACCTCTTAAAAAAAGACAGTGCCAAAAACAGGTTTTGGATAGAACTCACGGGCTTAACGCCAAAGTTTGACCATATGTATCAGTATTTGGTAGACGGGGCCATACGAGTTGCAGACCCTTATTCAACAACGATTCTTGATGATTTTAATGATCAGTTTATCGATGATGTAACCTATCCCGATTTACCGGATTATCCAAGCGGGAGCACCAGCCATGCCGTTACTTTATTAAGAACAGGAGATGATGATTTTATTTGGCAGACAAATAGCTATGATCTTCCTGAAAAAACGGATCTGGTCATCTATGAACTCTTATTGAGAGATTTTGATGGTTTGCACAGTTTTGATGCATTAAAGGCAAGATTGGATTATCTGGAAGAACTGGGAGTGAATGCCATTGAGTTGATGCCAGTAAGTGAATTTGACGGGAATGAATCCTGGGGTTATAACCCGTCTTTTCATATGGCCTTAGACAAGTATTACGGTACGCCAAAGGCGTTTAAACAACTGATCGATGAATGCCATAAACGAAATATCGCGGTTATCTTAGATGTGGTCTATAACCATGCTACCGGCCAAAACCCGTATTACAGGATGTGGAATGACAGCAATGGCGGATACGGAGGACAGGCCAGTGCAGACAGCCCTTTCTTTAACCGGGTGGCTACACATTCGTACAGCGTATTCAATGATTTTAACCATAGCAAACAAGCGACCAGGGATTATGTAAAAAGGACGACTCAATACTGGATAGATGAGTACAGAATTGATGGATTCAGATGGGATTTGACAAAAGGCTTTACTCAAAACTGCACTCCTTCTGATGAAGGGTGTACGGGTTCGTATCAAGCTGACCGGGTGGCGGTTTTAAAAACTTATGCTGATTACCAATGGGACGTAGACACTGATTTCTATATTATATTTGAGCACCTGGGTACCAATACCGAAGAAACCGAATGGGTCAATTACAGGCTCAATGAAGGAAAAGGAATCATGATGTGGAGTAATCTTTCAGGTGCGTATAATGAAAGCACCATGGGCTATCACGACAGTAGTGGTAAATCTGATTTCTCATGGATTGATTACAAAAACAGGAACTGGACAGTACCTTCCAATGTAGCTTATATGGAAAGTCATGATGAGGAACGTTTGATGTATAAAAACCTGGAATTTGGCAATTCGAATGGAGGGTACAATGTTAAAGATGTTTCCACTGCATTGACAAGGGAGAAAATAGCAGGAGCCTTTTACTTTACCGTTCCCGGACCGAGAATGATCTGGCAATTTGGTGAACTGGGCTATGATTATAGCATCAATTATTGCCCAAATGGATCGATCAACAACAATTGCCGGGTGAGTAATAAACCCATTCGCTGGGATTATCTTGATGATCCTGAAAGAAAGGCCATTTACGATGTCTGGGCCAAACTGATCAAGTTGAGGTTACAAGAACAGATTTTTCAAACAGGGAATTTTACTGTTGACGCCGGTGCAAGCACAGGGTTGAAAAAAATTCAACTTACAGATGATGACGGTAATGCTGTTTTAAAACATATAACTATTATAGGCAATTTTGGGCTTACCCCACAAAGTATCAATCCTGAATTTCAAAAGACAGGAACCTGGTTTGACCTCTTAAATGATAATGTTGAACTGAACGTTTCTAATGTCAACCAGCCAATCTCCCTTCAACCCGGTGAATTCAGGATATATGGCAGCAGTATGGTTGTTTTACCTGTGCAGGAATACGACCCTTTGGGAGGATTAAATATTTATCCCAACCCGGCGACGAATACTTTCAGAATCAATAAAAATGTAAAAAAGGTTGAAATATTCGACCATACGGGGAGATTGATCACAAAGTATTCAGGGGATTTTTACCCTGACAAGGAGTATGACACCTCCTTTTTAAAACCTTCTATCTATTTCTTAAGAATTAGTTCTGAAGTAGGAACCAGCTCCAAAAGACTGATTATTGAGTAATGTATATTCGGTAATGAACAATAAAAAAGACTGCTGTATACAGCAGTCTTTTTTATGTATGATCAATGATTTTACACAGAAGGTCATCAAGGCCTCATGTGTAATCAGATCATTTTTAAATTATTTACTTCCTGCTCGGTTAAGTGGCGCCATACTCCCCTGCCAAGATTTCTTTTGGTAAGCCCTGCAAAAATGACCCTGTCAAGTTTGAGCACGTTATAACCAAAATGTTCGAAGATTCTTCTCACAATTCTATTTCGTCCTGAATGTATCTCTATACCTACTTCAAATTTTGGTTTGTTTTCTATGTAGGAGATTTTGTCGACGAATACCATTTTACCGTCAAGCACAAAGTTCTCGGAGATCTTTTTCAGATCCTCCATTGACAATTTTTTGTCGAGGGTAACATGATAAAGTTTTTTCACATTGTGTTTGGGGTGCGTTAGTTTCTTTGCCATTTCACCATCATTGGTAAAGAGCAGTAAACCAGTAGTTTGTCTGTCGAGCCTTCCAACCGGGTAAATTCTTTCCTTGGTCGACCTGTGGATCAATTCCATCACAGTTTTTCTGCTTTTTTCATCGTCCATGGTGGTAATATAGTTCTTAGGCTTATTGAGCAAAACATATCGTTTTGCCTCCGGGGAGATCAACACATCGTCAAACCGAACTTCATCGCCAGGCTTCACTTTATAACCCATTTCGGTAATGATCTTTCCATTAACAGTGGCACTGCCTGCGCTGATATAAGTATCTGCTTCTCTTCGTGAGCAGATACCCGAATTAGCGATATACTTATTCAGCCTTATCTCCTCAGAATCTGTGGTTTTCTTTAATTTGGATGGCCCCTTTTTAAAAGATTTGATTTTTTCAGGATGTGGCCTGAAGTTTTTGTCTTTTGATTTTCCTTTAAAAGATCCTGAAGTTGATGCATTTGATTCCTTGCCTTTAGCACTGCTGCCGGCTCCTCGCTCCTGTCGTCCTCTCGACGAGTTGTTTTTTGCGGTCATTTGTAAAAATTTTTGCAAAAGTACGAAATCATTTCAATAAGTACTTGATATTCTGTCTTTAGCTTTGCCAAAAAATATTAATTTTATAATGTCTTATATATTTAATTGCATTGGAATGAAAAAATTTCAAATGAAAAACTATAATTGGGGAAAATTGGGATTGGAATTACTGGTTGTGTTTTTAGGGGTCTCGTCAGGTTTTATCTTGAACAACTGGAGAGAAGAAAGTCAGCAGTTGGAGCTCGAACAAAAATACATTTCGGGTTTTATCGCAGATGTTGAAGATACTATTGATGAATTGAGTAAATTAAACAAAAACGATAGTTTATGGATATTGGCTGCCAATAGAAATATTTCAAATTTGAGAGCCAGGACATTGAGCACAGATTCTGCAGATGCTTTGTTGAAAAGGATCATCCAGATCAATAAAATTGAAATAAAGAAAGGTACCTATGAGGATATCATTAATAGTGGAAACCTCAACCTGATTAGAAATTTTGATTTGAAAGGTGAAATAGTAGACTATGGATTAGCTGTACAAGGCGTTACTTTTGTGGATGATTATTTTCATCAGTTTTTTAATGCATATGTGATGACTTTTGTTTTTAAAGAGTTTGATGTCATTAATGGTAAAATCATTGATGAGAAAATCTATAATACCGTTGCATTTTCAAATATATTTGGGGGGTATTATTCTATGGTATTGCAAAGAAACAATGCTTATAAAGACCTTTTGCAGAAAAGTTTAGAATTCAGGAAACATCTGCTAAAGGAGAAAGAAAAATTCAATTAAGCTATACAGTAAGGATGCGCTTAATGATCACTGAAGTGTCTATCAGCATTAAGCTCAAGACTCCGATAAAGATGATCAGCTTGATGGTATTATGAAGAATGAGGTAGTCTTTTTTTGTTTTTGCTTTCCACAAATACACAAGAACGAACAAAAAGACAATCCCTACAAAATAAAAATAATATTTCATCATGCCTATTTCGGGATATTCCCATAAAAAATAGACCGGATTCATAGTCAACAGTATCAGCAGCGTGATTAAAATTTTAGTAAAATGCTCCCCGTAGGTTACAGGGATTGTTCGATAATTTTGAACGATATCACCTTTAATATTCTCTAAATCTTTTAATAATTCCCTGATCATCAATACAAAAAACAGAAAAGCGGCATGGGTAAATATGATGGTTGAGAAATTTTTGTAATAAATAAAAATTGCGAAAAAAGGAAGGATCGATAAGATAGAAGCAGAGAACAATCCGGTAAGCGGGTATTTTTTAAGCTTATGAGAATAGAGCCAAATTAAAAACACATATATCGCAAAAAACAGTGCGGCACGCCATGATACTAAAAAGCCAAATACGACCCCGATAAAATTGAGCAAGAAATAGATTTTTAATTTGATTTGCTGACTAACAATACTGTCGATCTTTGATTTTATGGGTTTATTGATCTTATCTTTTTTACTGTCGTAAAAGTTATTGATGATATATCCTGCTGCAATTACACAAATTGTGGCCAGTACCAGAAAGTAAAGGTCCAGGTTAAAAATAATATCGCGCAGAGGAAGATCAGGGGAAAAGATAAAAATGGCAGCTAAATATTGTGCCAGAACGATAATGGCAATATTGTATCCCCTCACTACAGAAAGTAAGCTTAGGAACTTGAAGAACAGTGAATATTTTTTTCGGGTCTTAGGCTTCTTTTTAAGCCCGTTATTAGAGGCATCCATAAGGCAAGGATGTTAAAACCTGTAAACGAGTTCCAATTTATAGTCTTGAAGCAATTTTTTGGCTTTCTCATAATCTTCGGTAAATCCTAATATATAACCTCCACCTCCTGAGCCGCAAAGTTTTAAATAGTAATCATTACTCTCAATTCCATGTTGCCATAACTGATGAAAAGAATCGGGGATCATAGGCTTGAAATGTTTCAAAACCACTTTGGACAACTTTTTTACGTTCCCAAATAAAGATGTAACGTTCCCGTGTAAAAAGTCATCAATACAATTATCCGTATAACGGGCAAAATCACGATCAATCATTTTTCTGAACCCTTCATTCTTCATCTTGTTCATAAAAATGTTAACCATTGGCTGGGTTTCACCGATCATTTCAGAATCCAAAAGGAATACTGCTCCCTTGCCTTCTTTTTGAGACGGAATCCCGGTGGCTTCAAGGTTATCTTTGGAATTGATGAGAATAGGCAGGCTCAAATAGGAGTTTAAAGGATCTAAACCCGAACTTTTTCCATGGAAAAATGATTCCATTTTTGAAAAGATCGCTTTAAGTTTTAACAACTTATCTCTTGTCAGGTTTTCGAGTACCGTTATCTTGTTATCGGCGTATTTGTCGTAGATGGCTGCAACCACCGCACCTGAACTTCCGACCCCGTAACCTTGCGGGATACTGGAATCAAAATGCATATTATTGTCAATATCAGCTTTAAGATCATCCAGTCTTAAATTGATTGAAGGATCTTTTAAGGCTTTTAAATATTGAAAGAATGCTTTTAATTTTCGGTTTGAATCTATTGCCTTTTCAGAGTTGTCCTCAGATATGATCAAGGCTCCCTGATACGAATTATATGGAATCGCCAAACCCTTTGAGTCTTTTATAATGCCGTATTCTCCAAATAGCAGGATCTTAGCGTAAAAAAGTGGGCCGTTCATTTCGTCCATTTAATAAATTCGGTACAAATATAAGAGAAAAATACTTTAAATCTATGTGCTTGATAATAAACGCATAAATTCTTTAAAACTTGTATACGTTTTAATTATTTAATTCTTTTCTTCATGTGATAGGAGTTGAGCTCCAAATCCTACATGGTCACTGATAAATTGATTGTTTTCGCAAAAGCCGATCAATTCCTTGTTTATAAAACTGCTGACCAGGTCTTTATCTTTTTCTGGGAAAAGAATATGTACGTTAGCTCCGGCATCGAGTGTAAAACAAATATGGGAACCGGAAGTCTTTCTAAAATCCCAGATTCTTTCTATGATTTCCAAAGTATTCGGCTTCATTAGAATGAAATAGGGATCTGAAGTCATCATCATGGCATGAAGCGACAAAGCTTCTTTTTCTACAATTTCAATAAATGTATCGAGATCACCATTTTTTAAAATTGGGATCAGCCTGCTCATTGAATCCTGTGCCTGATTAAATCTGGCCTTTGCAAAAGGATGCCCCAGCATTAGGTTGTGGCCAACTGTAGAGGACACCTGTTTCACCCCCTTGTCAACAAGTAGTATCGTATCTTGGAAAGTGTTAAAAACCTTATGGATGTCTCCTGGAAATCTTATTCCGTATTGATCATTGCTTCCTTGGATACGCGGATGTTTCCCCCAAACTACCAAAGGGCCTTCGATGCTTCTTGCGGCACTCCCGGAGCCGAGCCTTGCCAGAAAAGAAGCTTTTTCTTTGAAATGATTTTCTGTGATCCGGGGATCAATAATTTTCTGGAGGCTCATCAAACAAAGAGCAAGTGCACTAAGTCCACTGGCACTTGAAGCTATTCCGCTGCTGTGAGGGAAAGAATTTTGTGTATGAATTTCGAAACTAAACTGTTCTATAAAAGGAACGTACGAAGCGATTCTAGCAAAGAATTTTTCGATTTTGGGTCTAAAGCCCGGTTTTTCTTCACCTTCAAAAAAGACTTTAAAATCAAATGATCCGGAAGGGCTTGGTTTAGGCGAATAACTCAAGGTTGTGTGGGTATGGCAATTTGACAAGGTAAAACTGATGGAGGCATTTTTAGGAATTTGAGGCTCAGTTTTCCCCCAGTATTTTACCAATGCGATATTGCTGGGACTCTCCCACGACACACTTCCTTTTTGCGTGTATGGCAGATCATTATTATTAAAAACAAAGTGATTTTCTGTCAAAATAAGGGTTGTTTCAGCAAAGATAATTTATTTAATTAAATAGTATCCAATCTTTGTTTGACATCATTCTTATAACTGCGACTTATAGGAATGGCCTTATTTTTTATTTCAATAAATTCCGGGGTAAATGACTGAATTTTATTGATAGAAACAATATAGGATCTGTGCACCCTCATAAAATCCTGTTTCGGCAATTTGGCTTCAATACTCGAAATAGTTTCACGTGTGATGATCACTTTGTTGTTTACATGAATTTTAAGGTAATCAGATAAACTTTCAATATAGTCAAGTTCGTCAAAATTGATTTTGACCATTTTTCTGTCTGCTCTGACAAAAATAAAATCTGATTTTTCATAGCTGATCTCTCTCTCTTCTTCCTGTTGATAAGGGGAATTTTCATTTTTATATTTATTGATCGATTGAATTAACCTTCCAAAAGAGATAGGCTTGAGCAAATAATCAACCGCTTTTAAGTCAAATCCGTCTACGGCATATTCCCGATAGGCTGTGGTAAAGATGATCTTGATCTTTTTATTAATTGATTTGGCAAAAGACAATCCCGAAACTTCAGGCATATTGATGTCAAGAAAAATGAGGTCAATTGATTGTAAATTGATAATGTTAAATGCTTCGACGGCATTCTTACAAGAACCCACAATATCTATTGCTTCTATTCTTTTCAGATGATTTTCTAAAATTTCCCGAGCCATGGGTTCGTCATCGACGATGATACATTTTATAGGGTTATTCATCTCAAATGTTATTTATATTTTTGATAAGGAGATCAACCAAAAACCAATCATTATTGATATTGACCTCAAGTTTGTAACTGTTGGGATAGATAAGATCTAATCTCTTTTTTATGTTTTGAAGACCGATCCCGGATGTTTTATGGCTTTGATTTTCCTGTTTAACAGAATTTTTTATTTCAAAATGAAGCACATGATCTTCAAGTTTTATTTTTATATGGACTTGTAAATACCCGTCTATCAAGTTGCCATGCTTAAAGGCATTTTCAACGAAGGGTATAAGTAGCATTGGAGGGATCATTTTATGTTTAAAGGAACCTTCGGTTTGAAAGGAGACTTTAAGCGTGTCTTGGAACCTGATTCTTTCCAACTCAATGTATTCCTTTAAATGCATGACCTCTTCTTCAAGGCTCACTTTGGGCTTGTTGACCTGATACAGTATATAATCAAGAAGGTTGGAAAGTTTAAGAATAATGTCGGATGTGTTCCTGGAGCGCTTTAGAGCAAAGCCATAAATAGTATTCAGGGTATTGAATAAAAAATGAGGGTGAATTTGTTTTTTAAGGTATTGTAATTCCTGGTCCTTGAGCTGTAACTGGGTTTCAAGTATTTTATTTTCGAGTTCTTTGTTTTTGGATTCCGTTCTAAAATTATGATTCAATAGGTTTACAAAACTCACCACCATGACAATGAGATAGACCAAAATAAGCACAAAGACATAATTCTTGCTCATTGGGGGCATTTTTTCAATATTCAGATTGGATAAGAATACCAGGCTGGCGAATATCGTCATAAGTATAAGCCAGGTGGAAAGAATAACCGTATAGATACTGTACAGTATAAAAAGGGCGTATTTTTTTTCAAGCAGGTACCTGGGAATGAGATAATACACAACAAAGTACGTTGTAATCATGGTCACCGGAATCAGAAAGGTGGAAAACCATGTAACATAATTGGCATCAGTTGAATTATAGCTAAAAAAATAGACATAAAAGAACCAGACGCCAATCCAAAAGAGGAAATGCGAAAGGATAAATCGCGAATTGATTAATTTCCTGAGATCCATTGCTGCAAGTTGCATATTTTATTTTAATTGGACATTTTTAAAAGGTGAATGACTAAATTTGAGATGGATTCAACCAAATTTGATTGATAAAATAAAAATCAGGTATAATGGTCAAATCCGTTGCTATTTGGTTCATTCGTCGCAAAAAACAATAAGCAGGAGTTCATTTTTCTATTTTTGAACCTATTAATCTTAAAACTACATTATTATGTTATTTGATCGTTTGAATGAAGGTGGACCATTTTTTATGTACCCCCTGTTTTTTATTTTAATTTTGTTGATTATTCTAATTGTTAAAGCGTTTTTGCAAAAAGGGTTAGCAGACAAAAATATCAGTCTAATCAGCTCCATTGCCTTATTTGCTATAGTTTGGGGTTTTCTTGGCCAAATCATTGGTTTAATAGGTGCTTTTGACGCAATTGAATCCTATGGGGAGGTATCGGCAGAGATGTTGGCCGGGGGCTTGAAGGTTGCCTCTCTTGCCCCGGTTTTTGGAATGTTCATTTTTCTTGTCGGAAGACTGGGAATTATCATTCTCACCTGGATAAAAAAGGACTGACTTCTAAATAAATTAATAGGATTGAGCAAGAAGATATCCATTTCCTGATGTGAAATGGATATCTTTGCCGTAAAAATCAGAATTGAATAGAAAAATCAAATTAATATGGGACTTCAGAGGGCCGGAAGCACTTGAAATAGCAAGGCATCATGTTGTTCATCTCGAAGAATTTGCAGTAAAAGAGAAGTTATACTTTTATGAAACGGGTACAAGTCCGATTTCAGATATGTATTGTATCGCCTATATTACAGTTAATGAGAGTGATATGATTGTTTACAGAGATGCTCTGGTTCCTCATAGAGGAGAAGTTGCCCAATAAATTAAACAAAAACTTTTTTTTATAAATATTAATCGTATATTTGCGATGAACAATTAACTACATATGAAAAGATCCGCTAAAGATTTTGACTATTCGGGAGAGACCGAACAACTTGCCAAGTTTGCCAAAGCACTTGGGCACCCGGCCAGAATTATTATACTCAAGCATTTGAGCAATCAGAGTTGCTGTTTTACAGGTGACCTCCTGGATGTTTTGCCACTTGCCCAATCTACAGTCTCTCAACACCTGAAGGAATTAAAAGAAGCAGGCCTCATTATTGGCGAAGTAAACCCTCCGAAAGTAAAATATTGTATCAATACAAAGAATTGGGGCATTGCTCAGCAATTATTTTCTACACTTTTCAAAGAGGATTTTTCGAAGATCAATTGTTGCTGACATGAAAACTCAACTTATAGAGATCATACCTATGATATCAGCTCACTGGGCAGAAGTTGCCAATATTTATAAGGAAGGTATAGAGACTGGAATGGCAACCTTTGAGAAGGAGGTGCCTTCGTGGGAATACTGGGATAGCCAGCATATTAAAACATGCCGGCTTGTGGCAACAATGCAGGGCTCTGTTGTTGGCTGGGCAGGCCTTTCACCGGTTTCCTCCCGATGTGTTTATGGTGGGGTAGCGGAGGTAAGCGTATATGTGTCCCCTGATGCCCGTGGAAAAGGCGTTGGAGAGCAATTGATGAAGAGTCTCATATCGGAAAGTGAATTGAGAGGGTACTGGACTTTACAATCCGGAATTTTTCCTGAAAATAAAGCCAGTATAAAATTACATGAAAAATCAGGGTTTAGATGTATTGGATTTAGGGAAAGAATCGGTCAGTTAAACGGGATTTGGAAAAATAATATTTTGATGGAAAGAAGAAGCAAAACAGCAGGTTTGTAAAAACGGACCCTGTTTTTTTGAAACAATTGAATACAAGTTGAACAATTAATTATAAAAAAAAGAAATACGATGAAAGTAAAGGAATTTGTAAAAGTCTTAGAACAGCATCAAGATAAGGAGTTGTTGTTTTCATTTGCTCAGGACAAATTTGCGGGGGCAAATTATCATTTAACCGAGGTGAAAAATGTACAGTTTGATACAACAGACTGCGGAGGAAAGACCAATTTCTGGGAAGAAACACAATTCCAGCTCTGGGAAAGTCCTGATGAGTTGGAAAAAACGGATTTTATGACAACAGACAAGATCAGGGCTATTATTAGCAGGGTAAATGGCATTAAACCTATAAAATGGGAGACTGAATTAAAACTGGAATACGGAAATGATAATTTCCCCACATCTGTCATGCCGATCGATAAGATTAGCCATGATGAAAACCGTGTCTATGTTTATTTGTTTTCTGAGGCGACCAGATGTAAAGCCCATGATCAATGCAGTATAGCTATAGAACCTGAAAAGGAGGAGGCCTGCTGCGCAGGGTCAAATTGTTGTTAAATACGAAGGAAGATCTGAATTAAATAATTTACTTTAGCGCAAATTTAATGGGATGAAAACAAGGTTAAAGCTTTTAGACAGATATCTGACATTATGGATTTTTTTAGCCATGGCCCTTGGGGTTTCACTGGGAGTGATTTTTCCGGATATCTCCACTATGAATGAAAAGTTATCTGTTGGAACTACGAATCTTCCATTAGCCCTTGGTTTGATCCTGATGATGTATCCTCCTTTGGCTAAGGTTGATTATAAATTGATTCCGTCTATTTTTAAGGATACTAAATTAATGAGGCTGTCGCTCTTTTTGAACTGGATCGTTGGCCCGATCCTGATGTTCCTTCTGGCTATTATTTTTCTCAGGGATTATCCGGGGTATATGACAGGCCTGATATTGATCGGATTGGCAAGGTGTATTGCCATGGTGATTGTTTGGAACGATTTGGCAGGAGGCAGCAGAGAGTATGGAGCCACTTTAATTGCATTGAATAGTGTTTTCCAGGTCTTTACCTATAGTTTTTATGCCTGGTTGTTTATTACGGTCTTGCCGCCTTATTTTGGGATACAGGGTTATGATGTAAATATTTCTATTTGGGAAGTTTCAAAAAGCGTCCTGATCTATCTGGGAATTCCCTTTGCTGCTGGATTCCTGTCGAGGCATTATTTAGTAAAGATCAAAGGTATTGACTGGTACAACAGAAAGTTTATTCCATTTATTTCTCCCATAACACTCATCGCGCTTTTAGCAACTATTGTGCTGATGTTCAGTTTAAAGGGTGATATGATCATGGAATTGCCACTGGATGTTCTTAGAATAGCTGTTCCACTTATTTTGTATTTTGCGATCATGTTCTTTATAAGTTTCTTTATAGCGCATAAAAGAGGGGTAGACTATAAACGAAATGCTTCTGTGGCTTTTACAGCTACAGGAAATAATTTTGAGTTAGCCATTGCTGTTGCCATAGCGATATTCGGAATTAATTCGCCTCAGGCATTTACAGGCGTCATAGGGCCTTTGATTGAAGTTCCCGTGTTGATTTTACTGGTAAACGTTTCACTGAAACTTAAAAGTAAGTATTATGCTAAAAGCTAAAATTTCAACTCATCAAAAACAAATGATTTAATAAAATTAACATGAAGAAAAGAATTCTTATTCTATGCACAGGCAACTCCTGTCGTAGTCAAATGGCTGAAGGGTTTTTAAAAGAATTTGACAAAGATCTTGAAGTTTTTTCCGCCGGAACTCATCCTTCTCATGAGGTACACCCTGTGGCAATTCAGGTGATGAAGGAGGTCGGGATAGATCTTAGCAGTCATGTTCCCGAACAGGTTGATCAGTACTTGGGGCAGCCTTTTGATTATGTCATAACGGTTTGCGGAAGTGCGAAAGAAACCTGTCCTGCTTTTATTGGTGAGGTCAAACATCATTTGCACATTGGTTTTGAAGACCCTGCAGATGCTACCGGAACTATTGAAGAGGTTTTAACTGAATTCAGAACCATCAGAGACCAGATCAAAAGAGATTTTTTTGAGTTCTATAAGCAAAAAATCAAATCGTAAGATCCCTATTTCTTTCTGGGTAATTTTTCAGGGCGTTGTGCAATCTGATATACCAATCCCGCCAAAACTGTTGCATTGACCATAAGGTCTTTCTCAGGCACATATTCCAAAACATCCATATTCGTATGATGTGTCACCGATTGATAATTCAAAGGATCCTGTATGATTTGAAAGGCCGGAATATTGTAATGATTAAAGACATCATGATCGGTAAAGTTGGTATTTTGAATGGTTAAATGATCAACACCCAATCTGGCATAAGGCCTAAGAAGATCTTCAAAAACAGGTCTTGCGGCTTCATTTCCCTGAAGATAAATACCCTTCATCATTCCGGCTCCGTTATCCATATTGAGATATACCGAAACCTGCTCCGATTCTTTTTTAAATTTTTCATCCATCAATTTGCCAAAATGTTTTTCGGCATAGGCCAAAGAACCGATATAGCCTTGTTCTTCCCCTCCCCACAAGCCAATTCTGATCGTTCTTTTTGGTTTTACTCCGGAGGCTTTTAATATTCTCATTACTTCCATCATCACTGCGCTTCCGGCGCCATTGTCAGTAGCTCCTGAAGATGCATGCCATGAATCGAAATGTGCGCCAATCATGACAATTTCATTTTTCAATTTGGGATCTGAGCCGGTAATTTCGGCAATAATATTTACATTGTTTTCAGGCTCAAGGTATATTTCAGAATCCAAATGAAACCTTACTTTTGGATTGACACCTTTTTTGATTAACCTTTTTATCCTTCCAAAATCGTCTGCAGAAATGGCAAAGTAGGGGATACCTTGTTTTTGGCCATCTCTATTGTTGTATGTTCCACTGGGATGAAGGATACCCGGATGAAGGTTAGTTGTTCCTAAGGCAGCAAGTGCGCCTTCTTTCTCAATAAATTCAAACAAGGGTCTCTCAGCTGCCAAATATTTATCAAAAAAACTAAGCATCTGGGGCAATGACGCGTTGCCCATCGAGGGGCCTAATGGATTATCAGGGTTCGATACTAAGCTACTTTCAGCTTCCATCAGTTTCGCTTCTGTATGCCTTGTACTAAGCGGATCCAGCAATATATCATTACCAGATTTTGCACCTTTGAGTTTTGGAATATTTGTTCCCAAAATCACCGTTTTTCCCTTTAGTTTTCCTCCCCAGTCATTTTTGATCTGTTCAAGGTCATTCACATTCTCTATAAATACGATCTCAGTCTCCTGAACGCCTTGTGAACCTTTAGTCCAGGCATAAGGATATGCCTCTATTTTGATATATTTAGGACTGATCACTTCAACATTGAAGCTTTTAAGGTCCCATCCAAGGCAATCTTCGCAATAGGGCTCGAGGATGACTTTGTCTAACCCCCAGCCTGTTAATTTTTTTTGAGCCCACTGCGCAGCGCTGTAATACTGACGAGAACCCGTAAGCCTGGGCCCGTATTGGTCAGACAAGTCTTCAACAAGATCAAATACCTGAGAATTTTGAAAGCCTTCGGTATCGATTTTAGCGAGATCATTTTGTTGAGCAATAAGGATGGAGCTAAAAAATATATTTACAAAAATGAAAAATGTGAACTTTAATCGCATCATATGGGTTTTAGAAGGTTCCAAGTTACTAAAAAAAGTCACAATTACTCTTCTAACTTTCAGCGATAGCTTTTGCCGCAATAAAACCTCCGGTCCAGGCATTCTGAAAATTAAATCCACCGGTCAAACCGTCAATATTGAGAACTTCTCCTGCAAAAAACAAGTTTGGGTGCAGTTTGCTCTCAAACTTTTTAAAATTAATTTCTTTGAGGTCGACCCCGCCGGCGGTTACAAATTCTTCCTTAAAAGTAGTTTTCCCATGTGAGGATAGCTTCGTATTAGTTATTTTTTCACTTAGCCGTTCAAGCTGCTCATGGGACACATCTGACCAGTTTTGATTTGGATTGATTTTGGCAGCTGCTACAATTTTCGCCCATAACCTTTTAGGTATGTCTTCAAAAGGAGATCTAAGGAGTATATTCTTTTTTGGGGCACTTTTTTTTAGTTGTTTAAGAAGTTCCAAAATTTCTGGAAAGGAAGCGCTCAGCCAATTAATGTTTACCGAAAAATTATAATTCAGATCAGCGAGTTGGATTGCTGCAAGTGAAGATAATTTTAACACGGCCGGACCACTTATTCCCCAATGGGTTATGAGCAAAGGCCCTGAACTTTCAAAACTTCTGTCTTGAATGCTGACTAAGGCATTTGGTACTGAGATCCCTGGAATATCTTTGAGTATTTCATCATCAATGTTAAAAGTAAAAAGTGAAGGTACAGGTGCAATGATTCGATGGCCCAAAGATTCTATTAGCTCCCAAATTTTTGAGTTTCCTCCTGCTGCAATTAATAATTTATCGGCTCGAAATTGACCATTTTTAGTTTCAACATAATACTGTTCATTTGTTTTTTCAATCTTTTTCACATTTTGGTTGAGTAAAACATGTACCCCGGCTTTCTCGGCACTTGAAAGAAAACAATCGATAATGGTCTGAGAGCTGTTTGTTTCGGGGAACATTCTCAGATCATCTTCTATTTTAAGCGGGATGCCTCTCTGCTCAAACCATTCTATCGTATCTCCTGTCATAAATCTGTGAAACGGCCCCAAAAGCTCTTTGTGGCCCCTTGGATAGAATCCGACAAGTTCTTTAGGATCAAAACAGGCATGTGTAACATTGCACCTGCCTCCTCCCGACACCTTTACTTTTTGAAGAACCTTACTGCTTTTTTCAAGTATCGTTACGTTCAACTCAGGATTTGATTCGGCAATATTAATTGCCGCAAAGTATCCGGCTGCACCGCCTCCAATGATAATCACTTCGGTTTTTTTACTCATGGCTTTTGATCATTGATGTATAGGGAATAACTGTTTCAAAGCCTTTTCGTTTGAAGTATGCTTTTACAGATTCATCTCCGGTGGCGAGAATAAAGTCACCCCCCCAGGCCCCCAGGCTTTTGATTTGCCCGATAAAATCTGAGAAAAGTGTTTTTTGCACGGGTTCAATGCCGAGTATTCCTGAAATGATGGCTTCGTGTTCTTTTAGTAACTCGTTGAAATCATCAAGGTTGGTTGATGTAAGGAGTTTTTTTGATATGCCCGAAATAGCCTGTAGCATTTTAGGTTCCACTTTCTTTTTTCTGTACTTCGCAATACTTTTGCTGCTTATTTGTTTTTTGTTAAGATGCACAAAATAAAGCTGCTCCTTAAACAAAGGATCAAAATCAACCATTTCTATATGAGGCACCTTGTTGTCGAGTTTATACAATATGGCCCCGTTGTGTTGTGCACAGGCAATGTCATAGCCACTGCCTCCAAAACCCTTAAATAACAAATCATAGGCGTTGGTATTGGCCCATTGAGCAATATTGTTGATCATGGTGGAAGAGCTGCCCAGGCCCCAATCTCTGGGAAATTCTAGCTTGGTGGAAACACGGATTCCCTGATCAGATGGTAAGAACCCGGGATTTTTCATTTTGGCCTCAATGAGGATGCGCTGTAGCGTTTTGGCCACCTGCCTGTCTCCTTTACAGGCGATCAGTTTGAATTCAGGCAGCTTAAAGCTGCCCTCAAACCAGATATGATCCAAATGATCGCGACTTTCCCAAAACAGAATTCCTGCTGATTTGTGGGTATTGACCAACATTTCCTGTCCTTGCTTTGTAGGCAGGGCCAATCCGGTTGCTCCGTCAAGGATGAGGTATTCACCGCTCAACAATAATTTTCCGTTGCTATAGAATCTTTGCATGTTATAAGCTCAGCTTATTGAAGTGTTCAATAAGTATTATTCTTCATCTTTATTGTAAATCGGCAAGATTACGAACGAAAGCCCGCCAAAAACAAGTACCATTGCAGTTTGGGCAGTCCACATGATCCATCCGAAAGCAAGTGCCGGATTCTCATCAATACCATAAAGCGTAAGTGCGCTGGCTACAAAAACAGGATAGGTACCCAAACCTCCATTTGTTACAGCCATACTCAATCCCCCCACGACAAATCCAACGATGATCGCTCCAAATGCCAAATGAGTTGTTTCAGGCAAGGCAAAAGTGACCACATAAAACATCAGCACATACATTGTCCAGATAAAAACCGTATGAAAGATAAATGCCCATTTCTTTTTCATCCTAAAAATACTGACCACTCCTTGAATAAGGCCCTGAATAAATGCTTGAATTTTTATAACCAAAGGATTCTCTGATTTTCTGATAAGCCATATGAATAAAATTCCCAGAATTGCCAAAGCACCGAGGATATAAGAGGTATATCCCGAACCAGAATCTTCTTCTTTAAAGAGATAAGATGATAAAAGTTCAGTTTGATAAATAAAGGCCAAAGCCATAATACCCAGAAGCATAATCACATCCGCTACTCTTTCAGAAACTATGGTACCAAAAGCTTTTTCAAAAGGGATGTGCTCATATTTTGTAATGGTCGTTGCCCTGGCTATCTCACCTGCCCTTGGCACAATCAAATTCACAAGGTATGCCACTAAGACAGCCATTACATTATTGGCAAATTTAGGCCGGTAGCCCAGTGGTTCCAACATGAATTGCCATCTGTAAGCACGTGATAAGTGACTCAGAATACCCAGCAAGAGTGAACAGGCCACCCACCAGTAATTAGCAGTCTTAAAAGAGTTTTTGATGGATTCAATATCATTTGGTTTCAACTTTGACAGCGAATACCAAATCAATAACACCCCTAAGGCGATAGGAAGAATGGTAAAAATGATCTTTTTAAGATTGATTTTCAAAAACTATGTCAATGAATTATCTTTTTCATTTGGGAAAACAATAGCCGGTTTGAACAATTTAGCCTCTTCAAATTCCAGCGTGGCATAAGCTATTATAATGATGATATCATCTTTTGCCACTTTTCTGGCAGCAGGTCCGTTCAGCACTATATCGCCACTTTTTCTTTCCCCTCGAATGGCATACGTTATAAATCTTTCTCCATTGTTAATATTAACAATATGAACTTTCTCTCCTTCAATAATATTAGCAGCATCCATAAGATCTTCATCGATTGTAATGCTTCCAATATAGTTCAAATCAGACCCCGTAATCCTTACGCGATGTATTTTTGATTTTACTACTTCAATATTCATTAGTTGCTTTAAATTTTAACGGTGCAAAGTTAATTAATTTAGAGCTATGTTGTCTATTAATCTAATCTGGCCGGCAAAAACGGCGATAAAGGCCCTGTATTTAGATTCGGGTAATATTTCTGAAGCAGGATTAAGCGTCTCACTATCAGCAATTTCAAAATACTCCAATGCTAATTCTTTGTTTTGAACAAACTCATTTTTAACAAAATTTTTAACTTTTTTCAAGTCATTGTTTTCAAAAAGCATTTTGCTTTTTAGCAAAGTTTGGTAAATTTCAGGAGCTGCAAGACGCTGTTCTGCAGTAAGTCTGATGTTTCTGGAACTCATCGCTAAACCATCTTTTTCCCTAAAGATGCCAACGGGAACTATTTCAACAGGAATAGATTCCATTTCGACCATTTTTTTGATGATCATAAGTTGCTGGTAATCTTTTTCACCGAAATAGGCTTTATTTGGCCTGGTGATTAAAAACAGCTTTTTTACGATCGTAGCGACGCCGTCAAAATGGTCGAGTCTGAACTTGCCTTCCATAACCTTATCCAATCCACCAAAATCAAATGAATCTGCGCTTAGATTACCTTGATAAACTTCTTCTGCGCTGGGAACGAAAACAAAATCACAGCCTGTTGCTTCAAGAGCTTCAAGGTCGGCTTGCATCGTACTGGGATAATTGACAAAGTCTTCCTTTTTATCAAATTGGGTAGGATTTACAAATATACTTACGATCACAAGATCGTTTTCTTCTTTTGCTCTTTTGACGATCGAAAGATGACCTTCATGAAGTGCCCCCATCGTGGGTACAAGACCCAGGGTGGATTTTCCAACTTTATGAGATAAAGTTTGCTGAAGAGATTTTATGGTTTTAAAAACCTCCATTTTGCTGTTAAATAATGTTAATTGAACCGTCAAACTTAAGATTTTAAATTGAATTTCATATATATTTTTGTAATTTTGCAGCAATCCAAAAATGAATGATAAATGAAAGATAAGAGAATCCTGTATATTTCGTCTGAATTAACCCCCTATTTACCTGAAACTGAAGTGTCAAAAATGGCGTTCGAAGTCCCGAAGGAAATGCATCACCAAGGTGCTCAAATAAGGATGTTCATGCCGAGATTTGGAGTGATCAATGAAAGAAGGCATCAGTTGCATGAAGTAATCAGGTTGTCGGGGATGAATTTAATTATTAACGATATGGACATGCCTTTGATCATCAAGGTAGCTTCTCTTCCCAAAGAGCGAATGCAGGTTTATTTTATCGATAACGATGAATATTTCAGAAGGAAATCCGTTTTTACTGATGAAGAAGGAAATCTGTTTGCAGACAATGATGAAAGAGCCATATTTTTTGCTAAAGGAGTGGTGGAAACAGTCAAGAAATTGAACTGGGCACCAGACATCATTCATATCCATGGATGGATGGCTTCCCTGCTGCCTCTTTACCTAAAGGAATATTATAAAAATGATCCCTTATTTGCTGAAAGTAAGATTGTAACTTCTGCTTTTGATTATAAAACATTGGGTGTGCTTTGCGGCCAGGAAATGATCAATAAGATTAAATTCGATCAAATTGCTGAAGAGAAGTTGGAATCTTTCGTCAACGGAAATGTAGACAGTTTTGTTAAAATTGCAATGGAAAATTCAGATGCAGTTATCAGGGGGAGTGAAGACTTAAGCGAGGAAATCTCAAAATTTATCGATAAACTTGATGTTCCTGTACTCGACTACCAACCGATAGAAGGCTTTACCGAAGCGTATGCCGACTTTTATCTCAATAAAGTTTTATAAAAAAATTGCCGTAACATTCAAGAACAATTTATGTCGTCTAAATTATTAGCCATTTTTAGAAATTTTGGTATAGGATTCATATTTTTATTTGGAATCGCTTCGTGTGAAAAGGATTTGGAGGATATTGGGGTTGATCTTACCGGTCAACGGCCCTTTGACGTTGGAGACACTATCTTTGAAGTGGTAGCCTACAATCGAAATATTGATTCTTCAAGAGTTGATAATAACAATGCGGCCAAAGTGCCGCTTTACCTTTTAGGAGTTAATTATAACAGTAACTTCGGTAGTTTAAAAAGTGATCTGATATCGCAATTAGCCTTGCCTGCTTCAGGTGCTGACTTTGGGGATAATGCTATTATTGACAGGGTGGTTCTCGATATTCCGTATTATTCTACAAGAGATGGTGATCAGGATGCAATAGACCCGATTACAGGTCTTCCTATAGAAGGCGAGGCAGGTGATACCATTCAAGTACCTAATTTTAAATTGGATTCTATTTATGGTAATTCAGATCTTGCTTATAAAATATCGGTTTTTGAACTGGGTACCTTTCTAAATTCTCTCGATCCGGATGACCCGACCAAATCCAATTCTTATTATTCAGACAAAGAGTATGTGTTGAACGACAAATTGTATGAAGGGGACTTTATGCCTGACAGAAATGACACTGTGTTATATGTGGAAAGAAGGTTTCTTGATGATGATCCCAATACGGTAGATGATATTGACACCATCGTTGGTGAGAATTCTGCTCCCTCGATGAAATTTGATCTGGACCAGCAATTCTTTAAAGAGCGTTTTGTAGACCATAACAATCCATTTGATTTTGAGAACAATGGAAATTTTACCCGTTACTTCAGAGGCTTGTATATTGATGCAGAGGGTTTTGAGGGCTCACTGGCAAATCTTCGGGCTGCCAATGCAGGAATGACTATTTATTACACCAATGAAGAAATAGGCGATGAGCCTGAAGGGGAAGACCTCAATTATAACGGTGTAACCGGTGAATCTGATGTGTTAATTAAAACAAAACAATCCCAAAGGTACGGATTTGCCGGAGTGGCAACCGGACGCTATGAAAGGTCTTATGCCGGATCAAAATCGGAAGAAGCTTTAATGAACCCTGACAAGGTAAATGGGGAATCCAAACTATATGTACAGGGAGCCGCAGGTTCAGAAGTCATTATTGACGTTTTTGATCAGGAGACCGTAGATTTTTTAAGGCAACAAAATTTACTGATCAATGAGGCAAATCTAATCGTTTATGTTGATGGTGAACAGGATGAGGTTCCCAATCAGCTCTTTCTTTATAAATCAGATTTTAACTCTTTGATAAGTGATTATTATAACATAAGGTTTGGCCCGGGAATTTTTGGTGGGCTTCTTGAATATGATGATGAGGGGAAACCTGAATTGTATAAGTTCAGAATCACCAACTATATTACAGATTTGGTCAGATCGAACGAATTGGAGTCAATTTCAAAGTTTGCCATTAAGAATTTTGTAAGCACTGACCAGTACGAAGCTACTTCTGTTGATACCATTGTGCAAGATTGGAACTGGATTCCAAAAGGCGTTGTGTTATACGGAAACAAACCACTGGATAATGATAAAAGGATAAAATTGCAACTGTTTTATTCAAAATAATTACCTATTTTCGTTAAAATTAATATCCTGACAATTGAAAGGAATTCTCAACCTTTGCAATACATTGTCGGGTTTTTCGTTTTTTAGTTAAAATTTAATACTCAAATAAAATGTGTGGAATAACTGGTTATATAGGTTATCGCGAAGCTTATCCGATAATTATTAACGGATTGAAAAGATTGGAATACAGAGGCTATGACAGCGCCGGAGTGATGCTGTTTGACGGTGAACAGATCAACCTGTCAAAAACCAAGGGAAAAGTTTCCAGTTTGGAGGAAAAAGTTGCTTTGGAGATATCAGAGAAGGGCTTTATTGGAGTAGGACACACACGATGGGCTACTCACGGTATTCCGAATGATGTAAATTCTCATCCCCATACTTCTCAATCAGGTAACCTGGTGATTGTCCATAACGGAATCATTGAAAATTACGACACGATAAAGCAAGAATTGATAAGCCGGGGTTATCAGTTTCATTCTGACACCGATACTGAAGTGCTGATCAATTTAATAGAAGAAATTAAAACCACAGAAGGGGTTAAGCTTGGAAAAGCTGTTCAAATTGCACTTAATCAGGTGATTGGGGCTTATGCGATAGCAGTCTTTGACAAGTCTAAACCAGACGAAATCGTGGTCGCCAAGTTAGGAAGCCCCATAGCCATAGGAGTAGGGAAAGACTTTCAGGAGTTCTTTATCGCCTCTGATGCTTCTCCGTTTATTGAATATACCAAAAACGCCATATACCTTGAAGATGAAGAAATGGCCATTATCAAAAAAGGAAGAGAAGTTCGGGTAAGAAAGATCAAAGGTGATGCAGTGATTGATGTCAACATCCAGCAGCTAAAAATGAACCTGGAGCAAATTGAGAAAGGTGGTTACGATCATTTTATGCTTAAAGAAATTCATGAGCAACCCCGGGCAATTACCGATACTTTAAGAGGAAGGTTGCTCGTTGATGAGGCGATTATCAAGCTTTCGGGTTTAGAGAATAACATGAAGAGATTCCTTAACGCAGAGCGAATCATTATTGTAGCCTGTGGCACCTCCTGGCATGCCGGCCTTGTGGGTGAATATATTTTTGAAGATTTCGTAAGAATACCTGTTGAGGTCGAATACGCTTCTGAATTCAGGTATAGGAACCCTGTGATTACAGAACGAGATGTAGTTATTGCCATCTCGCAATCGGGGGAAACTGCCGATACATTGGCAGCCATTAAATTGGCAAGATCAAAAGGAGCATTTGTTTTTGGTATTTGTAATGTGGTTGGATCCTCCATTACAAGAGAAAATGACTCCGGTGCTTATACCCATGCCGGTCCTGAAATAGGAGTTGCTTCGACCAAAGCTTTTACCACACAGATCACGGTACTGTTGATGATGGCCCTGAGGTTGGCCAGAGCCAAGGGAACCATGTCAAGCGCAGATTACAGGATGAATTTACAGGAGTTACAATTAATTCCAAGTAAGATGGAACAGCTTTTGAGCATTGATGAAAATATAAAGGAAATAGCCAGAGAATACATGCTGTCAACGAACTGCCTGTATTTAGGGAGAGGATATAATTTTCCGGTAGCTTTAGAAGGGGCATTGAAATTAAAGGAAATTTCCTATATCCACGCTGAAGGCTATCCGGCTGCCGAAATGAAACACGGTCCAATTGCATTAATTGATGATAGAATGCCTGTAATTGTTATTGCAACAAGCAAAGGACATTACGAAAAAGTGGTGAGTAATATTCAGGAAATCAAATCGAGAAAAGGTAAAATCATTGCTATCGTAACCGAAGGAGATACTACAGTTAAAGACATCGCCGACCACACTATAGAGATACCTGAAGTATCAGAGGCATTTACGCCACTGTTAACCACAATTCCGCTGCAATTATTATCTTACCATATCGCGGTAATGAGAAATTGTAACGTGGATCAGCCAAGAAATTTGGCGAAATCAGTTACGGTGGAATAACTTTGCCAGTGGGTATTTGTTTATTGGGATAGAAGACATGTTTGAAGTATGTTTTAATACTAATTTATCTTCTTGATCCCGAATAGGTCATAGCCTCTCCCTTGCCAAATCCATAACTTAGGCCAAGGGTAAAAAACCTGCCTCTTGTATTCCATGTGTACAGATAATATTCAGGCTGGTCTATCACTGATTCTGAAATTCTGCTTTTAAAAACATCCCTGATAGCAAAGTTGATGACCAATTTACCCTTTGCTATTTTTTTTCTTACACCTAAATCAGCAAAAGTCAGCGCGGAAACTTCACTTTGAACCGTTTGAAAACCCGATTGGTGGTTTCCGGTAAGTTCCAGCTCAAAGTCGGCCGGAAGATTGAATTTTCCTGTCAGCCTGGCCGACCATTTGTCGCCATTAAAATCAAAGGATTGATCCTCGAATTCTCCGTTTCGTATAAAGTAGCTGTAATTGAAATCGCCGTTAAAAGTAAGCCATTTCGAAGGCCTGTATTTGAAATTGACTTCCATGCCCGTTGTATTGCTTGTTCCTATGTTTTCAGGGGTCGTGATACTTACATTGTCTTCAAAATAGGTAATCCTCTCCACTACATCAGTCGTGTACAGATGATAGACGCCCGTATTGAACGAGATTTTATTAAAGGCAAAAATACTGGTTATTTCATAAGAATCGGTGTATTCGGGTTCAAGGTTTGGGTTTCCCGTACGTATATTATAGTTGTTTCTGAAGTTAAAAAAAGGATTCAAATCCCAAAGCCTGGGTCTGAAAATGCGCCTGGAATAGCCACCTGCAAGAGAAATAGCCTTATCAAATTTATACGAAATGTGCGCACTGGGGAAATAGTCTGTATAGTTTTGATTGTTTTTTTCATTAGTGTTGGTAAGTTCTGTTTTAAGATCGGTCATTTCAATCCTCAGGCCAGCCTTTATACCCCATGCTTCACCTTCGTAGGAGCCGGTCCCGTAAATACCGAAGACTTTTTGATTGTATTCAAAATTATTGGTCAGATCGGGGTTGGTAATCCACTCACCATCAATGAGATCGCGAACAGTATAGTCATTCCCGACATCATTGATCACATACTGGGAACCGAGCTCCATGTTTACTTTTTCAGAAAAGGGTTTATTATAGTCTAATTTGAAAGTATAATCTGCCTGCTGAAACTGGGTTTCTGTTTGCTGGTCGTTAAAATCATCATCACCAAAAACAGGGGTGATCACAAATTCTGATTCCTGGTCCTTACCAAAAAACCTGCCCTGAGTACTGAATAAAAGGGTATGGTCCTCATTATCCTTGAATTCTCTTTTGTACTGTAATTCGTATTGCCATTTTGGATTTGTCGCTTCGGTGCTTTCTTTTCTCTGCCATTGGGAAACCAGGACACTTGAAGGTTCAAAAGAACTAAAATCAGTTGTTGACGGCTGGTCTTCTATCTCGTAGGCAAAATTACCCGAAAGGGTGATCACATTCAATGGGTTGATATAATAATCTGTCCCGAGGATGATATTGTAGAAATTTTCATTTCGGTAAGCTGTCCCTTCGCTGTTTACAGTTGTATTGTTGATCCTGTCCTGATTGCTGTTTTTTGAATCACGTGGCAGGGAACGATACCCTACACCTAACTGGGCGAACAGGTTAAAATGCTCTGTACGCCGGTTTAAACTGACCCCAACGCTATGGTTATCGGGTATTCCGGTATTTAATGATATCGACCCGTTCAGTCCTTTTTTCTCATCCTTCTTAAGGACGATATTCAGGATTCCGGCAGTGCCTTCGGCATCGTATTTTGCGGATGGATTCGTAATCACCTCAATTTTTTCGATCATTTCGGCCGTGATCGTACCCAGTGTATTACTCGGGTCATCAGCCAATATGGACGGTTTTCCGTCGATGAGTATCTGAACCCCGGATTTACCACGAAGGCTCACCTCACCTTCAATACTTACAGTTACCGATGGAACATTGTTTAAAACTTCCAGGGCCCCCATGCCTGTGGAGCTGATGTCTTTACCTACATTAAAAACACGTTTGTCAAGTCTGAACTCGACATTTGATTTTTCAGCTCTTATCTCCACTTCATCCAAAGCCTCGGTAACTTGAATCAGATATAAGGCTCCAAGATCTAATTGATTTTTTTCAATATTAAACGTAGTCAGCTTTAGGGTCTCAAAGCCAATAAAGCTAATTTCAATATAAAAATTCAAGGCATCTGTTGTTATATTGAACTTACCGCCCTCGTCAGTGGTTGTACCAGTGACACTTTGATTCGTGTCTGTGTCAAAAACAATAACAGTGGCGAACGGAATAGGATTTTTATTGACTTCTTCCATTACGGTTCCTGATATGTTCAAAGGCTGTTTTTGAGCCGTTGCATTATATGATATCATAAATGATATGCATAGAAAAAGTATAGGGGGAAACTTAAAATTCATATGGATTTGGGAAATAATATGCTTAAAGCAAGAATATTGCAAATATAATGAAAATAAGATATAATGTTTAAACGAAAGAAATGGCGCTATGCAAATTCTTGATTAAGTGACAGGAAAGAAATGGGTTCGTATAAAACTATCTAACCCTTTTAAATCTGAACAAGCTTAAGATCCAATTTGGCAAGGGATGATTTCCTCTTTTTCTGAAATCAATATACCATCCCAATTTTTTAATTAACGGGATTTTATGGGTTTCAACAAATTCTATTAAAGTCCCTTCAGGGGCCTGGATATAAGCGAAGTTTCCTGCTGCATCCCCCATGTCAAAAGTGTCCATTGCTCTTGCACTGTCAACTGTA
The DNA here is from genome assembly GCF_038433205.1 of Lutimonas vermicola. NCBI lineage: Bacteria > Pseudomonadati > Bacteroidota > Flavobacteriia > Flavobacteriales > Flavobacteriaceae > Lutimonas > Lutimonas vermicola. The sequence goes on from NZ_JBCDNA010000003.1 coordinate 516,404, forward strand.
AAAGGGAACCCACAATCTTTGGCTTTTTCTCGCAATTCGTCCATGCCGTTTATGTCATAACACAAATGAATAAATCCAGGGTCACCCCATATTCTGCCTTCATAGATACTTTTAGGGGTTCTGTCTTTAACCTCTACCAATTCGATTTCAGATTTCCCAAAGAGTCTGCTAAATGCCCCATTTTTAATGTCTGTATGACGCAATAATACCCTTCTAAATAAATGATTGCCTCCTGGAATTCCTGAAAAATCATCAAATACTCTAGTCTCATCATAAACCGTTTCGTCAAATCCTAAAATATCTCTATAAACCACCAGGCTTTCTTCTATGTTTTTTACGCCAATAATGGTTCCTAAAACACCTCCATTTACTCCTGATTCTTTTTTGAATACTTCAGCATGCTCTTTGACTTCCCAAAGATTTTTATAAGGGTCTTTTAAAAAGAAATGCTTACGCTGAGATGGGCTGCTGGTAATTTCTGTTACTAAATTCAAGTTAGCATCTTTATATCTCTGATACGCAGCTTCAATATTATCGCTTTTTAAAACGCCAATATTTATACCTAAATCCCCCAAGAGAATTTCCGATGAAATTGGAGTCGGTTCCTTCTCAGTGTGTTGCCAGATTTCGAATCCCCCGCCACCTTCCATGTTCAATGCCAGAATTGCATGTCTTGCTCTTGGCTTTCCATCGGTATGTGGCAACATCAATTCTGCAACAGCTTCTTCGTCAAACATTAAAATATCCATAGAAAAGTGTTCGCGATACCATTTCCACGCTTCATGTACATCCACCACTCCTACCCCTAATTGCTGAATTCCATTAATCTTCATGACAAATCAATTTTTTTAGATCAACTACAATGGTTGAACTTTAGTTGACAAATAGTAATATAATCTCGGGAAAAACCTACGAATGTGAACCATCATTAATTCATTTCCCCCTACTAATATTTCCTTTTTTTCTTTTTCTAATTTTTTTACAATAATACGTGCTGTTTTCTCTACAGACAGGCCCTTATCCTGTCCTTCATCCATTTTATTACGAGCATTCCCATCTTTGTCTAAAGCATTCATCGAAATATTCGTTTTAATTCGACCGGGAATTATCATAGAAACTTTTATATTATTTGAGGCATTTTCGGCCCTTAAGCTTTCAAAAAAACCATGCAATGCATGTTTTGTAGCAGCATAGGAGGATCGATAAGGAAAACCAAATTTTCCAACAATACTGGATGTTACTCCAATTTGCCCCCCTCTATTCGCTATCAGATTTGGCAACACTTTTTTAGTAAGTTCCACTGTGCCGAAAAAATTAGTATCAAATATTTTTCGATCAACGTTTATAGGGGTATCATTTGCATAAGAACGTTGACTAATGCCCCCAAAATGATATAAACCATCAATAGTCTTTTCTATTTCCAAAACTTCGTTTACAGCCTTGGTTATGGAATCTGTATGGCCCAAATCAAATGGCATGACAGAAGCAGTACTCCCGTTATTGGTGCAAATTGCAGCTACTTCTTCCAGGGCTTCCTTTTGTCTTGCCGAAAGAATTAAATGACATTTTTTTAAAGATAATTCAATGGCAACCGCTCTACCTATTCCTGAAGAGGCTCCTGTGATCCATAAAGTTTTCCCTGTAAATTTCATTTAGACTTGTGTTCAGAAAGGAGCGAAGATAATAGATATATTTTGCTTTGAAAGTTTTTTTAAAAAAGTCTGTACTATATGAATATGGAACAATTCTTATTTTCCGTTAAAAGTATTCATGGTATTTGACAAGCCAGCCAAGGCAAAAGAAGTCACGGCTTTAGTGCATTTTTCTATTCTTTCATCAAGTAATTCGAGTTCTTTGGCATCCCAGTTGCCTAAAACGTAATCGATTTGCCTGCCCTTGCCATATTCGCCACCGATGCCAAATCGAAGACGGGCATAATTCTGGGTTTGCAAAACCTCGTTTATATTGGTTAATCCATTATGGCCACCGGCACTGCCCTTGGCTTTTATGCGTATAGTGCCAAAGGGAAGGTTTAAATCGTCTGTGATCACCAGGATGTTTTCCAAAGGGATATTTTCAATTTTTTGCCAATAGCTAACCGCTTTGCCACTTAAATTCATAAAGGTATTGGGTTTGAGTAAGATAAACGTTCTGCCTTTATACTTAAAACGGGCTATATCACCTAGCTTTTTGGTTTCAAAGGTAATCTGTTCCCTTTCTGCCAAAGCGTCGAGAATACTAAAGCCGATGTTATGTCTTGTATGATGGTATTTATCACCAATGTTTCCAAGACCAACAATAAGAAATTTTTTCATGTCAGGTTCAATATTACTTTTTGTCTGGAAAACAGACTTGAGTTTTTTCAAAAAATCCATGTTATAAATATAAAAAAAAGCTTTCCGAATTTCGAAAAGCTTTTTTTATGACCATTTAAGCCGAAATTATTCCGAAGCAGGTGTTCCTTCAGCAGCTGCAGCAGCTTCTCCGCCTTCTGCACCTTCTGCGCCTTCTGTTCCTTCTTCTTCATCTTCCTCATCTTCTCCTTCTGCGGAAACCGCCAAACGAGAAACTCTAACCTGAGCCACAATTGTATTCTCTGGATGAAGAATTGAAAAGTCCCCTAAGGCCACTAATTCAGCGACACTTAATTTATCACCGATATTCAATGTAGAAATATCTGCATTGATAAAATCAGGTAAATTAGAAGGAATTGCTCTTACTCTTAATGTTCTGTATGGATTTCGTAAGTTACCACCTAACATTACACCCGGAGAATTTCCAATAATTCTTACTGGGATATCCATAGTAACTTCCTTGTCTTCTGACAACTCATAAAAATCTACATGCAGAATTTTATCGGTTACAGGATGGAATTGAATGTCTTTTAATATAGCTTTAAACTTGTCTCCATTTTCAAGTTCAATCGATGCGGTATATACATTTGGAGTGTATACCAATTTGCTAAATGACAGTTCGTCTGCTGAAAAGTGCATAGCCTGGTCTCCTCCGTATAAAACGCAAGGAACCTTTCCAGCATTACGTAAGGCTTTGGTAGCTACCTTGCCCACGCTTTCTCTTTTAGATCCTTTGATCGTAATTGATTTCATTTTTCTCTATTAATTAATTTACATTATAAATTGTCCGCTGATGGATGTATTGGTCTGAACCTTCCTCATCACGTCAGCGAATAAGGGCGCGCAAGATACAACTTTTATTTTAGAACTTTGCTTTTTCAGTGGTATAGTATCTGTAACGATAAGTTCCTTTAAATCAGACTTTTCTATCCTTTCATAAGCCGGTCCTGATAAAATTGCGTGCGTTGTTAATGCCCTAACGCTTAAAGCGCCTCTTTCCATCATGACATCTGCTGCTTTTGTTAAGGTTCCGGCAGTGTCTACCATGTCATCAACAAGGATTATATTACGGCCTTCAACATTACCGATCACTTCCATGGTATCAATAACATTGGCTTTTTTTCGCTGCTTATAACAGATGACAACTTCACACTTAAGATATTTAGAATAGGCATAGGCTCTTTTTGAACCACCCATATCGGGAGAAGCAATCGTTATATTATCGAGTTTTAAATCTTCAACGTGAGGTAATAATATGGTTGATGCAAATAAGTGATCTACCGGAACTTCAAAAAAGCCCTGGATCTGATCTGCGTGAAGGTCCATGGTCATGATCCTGGTAGCACCAGCCGCTTGTAATATCTTGGCCACCAGTTTGGCGGCAATTGGCACCCTTGGTTGGTCTTTCCTGTCTTGTCTTGCCCAACCAAAATATGGCATAACAGCAGTAATATGCCTTGCCGATGCCCTTTTGGCGGCATCAATCATCAACAGCATTTCCATTAAATTATCATTGGGAGGATTCGTAGATCCTATCAAAAAGATTCTCCTGCCTCTGATAGATTCTTCAAAACAGACCTGATACTCGCCATCACTAAAAAGGTTTTTTCTGACTTTTCCCAACTCCATTCCATAACACTCGGCAATTTTCTCTGCAAGGACAACACTCTGGGAAGAAGCAAATATTTTTGGTGATAAATTTTCAGATTGCATAAGGTTTTGTTTTTTAGGATTTTGAATGGATTTATTGCGTTTGCAAAATTAATTAAATATTTCCATTGGCAAATACTAATTGTAAAGAATTTAGGCGATCATTTTGAAGATATGTTAAATGCTAATTAGCTTAAAAAAAGATTATATTTTTCAACAAAAAGATTATATTTGCATCCCCAAAAAAGAAGTATTTGTTACTTTTATTTCTGGACTACTCAAAAAGAGGCCTTGGTGGCGGAATTGGTAGACGCGCTGGATTCAAAATCCAGTGATTGCAAGATCGTGTGGGTTCGATTCCCACCCAAGGTACAACAAACCGAAAAAATGGTAAATCGTGAGCGAGCTTCAAAAAGAAAGCTCGCTTTCTTTTTGGAGCGAAGCGAAACGATTATTTTTTTGGTTTTCAAGCGAAGCTTGAAGGGAACATTGGCGGAGCCAATGAATCCCCTCCAAAAAAATGGATATTATATTTTAGTAGAAAGCTCGCTTTCTTTTTGGAGCGAAGCGATCAATTCCTTTTTTTGTTTTTCACAGTTTACCAGCCTTTGGCTGGCGCAGCTTGAAGGGAACATTGACGCCAGTCAATGAATCCCACTAGTAATCATCCAAAACTTTTGTAGTAAACTAAGAAGCTCGCTTTCTTTTTGAAACCAGTCGCCTAAAGGTTCCTTAAACGAGAGAAAAAAATCAAGGAAAACCCAGTAGTTTTAAAAAAAAGCATAGTAAATTTATTAGGAATTAAATTTCAACTCATGCTTTTTCAAAGGGATAAATTACAGGAAATCCTTGTTGCACTGGATTTGATAATTGACAAAATTTACGAATTTGAGCATGAGTATGCTTTTCAACTCAATAAGGTACATCCAAATTATTCCCATAGTGCTAAAAATTTAGTGCATTATCTGGCCATGCGTTCTTTTAACATGAATATTTTTCAGGATAAGCTGGAGGATATTGGATTGCCTATTGCCCTGGAATCTCAAAATAATGTTTTATACGGTATATTGAATTTCAGAGCGGTGATTAACAGTTTAATTCATAATGAAGTTTCTGATGAAGAACATGATTATATAACAAATAAGGAGGTTAAAAAGATTCTTAAAAAAAATCACAAAGCACTTTTTGGAAAGATAAAAAATAAAAGAAAGACGGCTATTATGGTTACCCAACCCGTGGAAGCAGCAAGTGATAAGGAACTTGTCAAATCACTTTTAAAACAGGGTATGGACTGCGCAAGAATAAACTGTGCGCATGATGATGAAACTGTTTGGAAACAAATAATTGATAACATTAGGGCATGCAGAAAGAAATGCAAAATCATGATGGATCTGGGAGGCCCCAAGATTAGAACAGGCAAGATGAAACCCGGCCCTAAAGTCATTCATATTAAGCCAAAAAAAAACGCATTGGGCCAGGTAACCGAACCAGCCAAAATTTGGTTGGCTCCTTACGGCACCAATCCTCCTGCAGATAAAAATGCAGATGTTGTTATTCCGGTAAACAAAAAATGGCTTAGAAAAACGAAAAAGGGTTCCTATATTATTTTCAGAGATTCACGTGATAAAAAGTGCAAAATATTTATCGATGCGAAAGAGGACAGGGGACGTTGGGGATCATGCAGTGATTCAGCTTTTGTAACGACTGGCACCTTACTAAACGTGTTTTTGGAAAAGAAATCAACTTCTGAAATCCATTCTGTTCATGAATTGCTGCCACTGGAAGAAGTGATCTTTTTATTTGAAGGTGATTTGTTGAGGTTGGATAAAAAAGAAATTCCGGGCGAGCCTGCAGTTTATGATGGAGAAGGAAACCTAAAAGAACCGGCCCATATCTCCTGTACCTTACCAGAGATTTTTGACACTGTAAAATCAGAAGAGGAGGTATATTTTAACGATGGTAAAATTGAAGGAATCGTCAAAGAAGTCAATACGGATCATTTAATGATTGAAATTTCCAATGCCAAAAAAAAAGGGGGAAAATTGAAAGCCGATAAGGGCATAAATTTCCCAAATAGTGTTTTAGGCGTAAGCGGATTGACTCAAAAGGATAAAAAGGATTTGAAATTTGTAGTCAGGCATGCAGATGCAGTTAATTTTTCCTTTGTTAATAATAAACAGGATGTTGAGGAATTACTACAGGAGTTAAAAAAATTAAAAGCGAACATAGGGATCATATTAAAAATTGAAACTAAGGAAGGCTATAGAAATTTACCCGGTATTTTGTTAAAGGCAATGGAAAATTATCCAGTTGGTGTTATGATTGCGAGGGGAGATTTGGCCATAGAAGCCGGTTGGAAAAACTTTGCTGTTATTCAGGAAGAAATATTACAGCTTTGTGATGCAGCGCATTTACCTGATATATGGGCAACACAGGTATTAGAGAATCTGGCTAAAAAAGGAATACCAACAAGAGCTGAAATTACTGATGCGGCAATGGCACAGCGAGCAGACTGTGTTATGTTGAATAAAGGGCCTTATATAGAAAAGACAGTTAGAATGCTTGATAAGGTACTTCGAAGGATGGAGCGGATTCAGAGAAAAAAATTAACCATATTACCTAAACTGGAGTTTAACGAAAACCTCTGATAAAAATTTGACAAGCCTAAAAGACCCTTTATGAGTTGGTTATAAACAGAGAAAAAAACATCAATTTCAAGGTGCTTTTATGAAATGGATCATTGGTTTTTCCACCTTGCTTTTACCCAATTTTTTTCTTCCTTCAGGTTCAAGAAGGTCCAGGCCACTATTCTACTGGTTTTATTTCCCTGGCCCATGGGGATTGTTTTGTATTCTTCAACTTCAAACCTGTCAAATGCTTCATACATATATTTGAGATTAGACTGTTTTGACACCAGCGTAGAAAACCAGCAACAGGATTTCCCGTATGTCACACTCTGTTTGATCATATCGAGGATAAACTTTTTTTCGCCACCCTCGGTCCACAGCTCCTTATCTTTTCCACCAAAATTCAAATCAGGTTTGCTGATTTTTTTATTTTTAAGATTGCTTAGTTTTCGAATCGTCCCTGCTTGTGATTCAGCAAGTGAAGCATGAAAAGGGGGATTGCAAACCGATACATCAATGCGTTCATCTTTTTTAAGAATTCCTGCAAAAATTTTGGAGTCATTCTTTTGCAATCGGCATTCAACCTGCCCTTTTAGGTTTGGGTTTGATTCAATTATAGCATTGGCTGAGGCGATGGCTATCGGATCAATATCAGAGCCTATAAAGGACCAGCCATATTCGCTGTTACCTATGATAGGATAGACACAATTTGCGCCAACGCCGATATCCAGGCATTTAATTTGATTACCGGTTGGCATTTTTCCAAAATTACTGCTGCATAAAACATCGGCGATATGATGGATATAATCTGCTCTTCCAGGTATGGGAGGGCAGAGATAATCTTTGGGGATATCCCAATGGGTCAAACCGTAATAATGCATAAGTAAAGCCTTGTTGAGCATCTTCACGGCTTCTGCATTAAAGAAGTCGATGGTTTCATCCCCGTATTTATTTTCAGTAACGAATGGCTGCAATTCAGGGCAGCTGTCGGTCAGCAATTTAAAATCATAGCGCTCCCGGTGTTTATTTCGTTTGTGCAGTCTGGTTTTTTGGGCTGGATGTTTTTTCTTTTTGTCGGGCATGAAAATAAAAAAGTTGGTTTTGAGGTGCCAAGATAAGACAATATACAGGCATAGGCAGGTCTAAAGTCTGGAATCCTCTTTAGGCCCAAAAATAATTCATGGCCAAGAATTAGTACTGCGCTCTGTATAATTAAATGGTCAAATGGGCTTACGATATAGTCTGTGTCTTCAATCCACAGCTATTTGAACAGTCTTTTGAAGCTTACTGATGTCAAATTTCTTTTCTTTAATTCTACCTAAAATTTCTTCATAGGTATTTTTATCCATTTTTGGTGTTCTTGAAAGGATCCATAGATATTTTCTGTTGGGATGACCAACCACTGCATAGCTGTAGTCATCGGCCAGATCTATAATCCAGTATTTGCCTTTAAAAGGCCAGAAAAACTGAACCTTAAGTTTGGCATTACCCGTTCCCGGGTCAATAAATGCCTTTCCTTTAATATATGACTCCTTGCCGTCTATACTATCTTTACGACACCTGTTTTCGACGATGATATAGTCTTTGTCAGATTGGGTATAGGTGGCCGTTGTACAGTGGCAGCCTTTTTGAAACCGCTGGGGAAAAGAGGCGATCTCATACCAGGTGCCTGCATATTTTTCCAGATCAACTGCTGCCACGGTTTCCAAATCTTGCGAGGTACATTGTGTAAATATTGTCATGATCAATACAGATAATATAAGGGGGTTTTTCATTGCATGAAAGTTTGGTTTTGCACACCTTTAAAGGTAATCATTCGTAAGGAGTGATTCAAGAATTAAATGTTTGTTTTTTACCTGAGATGTAGCTTCAAAACATAACTGTCAGCAGTCATAAACAAAACCGATTGATCAGAGTTAAAAGCTACGTTGGAGGTGGCCCGACCTGTTTTGATCGTTCCCAGATGCCTTCCGGAAGGGTTAAAGATCAATACGCCTCCGGGTCCGGTTGCAAATAAATATCCGGCATCATTCACTTTTAAGCCATCAGGTAAACCTTTTTCCGAGGAGGTCAACTCGGTAACATCATAGAATACTTTTTTTGAAAGGATCCCGGATTCCTTGTCAATATCATATGCCATCCAAATGGCACGTTCAGGATCAGAATTAGCTACATATAATATTTTTTCATCAGGCGAAAAAGCGATACCGTTAGGGCGGCTCAATTCTGCATCCAGGATATGAAGGTCTCCCAAAGGGTCATACCTGTAAACCCCTTGAAATTCTAATTCTTTTTCAGGATCTTCCATTCGTTTTGCCAATCCATAAGGCGGATCCGTAAAGTACAGGTTCCCGTTGGAATCGAATACAGCATCATTTGGGCTGTTCAGTTTTTTTCCGTCAAAATTGCTCACCAATGTTATAAATTCCGGCTTTGGATCATCGACAGCAGAGATCATTTTGGCCATTTGCCTGTTACCATGCTGACATAGGACCAGAGACCCTTCAGGATCTAAAAGTAAACCATTGGCGCCGGGTTCTGAACCCTCAAAATGCTCACCTGTAAAACCTGAAGGGTTGAGGTATTCTTTGACTCCGTTTTCTTCGGTCCAGCTATACACTGTATTTCTGGGAATGTCGGAGAAGAGAAGCATTTTCTGCTCATCCAGCCATAAAGGCCCTTCTGTCCAGTCGTGATTCCGGGATAGGATTTCCATTTTATTTTCAGGATTCAGTACCTTTTTCAGTTCCTGGTCTATCTCCTCAATATATCCTTGTTCAAGAACCTCAGTCTGAGTTTTTGTCTCCTTCTTTTTTTCTGTACATGCAAAGAGTAAGATTCCTATGATGGCAAGCATTGCAAAATGTTTCATTCTGATTGTTTTTTTAATATGGTTCTAAGCTAAGATCCTGATATAATGATTGAAAGAAAAATTCATTTCAATTTCATAAAAAAAAGGATTTGATTTGGCTCAAGTGTGTTTATACATATTTAGGATATAAAATCAATGATACGCTCTATACTCTCAGCCTCAAAAAATCTCGGATCATCAATTTTGATGTCTACTTTTTCATAGGCCCAGGTGGTGTGATAAGGTACATGAATGGCAAACCCACCCAATTCAAGAACCGGAATGATATCTGATTTAACAGAATTACCTATCATCAAAAAGTGCTCCGGTTTACAATCGAGGTGTTTTAATAATTTTGCATAGTCTGACACCTTCTTATCACTCATGATTTCAATATGGTGAAAGTGTTTTTCCAATCCTGATTTGATCAGTTTGCGCTCCTGATCGAGCAAATCGCCTTTTGTAGCCATTACCAAACGATACCCTCCGTTCAACGCTGCAAGAACCTTTTCGACACCATCAAGAATTTCAACCGGTTTATTGAGCAATTCCCTTCCTAAATTTACCGCTTTGTTCACTAATTTAATATCTGCCTTTTCATCGGTAATCCTTCCTATGGTTTCGACCATGCTCAGCATAAAACTCTTGACCCCATAACCGTACAAGGCGAGATTATCCATTTCGGTTTTAAACAATTCCTTCTGAACACTGTGATGCGGAAGGAAGTCTTCCAAAAGATTGCTGAACTTTTCTTCAGCTTCCCTAAAATAAGGTTCGTTTACCCACAGTGTATCGTCTGCATCAAAAGCGATTACTTTAATATCTTTCATTTTTTGTTATTCTTTTGTTCTATAATTGATTTTTAAATAAAAATGAGTGACCATTCATTTAACCAAATCAGGTTGGCAGTCTATGACTTACATATCAGGCTAAGGAATAATTCCATAGGGACTCAACCGATGATGAACAAAAGCTTCTCCGTAATCTGCACCTGATTCAATACCCCTGAATAATTCCATTTTCGCATGGTCGTCAGGATAATATTCTTTTATCTTTTGACTTTTATGGATAAAACAGGCCTTCCATTTTGTTTCTATAACAGATGAGATATCCACAAATGTGTCTGGTTGAAAATTCTGTGTTTGTCCTCCGGCAACAACTTCGTAATAATAGAATGCTGCTTTTCTTCCGGTACTATTCCAGGCGTCAAAAGTGAGATTTGAGCAGATTCGATGATCCCTGTGGGTATCAATTGGCCAATGTGTAAAAACCATATCTGGTTTTTCTTTGTTTAGAAGTTCATACATTTTATGATACCACTTTGAAGTAATTTCTGTACTGCCATCAATTTGACCCAGAAAAACTGGTCGGGCTTTTAAGATTTCACAAGCCTTCATGGCTTCTTCCTTTCTGATTTGAGCGGCTTTGTCGTGAGTAAGCCCTGGGATCCCTGCTTCTCCGGTGGTTAAGTATACGCAGACTACTTCATGACCTAAAGAAGTGAATTTATTTATGGTACCGCCCATTCCTGTTTCAGGGTCATCCGGATGAGCACCGGTTACCAGGATCTTAAGTCTTTGTTCAGATTCAATATGGTTGTGTGAAGCTCCAAAAGTTTTGGTCGAGACCAGGGCAGCTCCCGAAGTAAGTGCCGCTTTAGTAATAAATTTTCGCCGGCTTGTCATAAACGAGGATTTATTTTTTTGAATTTTGCTTTAAAGTTAGCTTATTGCAGGCAATTTCCAAAAGTAAAAATTGACCTTATTCAGTTCAAAAGAGAGGATACAATTATATCAGCAGCTACCTGGCTTCCTTTTAAAGAAGGGTGAAAACCATCGGGTCCGTAATAGTCAAAATTTGCGGTCTCATCGAAATGGGATTTCCAGGCTTCCCCAACCGGACATAAAACGGCGCCGTTTTCTAAAGCAGCTTCACGGTAGTTCCTGATAACTCCGTCAAATGTATGATAATATTGCCTGGAAGGCCAAACCATAAAAAAAGCTAATTGAGCTTTACTGGTTTCACAAATCTTTGCGATCTCCTTTCCATAACTCAATAGCAAGGCTCTTCCTTCTGCCTGTGAAGACGGGCCCTGCTGAACGACAACATAGTCAAAATCACCCTTTTGTATTTTTGTTTGAATTAGCCCGTCATTCCAATGATCGACAAGGGCATAATTGGGTTTTGCCAAAATTTCTGTTGTGATTTTTATGCCTTTTTCTTTTCCTCTTTCCTGAACAAGCCCCGGAAGGTTGTTGTAATACGTAAGGCTGTTGCCAACAAAAAGAATTCGCAATTCTTTAGCCTGTTGAAAGGATGGATCTGTTTTTATCCCATCTTTTATTTCAAAGTGTATACCTGTAAACTGAAATAATAACAGAAAACTGATAAAAAAGAATGCAGAAATGGATTTCATCATATCGTATACATTGAGAAGTGAAAAGAATGCCTTTCCAAGCCTGCCTATCCTTTTTTCTTAATTTCATGATGACTTAACATACATAGCGATAAGTCATTTTTAGCATAAAAAATACACGCCTGCTTTGACAATTTACCCATCATTCCAAATCTGGAAATGAGTGAGGACATAAAACACACCAAAATGCGTTTTATGCCTCTCTTAATTATCCCGGTAAAATTCCCTTCAATCTGTTGTAAGGTAAAAATTACAGCCCAAATGATTTAAAGTATCATTTAAAATTCCCTGTAAGGTGCATCCAAAAAAGCATTTGCCTCTTCTTCAGAAAAACGAGCCTTTTTATTGTCCCAGTGTAAAGTCTTATTCGGAAAACGGCCTGCAATTACCCCCAGCAAAATTGTTTCAGTTAATCTTGAAGCATACGAAAAAGGCGCAGTGGTTTTGGCATTACCCAAACAGGCATCTACAAACTGATGATAATGTTTGTTGCTTTCCATATTATAATCCCCTGTAGGGGGGCCTAAAGCTTCTTTATCCTTGACAAGGGAGAGGTCAAGATCTATGTACTTACCATCCACAATATGTTTTGGAAGCTGCATAAAATGGGGCAGAAGCAAGCGTCCTTTTTCTCCAATAAACATAGCTCCCTGATCAGGAAGTTCTTCATTGTTAGGTAATTTAAGATCCTCGTGAGCCTGTGGAGCTCCGGGACCGTCATTCCAGATCCAGGTCAATGTGTCTGCCGTATAAGGTGTGCCGGGGAATTCATAGGTAACGGTATTGTTTTCCGGAAAACCAAACCCATTGGGAGGCCTGCAATCGTTTTTAATGGTTCTGGGAACATCCAGCTGCAAGGCATTGTAGGGTGTGTCGAAAATATGCACCCCCATGTCTCCAAGGGTTCCGCATCCATAGTCAAGTATTTTTCTCCAGTTGCTTGTATGGTAATATCCTTCTTTATAGGGTCGGTCAGGTGCCGTACCTAACCACAGGTTCCAGTCGAGATGATCGGGAACAGGGTCTGACCCTTGGGGTGCTGGGCCATCATAGCCCCAGTTTTTAGGCGACCAGGCACGAACTCGTTCAACTTTTCCTATGATACCACTTTGGATCAGGGTTGTAGCCAGTTTATAATCATAGAAAGAGTGAACCTGTATACCCATTTGTGTGACCAGTTTTTTTTGTTCAGCCATTTTCCTCATGGCCCTGGCTTCAGTTACGTGATGGGTTAGTGGTTTTTGACAATAAACGGGTTTATTCATTTCCATAGCCATCATTGAAGCAGGGGCATGGGTGTGATCAGGAGTAGACACAATGACGGCGTCAATATCTTTCTCCATTTCCTTTAACATGATTCTGTAATCTGCATAAGTTGTTGCCCCCGGATGCATTTTTTTAGCACTTGCGAGCAATTTAGAATCTACATCGCACAGCGCTACAACTTCTACGGCGCTATGGGCAGCGATGGCTTTAAGGTCTTCAACTCCCATCATACCTAATCCAATATGGGCAGTTCTTAACTTTTTGTTCTTTGACAAGGCCCAGATCGGGGACGGAATGAATACTCCCATTGTCAGGGCAGCTGTGCTTTTTAGAAAGTCTCTTTTTTTCATGTGCTGGGTTTTATAATTTTCTGATCTTGATATTTCTGAACCAAATAGGGCTTGAATGGTCTTGCAATCCTATATATCCCTTTTTAAAGGAACCATAAAGATTGGCATCCTTCCATTTTCCGGCATTCTTTCTTTTTTCCCAGTCTTCAGACCAGGGAACAAAAGATACCAGTTTTTTACCGTTGAGCCAGTATTCCGCTTTTTCCGGGGTGAATATAATTCGGGTTGAATTCCATTCACCAACAGGGTTAAGTATTTTCTGAGATGCATCTGCGGGATACATGGCATAGTCGGACCCGGTTTTTTGCCAATCCTGTAAATCCTGAAGATTCTCAGTGACTCCCATATCAGTATTGTATTGCGTTAAATCATGAATGGAAGCATAGTTTTCATCATCAATAAGCTGGTATTCGGGTGAGATATCAGGAGGTAAAGCATCAGGTATTCCTTCTTTTAGGTGATAGTATATCCCGCTGTTGCCTCCTTTTGGAATTTTCCATTCCAGATAGAGTTCAAAATTATCAAACTCTTCCAGGCCATAAATGATATCCGTACCTCCGGTATAATCCTGTTCCATTCCAAGTTCTGTATCAAAAGTAAGAACACTGTCTTTTGCAATCCAGCCCGGAGGAAGCGTTTCACCGTTGTAGGCACGCCACCCATTGGTTGTAGTACCGTCAAAAAGATAGATCCAGTCATTTGACTGAACTTTGTCAGGTTGAGGTGTAATTGTTTCATTTACCTCTTTATTGGTCTTTTTTTCACAGGCCATAAAAACGGTACAAATCACCATCGTGGCAAGCAACTTTTTCATAAATTTTGAATTTATTTTGATACAATATTTTCATTCTATTGGTAAATGTACAAATCAAATTGAAAAGATGCATACTAGCTTGGATAGAATCCTCTTCTTCCGGGGCAGACGAAAGCAGATAAGGGTTGAATGACATATTTGGAGAACAAAGGAGCGGTATCGCGTTCACATTGTGTCAGATGAAATGACCCTGTAACATGTTTATAAACTTTATTCAGGAATGACGAAACTTTAACAAAAGGAGTGAGATAATACCCCCAGGGCAGAGGCGAAGATGTCTTTAGCATCCAACATTTGATTTCCGGCTTGCATAAACTCGTGCAAAATTGAACCTGCTGTAATAATTAGAATGACCAGTCAGGGATACCTGTAGCTTTTTATAAGCATCAATTGCGAAAACCCGAGTACATAGAACAAACTAGTGGCCCGGTCTGACAAACCGAGATCAGACAGTTTGTTATGGTAAGCGTAATACCTGTAAAAAGCTTTTGAAATAAATCCTAGAATTACAGATAGCAAACCGATAAGGCCATTTGTCAGATGAAGACGACTCATAAGGGTGTTTTGAAGTAAAAAAACAATTTCTAAATTACTATTTTAATGTAAAGAGCATTTAAGGTTGACTGGATAAAGTGAAAGATATTTTTTCGATACCAACCTCCGTCATCCAGACCTTATTTTTCTTAAACCCAAAATTCAGATAAAAATTGACGGCTGGAAAATTATCATGTCCCGTTTCAACCGAGAGGAGATCAACTTTAAACGTATCCCGGACAAAACACAATAGTCGATACCCTATGCCTTTTCTAAAAAATTCGGGAGCAACGGTCAGACTGCGAATATGGATATGATTCTCATTGATTTCCAATTCCATGATTGCGCACAATTCCTCTTCATGGCGGTAGCCGTAGAATGTAGTCTTGCTTTGCTGAATTTCAGATGCCGTTCTTTTTAGGGGAGGAAAATCGTCATGATTCAACAGGAGGGCTTCAACGGCATAGGATTTTTGAAATATGTTATAAATCAATTTGCTCGTTTTCAAAGACGAATGGTCAATTTTTTCAATCATGATACAGACAAATTACTGGCAGGGCAATCGCTTAATGGTTTGCATTCGTTTGAGATATACTTTGGTATTTTATATATGAATATACCACGGGGATCACTGTTATAAAAACCGTGATAACGGCAAATAGCGTGAAGTTTGTTTTTTTGTCAAGAAGTATACTTGTCAATACAATGAGAAGCCCCCCGGCAAACCACAATTTACCGGCCAACTTATGAGTTGCCTTCCAAACTGTTTCATTTTCGAGTGTCCATGGAGTTTTGATGCCGATAAAATAATTAGCTCTTAAGGTCTTGAAATAGTTTCCTAAAAGAGCGAATAAAATACCTATCAACAATACGATATAGTTTGGATTATACAGGGTTTCATTCAAGGCGGCATAGATGATGATCATGGCCAGGGCCGACATAAACAGGGTCATAATCGATTTTAAAATGGTGTATTTGTTTCCCATGTTTTTAATTTTCCTTTTTGGGTCAATCTTGGGAATAATAGTGAATAAAACATAGATTAAAAGGGGTAGTAGCACAGGAATTAAAATCAGTTCCGATTTTTCGCCGTAGCGGTCAATTTCTCCTTCCATGTTCCAATGCAGCGGTACTTTTTCAGGAAGGCTGTTCCAGACATAAGCCAAATATACAAAGGGGATAAGAACGATAATAATAAGGGGTAACTCTTTTTGCAGATTAGTTTTCATAATTATTTTTTTAAAGTGAGCACCCATGAAAGTAGATCTTCAAGGATACTGGTGTTTAAAGAATATTGAATGAACTGGCCTTTTTTCTCACTTGTAATCAGGTCAGCTCTTTTGAGTATATCCAAATGGTGTGATATACTGGGCTTTGAGATTTGAAACCTGTCAGCTATTTCTCCAGCATTCATATCCTTGTCTTTGAGCAATTCAATAATCTGTCTTCTGGTTTCGTCATTAAGGGCCTTGAACAGTGAGTTCATCATTTATTTAGTTATTTAGACAAATATCTAAATAATATCTGAAATACACAAAAAAATTACACTAAAATTTCTTAATGATAATTTAACCTGGCATTGAATTCCGGTCAAAATCAACTGATTTGAAGAGGTAATCTTTCAAAAGTCCTTGAAATTCACAGGTTTTCATGAGTCTAAATCAGCTAATGTTGTATTTTTGCAAAAAAAAATAAAATATGAGTGCCAAAAAACCTCTAACATTTGATGTGTTAATTGAAATACCAAAAGGAAGTAGAAACAAATACGAGTATGATTTTACGTTACATAAAATTCGCTTTGACAGGATGTTGTTCTCATCCATGATGTATCCTGGAGATTATGGATTTATTCCTGAAACGCTTGCACTGGATAAGGATCCCCTGGATGTGCTGGTTTTAGGTGCCGAGCCTACATATCCAATGGTTGTTATGGAAGTAAGGCCGATTGGGGTGTTTCACATGACTGATGAAAAAGGACCTGATGAAAAAATTATTTGTGTGCCGGTAAACGATCCTATCTACAGCAAGAGAATGGATATAGCAGATCTAAATCCGCACAGGTTGAAGGAAATTGAACATTTTTTCCAGGTATATAAAGATTTGGAAGAGAAAAAAGTTGATACCGGAGGATGGGGAAATTCGGCAGAAGCGATTAAAATATATCACGAATGTGTGCAACGTTATGACCAAAGTGATCACAAGAAAAAAAGAACCTTTACTATTTAGTAAAAGAACTTAAAATATAGCAATGAAAGCAAACCGCCATTTATCTGAATGGCGGTTTTTTTTATCACACAATAATGTTTACTTTTAGCCCCTCAATAATTCAAATCACTAAAAAAACATATTACTTGAAATGGAATTAATCGTACATTATTTATGGTTGTTTGGCGTACTTGCACTGGCATTTGTATTTATTAAAAATGCATGGGTAGCTAAACAAGACGCAGGAAATGAAAAAATGGTAAAAATCGCAAAACACATAGCAGATGGGGCCATGTCGTTTTTAAAAGCCGAATACAGAATATTAGCGATTTTTGTGGTTGCCGTTGCTATCTTACTTTATTTTAAGGGTGAAAATGAGGAAGGATCTCATTGGATGGTTGCTCTTTCATTTATAGTTGGAGCAATTTGCTCGGCACTTGCCGGATTTATCGGAATGAAAGCAGCAACAAAAGCCAATGTGAGAACCACACAGGCAGCGAGAACCTCTTTGGGTAAAGCACTTGAAGTAGCATTTGCGGGAGGTGCCGTAATGGGCCTTGGTGTTGTAGGCCTTGGCGTTTTGGGCCTTAGCGGTTTATTTATGATCTATCAGGGAATGTGGCCATCAACAGGCTTATCAACAGAATTAAAGGCAGATAATATAGCAATGGTATTAAATGTACTCTCCGGGTTTTCTTTGGGAGCATCTTCAATTGCATTATTTGCTCGTGTAGGGGGAGGTATATATACCAAAGCTGCTGATGTTGGAGCGGACCTTGTGGGCAAGGTAGAAGCGGGAATTCCTGAAGATCATCCTTTGAACCCTGCAACAATAGCAGATAATGTGGGTGATAACGTGGGAGACGTTGCCGGTATGGGTGCCGATTTATTTGAATCATATGTTGGTTCAATTATCGGAACAATGGTCTTGGGAGCATTCATCATTACACCGAATTTTGATGGCTTGGGCGCTGTTTATTTACCTTTGGTACTTGCTGCAGTTGGAATTTTGATGTCGATCGTGGGAACCTTCTTTGTAAGGGTTAAAGATGGCGGCAGCCCTCATAAGGCATTAAACATGGGAGAATTCGGATCAGGATTTCTAATGATCATTGCTTCTTATTTCATCATAAATCAAATGATCCCTGAAACCATTGATGGATTACCTTTTGGTGCCATGGGTGTTTTTTATGCGACACTTGCAGGTTTGATTGCAGGATTCTGTGTGGGAAAAATAACAGAATATTATACAGGAACCGGAGGAAAACCGGTTTTGTCAATCGTGAAGCAGTCTGAAACAGGTTCTGCCACGAATATAATTGCAGGTTTGGGTGTGGGTATGATGTCAACAGCAATTCCAATTTTATTGATTGCAGCTGCTATTATTGTTTCTCATCATTTTGCCGGACTTTATGGGATCGCAATTGCGGCTGTAGGAATGCTTGCTAACACAGGAATTCAATTGGCGGTAGATGCTTACGGTCCGATTTCGGATAATGCCGGGGGTATTGCTGAAATGGCCGAATTACCTAAAGAAGTCAGAGAAAGAACAGATAAATTGGATGCGGTAGGAAATACAACAGCTGCCATTGGTAAGGGATTTGCCATTGCTTCAGCAGCACTTACGGCTTTGGCATTGTTTGCTGCTTTTATGAAAACGGCTAATGTAACGGCTATTGATGTTTCTCAGCCGAAGATTATGGCCGGGTTATTGGTTGGAGGGATGCTTCCATTCGTATTTTCGGCCTTATCGATGAATGCCGTGGGTAGAGCGGCCATGGCAATGATTGAAGAGGTAAGAAGGCAGTTTAGGGATATTCCTCAATTAAAAGCCGCCCTGGAAGTAATGAGAAAGCATGATTCAGATATGTCTAAGGCTTCGAAAGAAGAGCGTGAAGTATTTGATGCAGCAGATGGCTATGCCGAATATGAAAAATGTGTGGAAATATCTACAACAGCTTCGATTAAGGAAATGGTTTTTCCTGGATTATTAGCCTTAGCTGTTCCGGTTGCCATCGGATTTATTGGTGGCGCTGAAATGTTGGGAGGCCTGTTGGCCGGAGTAACCACATGTGGCGTACTTATGGCTATCTTTCAATCGAACGCGGGAGGAGCCTGGGATAATGCAAAAAAAATGATAGAAGAGCAGGGCAGAAAAGGAACTGAGGCACATAAGGCAGCAGTTGTTGGTGATACTGTTGGAGATCCTTTTAAGGATACTTCAGGACCATCTTTGAACATCCTGTTAAAACTGATGTCTGTAGTAGCCTTGGTAATCGCTCCAAGTATCGCTTTGGATACAGATGAAATAACAGCATACAATACGGAATCTATCAAACTTACCGAAGAGGTAATGGTTACAGAAACTGCTGAAGGAACAATAGTCACAGATGAGACTACCCTTACAATAGAAAGTGAGCAGCTTATTGATGAAACCATAAAGGCGGAGGAAACATCGGCCGAAGAAATAAAGGAGCAAGAGTAAGGATTGATTTTCAGAATTCATAACAAAAAAATACGAGTTTCAGCTCGTATTTTTTTTTTGCTCTGATATTTATGCCTGAAAAGATTGCTTTTAGGGTCTTTTTTACTAACTTTATAGATAGGGTTTTGATTTAAATGAGGCTGTGTTATGCAAGTAAAAGAACCTTTTAAAGACTTTGTTTCTTTAAACGTCAAAGAGTCCATTTGGGAACATTTTTATACCGTCGCTCCACTTGTAGTGATTGGCTCAAAGGAAGGTAATGGCTTTGATCTGGCCCCTAAACACATGGTCACCCCTTTAGGTTTTTCTGATTTTTTCGGTTTTGTTTGTACCCCACGTCATAATACTTATCAAAACATTAACAGGCATTTGAGGTTTTCGGTGAGTTTTGTGAAACCCGATCAGATACTTTTATCCTCTCTGGCCGCCATACCAAGATGTGCCGTAAATAATTTTTCTAAAGACATTACTGATCAGATCCCCACTGTTATGAATCAGGAACAAACGGCTATTTTTATTGAAGATTCTTATGTGATGCTGGATTGCAGTTTACATAAGATTATTGACGGGTTTGATGATTACAGCCTGATTACCGGAAAGGTAGAAAACGCATTGGTTCATAAGGACTATAAGATTATTTCAGACAAAGGCCAACAAAAACAAATATATGATCATCCGCTTCTGGCTTATATCGCACAAGGCAGATTTGCCAGTATCAAAGAGACTTTGAGTTATCCCTATCCTAAGGATTTTCAGCGATAACAATTTAATAATAGTTTGGCATGAAAATTTCTGCTGCTAGACATATTGAAGCATTTTTAAAAGATCATCAGGAAGATATGATCGTCTTTTTAAAGAATCTTGTAAGCCATGAAAGCCCTTCTCATGATGCTGATTCTCAAAAATATTTAATGAAAATTTTAACAGATGAATTTCAGTCCCTGGGTTATTACACTAATCATTTTCCTGGTGTAAAAACAGGTGGGTTTTTCTATGCCAGACCCAAAGACCATCCAAAGGGAGGAAACATCCAGTTATTGATAGGCCACTGCGATACCGTCTGGAAAAAATACACCTTGGAAAACATGCCTGTTAAAGAAACAGAAGACAAGATATCGGGTCCCGGGGTATTTGATATGAAGGCCGGGATTACCCAAATAATCTTCTCCATTAAAGCCCTGATGGAATTGAATTTAACATGTCAGCTAAGCCCTGTGATCCTTATCAATTCTGATGAAGAAATTGGAAGTTATGAATCGACCAATGCCATAAAAAGAATTTCTAAAATTGCAAGGCGTGCTTACATTTTAGAACCGCCTCTTGGTTTGGAAGGCAAATTGAAAACAGCGCGTAAAGGAATTGGTAAATTCATCATTACTGTTACCGGCAAGCCTGCTCATGCAGGCCTGAACCCTGAAAAAGGTGTGAGCGCAATAGTAGAATTGTCTTATCATATTCAGCATCTGTATGCCCTAAATGATTTTGAAAAAGGAATCACGGTGAATGTCGGGATGATACAAGGTGGGTCATCTGCAAATGTGATTGCCGAAGAAAGTAAAGCAGTGGTTGATGTAAGGGTCTATAATATGAAAGACGCTGCCTATATCCAAAGGGAAATAAGCAATTTAAAGCCCAAGCACCAAGGCACATCTCTTCAAATTGAAGGCGGATTTGGAAGGCCGCCAATGGAAAAAACCGAAAGAAATCGAAAACTGTGGAAAATTGCTAAAGATATTGGTAAAAGTATACAACTGGAGCTGAAAGAATCAACAGCGGGAGGAGGTTCAGATGGCAACACAACCAGTTTATTTACAGCCACACTTGACGGGCTGGGGACCGTAGGTGACGGCGCACATGCCAGGCATGAGTTCATATATAAAACAAAGCTTATTGAAAGAACGACCCTTCTCTCCTTGCTGTTATTAGCCAAGGATATTAAAGATGAAAAATGAAGTATAATCCCTAAATTAAAAAAAAATGAATTCCAGATATATATTTTCCTCGATGCTTAGAATCAGTGATTTGGAAAAGGTATCGTTCGAAGTTAAAAAGTTTGAAAAAATCAAGTGGAAAACAGGTGATTATGTGATTGGAGAAATAACCAACACCGGTAATGATCAGATGCAAATTGAGTTGACCAATGGAAGAATGCGGAGTTTTATGAAAGGAGATTTGGTAGCCGGGGCCTTGGGAGAACGCTATGCAACACTCGAAGCAACCGGATCATGGCGTGAAGTTGAAGAAGATGGCATCATGCATTTACTCACCGGTGGAGGTTTGATGGGAAAGTGTACTTCAAAATCGGTTTACCTGCCAAATTTGATAGAAATAAAATACATGGGACATATGATTCGGGAAGGAAGTATATCTAAAATGGATGATTTCGTCAAGACAGTTCCCTTCCAAAAATTCAATCTTCCCGTAATTCTTTTGGTAGGTACTTCAATGTCGGCCGGGAAAACCACAGTGGCCAAAATCATCGTTAATCAGCTAAAAAGAGCGGGATTAGAGATAGTTGCCGGAAAATTAACCGGGGCTTGCAGGTACAGGGATACGCTGTCTTTAAAGGATGTAGGTGCCGGTCATATTTTTGATTTCGTCGATATTGGTTTACCATCGACCATCTATCCAAGGGAGAGGTTCAGAAAAAAGCTGGGACAGTTATTAAGCCGGATTCAAGAGATAAAGGCCGATGTGGCTGTTATTGAATTAGGAGCTTCACCCCTGGAACCCTATAACGGGGATATCGCCTTTGAGGAGCTTAAAAACAGCGTTAAATGTACGGTGTTATGCGCATCCGATCCTTATGCAGTATATGGGGTAATGAAGAGTTTTAACCTGAAGCCGGATATTGTGAGTGGTATTGCAACCAATACTTTTGCGGGTGCCGAATTGATAGAAAAGCTTTGTGGTGTAAAGGCACTTAATTTAATTAATCCGGGTACGGCGGCAGAATTGAGAAGTATCTTATCAAAGAAACTAAATATTCCTTTGTTAAATAATCAGGTGGAATATGAGAATAATTAGGCAGTGATGAACTCATATGCAGGATCAGGAAATAGTTTAGTGAGGTTAAAATCACTTTTGGGAATTCTTCCTTAAAAAAGTTACCTTTGATTTTTCAAAAAAGTACTATGCGCAGGATCGCTATATTATTGCTTCTTTTTTCGGGTTTTCTACAAGCACAAAATGATGGTACTTTTGTTGACGATAAATACTTAGAAGACCAGCTTTATTTTAATTTAACGTATATATACTTACTGGACTTACCGGATAGAGTGTCCCAGTCGGGATTCTCCTTTGGATTGGGAGGAGGATTCATCAAGGATTTTCCATTGAATAAGCAGCGCAATATTGGTTTGGGAGCCGGCCTGGGATACGGTTTCAATAATTATTATTTTAATGTTCAGTTAGACGCTGTAAATCCGGTGGATGGAGAGATCAGCCTCAAGAATAATAAGATCATACTGCACACTGTTGAGTTACCTTTAGAGTTAAGATTCAGGGGTTCCACAGCATCCAAATACAGGTTTTGGCGATTTTATCCCGGATTTAAAGTTGCCTATATTTTTGCTAAAAACACAAGTTTTAGTAAAACGGCCGATTTTGATGTCAGTGATATCATTCAGGTTAATAAATGGTTATACGGGCTTACTTTTTCAGCCGGTTATAATAAATGGAACCTACACTTGTATTATGGCTTAAATAACCTTTTTGAGGAAACAAAAACAAATGACTACGCGATAAACATCGGTGACCTGAGAGTCGGCCTTATCTTTTATATATTCTGATAGATTTGAAAGCTTATAAACTGAGAGACAAGGCCTAAAAGAAATCCTATATATATTTCTTTAGGGCGATGCGCATTTAATGCAAGTCTGGAAACGCCGATTAATCCTGCAATTATAAACAAGCCTGCAATGATGGAATTGAAATTCAACTGATATTCATAACTCATCACCATCACAAATCCAATGACACCTCCAATACCCAGGGTGTGTAAACTTGTTTTGACTTTGATGTTAAAGAGCAAATACGTAAAACTAAGTGCAAAGGCTATCCCGAAGAATGAAAATGCAAGCAGGTCTGCTATTTGTATGCTTGTCATGGCCCTGCCGATAAGAAATGAAAGCATAATAAAGAAAAGTACCGGAAACTTCCGCTCATCAATACTTCTCAGGTGATAATTATTGATCAGGTTTATTCTTTTTAAAAAGGCCAGGAGCAATATTGGGATGATATATGTGCTGATAAAAACAATCAGTAAAATAATGTACTCCTGTTGTTTTACAATATGTTTGGGTGTGAGATATAAATACAGGAAACTGCCCATAAAAGAAAAGAGAAGTGGGTGCAACACGTAGGAAATCAATTTATACACAAACATAATCTAAAGAATCTTTTTTCTTAACCTGGCTACCGGAATGTCTAATTGCTCACGATATTTGGCTACAGTTCTTCTTGCAATCAGATAGCCGCTTTCTTTAAGGAGATTACTCAGTTTTTCATCAGTAAGCGGTTTCCTTTTGTCTTCATTGTTTATTTCGGTTTGCAGAATTTTCTTGATCTCTCTCGTCGATATATCTTCACCTTGTTCATTTTTCATAGACTCTGAGAAAAAACTCTTAACCAGCTTGGTTCCATAAGGGGTGTCGACGTATTTGCTGTTGGCAACCCTCGAAACGGTCGATACATCCATATTGATCTGATCAGCGATATCTTTTAAGACCATCGGCCTCAACTTGCGTTCATCACCCGTAAGAAGATATTCCTTTTGATAATGCATGATCGCATTCATGGTGATCATTAAGGTTTGTTGACGCTGTTTAATCGCATCTATAAACCATTTGGCGGCATCCAGTTTTTGTTTGATAAACATGACAGCATCCTTTTGAGATTTTGATTTATCCTTTGATTCCGAATAACCCTTCAGCATGTTGTCATATTCCCTTGATATATGTAGATCAGGAGCATTTCTGGCGTTTAGACTCAACTCCAGTTCTCCCTCGTTGATCCGAATGGTAAAATCGGGCACTATGTGTTCAATCATGGTTAAATTCCCTGAGAAGGCTCCGCCGGGCTTTGGATTTAACTTTTCTATTTCTTTAATTCCTTCATTGAGTTCTTCCAGGGAAATCGAAAACTTTTGAGCAAGTTTAACGTAATGCTTTTTGACAAACTGGTCAAAAGATGTCCTCAGTATTTCTTTGGCCAAAGACCTTTCTTTTGTTGCTTCTTTTCTGTCGAGCTGGAGCAAGAGACATTCCTTAAGTGACCTGGCTCCCACACCTGCAGGATCCAGTTGTTGGATAATATGGAGAATTTCTTCAACATCCTCCTTGGTTGTGTAAATATTTTCTGAAAATGCCAGATCATCAATAATGTCTTCAATAGTGCGTCTGATATAACCGTTATCATCTATACAACCCACCATAAATTCCGCTATCTGTTCTTGTTCGGGATCAAGGCTGAAAGTGTGAAGCTGGTTGATCAGATGCTGATTAAAGGTAATTCCACCTGAGTACGGAATCCTGTTATCTTCATCATCACTGCTGTAATTGTTGGCCTGAAGTCTATAACTTGGAATTTCATCATCGCTCAGGTAATCATCTATGTTGATATCAGTTTCAATCGATTCTGTTCCTGTATCGTCATATTGCTCTTCATTGGAATCCTGGAATTCATCAGTAGATTCCTTGCCGCTTTCCAATGCAGGATTCTCTTCGATCTCTTGAGACAGTTTCTGTTCAAAGGCCTGGGTAGGCAGCTGAATCAACTTCATCAATTGTATCTGCTGAGGAGATAACTTTTGTTGTAGTTTTTGATATAAACTTTGTTTTAACATATGAAATAATACTTCAAGTTAAAGTTACAAAAAAAGGAACTTCCAAAAAGTTTAGGCCAATTGTGGCAAACATACATTAGAACTCAGCACTTTGAGGTGTTCTGGGAAAAGGAATGACGTCTCGAATATTACTCATTCCGGTAGCAAATTGCACCATTCTTTCAAACCCCAGCCCAAAACCTGAGTGAACTGCCGTTCCGAACTTTCTCAGGTCCAGGTACCACCAAAGTTCCTTTTCATCTATTCCAAGTTCTTGGATCTTTTCTTTTAAGACTTCAAGTCTTTCCTCTCTTTGACTGCCGCCAATTATTTCGCCGATGCCCGGAAACAAGACGTCCATGGCCCTTACAGTTTTGCCATCGTCGTTTAAACGCATATAGAAGGCTTTTATATTGGCAGGGTAATCAAACAGGATCACAGGAGATTTAAAGTGTTTTTCCACGAGGTAACGCTCGTGTTCACTTTGGAGATCTGCTCCCCATTCATTGATAGGAAACTTAAACTTCTTCTTTTTGTTGGGTTTGGAATTTTTAAGGATTTCTATGGCTTCGGTATAGCTTACCCTTTTAAAATTGTTATCAATAACAAATTTTAATTTGTCACGAAGCGCCAACTCACTTCTTTCAGCAGCAGGTTTGCTTTTTTCTTCGTCCAGCAATCTTTTTTCCAGAAATTCAAGATCATCCTTACAGTGTTCAAGTATATAAGTCAAAATATATTTGATAAAATCTTCACTGAGGTCCATATTCGCATCAAGGTCATTAAAGGCCACTTCAGGCTCGATCATCCAGAATTCTGCCAAATGCCTTGAAGTATTTGAATTCTCGGCCCTGAAAGTAGGGCCAAAAGTATATACTTTGCCTAATGCCATGGCATAAGTTTCGGCCTCAAGTTGCCCTGAAACCGTGAGATTTGTTTCCTTTCCAAAGAAATCTTCCTTAAAATCAATTTCACCCGATTCTGTCAACGGAGGATTCTTTTTATTCAAGGTAGACACACTGAACATTTCACCTGCGCCTTCTGCATCTGAACCGGTAATGATAGGGGCATGAAAATAGTAAAAGCCATTATTGATAAAATATTGGTGAACGGCAAAAGACAGTACTGACCTGATTCGCATCACAGCGCTGAACGTATTGGTTCTAATTCTCAGATGGGCGTTTTCTCTTAGGAATTCCATACTGTGCTTCTTTGGCTGAATGGGATATTCCTCAGGATTTGAAGCACCTAAAACAACAATTTCCGAAACCTGAATTTCGACGTTCTGGCCCTTTCCCTGGCTTTCAACCAATACACCTTTTACCTCAATCGCGGCACCTGTTGTGATCAGTTTCAACACTTCTTCAGGAGTGCTGTCAAAATCAATAACGCATTGAATGTTTTTGATGGTGGAGCCATCGTTTAAAGCAATAAACCTATTACTTCGAAAAGTTTTTACCCAGCCCTTGATTTGGATCTCTTGCAGTATATTTTTCGCCTCTAGCAATTCGGCTACGCTATAGTTTTGCATCCTCAGAAATTTAGGTGGCAAAGATACGCAAAGCGTTAAAATTGGGAAAGTATAATTATTTTAAAATTTCCATCAAATACTCGCCATAACCACTTTTCATCAAGGGTTCGGCTATTTTCCGGAGTTGATCGGCATCTATAAACCCTTTTCTGTAGGCAATCTCTTCTATACATCCTATTTTAAGGCCCTGTCGTTCTTCGATAACCTGAACAAATTGCTGGGCCTGAATTAGTGAAGCAAAGGTTCCGGTATCGAGCCATGCGGTACCTCGGCCCAGTTTGGCAACCTTTAATTTTCCCTTATCCAGGTAGGCTTTGTTGATATCCGTAATTTCGTATTCTCCTCTGGGCGAAGGTTTGATGTTTTTGGCAATTTCGACAACGCTGTTGTCATAAAAATAAACGCCGGGAACTGCATAATTTGATTTTGGCATTTCAGGCTTTTCTTCAATGGAGATCACGTTGTTCTCCTTGTCAAATTCCACAACCCCGTATCTTTCGGGATCTTTTACATGGTAAGCGAAAATAATTCCCCCATCAGGATTCACCGCATTTTTTAAGCGCCTTTCCAAGTCAGTTCCATAAAAAATATTGTCTCCCAGGATCAGGGCCACATCGTCATCACCTATAAAATCTGCTCCAATAACAAAAGCCTGTGCCAGTCCGTTAGGCACTTCCTGTACAGCATATTCAAACCTGCAGCCGAGGTTTTTCCCGTCTCCAAGGAGTCTTTCAAACAAGGGGAGGTCATTGGGTGTTGAAATGATCAGTACTTCTTTAATCCCTGCCAGCATCAGTGCCGACAACGGATAATAAATCATGGGTTTGTCGTAAATAGGCATTAACTGCTTGCTTACTGCAAGCGTTAGCGGGTGTAATCTCGTACCGCTGCCACCTGCCAAAATGATTCCTTTCATAGTTAATTATTCTTTATAGCTATCCTCATCTTCTTTAGGGATGATGGAAATAGCCGGTTTTTTGAATGTTTTTTTGTTGGCAATTTTCGATTCCAGAGACAATAGAAGGGATGGTAACAACAATAAATTTGATACCATTGCAAATAACAAGGTTACCGATACCAATCCACCCAATGCGATGGTTCCTCCAAAACTCGACACTGTGAATACCAGGAAACCGAAAAACAACACAATTGAAGTGTAGAACATACTTACGCCCGTTTCTCTCAAAGCAGCATAAACTGATTTCCTGACGTTCCATTTATGGGCGATAAGTTCCTGCCGGTATTTGGCAAGGAAATGAATGGTATCATCTACTGAAATACCGAAAGCAATACTAAAGACCAATACCGTGGAGGGTTTTATCGGAACCCCAAGGTATCCCATGAGTCCCGCTGTGATCAAAAGAGGAAGGATATTCGGGATCAGCGAAATAATGATCATTTTATACGATCTGAACATCCAGGCCATAAACAGTGAAATCAGGAAAATGGCCAAGGACAAAGAGATAACAAGGTTTTTGACCAGATAATTTGTTCCTTTTAAAAATACGAGGGCCTTACCGGTCAAGGAAACGTCAAACCTTTCGCTCGGAAAGACCTGCTCGATTTTTTCCTTGATACGCAGTTCAATGCTTTCCATTTTATCGGTGCCTATATCTTTCATAAAAGTAGTGATCCTGGCATATTGCCCCGTTGAATCAACGAAATTATTAAGCTGGTCGGAGGTGGCATCTGAATTTTTTGTATAAGCCAGGATAAAATTCTTTTCCTGTTCGGTGGGCAACTGATAATATTTAGGATTGCCATTATAAAAAGCCTGTTTTGAATATTTCACCATATTCAGGATAGATATTGATTTTGAAAGTTCAGGAATCTCGTCGATCTCCTCGTCGAGTTTATTCATTCTTTTCAAGGTGGCAAGATTCATGACCCCTTTTTTGCGTTTTGTATCAATCAATATTTCGAGAGGCATAATACCTCCAAATTCTTGTTCAAAAAACAGGATGTCTTTATAAAACTGTTTTCCTTTGGGCATATCTTCAATCAGGCTTCCGGAAACCCGGATCATATATACCCCAATGATACTCACAACGATAATACAAACAGTGGAAATATAAATACCTATCCTGTGATGCCTTACAGTATTTTCCATCCAGTTGACAATGGCATCTATCCATTTCCTTTCCAGGTGTTCAAGGTGTTTATCCTTGGGCTTATGCATAAAGCTGTAAATAATCGGAATGATAAGTAAAGACAGGATAAATATGACCAGAATATTAATCGAGGCTATGATACCAAACTCATTGAGCAACTGACTGTTGGTAAATATAAAAGTGGCAAACCCTGATGCCGTTGTAATGTTGGTCATCAATGTGGCATTGCCAATCTTTGAGATTACCCTTTGCAGGGATTTCGCCTGATTGCCATGCTTTTTTACTTCCTGTTGGTATTTATTGATCAGAAAGATGGCATTTGGAACCCCGATCACAATGATCAGCGGAGGGATTAATGCCATTAATACAGATATCTCGTATTGAAACCAGCCGATAAAACCAAGTGCCCACACCACCCCGATGCTAACCACTGTCATTGTAATAAATGTAGCTCTGTACGAACGGAAGAACAACCAAAAAATAAGCGAGGTAATAAATAAGGCCAGGCCTACAAAAATTCCGATCTCATCTATGATATTCTGAGCGTTCATGGTTCTGATAAAAGGCATACCGGATACCCTTACATCCAAACCGGTTTCTTTTTCAAATGCTTTTATTGAAGGGTTGAGTACTTCAAAAACAAAGCGTTCCCTCTTTTTTGTATTAACGATCGCTTTATCCAGATAAATGGCAGTTTGAACCGTACCTGTTTTTTTATTAAAAAGGATATTGTCAAAAAAGGGCAGATTCTTAAACAATTCATCTCGGATATCGAGAACTTCCTGGTCGGTCGTCGGCTCATTCTCAAAGAGCGGTTCAACGAAGAATTTTTGATTTTTTTTATCCTTTTTTAGTTTCTGAATATCTCCTATTGATATGGAAAAATCAACTTCCGGAAAAGTGTCCAGGTGATGAGAAAATTCATTCCATTTGTTAAAATTATCAACCTCAAACAAAGTGGAATCCTGAACGGCAATAATAATCATGTTTCCTTCCTCTCCGAAGATCTCAAGAAAATGGTCGTATTTTATGTTTTCTTCATGATCCCTGGGTAAAAGATTGGCTTCTGTATGAGAAAACTGAATATGCTTAATTTTTGATCCGAGAAATACGGTTATAGCAGCTAAAACAATCAGAATAAAGATCCTTTGCTTTAGAATAAAACGTGAAACTACTTGCCAAAAATTCATAAATCAGATTATTTTGCACCAAGGGCCATCTTCATTAGCATACAACATTATCCTGATTTTTTTGACGGAGTTTGTAGATCAAAAAGCAGATAATAAAGGTCGCAGATCAAACGGTCATAATTTCTTTTTCTTTAATGACGTATAGATCATCAACTTTTGTGATGTATAAATCAGTAAGCGATTGCACATCTACTTCGGTGTTAGCGAGAAGATCTTCCGAAATGTCAAGTTTTTTTAATTCATGATTGGCATCTTTTCGGTCATTTCTAATACTCACCTTGGCAAGCTCAGCTTCGGCTTTGGCGTGTTTTGCCAATTCCCGTCTTCTTTCTTCTGTCAATATTGGAACATTGATGATAATGCTTTCACCGTTATTCATTGGGTTAAACCCCAAATTAGCAGCTAAAATACCCTTCTCTATTTCAGGAATCAGTTGTTTTTCCCATGGTTGAATTGTGATGGTATGAGCATCCATTGTATTCACATTAGCGACCTGGCTTAGGGGTGTAAGTGAACCGTAATACTCAACTTTTACACTGTTAAGCATAGAAGGTGTTGCCTTTCCGGCCCTGATATTAACAAATTCCGCTTCCAGATGATGGATAGCACTTTCCATCTGTTCCTTGGCTGAATCGACTATAAATTGAACTTCTTCATTCATGATAACAAAGATTTACGAATTAACTAAGGTTCCAACTTTTTCACCTGAAATAACTTTCATCAGGTTACCTTTTTTATTCATATCAAAAACAATGATCGGCAAGTCATTTTCCTCGCTCAGGGTAAAAGCAGTCATATCCATTACCTTGAGATCTTTATTCATGACTTCCTTAAAGGTAATATTTTCAAATTTAATAGCTGAAGCATCTTTTTCGGGATCTGAGGTGTAAATACCATCAACACGCGTTCCTTTTATGATCACGTCTGCATTGATCTCAATTGCCCTAAGTACGGCTGCAGTATCAGTGGTAAAATAAGGATTTCCTGTTCCTCCTCCGAAAATGACAACGCGCCCCTTTTCAAGATGTCTCACCGCCCTTCTTTTTATAAAAGGTTCGGCGATTTGTTTCATTTCAATAGAGGTGAGCAACCTGGTTTGTAATTCAGCCTCTTCTAAAGCACTTTGCAATGCAAGACCATTGATAATGGTTGCCAGCATGCCCATATAGTCTCCTTGTACCCTGTCCATGCCATTGCTTGCCCCGGCTAGGCCTCTAAAGATGTTTCCGCCTCCGATAACTATGGCTACTTCAATGCCTTTACCAATAATGTTCTTAATTTCCTCGGCATAGTCGGCAAGCCTTTTAGGATCAATACCATAATTTCTATCCCCCATCAGGGCCTCACCACTTAGCTTTAAAAGAATTCTTTTATATTTCATAGATCATAATCTGAGATGTACAAATATAATAAATTATACCAATGATAAATTGAAGATGATAAGATAAAATAAGTATGCAGGCCTTGGTGTTAAAACAAAAAAACCCAGGATCGCTCCTGGGTTTATAATATGTACGTTTATAAAAGTTTAGCCAAGAGCTACTCTTTTAAAATCAACTACTTCAACATCGCCAATAGACTTCACATAATTGGCAACACTTAATTTGTTGTCTTTGATAAAGTCTTGGTTAACAAGTGTGTTGTCTTTAAAGAATCTTTTGATCTTTCCTTGAGCAATTTTGTCTAGCATCGCCTCTGGTTTTCCTTCCTGACGCAATTGATCTTTGGCAATTTCTATTTCCTTATCAATTATAGTCTGGTCAACACCTTGTTCGTTCAAAGCAATAGGATTCATAGCCGCAGCTTGCATGGCAACATCCTTGGCCACTTCTTCTGCACCTTCAACTTTGGCAGATAAACCAACGATGGTCGCGATCTTACCAGAGTGAATATAAGACCCTACATAAGGAGCAGAGATCTTTTCAAAAGCTGAAAGTTCAATTTTTTCTCCAATTACTCCTGTTTGTTCGATTAATTTTTCCTGAACCGTGATTCCTCCGAAGTCAGCATTCATCAGTTCCTCTTTGGTCGCACTGTTCAAAGCTTTTTCTGCCAACTCTTTTGCAAGATTCACAAACGATTCGTTTTTTCCAACAAAATCTGTTTCACAACCTAATACGATGACAGCACCTTCTGTGTGGTCTTCGTTCACAATAGCTATTGCAGCACCTTCAGTAGATGCTCTGTCGGCTCTTTTTGCAGCAACTTTTTGGCCTTTTTTGCGTAATATTTCAATAGCAAGGTCAAAATTACCTTCTGCTTCAACCAGGGCTTTTTTACAGTCCATCATTCCCGCACCAGTAGTTTTTCTCAAATTATTTACTTCAGCAGCTGTTATTTTAGTCATTTTATTTATGTTTAGTCGTTATTGCAACAATAACAAGTTCTACAATTATTTTTCTTCCTTCTTTTCTTCTGCAACAGGAGCAGCAACTGTTTCTTTAACAGCGGCTTTCTTCTCAGCAGGAGCTTTCTTCTCGGCAGTAACTGCTGCTTCTTTAGCAACTGTTTCTTTAACAGCGGCCTTTTTTTCAGCAGGAGCAGCTTCCTGTTCTTTCGTTTTCTTTCTGTCTGCTAATCCTTCACTGATTGAGTCAGTTAAATAAGAAAGAACTTTTTCGATAGATTTAGATGCATCATCATTTGATGGAATTACGTAATCAATTGGTCTTGGATCAGAATTCGTGTCTACCATGGCAAAAATTGGAATGTTTAATTTTTGTGCCTCGGCAACTGCGATATGCTCTCTCTTGATATCAACGATCAAGATTGCACCAGGTAAACGCGTCATGTCAACTATAGAACCTAAGTTCTTTTCTAGTTTTGCTCTTTGACGATTGATCTGTAATTTTTCTCTTTTAGATAAAGCTTCAAAAGACCCGTCTTTTTTCATCCTATCGATATATGCCATTTTTTTTACGGCTTTTCTGATTGTCACGAAGTTTGTCAACATACCACCTGGCCAGCGCTCAGTGATAAAAGGCATGTTTACGACTTTCGCCTTGTCAGATACGATGTCTTTTGCTTGTTTTTTGGTAGCTACAAATAGTATTTTTCTACCTGAAGCTGCAATTTTACTCAAAGCTGAACCGGCTTCGTCAATTTTTGCAGCGGTTTTATATAAATCTATAATATGGATCCCTTTCCTCTCGGTATAAATATACGGAGCCATGTTTGGGTTCCATTTTCTTGTTAGGTGTCCGAAGTGTACACCTGAATCAATTAAATCTTTTATTTCAATGTTTGCCATTTTGTTTTAGTTTACGTTCCGTTTGTTTTAGCAATAATTAAGTAGTTATCAATATTGAATAAGTCTTAACTATTTGGATGCTAACCTTGTACGACAACAGTTTTTTCAATTTTACTTTTCTCTTCTTATTCTTAAAAAGTTGGAATAAGATTCAAATTAACGTTTAGAGAATTGGAATTTCTTACGGGCTTTCTTCTGACCGAATTTCTTTCTTTCAACCATTCTCGGATCTCTCGTAAGTAACCCTTCTGGTTTTAAGACGCTTTTATTTTCCTCATCAATAGCTACCAATGCTCTTGTAATAGCCAGTCTGATAGCTTCTGCCTGACCTGTAATACCTCCACCAAATACTTTAGCTTTGATATCAAAGTTTTCAGCATTTTCAGTAAGGTTCAAAGGTTGTAATACCTTATATCTTAAGGTATCAGTTGTAAAGTAGCTGTCATAAGCTTTGTCATTTACCGTGATATTCCCTTTACCTTCAGAAAGATATATTCTAGCAACAGCGGTTTTTCTTCTACCAATTTTGTGAATCGTATCCATATTACTTGATATCATTTAGGTTAATAGTTCTTGGCTTTTGCGCTTCTTGTTGGTGCTCCCCTCCAGCATAAACATAAAGGTTTCTAAACAAGGCACTTCCAAGTTTATTTTTAGGCAACATCCCTTTTACGGCTTTTTCCACAACTCTACTTGGACTTTTCCCAAATAACTCATTTGCAGTAAGCGTTCTTTGTCCACCCGGATAACCAGTATGACGAACATAAGTTTTGTCATTCCATTTGTTTCCGGTTAATTTGATCTTCTCAGCGTTGATGATAACTACATTGTCACCGCAGTCAACGTGAGGTGTAAAGTTAGGCTTGTGCTTTCCTCTGATCAGTTTTGCAACTTTGGAGGCCAAACGTCCTAACACTTCTCCTTCAGCATCCACCACTAGCCATTCCTTGTTCACGGTAGCTTTATTGGCTGATACTGTTCTGTAACTTAATGTGTTCACACGTATTTATTAAAATTAAACATTCCTTCTCTTCAGTTCAAAGAGTTTGCAAAACTACAACTATTTATTCATTTGGCAAATAGCAGATAGCGATATTTTTTCTGACATGAGTCGCTGTCAATTAATTTAGAATTAGGACGATAGGAAGAATTTCTATTATTGTTTCATAATTATCCTGAAAGAGAAGAATGAATGACGATAATACCTGTTTCCAACTCACCCCCTCTGAGCTGAGGGTATGAGAACTGAGGTGATGGGAAGTGAGGGTATCGGAGGTGAGGGTCTCACCTCCGATACCCTCGGAAATTTAACCCTCAAAGTTTAATGGGCTTCCAGCCAGTTACTACCTTGCCCCATATCCACGGTGAGCGGTATTGACATGCTATAGGCATTCTCCATGGTTTCTTTAATAATGGGTTTTAAAATATCCAGTTCATCATGGTGCACGTCAAACACAAGTTCATCATGAACCTGTAAGAGCATTTTCGATCGGTACTTCCCGGAATCTAAAATATCTTGAATGTTGATCATGGCGATTTTAATAATGTCGGCTGCACTTCCCTGAATGGGCGCATTCACTGCATTTCTCTCATCGGCTGAACGAACGACCGCATTTCTCGAATTGATATTCTTGAGATAACGCCTTCTACCAAGAAGGGTCTCAACATATCCATTTTCCCTCGCAAAATCGATCTGCTTGGCAATAAATGATTTTAAGGTAGGGTAGGTTTCGTAATAAGTTTCAATTAATTCTTTTGCTTCAGACCGGCTTAGATCTGTTTGTTGGCTCAAACCAAAAGCTGAAACCCCGTAAATGATGCCAAAATTTACCGTTTTTGCATAGCTCCTTTGTTCGCGCGTCACCTCATCCAGAGGAACCTTAAACACATTTGCAGCGGTTGCTTTGTGAATATCTTCTCCTCTTATAAAGGACGATTTCATTTCTTCATCTCCGCTCATCTCGGCGATCAGCCTAAGTTCTATCTGAGAATAATCGGCCGCCAATAAGGTATAGTTTGAATCTCTCGGGACAAAAGCTTTTCTAATCTGTTGGCCTCTTTCTGTCCTGATAGGAATATTTTGAAGGTTAGGGTTATTGGAGCTTAGGCGCCCGGTGGCTGCAACTGTTTGGCTGTAAGTTGTGTGGATTCTTTGCGTAGTCTTATTGACTTCGTTTGGCAAGGCATCGACATAGGTGTTTTTCAATTTTACTAGCCCTCTCCATTCAAGAATACGTTTTACGATAGGGTGCTTAGGTGCCAGTTTAGACAATACTTCTTCACCGGTTGCATACTGGCCCGTCTTTGTCTTTTTAGGCTTGTCAATGAGATTTAATTTTTCAAAAAGAACAACGCCTAGTTGTTTTGGGGAAGCCAGGTTGAAATCTGTATCTGCTTCTTTATAAATGAGATGTTCCAAATGCTCTATATCTTTGGTAAGGTCACTTGAGAGTGATTGCAGGAATTTTTCATCCAGCCTGATGCCTTCCATTTCCATGGAGGCCAAAACTTTCACCAACGGGATCTCTATATCTTTAAATAATTTTGTGAGGCCATTTTTTTTAAGTTCCGGTTCAAAGACCTGTTTTAATTGCCAGGTAATATCTGCGTCTTCCACGGCATACTCTGTTAACAGGTCAAGACTAACATCTCTCATGGATGCCTGATTTTTCCCTTTCTTTCCAATAAGGGATTCGATTGGAATAGGGGTATAATGCAGATAGGTTTCTGAGAGGACCTCCATATTATGACGCATATCCGGATTAATGAGATAATGTGCGATCATGGTATCAAACAAGGGTCCTTTAACATCAATGTCATAATTTTTTAAAACCTTGATATCGTATTTTAGGTTTTGCCCTATCTTTTCAATTGATTCATCATTAAAAAAAGGCCTGAACCTGTCGAGTACCTGATTTGCTTCTTTGTCATTTTCGGGTAAAGGAACGTAATAGCCCTTCCCCTTCTCGTAAGAAAATGAGATGCCCACCAATTTGGCTTCCAGGGTATTCAGACTCGTGGTTTCGGTATCAAAACAAACAGATTCTTGTAAAAGCAATTTTTTTAACAATAGTTTCTGGGAAAATTCTGTATCGACACATTGATAAAAATGATCGGTTTGCTGAGCCGTTTTGTAACCCCTTAAAGATTCAGATGGTTTCGAACCATCATCTGTGGCCACTGAAAACATATCCAATTGCTGATTGCCTGAGGAAACCTCGTCAGTGGTTTTCTCGGGACTCACCGTTTGTGAATTAGCATCGTTGGCATCTGTTTTGAATATCCGATGTAAATTTTCCAGTGCTCTCCTGAATTCAAGATCCTGAAATATTTCAGTAACTTTTTCAATATCAGGAGTGTTTAATTCAAAATTTTCCTCATGAAATTCAACAGGGCAATCGAGCATGATGGTTGCAAGTTCTTTAGAAAGCATCCCTAAATCTTTATTTGCTTCGACCTTTTCTTTCATTTTTCCCTTGAGCTCATGGGTATTTGCCAAAAGCCCCTCTAAACTACCGTATTGCTTCAGAAATTTCTTAGCAGTTTTTTCACCTACTCCGGGTAAGCCAGGGATATTATCAACTGAATCGCCCATCATGCCCAAAAAGTCGATCACTTGTTTTGGATCCTCTACTTCAAATTTTTCCTTGACTTTTTCTACGTCCCAAATTTCAATTCCGTTACCCATTCGCGAGGGCTTATACATGACTACGTTGTCTGTAACCAGCTGGGCAAAATCCTTATCCGGGGTTACCATATAAGTTTTGTAACCGGCTTTTTCAGCCTGTACTGATAATGTCCCAATCAGGTCATCGGCTTCATAACCTTCCAACTCAACGATCGGGATATGCATGGCCTCAAGAATCTTGTGAATGTAAGGAATTGCAATCCTGATGGCTTCAGGGGTTTCCAGCCTGTTTGCCTTATAAGCAGGAAAAGCTTCACTTCTCATCTGTGACCCTCCATTATCAAAGGCTACAGCAAGGTGATCGGGTTTTTCGCGACGAATAACATCCAGTAGTGAATTGGTGAATCCCATTATGGCAGAAGTATCCATGCCTTTAGAATTTATCCGCGGATTTTTAATAAAAGCGTAATACCCACGAAAGATCAAAGCATAAGCATCCAGTAAAAAAAGTCTTTTTTGTTCAGCCATTGAGAATTAATTTGATGTATGTAAAAGTACAAATTTGTATTTCGGTCTTGAAAAAATAATTGAATAATTGCTAAAGAGTTAATTTTTCGGGCATTATAAATGTTA
Source organism: Lutimonas vermicola (assembly GCF_038433205.1). Taxonomy (NCBI): domain Bacteria; kingdom Pseudomonadati; phylum Bacteroidota; class Flavobacteriia; order Flavobacteriales; family Flavobacteriaceae; genus Lutimonas; species Lutimonas vermicola. Next base: position 554,123 of record NZ_JBCDNA010000003.1, read on the forward strand.
TTGAGATAAAATACTATATTTGTAGGAATAGAATTAAAAACTTTAGTATGACTAAGTTTGGAGAATTAATTGGATCGAAAACCCCCACCCTAATTGATTTTTACGCAGACTGGGAAGGAGAAAATACAAATTTGCACTCTATATTGCGGGATGTTGCTGCGGCACTTGGTGACAAAGCTAAGGTTGTGAAGATAGATGTCTCCAAGAATGAGACACTTGCAGCGGCCCTAAGAATAAAAGGAAATCCAACATATATTATCTATAAAAACGGCGAAATGAAATGGCGCCAAACCGGTCAGCAGGATGCCAATACGCTTATTAGCCTGGTGGAACAGTATGTTTGAAGGAATAGCTTCTTGTATTTTGATTTGAAAATTAAGACATTCTTTTTTAGTACAAGACACATCTTAACTTCCTAATTAGCATTGACTTTTTTAAACAATAATTTTTAATTATATTTCTTAAATATTTAAGGGATAAAAGGAAATATAAATATTTTTATTTTGTCCTTTTGTCTTGATACAAAAGAACGAAAAGATCAAGGCTGATTTTATTTTTCTGTGCATCTCTCTAATAATTTTTACTCCACCATAGCCCAAGCCGCTGCGCTTCGGGGGCTATTGCTTCTCCATTACTAAAATTATTAGGATACAAGACGAAAAATAAAATAGGCCACTTCGTCAAATGTCAAATTAATCTTCCAAACGAAAATGTTATTATGAGCGAATCTTTTACGTCAGTGTAGTTTGAAAAGTGCGTTAAGAATTTTTGAAGCCTTGGAAAAAATTTAGCGCTTTTTAAACGGTTTTTAGGCGTTCGATAGAAAAGCCTAAAAACCACCTCGTAAAAGTTACCTCCTTTTTTTTGGTTCGTTTTTTTTGGAGGAGCAAAAAAAATTGAACAAAGAGACATTAATTATAGGTTCGGTTCTTTTGCGTACCAGTACTTATTCAATATAGAAAATCCCACCTCACTTACAACGACTTAAACACATAGCCTTTTTGAGTAAAGTGCTCTAAAACCTTTGGAAGCACATAATCCAGGTTCTTAAACGATTTATGACTGTCGTGAAAAACAACAATGCTTCCATTGCTAATGTGTTTAATGGTGTATTCCAGGCATGATTTTTTACTGAGTTTTTGGTCAAAGTCACCACTAAGTACATCCCACATAATGATCTTATAGCCTTTTTTGCGCAGGATCTTAGCTTGAAGGGGCCTTATTCTTCCATGAGGTGGCCTAAAGAGTTTCTCACCATGTCGGCTTTTTGCGTCATAAAGATAAGACTCGGCTTTAAGGATGTTCTTTACATATTTATTCGTAGGCGTTTTCCAACCCTGTAAGTGATTGAAGGTGTGATTGCCAATACTGTGGTTATGATCTTTGATCTGTTGGTATATTTGGGGATGCTTTTTTATGTTTTCCCCAACGCAGAAAAAGGTGGCCTTTGCCTTATATTTTTCCAATGTTTCAAGTACCCAGGGTGTAAAATCAGGTACCGGTCCATCATCGAAGGTGAGATAGATCTCTTTATTATCCGTCTTGATACGCCAGGCATAATTACTGAAAAATTTTTGTACCAATCGAGGCGTTTTAACCAGGTAAGATCTCATTTAAGGGTATTTAATTTCGATACAATTGGGGTCTTACCCAAGATACAAAAATTTGATTAATTCTAAAGTTTACTCGTCAAGGACGTCTTCAAGCATCGTAACCGAAGTCATAAAATCTTCTTTAAGCTTCGCAGAGTATTCTTCGCTGTCAAATTCTACGCAAGTGGCAATGATATATTTGTAAAGGTCCAGTGTTCCTTCAAGATCGCTAAAATTTTGTGTCAGTTCATAAGAGCTCAGTCCGCTGTAATAGTAGATCTTTTCCTGGAAATTTGAAATGAGAAACTCTACGATCTTCCGCGCTTTTTCAGGCCTGTCAATATTGTAATAGGATTCAATGTGCCCGATAACCAATCTGAAATAACCATAAGATTCCATTGGCATTTTCTCAAGTGACATATCGAGTATCTCTTCGGCCCTGACAAAATCCTTTTCTTTGATCAATTCGTCAGCCAGCCTTCCCAGACTGTTTCTAAAAGAGATCCCATTTTTTCTGGTCTCCGGATCGTAATAGATATCTCCATTGGAGTTTTTCCAAGACCATTTTTTGACATTTTCATACATGATGTCAGTATTGATCCTGCCCATATCCATAAAACTCCTTTGAGAAATCGGGGTCCTGATAGGAACAAATTTATAGGCAAGTCCATCTAATTGCAGATAATCTTTCAGCCAAATATATTCCTCAGCTGCCTGCGCTCCCCCTGTAAAGTAAAGTGGTCTTTCCCAATTCATATTGGCCAGAACATCGAGCATCAGAATCCTGTTTTTAATAAGCGCAGATTCAGAAATCTGTATATCAATATAAGGGACGATCAAGGCGGAGTCCTTTTCGGCAACAATCCCGTTTTTAAGAACAGCTTCCTTATCGACCATGATTCTCAATTTAGTAGTAGGGTAAACCTTTTCAGGATGTCCGTTATCCTCAAAATCAATCATCGTACGACTGTCTTTACTCTGAATCCACTTCATAAAAAACTTGATGTCCATCACCGAGTCTTTGAATTGAGGAAAAGCATAGGGGTAATGATAAGCTACATCAAGCGAACCTTCTTTATAGTCATCATGGCTTAATTGAGAAGGAATAGGATCAGCCTCATAGGTCTTTCTTTTTTGCTGATCGATATACCAGTCTTTCGCGAATAAACTCGTATTTACGAGTTTGATATCAGTCCTGTAATCTTCAACTTCCTGCATATACCATAAAGGGAAGGTGTCATTGTCGCCAATGGTAAACATAATCGCGTTTTCCTGACAGGAATCCAAATACGATTTGGCATTGTTCCAGGTCGTATATTTTCCTGACCGGTCATGATCATCCCAGTTTTCTTTTGCCATCAGCACGGGCACTGCCAAAAGACAAATGGCTGTCAATGCAGTTGGCATAACGACAGAGGGGATCTTGTTTTTTAACTTTTCATATAAAGCCAAAACACCAAATCCTATCCATATCGCAAAGACATAAAAAGAACCCACAACAGCATAATCTCTTTCCCGAGGTTCAAAAGGCTTGGGGTTGGTATAAAAAATGATAGCAAGCCCGGTAAAAGCGAAGAAGAGGAGCAGGATATAAAAATTATTCAAATCTCTTTTCATATGAAACAAAACACCAATAATGCCCAGGATAAGCGGTAAGAAATAGTAGGTATTTCTTCCTTTATTTTCTGCTACTTCCGACGGAAGGTTTTTTTGAGAGCCCAGCCTTAATTCATCTACGGGGTCAATACCGCTTAGCCAGTTCCCGTGATTATCGAGATTTCCCTGAATATCATCTTGTCTGCCAGTAAAATTCCACATAAAATAGCGGCCATACATATATCCAAACTGATAAGTAATCATAAAACTGATATTCTCACCAAAAGTAGGGCGTCTCTTTGATCTTTGGGGTATGCCGGCAATTGCCTTGTAGTTTTGAACCACCGATGGCGTTGGATCAACCATCCTGGGAATGATACCCTTGTGTTTGCTGTTATAATTTGGTAAAGCGTCTTTGTAATTATTTACGATGACATATTTGCCTGCTTTTTCGTCTTTTTCATACTTGGGCTTTGCGTCCTGATAAGGATTTGCTTTATCCCTGTCTGCCGTTTGAGAGTAGTAGGAGCCGTAAAATACGTTGGCATCTCCATATTGCTCCCTGTTGTAATAAGCGAGCAGTTCCCTTGCACTGGAAGGATTATTTTCATTAATGGTCGTATTGGCATTTGCACGAATCGGTAACATTAACCAGGAAGAAAAGCCTATCATGATAAATAATACAGAAAGAACCAATAAGTTTGCTGTGAACATTTTCTTTTTACGTGTATACCTAAGCCCGAAATAAAACAGGGCCACCAGGAGGATTCCTGCAATAATACTTCCCGAATTAAAAGGCAGCCCGAGGGTATTGATAAAAAATAATTCAGACGCGCTAAAGAACCTGAGGGTAAAAGGGAACAATAGTTTAAATACAAAGGCCAGCACCAAAATGGAAACCAAGTTGGCCAGAATAAATTGTTTGACACTAAGTTCAGGATGTCTTTTATAGATATATATGAATACGATTGACGGAATAACAAGCAAGGATAGAATATGGACACCAAAAGACAAACCAACAATAAAGCTGATCAGCAATAGCCATTTGTTGCCACGGGGTTTATCCATTTCGGCCTCCCAATGGATGGCAAGCCAAAAGAGCAGGGCCATAAGAAAGGAGGACATGGCGTAAACTTCTGCCTCAACGGCACTAAACCAGAAACTGTCTGAAAAAGTGTATGCAAGAGCGCCAACAAGGCCACTGCCTAATATCGCAATAGAACTCCCTTTGCTCATTTCACCAGATGTTTTTTCAACGACTTTTTTTGCCAGGGCGGTTATGGTCCAAAAGAGGAACAGGATAGTAAAAGCACTGGCAAGGGCCGACATAAAATTCACCATCATGGCAATTTGAGAATTGTCAGAAGTAAACATCGCAAAAAATGCCCCCATCATTTGAAACAAAGGAGCTCCCGGAGGATGGCCTACTTCCAGTTTTACGGATGTAGCTATATATTCACCACAATCCCAATAACTAACTGTTGGTTCCAGTGTTAAGGTGTAGGTCAGCAGGGCAATGGCAAAAGTAAGCCAACCCAATATGGTATTGAATTTTTTGTAATCAAATGAAAGCATAGACACAATTTAAAACTGAGGCGAATTTAGTAAATTAAATGGAAACCGCTTGTAAATTGTAGTGTCGTAAAAAAAATCAAAAAAACTCTTTTGCCAAACAAAAACTTTGTTCTAAATTTGCGCCTGCTTAATCAGATATGATTTGGTATTGAAATATTGACCCATGGTGTAACGGTAGCACTTCGGTTTTTGGTACCGCCAGTCAAGGTTCGAATCCTTGTGGGTCAACACTTTAAAAGAAAAATCCATTATAGTTTTTATAATGGATTTTTTCTTTTTAGAATATAATCTTTACATTGGCTGTCTTTTGTTATGTATATGAATGCTACAAGGTTGAATTTGATTGACTCCTGCTTCTTAAAAATCGGGTTTTGCCTTATGATCATTTTCACGAGCGTCTCTTCGATGCAAGGCCAGAAAAAATCTATTTCATACGAAGAAGTAAAGGAGGTTAAGAACTTTGGCCGCTTCAGGTATCTGGAGGTTAAAGGACATACCGGTTATCATTTATATACTGGAGAGACCTTGGAAGGTTTGGTAAACGATGGTTATGGAGCTTTGGAATTCCGTTTTGGATGGCAGTTAAAGGATCCTGATCATTGGACCAGTCGCTATGGTTATGCCACTTTCGGTATTGGATATTATTGGGGCTTTATAGGAAACCCTGAAGTTTTGGGAAAGCCAAATGCAATTTTCGGTTTTATTAATTTTCCATTGACCAACAGGCTTCGCAGAAATGTACTGGAAATGGGTTTTGGATTAGGGCTCACTTTTAATTTAGAGCCTTATGATGTAAATAGGAATGCTGTAAACGATGCCATTGGGACTCCTTTAGCCCTTTATTTCAACCTGTATGCGGGAGGGGCTTACAAAATCGGCCGCGAAATGGATCTTCTTTACGGTATAGATTTTACCCATTTTTCCAATGGAAGGTTAACGACTCCCAATTACGGATTTAATATGTATGGTTTAAACCTGGGCTTGAGATACCATTATAATGCTGATCAAAAATTGGTTGACCGAGACGTTTACACGGATAAAGTCCTTCAAGCCAGATTTGAACCACCTGAAAATTCCAAAAGCCCGAGGTTGAGAGAAAGTTCAATTGAAATTTATGTTGCAGGAGGATCAGTACAAAATGAAAATGACAAAGGAACTGATAAAAGATATGGCATATTTTCAGGCGCATTGGATTATCGGTTTAAATTCAATACCATGCATGCAATAACTGCAGGATTCGATTGTTTTTGGGATGGCAGCCTGAAACCCGATTATCCCGAAACCAAGGATCAGATCCTTGCAGGAGCGCACCTTGGTTATGACTTTATGTTTGGAAAAATGGCTATTAGATTTCAGGCAGGTACATACATTACTGATGACAAGGGAAAAGCGCCTAATTATATCAGAGCCGGGTTTAGATATGACATTACAGATTGGCTGTTTGCTCAAATCTCTGTTAAAACAAGAAAAACTTCACGCGCAGACTGGGCAGAATTAGGTATTGGTTTACGACCTTTTAAATGGTAGTAAAATAAACTGCAATTAAATTTTAAAAGTAACCACTGGCCTCAATGCATGATTTGCCAATTCCTGGCCTATACTTCCGTTGAACAACTGTGATAAGCCACTTCTTCCATGCGTATTCAGGGCGATAAGATCTGCATCAATGTCACGAGCAAAACTCAAAATTCCTTTTTCAATGGAAATGTCATTATAAATATTCTTTGTATAGTTGTCAAAATCGAAATCAGCCATAAATTTAGCTATTCTTGATTCAATATTCTTTGTTGTATTGAAGTTGTGAATTGTATTCACATACAATAGATGTACTTTAGCTTCAAAGAGATTTGCAAAATCTATGACACGGTGAAATGTACTCTTGCTCTCCTTGTTAAAATCAGAAGCAAATAATATATCATTAACCTCAAATTCTTCGACGCTTTGCTTGATCACCAAAACAGGTATTTTTGACCGTCTGACGACTTTCTCGGTATTTGACCCAATAAACATCTCCTGTAAGCCTGAAGCTCCCTGAGAGCCCATAACAATAAGATCAATATTATTCTTTTCACTTTCGTCTATAATTCCTGAAAAAGCATGTTGAAACTGAATCGATTCCACAACTGTTAATCCTTCCAGAAATGGCAATTTTTTGAATTTATCGAATTTTTGATGAGCCAGTTTCATGAAATATATGATTTGAGGCTCACTGCTGATGGTATTCATCTCGGCGGGATCAATAGTAGTTACAGGTAATTCAAGCATGTGAACCAGAAAAATTTCACTTCCTGTTTTACGGGCAATACTCGCAGCAACCTTGGCAGCACTTTCGGCTTCTTTAGAAAAATCTACAGGGACTAATATTCGTTTCATAACATTTATATTTTATGTATTAGCTAAAGTTAATAAATTTTCATCGAATAGGCTCATGATTTTTGTCAGTATCAAAGGAATTCTTATATTTGCAGCGAAATTTAAGATGAGTTGAGTTGGAGGGGACAGATAGTCCCCTCTTTTTATACAAGCCAAATGGATCAGACTTTAGTAAAGAAATTGGTGGATGAAGCACTTTCCGAAAATAGTTCACTGTTTCTTATTGAATTGAATTTTGGAAGTGACGGAAGTATAAAAATCACTGTTGATGGTGATCAGGGTGTACCTTTAAGTGAATGCATCAGAATCAGCAGGCACGTGGAACACAACCTGGACAGGGAAAATGAAGATTTTTCTTTAGAGGTGACCACTCCTAATATAACTGACCCGATAACTGACAACAGGCAGTACAACAAGAACATTGAAAGAACGCTGCAGGTAAAGACGGCTGAGGAGAAGTTTGAAGGTAAATTAATAGCAGTGACTGATAAGGAGATCATACTATTTTGGAAAGCCAGGGAGCCTAAACCCATAGGAAAAGGAAAAATAACAGTGGAAAAGCGACAGTCGATTCCATTGAGTGAGATAAAAGAAGCAAAAGTGAAGATTATTTTTTAATAAGATTATAATGGAAAATATCGCATTGATTGAATCATTTTCGGAATTTAAAGACGAAAAGAGTATTGACAGGGTAACTTTGATGGCCATTTTGGAAGAAGTGTTCAGATCAGCCTTAAAAAGAAAGTTCGGGTCGGACGATAATTTTGATATAATTATCAATCCGGATAAAGGTGACCTTGAGATTTGGAGAAACCGAATCGTGGTTGAGAATGGTGCAGTTGAAGATGATAATGAGGAGATCTCGTTAGAAGAAGCACAGAAAATTGAGCCCGATTTTGAGGTGGGTGAAGAAGTGTCTGAAGAGGTGAAACTGATAGATCTTGGAAGAAGATCGATTTTGGCCCTTCGTCAGAACCTGATCTCCAAGATCCATGAGCATGACAATACAAATATATTTAAGCACTACAAGGAGCTTGAAGGAGAATTGTATTCGGCGGAAGTACATCATGTAAGACATAATGCCGTCATTTTGCTGGATGACAACGGTAATGAACTTGTGCTGCCGAAAAGCGAGCAAATACGTTCAGACTTTTTCAGAAAGGGAGAGTCAGTTAGAGGCATTATTAAAAATGTCGAACTTAGAGGTAATAAACCTTCTATTATTCTTTCAAGAACGGCACCTGAATTTTTGGTAAAGCTTTTTGAGCAGGAAATTCCTGAGGTTTTTGACGGTTTGATCACAATTGAAAGGGTTGCCAGAATACCAGGTGAAAAAGCAAAAATCGCGGTAGATTCTTATGATGACAGGATAGATCCGGTAGGTGCTTGTGTTGGGATGAAAGGATCCAGGATTCATGGAATTGTGAGAGAATTGGGTAATGAGAACATTGATGTTGTCAATTACACCAAAATCGATGAACAGTTTATTAAAAGGGCCTTAAGCCCTGCAAAAGTGGTTTCTCTTAAGATTCACGAGGCTGTGGGTGATGAAAAGCCAAGAGTAGATGTTTTTCTGAAACCGGAAGAAGTGTCCAAGGCTATTGGTAAAGGTGGTGTCAACATCCGATTGGCAAGCCAGTTGACCGGTTATGAAATTGATGTGCAGAGAGAAGGAGTTGAAGATGATGTTGAATTGACTGAGTTTTCTGATGAAATTGAAGAATGGGTGATCAATGAATTTAAAAACATTGGTCTTGATACTGCAAGAAGCGTTTTAGATCTGGATTTGGCCGAGTTGGTCAAGCGTACTGATCTTGAAGAAGAAACTATTCGTGAAGTACAAAGAATACTAAAAGAAGAATTCGAATCATAATATTTATTATTTTGCAATAGGAATTAGAGGTTCATTTTAACACAATTTATGACAGAATATAGGCCACAACGATTTAATAAAGTTTTAAGAGAACTGAATATTTCTCTAGACAGGGCTGTTGAGTTTCTTGCTAATAAGGGAATAGACATAGATCATAGACCAACAGCGAAGATCTCACATGAGGTTTATACAATCCTGTCTGATGAATTCCAGACTGACAAGAGTAAAAAAGTTGCCTCTAAGGAAATCGGAGAAGAGAAGAGAAAGGAAAAAGAGGAGATACGTTTGGCTTTAGAGAAAGAAGCTGAAAAGAAACGCCTTGAAGAGGAAGCCAAAAGGGCTGAGATATTTAAAACTGAATCTGAAAAGATCAGTGGCCCCAAAATGGTTGGTAAAATTGATATTGATGCCAAACCTGTTGAGCAGGTAGAGTCCCCTGAAGAAGAAGTTCCTGTCAAAAAGGAAAAGGTCGTTGAGGAAGTGATCAAAGGGTCCAAGAAATTAAAAGGACTTAAACAGGTCGGTAAGATTGATGTAGCGCCAAAAGAAAAGCCAAAAAAGGTTGAGGAAAAGGCTGTGAAAAAGGTTAGTCCTGAAACGCCTGTTGCCAAGGAGGTTGTATCTGATGAAGAAGAGGTTGTAACTGAAGAGACCGAAACGCTTAAGACTGAGTATCAAAAATTATCAGGTCCTAAGAAAACGGGAGAGACAATTGATCTTTCCAAGTTTAAAAGACCTAAGAAAAAGGTTGCTGAGTCTAAGAAAGAGAGTGAAAGTGATGCCAGTAAAACCAAAAAGAAGCGTAAAAGAATACATGTTCAACGCCCGGATTTTGGTCAATCAGGTAGAGGAGCCGGAGCCAGAGGAGGACAGAGAGGTGCTCAAACAGGGAGAAAACCTGTTATAAAAGAAGAACCATCAGCTGAAGAAGTTCAAAAGCAGGTAAGGGAAACCCTTGAAAAACTTCAGGGTAAATCCAAAAAAGGCAAAGGAGCCAAATACAGAAGAGAGAAAAGAGACCTTCACCGTCAACAGGCTGAGAAGGATCTTGAGCAACAGGAAGCGGAAAGCAAAGTAATCAAAGTAACTGAGTTTGTAACTGCAAACGAAGTAGCTACGATGATGGACGTTACCGTAACTGACGTGATTTCGGCATGTATGTCATTAGGTTTAATGATTTCTATGAATCAGCGTCTTGATGCGGAAACACTTACTATAGTTGCTGAAGAATTCGGATATAATGTTGAATTTGTAGATGCTGAAGTTGAAGAAACTGTAGAAGAGGAAGTTGATAAACCTGAGGACCTTGAATCAAGAGCTCCCATTGTAACCGTGATGGGCCATGTTGATCATGGTAAAACATCCTTGCTGGATTATATCAGAAACGCAAATGTAATTGCCGGAGAATCCGGAGGAATCACCCAGCACATTGGTGCCTATGCGGTTGAACTGGAAGATGGTCAAAAGATTACTTTCCTGGATACCCCGGGTCACGAAGCTTTTACCGCCATGCGTGCGCGTGGTACTCAGGTAACTGATATTGCAGTAATTGTAATCTCTGCAGATGATGCAATCATGCCTCAGACAAAAGAGGCTATTAGCCATGCACAGGCAGCAGGTGTTCCAATCGTATTTGCGATCAACAAGATTGATAAGCCGGATGCAAATCCCGATAAAGTTAAAGAAGAATTGGCTCAAATGGACCTCTTGGTTGAAGACTGGGGAGGAAAGATACAATCTCATGATGTATCTGCCTTAAAAGGGACCGGAGTCAAGGAATTACTTGAAAAGATATTACTTGAGGCTGAGATACTTGAACTTAAAGCGAACCCCAATAAATTTGCAAGCGGATCGGTTGTCGAAGCTTTCCTTGACAAAGGAAAAGGTTATGTGGCTACGGTGCTTGTTGATGGAGGAACGCTTAAGGTAGGGGATTATATTCTTGCCGGACATCATTCAGGTAAAGTGAAGGCTTTACAAGATGAAAGAGGAAGAAATGTTGAGGAAGCAGGCCCTTCGAGACCGGTATCGATCCTTGGACTTGATGGAGCGCCTCAGGCAGGTGATAAATTTAAAGTTTATGAAGATGAAAGAGAGGCCAAACAAATTGCTGCAAAACGCTCTCAACTGAGCCGTGAGCAGTCTGTAAGGACACAAAGACATATTACACTCGATGAAATAGGAAGAAGAATTGCATTGGGTGGCTTCAAGGAGTTAAACATCATCATTAAAGGTGACGTGGATGGTTCTGTGGAAGCCCTGACTGATTCTTTACAAAAATTATCAACTGAAGAGATTCAGGTGAATATTATCCATAAAGGCGTGGGTGCCATTACTGAATCTGATGTATTGCTTGCTTCTGCTTCAGAGGCGATTATCATAGGCTTTAACGTCAGGCCTTCGGTAAGTGCAAGACAACTCGCAGAGAAGGAAGAAATTGACATCAGGAATTACTCTATTATCTACAAGGTAATTGATGAAGTTAAAGATGCCATGGAAGGCATGTTGTCTCCGGATATTGTTGAGGAGATTACAGGTAGCGCAGAGGTTCGGGAAACCTACAAGATTTCTAAGGTGGGAACCATTGCAGGTTGTATGGTCCAGGAAGGTAAAATTTACAGAAGTTCCAAGATCAGGTTGATCAGGGATAATGTAGTCATCTTTACAGGTGAATTGACCTCGTTAAAGCGATTTAAAGATGATGTAAAAGAAGTTGCCAAAGGATATGATTGTGGTATTCAGATTAAGAACTACAATGAGGTTATGGTGGATGATGTCATCGAAGCCTACCAGGAAGTGGAAGTTAAGAAAAAGTTGAAGTAAAAATTAAAAACAACTTCAATAAAAAATCCCGATCAATTAATTGATCGGGATTTTTTATTGATCTTATTTTATCATTGTGTTATTGACCCTGTCAATATCAGCCATCAAATTTTTTGGATCGATCTGTACATGACTCACTTTTTTCTGAGTCTTAATGGTGTACAAAGGGTTTACCCACGACCAACAATCCAGAACCTTGGCTCCTGTAGGTTTATGGCCATACATCATTTGCAAAGGAATATTAAACCATTCACTGCTTCCATCCTGATAGGTCACCATCAGGTCTATGGGCATCGGCATAGCTCCTTTGCGTTCTAAAGTTATGGTTTGATCTTTTATGGAGCGAACAGCATAATCAATAACCTTAGTCGAATTGACCCAATAATTCATATACCAATTCAATTGGATGCCAGAGACTTTCTCGGCTGTTCTTTTGATATCATTTGGAGTTGGATGTGTAAATTTAAAGTCTTCAAAATATTTTAACAGGGTATTGTCCAGGTTTTCTTTTCCGATGACATAACCCAATTGTGACAGAAAGATACTTCCCTTGTTGTAGGAAGAAACTCCATAAGAAAAATTATATTCAAAATGATCAGCATAGGTGGTTAAAGGTTCTTCCTGTCCGGTATTTACAAGATAAAAATACCTGTTATAATCACTCTCGTTAGGTAATTCCTTTTTCTGATCCATTACCTCGTTCATGGCTGCATCCGAAATATACGAAGTGAAACCCTCATCCATCCATGAGTGTTTTGTCTCATTGCTTGCCAACAGGAACTGAAACCAGCTGTGTGCCAATTCATGGGCCGTAGTGCCGATCAAACTTCCCAGTTTTTCACCTCCTGTAATAAAGGTGCACATAGCGTATTCCATACCGCCGTCTCCTCCCTGTATCACAGAGTACTGTTTATAGGGATATTGCCCAATATGTTTGTTGAAGTAGGCTAGAAGTTTTTGGGTTTTTTCTGGTAATTGTTTCCAGTTTTCAACCACTTCGGGCTTATCATTTTTATAAAAGAAATGGAGCTCAACATCATTTTCGCCCATTACTTTATCGTGAATATAATCAGGATCGGCTGCCCAGGTAAAATCGTGCACATCCGGCGCTATAAAATGCCAGCTTAACTTATCACCCTTGGGGAGTTTTAATTTTTTATTGGTATCCTCATAACCATGTCCAACTTCCTGAGGATTTTGTAAATATCCTGTTCCTCCAATGGTATAGTCTTTGTCAATGTGTATGGTCACGTCAAAATCACCCCAAACCCCGTAGAATTCTCTTGCGATATAGTCATTGACTTGCCAGCCTTCATGATCATATTCGGCTAGTTTCGGATACCACTGGGCCATACTCAGGGCCACTCCATCCGCGTTATTTCTACCGGCTCTTCTGATAACTAACGGCACCTGTCCTTCAAAATCCATTTCAAAAGTTGTCTTCTGGCCAGGGCTTAATGGTTTGTTGAGGGATACCTTCATAATGGTTCCATAAATTTCATAAGTAACCGGATCTCCGTTCTGTTTTAGGGAAATTATCTTTTGATATCCTATTTCACCAGGCTGTAATGTCGCTATTCTGCTTACGAAATCCGGAGACTGAGTCGTGCCTTTATTGACCATCATTCTTGAGTCAGGATCGGGAATATTTTGTAACCTGATATCCATGTCACTTCCGGGTTGAAAGGCATTGAACTGCAGATGGTAAAAAACCTCTTTTAATTCATCAGGAGAATTGTTGGTGTAAATCAGTTTTTGCTTTCCTTTGAACTGATACTTTTCAACATCCATATCTATGTCCATCGTATAGTCTGCATGCTGCTGCCAATAGGTTTTTTGCTGAGCAAAAGACTGGAAAAACAGCATTGCAAAGGCAAGGAATGTAATATATTTATTCATTGATTTTTTATATGGTAAAAAGCCACAAAGAAGGACAGGTTCTTTGCAGCTTTTGTTATTACTTTTTTATGTTTGTTATCTGCCATTGACCATACTGTCAGCCATTTTCAAGGCATTATAAGCATTTAAAACACGTCCTGATCGCGACAGGTCACTAAAAGGCACTAACGCGCCGTCCCCGCCAGGCAGCAACACTTCAAGGTCCACTTTGATCCCTGAATTCATCAGGATGTGCTTTACCTGACTTGAGGATAACTCCGGATAATAAGAACGAATCAATGAAGCAACGCCTGCTACTTCAGGAGCAGCCATTGAAGTTCCCTGAATGCTTTTGTATTCATTTTTAGGGACAGTGGAATAGATTTCCAGTCCCGGAGCAAAAAGATCTACATTCAGTTTCCCGTAATTCGAAAATGAGGCGACAAGATCTTTGTCATAATGTCTCGTCATGGCCCCAATAGTGATTACATTGTCGGTAATCTCATCTACCTTGTTAGGGGCATCAGTGGGGAAATTATCGCTTTTGTCAATATTTTTATGATCGTTTCCCGCTGCATGAACCAGCAAAACATCTTTACTGGCAGCGTATTTGATAGCGTCATAGACCCATTCAGCATTAGGAGAATAGCTTTTGCCAAAACTCATATTGACGACTTTAGCTCCATTGTCTACCGCATAGCGAATCGCCAGTGCGATATCTTTGTCATATTCATCTCCTTCAGGGACTGCCCTCACAGAGAGGAGTTTTACGTTTTTAGCCACACCGTTCAATCCCTTGCCATTGTCTCTGGTTGCCATGGCAATTCCGGTAACATGCGTACCGTGCATTTCATCATCAACCGAACCTATGGTATTCCCGTTGCCATAAGGAACGTCGGTAATGTCATAAGGATCATCATTTGTAGCCGCCCTGCCGTTAAAATCCAGGTTGTACATTTTTTTAACGTTTCCGTAATGTTTGACAGCTTCGTTGATATGCTCACCTACCTCAGCATTTGTGCCTCCGGTGCCCATGACCCTCATCAGGTATGGATTTTGATCTGCTACATCAAGTGCGCTCAAATCAGTTAAGGTATAGTCTTCTTTCCCAAGCTTTTCCTTTGCTGCTCTGTCAACATCTTCAAAATAGATTTTAGTCTTTTGGTAAAGCTCATAGTTCTCGTTAGCCTCATTGATCCTTTTTTCATAATCCTTTTTGACTTTCTGGTAATAATTAAAACCATCCATTTCAGAAACACTCATGTCATCTCTGGTTTTCCCATCGTATTTGGCACGCAGCATTTTGTAAAGTCTGGTCACTTCAAGTTGTTCAGGAGTTGCCTCACCTTCACCGCCAAGAAAATTCCAGCCGTGAATATCATCGACATAACCATTTTGATCATCATCTTTTCCATTTCCGGCAATTTCATCTGTATTGGTCCAAATATTGTCTCTGAGATCTTCATGCTCATTGTCAATTCCGGAGTCAATTACTCCAAGGATTACCGTTGTCCCTTTTTTATCGGCTAAAAACTCATAGGCTTTATCAAGACTCATTCCCGGGATCGAATCCTTATAAATATCGGCATGTGGCCATTCTCTGATCTCCTCTACGGTCATATTTCCTTTCTTGGCCGGTATGTTCACTGCCGTTGCTGAACCTTCAGGCACAGCAATACTGTGGAGGTTCTTTGTTGAGCTACATGCAGAAAGGACAATGGCTAATCCAAGTCCCAAAATCAATCTTCTACTCATTGTTTTAAATTTATATTATAATCAATTAAATATCTCATCGAATCGGTAAGTCTGGTCAAGCCTGACCCCTTTTTCGGTATGCTTCAAGGTGCAAATCTCATTTTTGGCATCATGTTCAAGGAATAAATAATACCTTTTATCTGCTGCTCTGTTAAGGAATCTTGCTTTTTCATCCATGGTGATAAGGGGCCTTACATCATAACTCATTACATAGGGCAATGGAATGTGCCCTACCGTAGGTAGCAGGTCTGCCATAAAAACGAGTGTTTTCCCCTGATAATTCAAATGCGGGATCATTTGTTTTTCGGTATGACCATCGGCAAAGAGAATATCAAATCCAAGCGGGCTGCCTTTTAGCAATTCCTCTTTGGGAAGAGGAACATGATGGAGTTGCCCACTGGCTTCTATGGGATGAATATTTTCTGTTAAAAATGAAGCTTTTTCCCGGGGGTTTGGCTCGGTGGCCCAGGCCCAGTGGTTTTGATTCGACCAAAATTTGGCATTCTTAAAGGCCGGTTCATAACCTGTGCGCGATTTATTCCATTGTATACTTCCTCCGCAATGGTCAAAATGCAAATGCGTAAGAAAGACATCGGTGATGTCATCTCTGTGAAAGCCATGTTTTTTTAGGGAACTGTCAAGGTTTTCTTCTCCAAACGGAAAATAGTAGCCAAAGAATTTCTCACTTTGTTTATTTCCTGTACCGTTGTCAATTAGAATCAAACGCTTACCATCTTCAATGAGCATGCATCTTAAACTCATATCAATGAGGTTATTTGCATCAGCCGGATTGGTTTTTTGCCAAATCACTTTAGGTACAACACCAAACATTGCACCTCCATCTAGTTTAAAATTTCCGGTTTCGATAGGGTAAACCTTCATAAGCAATTTTTAACAGTTGCAAAGATGCAAAAAATAGGATAAAAGAGTGTTAAATAAATCAAAAAAACCTCATCTCCACTTAGGGTGGAAATGAGGTCTATAAGAGGCGTCAAGCGGATTCGAACCGCTGTACGAGCTTTTGCAGAGCCCTGCCTAGCCACTCGGCCATGACGCCAAAAACGGATGCAAATTTAAATAAAAATTTATTGATAACAACCAAAAATACTGCTTATTACTTTTTCTCCAGCTGATATAGCTTTAGAGTTTTCCTTTTCTTGTGGCCTCTTTTACCTTCTTTCAGGTTATTGATGTCAAACAAAGTGATAAATTCTGTTTTGAAATTCATCCTGACATCGGCTGGAATACTGTCGTTGACAAGCAGGGCAAACTGCCCATTTTGGGGCAGTTGATTGGCAAGTTTAACCCGTTTAATGGGTTCACCCAGATCATAAATTAATTCGGGTGATGGTATCAACCGGTCTGTGGAATACAGGTCGATATTTTCCATACCATCTATTGATCTTAAAGTTCTTAGGCTAAGAAATTTATCATTGTCGTACAGTAATTCGGCCATGGGAAATGCAAACAGAAGAATGCTGCAAATAAACAAAATGATCCCGTAAAAGCATTTTTCAAAGGCCCGTTTCCTCAACCAAATAAAGATCATGATACCCAAAGAAAACAGGGCGAGTGAACTGATAAAATAGGCAACCCAATGCGGGCTCATTTGACCTTCAAAAAAGAAATAGACCCCGAACGGAAAAATCAGCCCGATAAAGCCGATAAGGCCAAAACCAAAATTGGCAAGGTATACATCCAGTTTTGGTAATTCCTTTGATTTTTGAATGAGGTAATATATATAAAAACTTGTATTTAAAGCCATAGGTATCAGAACAGGCAGCAGGTATCTTTCTTTTTTTTCAGGAATCAAAGACAATAAAAACACTGTGGCCAATGTCCAGAACAGGCTGAATTGATACATTTTTTTGTTTTCAGTTCTCTTGATCATAAAAGGATATAACAAGGCCAGAAACGAGAAGTAGGTCCAGACACCCGACTGGGTGAAAAAACTCCAATAATGGTAAAAAGGCTTTACACTCCTGTTGGTCCAGGCCAAGGTCTCTTTATCTGCGATAAATTCTGCCGAGCCTGCGTCGGTAAGAAAGATATAGGCTCCCCAGGTCAGTCCGAAAATGACAAATAGGAGCAGGCTTACTAAAAGCGGTTGGATTTTTTGGCTAAAATTTTTGTATTTGTAAACGAATCCGTAAGCGATAAGAAAAGGAAGCAGCAAAGCAAATAATGAAACGGGCCCTTTGCTCATAAAAGAGAAGCCAAGAAATATACCTGCAAGTATCCATTGCTTCCATGATTTCTGATCTGTTTCAAAAGCTTTGAAAAGCTGAAAAATGGCATAGAGCATGAATGCATGGGCGAAGATGTCCCACTGACCGTTTCGACCCGAAAAAACAATATAAAATGAAGTGGATAAGATGAGGGTTCCAATAAATGCTTGTTTTTTGTCTTTTAGAACCTGAAGTCCCAAATAGTAAAAAGTAAAGACTAAAAATACTGCAGACAATACCGCAGGGAGCCTGAGGCCGAATAAGCTCTTTGTTCCAAAAACGGCTGCTGAAAAGGCCGTAAGCCAGGTAGGAAGCGGGGGTTTTTCATACCTGGGCTCCAGGTTCATAGTGGTATGGATCCAGTTTCCGTATTCGAGCATTTCACGGGCCGTAATAAAATTCCTGGCTTCCATGATATTCACTTCCACCACGCTGAGATGCGGAAAGAAAATAGCCAGGCAAACCAAAGCAATAGCCAGCAAATAAGATCTGTTATTCATGTTTGGAATTTTTGATCAAAAGGATATTACGAATGTAAACAATACTTCCGAAAATATGCCCGGTGAAAAGCACCGGGTCCTTTCTAAAGATCGCATAGATAATGATCAGGATGGAGCCTGTGGTACTCAGCACCCAAAATCCCATTGGAAGGATGGATTCTTTTTTCTTTTCAGAATAGAGCCATTGATAGATAAACCTCAATGTGAAAACAACCTGGGCAACGCTACCCAAAACAAGGAGCCAAACAGGGATATTCTCATTTCTAAAAACCCTGTCCATATCAAACTGGTTATTGTTGTAAGTATACCAGACAATAATCAGTGGGAATACATAAAGAAAAATTCTAAACAGCCGGTGCAATTTTTTCCAGAATCCCTGTATCTGTAAATTCCTGATATAAATAAAATAAGTGAGTACCTGACCCAGCATAATGGCAAAATCATCCCTTAACCAGCCATAGACAAAGAGTAAAAAAGAGGCCAGTAAACTCAGTTGCCAGAATAACAAAGGGGTGACGACTTTTTTCATTTTTTCCGATTGAATCCACTGGATCAGCAGGCGTGAAGAAAAAAGGAGCTGGGCCGAAAAGCCTATACTGTAAATGAGCCAGTCACTCATGATCGGTTTCTTAACTTGGCAGAACTATCCACTATTTGGTAGTTGATATATTTGCGCTTCATCCAAAGGTAGGCAAAACAATCTGCCAAAGGGCCAAAAAGCCTGTTCCACAGATGGTATTTGGCTTCCCCGGCTATTCGGGGGAAATGTTGAACCGGAACTTGTTTGATCTTGCCTTCCTGCAACAGGATCATGGCGGGCAGGAACCTGTGCAACCCTTTAAACATGGGTATTCTTTTGGCATAGGTTGTTTTGATGATTTTTAGCGGGCATCCGGTATCATCCATTCCGTCATGCGTAAAGGCTCTTCTTATCACATTGGCAATTGAAGATGACATGTTTTTTACAAAAGAATCCTGTCTGTCTGACCTGACGCCGGTCACCAGGTCAAAATTGTCGATTTCGGCAAGTAAAAGATTAAAATCTGAAGGCGAAGTTTGTAAATCAGAATCAATATAACCCACCAGATCACTTTCAGCATGGTCAAAACCAGCCTTAAGGGCTGCACTTAAGCCTTTGTTTTGTTTAAAACTTATATAGGTAAATCGTTTATCCCTTTGACAGATATCAGCGATCACTTCCTGACTTTTATCTGTTGAGCCGTCATTCACAAATAATACCTCAGCCTTTGAAACGCATATATCAAGGTAATTTGAAAGTTCTGTTTCAACACGCGAAAGATTGTCTACTTCGTTGTAAACCGGAACAATGATGGTTAGTGTATGTTTCATAAAAAGCTCGATTATCTCTCTCTTTCCATAATAATGGTGACCATCTCAACATTGCCACCTATCGGCGGATTGAGTTTGGAAACCTTTATTTTGACTTTATTTGCCAGCGGAATTTCAAGGAGTATTCGGTCAAGGATCAGATCAGCGACCGTTTCAAGTAATTTGGTACGAATGGCCATTTCTTCTCTTACAATCCTGTTCAGATGCACATAATCTACTGTATCAGCCAGTTGATCCGTTTTTGCCGAAGGCTTGAGGTTTGCTTTTACAGAAAGGTCGACCCGGTAATCAGAACCAATTTTACCCTCCTCAACCAAACAACCGTGGTAGGCATAGACTCTAATATTGCTGATTTTTATAGTACCCAAGGATCAAAAATTTCTGCAAATATAAT
Organism: Lutimonas vermicola; assembly: GCF_038433205.1. NCBI lineage: Bacteria > Pseudomonadati > Bacteroidota > Flavobacteriia > Flavobacteriales > Flavobacteriaceae > Lutimonas > Lutimonas vermicola. The sequence goes on from NZ_JBCDNA010000003.1 coordinate 574,060, forward strand.
TAATCCATGATGACAGAAGTAATTTTATACTTAAAAGAGGGAGAAATGATTTGAGATATAAGATTTCAGATTTCAGATTTGAGATTTCAGATTTGAGATTTTCGAAGTTTCCTTCCAAAGTCACATTTAATCATCAAAATGAATTTATTTACTTAGCTCTTAGCTCTTAGCTCTTAGCTCTTAGCTCTTAGCCCTTAAGCCTTAGTCCTTAGCACTTAAAACCTAATAATCCGCACTCTCCGGATACTTCGCCATAAATTCTTCCAGTTTATCCACCATTAATTTACTTCCTGCAAAAATAGGGACGCGCTGATGAAGTTCTGTAGGTTTGATTTCAAGGATCCTTTTGTACCCGTCTGTTGCCTTGCCACCTGCCTGTTCAGCCAGAAATGCAATAGGATTACATTCGTATAGAAGTCTTAGTTTTCCTTGTGGTGATTTTGAACTTGTTGGATACATATAGATACCGCCTTTGATCATATTTCGATGAAAATCGGAGACTAATGAGCCAATATAACGGGCAGAGTAAGGCCGGTTGCCTTCTTCTTCCTGACAGTATTTTAAATAGTCTTTTACTCCTTGCGGGAAATGCACATAATAACCCTCATTAATTGAATAAATGGTTCCGTCATCAGGGAATTGCATATGCGGATGCGACAGATAATAGGTCCCTGTTGCAGGATTAAGTGTGAATCCGTTTACCCCAAAACCAGTGGTATAAACCAGCATGGTTGAGGTACCATATACTACATAACCAGCTGCTACCTGAAGATTTCCCGGTTGAAGAAAATCATCCTTGGTCACCGGGTTTCCTATTGGGGTGACACGGCGGTATATCGAAAAAATGGTACCCACTGATACGTTCACATCAATATTTGAGGAGCCGTCAAGCGGATCGATCAAAACGATATATTTATTGTCATGTGATCGGTTTTTTCCTTCAATAATAACATAATCATCTTCCTCCTCACTTGCTATACCACAAACGATCTCCCGGTTGACGAGTGTTTTCATAAAAACATCGTTGGCATAAACATCAAGTTTTTGCTGATTTTCACCCTGAATATTGGTTTCTCCTGCGGCGCCAAGAATATCAACCAAGCCTGCTTTATTAACTTCGTGGTTGACAACCTTGCTGGCGAGCCTTATGGAGCTTAATAAACGGGAAAGTTCTCCTGATGAATACTGAAAATCTTTTTGATTTTCAATGATATATTCTCCCAGCGTGATATGCTTTTGCATTTTGTTTGAGTTTGGACGATTACTATACAAATATGGTTATTTTTGTATACTTTAAAACGTAAATATGGAGATATTATTGAGAGAGGGTAAAAAATCTGATATGGATTCTGTACTCATGTTAATCAAAGAATTGGCTACATTTGAAAAGGAAAGCGATGCAGTTGAGTTGACAGAGAGTGATTTGAAGAGAGATGGATTTGGAGAATCTCCGGCATTTAAGGTTTTTGTTGCAGAACTGCAGAAGGAAGTTATTGGAATGGCACTTTTTTACGAAAGATACTCCACCTGGAAAGGAAGGTCCATTCACCTTGAGGATCTTATCGTAAAACAGGAATACCGGGCGAAAGGGGTTGGGAAGGCACTTTATACCAAAGTACTGACCTATGCTCATGAACAAAAAATGCGAAGGGTGTCATGGGAGGTTTTAGACTGGAACAAAGTGGCCATAGATTTTTACACCTCGACAGGGGCAAAAATCATGGAAGGCTGGCAGGTGGTTCATATGAATGAAAAGTCATTGGAAGCTTTTGTGGGAAAAGTTTGACAGGCAATGTATTTTGATAATTAATCAATGGAAATATTTAAATTCGGAGGAGCTTCTGTAAAAGATGCCGATGGAGTCAGGAATTTTTTGGCAACGCTTCAAAAACTCGCCAAAAAGGATGTCTTGATCGTGATTTCGGCGATGGGAAAAATGACCAATGCTTTTGAACAAATTGTTAAAGGTTACTTTGACAAAGGTTCTGATCTGCATGAAAAACTCCTTAAAGCAAAACAATTTCATTTGGATATTGTTCAAAACCTGGGTTTCGATCGTTATTCACCCATCGTAAAGGAGATTGATGCTATTTTCGACGAGATATCAGTTTTTTTTGAAAAGAACACTTCTGATGACTATGATTATGTGTACGACCAGATCGTGAGTAAAGCTGAATTCCTGTCGACCAGAATTTGCAGCGCTTTTTTACTCAAAAACGGAATTGACAATCGATGGCTCGATGTACGTGATTGTATAAAGACCGACAGCGATTTTAGAAGAGCCAGGGTTGATTGGGAGGTCACTTCCAGGGAAATAAATAAAAGGATGAAAGTGAAGGGGGTCACCATTACCCAGGGCTTTATTGGCAGTGATAATTTTGGAAATACAACAACGCTTGGAAGAGAAGGTTCAGATTATACGGCAGGGATTTTTGCCTACTGCTTAAATGCTGAAGTGGTTTCTATTTTTAAGGATGTACCCGGTGTGCTTAATGCGGATCCCCGAGAATTTGAGCAAACTACCTTAATCGAACAAATTTCTTATAAGGAGGCTATTGAAATGGCATTTTACGGGGCTTCAGTGATACATCCAAAAACCTTGCAACCCCTGCAGAGAAAGGGAATTCCGCTAAGGGTCAGGTCATTTTTAAACCCTGATCTACAAGGAACCTATGTAGGTAGTGAACTGGATATAGTGCCTCATATTCCTTGTTTTATAGTGAAGAAACAGCAAATTTTGATCTCTGTTTCCGACAAGGAATTCAATTTTGTCATGGAGGAAGACATAAGCCATATTTTCAGCCTTTTACATGACTATAAAATCAAAGTAAACCTGATACAAAATTCTGCTATCAGTTTTTCTGTGTGTATTGAAGATAATTTTGATAATTTTAAGCCATTACTTGACAGCCTGATGCCAAGATACAAGGTGAAATATAATGAAAACCTTATCTTGTACACTATCAGGCACTTTAATGAAGAGGTTGTTGAAAAACTTGAAAGAGACAAAGAAGTACTTTTAAAACAAAGGAGCAGAGAAACTGTTCAAGTAATTGTAAAAGCCTAATTTACAAATGAGTCTGGTCAATTCCAAGGAAATAGCAAAAGTCATCAATCTGGACAAGTTCGGATGGTTGGGCACCTTTTTTGGTTGGGTACTCCTAAAGTCTTTAAGAATTTCGCAACTTAACCGAATCTATGAAAGGCACAAACACAAAGAAGACATAGAATTTCTTGACGGCATCCTTAGTGATTTACAGATTCATTTTCAAATACCTGAAGAAGATCTTGAGAGAATTCCCAAAGAGGGCGCGTTTATAACGGTTTCAAATCATCCATTGGGAGGAATTGACGGGATACTGTTGCTAAAATTGTTATTGGAACGAAGACCCGATTATAAGATCATTGCGAATTTTTTATTGCACCGTATCGTGCCCTTAAAGAATTATGTGATGCCTGTGAACCCCTTTGAGGAACACAAAGATGCCAAATCCAGTATTACAGGCATTAAAAATGCTTTGCTTCATCTGGGTGAAGGATATCCTTTGGGAATTTTTCCGGCTGGTGAGGTTTCTACATTTAAAGATGGTAAACTCGCGGTGGATAAACCCTGGGAGGAGGGAGCCATCAAAATTATCAGGAAAGCCAATGTTCCGGTGATACCTATCTATTTTCATGCTAAGAACAGTAAGTTGTTCTATTTCTTATCGAAGCTGAATCCAATATTGCGAACAGCTAAACTGCCCTCTGAATTACTTACTCAAAAAAACAGGTTGATCAAGGTAAGGATCGGAAAACCCATAAATGTCAAAGAGCAGAATGATTTTAACAGCCTTGAGGAGTTTCATCAGTTTTTAAGGAAAAAAACCTATATGCTCGCAAATCCGTTTGAAAAGGAAAGCTCCATTATCAACACCAGGAACTTTAAGTTCCCTAAGTCGGCTAAAACAATTATAGATGCTGTGGACCCTGAACTTATCAGAAATGAATTAAAAGTCCTTGACGAAAAGAACGCTTTACTCTTTACCAGTAAAAGCTACCGGATATATTTTGCTAAAAGCAAATTGATCCCCAATACACTTACAGAGATCGGGAGGTTGCGCGAATTGACCTTTAGGGAGGTAGGTGAGGGTACGAATAAGTCATTGGATCTTGACAAATTTGATAAGTTTTACAAACACCTCTTTCTTTGGGATGATGCGAACAATCAGTTGGTGGGTGCTTATAGAATGGGCTTCGGCAAAGAGATTTTTAAAAAATACGGTATAGAAGGTTTTTATGTGAACGAATTGTTTAAGATAGAAACTGAGCTTTATGACATGATGGAATCAACCATTGAAATGGGAAGGGCCTTTATTGTAAAATCATATCAGCTAAAACCAATGCCTTTATTTTTGCTTTGGAAAGGAATTGTTCATGTCACCCTCAGATATCCTGAATACAAATATTTGATGGGCGGGGTAAGCATAAGCAACAAGTTTTCCAATTTTTCCAAATCCCTGATGATCGAGTTTATGAAGTCACATTATTATGATCCTTTTATTGCGCAATACGTGCATCCCAAAAAGGAGTATAAAGTCAAATTGAGCGTAGCAGATAAAGATTTTGTTTTCGATACGACAAAGGCGGATATGAATAAATTTGACAAGATCATCGATGAGGTAGAACCCGGGAATCTAAGGCTGCCGGTTTTGATGAAAAAGTATGTCAAACAAAATGCCAGAGTTGTGGCTTTTAATGTAGATCCAAAATTCAATAATGCGGTCGACGGACTGATGTATATTCGTATTTCCGACATTCCGGAGACCACTGTAAAACCCGTTATGGAGGAGTTCCAGGCCGAGTTGGAACGAAAGTCAAACCACGAAAAAAACGGATCTTAGAACCAGGGTTTTTTGTTTTCCTGGTAGATAAAGTAAAATTCTTCATCCGATTTGCTGAGGTAAATAATACCTTCAATAAGACCGATCAACCCTGTAAAACCTGCTCCGATTCCACAAGTAAGCACGGTAACAAGCAACATAATCAACCCTTCATTCTGATAACCCAAAACGAATTTATGGATTCCAAAGGCACCGAGAAGAATACCTAATACCCCCGCAAGGATTCTTTTGTTTTCCGCCGGAGGGGGAAGTTTGTTTCCTAATTCATCAACTATTTCCATTTAAAACCAGGGTTTGCTACCAATCTGGTAGGTTTGAAAGAAGTCTTCATCAGATTTGCTGAGGTAGATAATGCCTTCAATAATACCTACCAAGCCAACCAAGGCTGCAAGAAATCCAAAACTAAGCAAACTGACCACTAACATGATAAGGCCTTCCTTTTGATAACCAAGAATGAATTTATGAATCCCCAGGGATCCGAACAAAATAGCTACAATACCGGCAACGATTCTTTTGCTGCCCACGTCTGAAGTGATTTCTTCATAAACCCCTTTGGCCCCTTCAGCAAATTCGGTGGCAGTCGACTTGGCCTCCTCCTGAAATTCCTGAGTATTTTCATCAATATCCCTTGCGATTTCTCTGGCCTTTTCCTTTATTTTTTTAGCGCCTTTTTTGAGTTCGTCCTTAAAATCCTTTTTGTCGTCTTTTTTTTTGTCAGTTTCACTCATTGCACAACTATTTATGGATGAATCACTAACAAATTTATAGAATTTAATAATCAAAACCTATCGTTACAGGTTCTTTAAATTTTACTACTTTTGAATCATACACCAGAGAATTTATGCCATCAAAAACGAAAATTGCAGTAATAGGAGGAGGAAGCTGGGCTACGGCTATTGTCAAAATGTTATGCGAAAATATGAATGAGGTTGGCTGGTATATGCGCAGCCACTATATTATAGAACACATTAAACTGAACAAACACAATCCCAATTATATCAGTTCGGCATATTTTGACCCAAATAAACTGTTCTTTTCAGAAGACATCAATCAGATGATCGACTATGCAGACTATCTTATTTTTGCAATTCCTTCGGCCTTTGTGCAGGCCGAGCTAAATAAGATCAAGGTGCCTTTGACAAACAAGGTCATTTTTTCGGCCATCAAAGGAATCGTACCTGAATCAGGGCTTATCGTAGGAGAGCATTTTAATAAAAAAATGAATGTTCCACTGGAGAACATAGGTGTGATCACCGGCCCTTGCCATGCTGAAGAGGTGGCCATGGAGCGACTTTCTTATCTTACCATTGCCTGTCAGGATGAAAAAAAGGCAGAGGTCCTGGCCGAAAAACTGGCCAGCAGGTATATTAAAACCAAAATTTCTGATGACATTATAGGCACAGAATACGCGGCTATGCTCAAGAATATTTTTGCGGTAGCGGCGGGTATCGCCCACGGTTTGGGTTATGGAGATAATTTCCAGGCGGTGTTGATGTCTAATGCGATCAGGGAAATGAAGCGATTTATCAAAAAGATCCATAAGATGAAGCGCAATATCAACAATTCGGCCTATCTGGGAGACCTTTTGGTAACCGGTTATTCTGTTTTCAGTCGCAACCGAATGTTTGGTAATATGATAGGTAAGGGATATACCGTAAAGTCGGCAATGTTTGAGATGAGCATGGTGGCTGAAGGGTATTACGCCACAAAAAGCGCCTATCTGATCAATCAGAAAAACAAGGCTGAAATACCGATCATCGATGCTGTTTATCGAATTCTTTATGAGAATAAAGATCCAAAACAGGAATTTAATCAGCTTACTGATATTTTGGATTAAGGTGTTGTTAAGGGAGATGTGAGATGTGAGAAGTTTTGTACTTCCCTGATTAAGGGTGATTAGAAAATTTAGTGTAGATATTTTATTTTGTTGCTTTTTTTGCTTCTCCAAAAAAAGAACCAAAAAAAGGAGCCTTTTACGAAGGTGTTTTTTAGGCTTTTCTGTCGAACGCATAAAAATCGTTTAAAAAGCGCTAAATTTTTTCCAAGGCTTCAAAAATTCTTAACGCGCTTTTCAAACTACACTGACGTAAAAGATTCGATCAAAACAACATTTTCCTTTGGAAGATTAATATGACATTTGTATCAAGACAAATGGACAAAGAAAAATCATTCAAATTCAGTAATTTCTTTAAAAGCTTTTTCAAGCCTCTTTTTTTCCTTGTCAAAAGTCTCTTTGTCCCAGTTAAAATACCTGGCGAATTCTTTTATAATGGGGTCTTTGAGTTGGTCAAGTTCAAAAGGATCAAAGTATAACCTGCCTGTTCGCCTCTCAAAAAAATCAAGGGGTTTTAAGATCATTTCAAAATGAATGCCATACCATAATTCGGCTTTGGCCAATCGCAACCCAGCAGCTTCTTGGGGTAATTCCCGAAATTTTTTCAATATATGATCAGTTGCTCTTCCGTAGCGATGCACCAAAGATTCGACACTGGTCTTGCTAAATCCAAAGGCCTGCCATTCGGGCAGTATATTTTTGATATAATTTTTTACCGCTTCGTAGTTTTTAAAAGGTTTTTCGGTGAGGGGGATATTTTCGGTCTGAACGGTTTTAAAACTGAGTTTCCTGTCTTTTGATGCTCTTTTTACAACCAGGTCAACAATGCGTTCTGACATTTTTCTATAGCCCGTTAGTTTACCGCCGGCAATGGATATAAGGCCCGAAGCGGATTCAAAAATTTCATCCTTTCTGGAGAGTTCACCGGCCGACTTTCCTTCCTCATAGATCAATGGCCTCAGCCCGGCCCAGCTGGAAATAATGTCATCTTGTGTTAGTTCAATATCAGGAAACATATTGTTTACAGCATGAATAAGGTATAAGGCATCAACAAGCTCAACTTTCACTGTTTCGGGTTCCTTTTCGAATTTAGTGTCAGTGGTTCCCACATAGGTAATTTGACCTCTGGGAATCGCAAAGATCATCCTGCCATCAGGCACGTCAAAATAAACCGACTGTTTGACCGGAAGTTTTTTATAAGGAAAAACCAAATGCACGCCTTTGGTGAGCTGCAATCTTTTTGATCTTTTAGAAGCCGGGTCCATGTGCTCCCGAACATCGTCCACCCAGGGTCCTGTGGCGTTGACTACATAACTGGCCTTTACGGGTATTTCCTTATGTAAAACATGATCATATACCATGGCCCCGTTGACCAGGTGGTTGGAATAATGCAGTGACTTAAGTTCTGCATAATTAAGGACCAGGGCCCCATGATGCTCAGCAGTTTTCAATACTTCTATGGTAAGCCGTGCGTCATCGGTTCGGTATTCGGCGTAAAAACCTGCTCCTTCGAGGATGTCTTCAGGGAGCAAAGGTTCTTTGAGCAAGGTGGTTTCCTTATCCAGCATCAGTCTTTTGTCATCACCCTCCACGTTAGCGAGAATATCGTAGATCTTTAGACCGATAGAAGTAAGCCAGGAGCCGTAGGTGCCGTTTTCGATAATGGGGAGGATCATTTTATCGGGCACTACCAGATGAGGTGCCAATTTGTGCAGGATGGCCCTTTCGGAACCCACTTCTTTTACCAGCCAGAAATCAAATTGCTTTAAATACCTCAGTCCGCCATGTATGAGTTTGGTGGATTTGGAGCTGGTTCCCGAAGCAAAATCATTTTGTTCCACCAGGGCAACCTTAAGACCCCTGCTGGCGGCGTCGAGAGCAATCCCTGCTCCGGTAATGCCTCCACCGATAACAAGGAGGTCGAAAGTTTTGGAAGCTAGTTTCTCGCTGAGTTTTTCTCTTTGTAAATTTGAAAATGACGACATCTTAATAGCCTTCCTGAATTTGCGTAGGGATACCGTCAATGCTCACTTCATTTTTTTCTTTCCAATAGTCTTTAATGCCTTCTTCTCCTTTTTGTTTTGCCCAGTCATCCAGTTGCCTCCGTTCATCCTTAAAGTCAAAATAAGGGATCGACATGCCACAGGAGGTCTGTACCATGTCAATGTCAATGGAGATGATTTGCCTTGTTCCTGCTAATCTCGGAAAGTGTGCGATACTTTTTGACCACTGCTTGTCATTAGGGTTGATCACTTTTCCTTTTCCGTAAAGCCTTAAGATCATAGGTGCCCCTTCAAAAGCACAGAACATAATTGTAATGCGACCGTCAACACCCAGATGTGCCGCCGTTTCATTACCACTTCCGGTAAGGTTTAACCAAAGCACTTTTTTCTCATCGATCACCCTAAAGCTGTCCATCCCTTTGGGAGAGAGGTTGATTCTGCTTTTATCTGTGGCAGTAGCCACAAAAAAGATCTTTTGTTCTGAGATGAATTTTTGAATGCGTTTATTGATATGATCGTATTGTTTCGCCATGGTTTTTATTTTAATAAGATGCCTCTTTGGTTTAATATGTCGATATGCCTTAATGAGCCTTCTTTAAGACTGTTTTTTTCGAGTATAAATTCTTTTTCAAACATGCGGTTCTCTTCAAAAAAAGTCACCTTAAAATGATTGTTTAACACAAGCAGGTCTTCAGGCATAAGTTCCACTTTCGCAAAGGACTGCGCAGGCAAGCGATCTATTTTATGCCTCATGACCGATGTTTCTTTTTCCTTGTCTGCCCCTTTGGAAACAATCAGCACCATTTCAAGGGGGACCTCTTTTTTATTGATCAAATAAGCATAGTGGTCATTTGACTTAAAGGCCTCATTGTATTCCTGGCTTACGGCCATATATACGTCTTTAACAGTTGGAATTTGTATGTCTTTTTTCATTTTTATGCTCTATGGGTCAATCTTCCCAGTCCATTGATCGGGATACAGCCTTTTTCCAGGTCGCGTAAAGTTTGTCTCTTTTTGCCTCTTCCATGACAGGGTGAAATTCCTTTTGAATCTTTCTGTTTTTAAGGATATCTTCTTTTTTCCATAAGCCGACCCCGATGCCGGCAAGATAAGCCGCGCCCAGTGCAGTGGATTCTATGATTTCGGCTCTTTCAACACGGGTTCCTAATATGCCGGCCTGAAACTGCATCAGGTAATTATTGGCACAGGCGCCCCCATCAACCTTTAAGGCTGCAAGTTTTACACCAGAATCTTCTTCCATGGCCAGGATGAGGTCTTTGCTGCGGTAAGCAAGTGATTCCAGGGTGGCTTTGATCAAATGATTTTTACCTGTATCACGGGTCAGTCCAAAAATGGAGCCTCTGGCATCCATATCCCAATAAGGTGCACCCAATCCTGCAAAGGCGGGAACCACATACACATTGCTATCTCCAATCACCTGTTCGGCAAAATATTCAGAATCCTTGGCATGGTCTATAAGCTGCAGCCCGTCCCTGAGCCATTGAATAGCTGCTCCTGCAATAAGCACACTTCCTTCAAGGGCATATTGAACCTCGCCGTCAAGGCCCCAGGCGATCGTGGTAAGCAAACCATTGGCCGAAAATTTGGGTTTTTTACCGGTATTCATCAGCAGAAAACAACCTGTTCCATAGGTGTTCTTGGTTTCGCCTTTTTTAAAACAGGCCTGGCCAAAAAGGGCAGCCTGCTGATCACCTGCCATGCCTGATAAGGGAATAACATGATCATCAAAAGTGAAATTCCCAAAGTGAAAACACGAGGGCTTTACCTCAGGCAACATCGATTCCGGAATACCGAGCCTGTCCAGCATATTTTTATCCCATTCAAGGTCTTTGATGTTGTAAATCATCGTTCGGGAAGCGTTTGAATAATCAGTGGCATGTACTTTTCCTTTGGTAAGGTTCCACAACAACCAGGTGTCTACGGTTCCAAAAAGCAAGGATCCTTTTTCATTCAGTGCTTTGGCTTTTGGTACATTGTCAAGGATCCATTTGATTTTAGTAGCCGAAAAATAGGAATCAATAACGAGCCCTGTATTGTCTCGTACATATGCATTGAGTGTTGCATCTGCTTTTAATTCTTTACATAACTTACTCGTTCTTACATCTTGCCAAACAATCGCATTATAAACGGGTTCACCCGTATTTTTATTCCAGAGAACAGTGGTTTCCCGTTGATTGGTGATGCCTATACCCAGTATATCAGCTGCATCCACATTATTTTCCCTTATCACATTGTGCAGGGTTTCGAGTTGCGACTGGTAAATTTCTACGGCATTTTGCTCTACCCAGCCGTGTTTGGGATAGATTTGCTCTGTCTCTTTTTGCGATATACCACAGATCTTTCCCGTATCATCAAATAATACGGTTCTTGAACTCGTGGTCCCCTGATCAAGGGCAATGATATATTTTTTACCCATGGTGCTGATTTTTTTGAGATTGGATATTACTGACCACAACCGAGATCAATATACCTGCGATTAAAGCCATTACGATACCATAGCGAATTTGAAAATCATTTTTATAGAGCAATTGATAACAGGAAGCCCCTAAAAAACTCCCAAGGATCGGCCCCAGAATCGGGACCCAGGCATAGCGCCAATCAGATCCTCCTTTGCCCATAATGGGAAGCAGGTAATGCGCCAGGCGAGGACCAAGATCCCTTGCCGGGTTAATGGCAAATCCGGTGGTGCCACCCAAAGCAAAACCGATTACCATGATCAAAGCACCAACTACCAAAGGATTCAGGCCTTCGGTAAAATTTGTTGTCCCGATAAACAGTAAACTAAAAATAAGTACGGCGGTACCGATGATCTCACTGATCAGGTTATGCACGTATGACCTGATGGCCGGAACCGTGGCAAAAGTTGCAAGTTTCGAAATCTTGTCATCGGTTTTTGACCATAGCGGGATATAAAAGATCCATACGATACCGGCACCGCAAAATGCTCCTGCGATCTGTGACAACACATATCCGGGCACCTTGGCCCAGGGGAATTCACCCACAAAGGCAAAACCCAAAGTCACCGCCGGGTTGATATGTGCCCCACTGATGCTTCCCACACCGTAAATGGCAAATGTCACCGCCAATCCCCAACTTACCACAATGGTGTTCCATCCCGAACCAAAAGCCTTAGAATCTTTTAAGACTACTCCGGCCACCACACCACCTCCGATAAGGATCAGGAAAAAGGTTCCTAAGAATTCTGCGAGGTATTGAGACATGGGTTTGATTTTGTTTATGACAATTTACAAATTATATTGAATAAATTTTTTTCTTCTTTTATCTTGATGCTACAATGCTACAATGCTACAATGCTACAATGCTACAATGCTACAATGCGTGAATGCTTGAATGTGGGTGTCTTGTCCTGAAACAGGTATACATAGAGAAGTAGACAATATTCAATGTTACAAACCTGATTTGATGTCTCCCATCTCAATTCTCCCTTAACACCTGGTTCATTATTTTATTTTTTCAAGCAATTTTTCTGTTTTTTCCCAAAGGTGTTTCCCATTTTCTGGAGCAGTAGCTTTTGGGTCTATTTCTTTTCTGCTCATCAAAAACAAATAGTCGGTTGGTTTCCCTTCCAGGTCTTTTGAAGCTGATAAATATACAACAGGCTCTGCGGCCTTTTCGGGGGAGCTAAAAAATAGTTTAAATACTAATTTCAGTAAAGGCTGCACCATTTTTGGAGCCTCACGGGCAATGTTGGAATTTACAGGACCCGGACACAAGGCAAAAACTGAGTGGGAAGTCTTTTCGCCAACATTGAGTCTTCTTGACAGTTCTTGAGAAAATGTTGTCATCAATAATTTATAATATCCATATCGTTCAACGGTTTTAGCCATCTTATGATCCTTAAATTCACCAAAAGTATCCCATTCAAATTCATCCGGATTCCTATGACTCTCAGACGACACAAAAATAATCCTTGGCAATTCATTTGAATCTGTGTTAAAACAATTTTCTTTTAACAACCCATTCACCAAGACAAACTTTGCAAGATAATTAACCATAAACATTTCATCTAATCCTTCTTTGGTTTTTCTTGCCTCACTTACCACTATGGCAGCATTGCAAATCAAGATATCTATTTGTCCAAACTTACTTTTTACCGCCTTCACCAGATGATGTATGGAATCAAAATCAGAAAGATCTACGGGCAACATATGAATGTTCGTTTTTCCCGATACTCTTTTAACTTCTTCTCCTTTTTCTGGAATACCACTTCGAACTGCCATAATGACCTCGGCATCTCTCGCAGCAAGCTGTTTGGCTACGGCTAAACCTAAGCCTGAACTTGAGCCGGTAATCAATACTTTTTTACCTTGTAAACTGTCAATTACTGACAATTCCCCTACTCTTTCCTGCTTTTTAAACAAGCCCAGGATTCCCGTAATCGTCGCCTGCAAAGGGCTGTCATATTTTTTTTCTTTCAAAGTCATTTTATTTCTTTAATGATGTTTGAAAATGTTCGTATGATGCCATATAATCTCTAATATAAGACTCATCGATCCCAAAGTCACTGAGCTCATATTGATGTATACCGTATTTTTCCTTAGGATTTCGACTATTTTCAGCTTCGAAAGACGCTAATAATTCGGCTGAAACAGGCTCTCCTCTGTCCCGATATATTTGTTTAACTGCATCGATGGTATCTTTTATCAAGTCTTCGTATAAAACATCGGTGAAAACCACATCACCTTTATCATTCTTGCGATATTCCAAAGCCTTGGATAACATAAAACCATTTTTTCTTACCCATTGTTTTGCCACTGTATGCTGGTCTACTTCCTCGCTAAATAATATCCTCGAATAGGATACCATACTCAAAAACGAAGGAATACATTCATTAATGTTTCGATGCGTCCAGATAAACTGAACGTTTCCAAAGTATTTTTTTACAAGCGGTAAAAACTCCAAATGATGCGGCGTTTTAAGTACCCACCTTTTGCCTGGTCTCTGCCATTGTAAAAGTTTCAACAACTTGACCATATATTCATACGCAGATGACTGATCGGCCTTTTCGAGCCAGGCAGCATAAGTTGGTACATTCATCGTAGCTTCAGTAGTGGTGCTTAAAAATGACACATCTAATAAGAGCACGTCTTCCTCAGGAGCCTCATATTCGATAGGATGAATCGCAAAAAAACCGGGTGACATATATTGCAAAGCCTTTACGCTTGTCTTGGCAATTTTTATACGCTCCTTTCCTGTTTTAATATCATTATTTATTGGTGCAGGATTCAAAGCTTCCCAACTTAATACACTTCGATTCTCAGGATCGGAAGCCAATAGGCGCTGTAATTTCGTAGTTCCTGTTCTTTGCAAGCCAACAATCACCATACATGGATAAAGTTCTTGTTCTAAAATTTCGGGATGCTTTTTAAAATAATACTCAGCCCTTAACCTCACAGACAGCAAATTAATGATCCTTTGTCGGGTAATGAATTGACCTATGGAGTGAAGTTGGGCCTCTTCCCTGATTGATTTTAACATTACCTCAAGAGGTTCTTCCCAAAAGTCGGTTCCAAAATCGTTTAGCCCGGTTGTTTTTTTTGCGGCATTCATTAAACTTTCCTTGGTGAGTACCGATTTGGTTCCCAAAGGGTAGGTTTTCCTCCAAAACTTATTGACTAAAGTAAACCACTTGGGTTGCTCCTTGTATTTACCTGATTTAATAATTTTTTTGTCTTTCATACAGCTTTCAAAGTATGAAATGGTACCACTTCGCAGTTTGGTTGAATCGCTTTGGCTCCGTTTTCCAATCTGTACCAGCGCCAACACATGGTTCCTTCAAAATGATCGCAGGTATCTAACCAGTTCTTATGGCCTGGATCTCTGTGGGCAACAACTATACGTACGCTGCCGTCAGCCTCATACTGTGCGGTTCCTTTACTAATGCAAATGGTATGATAACGGTAATCAAGAGATTCCATCCAATAATTGTTTAGCTGAAAGTTCCAGCTATCACAATCTGGAGGGTTAACAGTAATAATTAAAGCTTCCTCTTCTTTTAAATTCCAGTAGCTGTGGTAATAAATAATATTGGCATCTCCACCAGCTGCGTTTGATATTTTTGGGTCAAATTGAGGCAATTGATTGACGTGCTTCTTAAAACCTTTTGCCCATTTTGCAAATAACAAGGGTGCCCCTGCCACAAACATGGAAGCCATTTTTAATCCTTCATCGATCATTTTTGGCGTAATTGGATCAGGTGATTTTCGCCCATCCAAATTCTCAATATGAATTTCTGCCGCAACTTCTTTAAAGCGATCATAAAAAGTTTGGCGCACCATCACTAAACCGGTATCCGATTCAAGCTTTAACCAATTTTTACCTTTTTTTTCTTTGCTTAAAATGATTTCAAAACTGCCATCTTTCTCCAACTGCAAATCACTTCCTTCCAAAACTCCACAGGGGCTCAGGCCGCCGGTTGTGCCATAACTCCCATTTTGTGTAAAAAATCCTATATAATGAGCTGTGTTTCTTTTACCCCTGATTCGGTATTCAAATGCGCCACTTATCTGAGCATTGAAATAATAATTATCAGGATTATCGGCGCCCATTTTCACTGTTTTATGCACCATTCTTTTAAAAACCGGAAAACTTGGATCGGCATATTCCACAAAGGCCTCCAATGAAACTCTGGTTAAACGCGTCAAATATCTGATTCCCTCGGCTTGAGAAAATGCATCCTGAGGAGCTCCGGCATATTTTAAATTTGTTCCGGCAAGTTTTAACTTATCACAGTAGTCTTCCCATGATTTACCTGAAACAATGCGTTTATCATAAATATCATCTTCATTTAAGCCAAAAATGGAATATCTGATCTTTCTAAAAAAATTAGAAATGGCTAAAAAAACAAAAAGTAACTTCTGCATTTGACTAAAAAAATATCTTTTTTTAAATTAACATAAAACTATGATAAAAACAACAAACCCAATACTTGCATTGGATCTTCTTCAAGGAGCAAAACAAACTTCAAAACTCACTAGCTTTTTATATGATACTCCATAGCCAAATAAGGTTCTATGGATCCATAATCTAAAAAAGATTTCGTGTCGCGATATACGGCAATCATATTAGGAATTATATGATATGGTGTACCAAAAAATTTAAACGGATTCAACAATTCAGCTTTGGTTTTACAGTGCTCCTCTACAATCCCATCCCAACTTTCTGTATTATTTTTTCCCATGCCATCGACAACATTTCGGTTGTAATTCCATAAAGGATGTAATTTTAAGGACAGTGGGGTGTGGCTATTATGCCATCGGTCAATAAAGGTTTTATAGTCTATTGATTTTTTCTTGTTAAACAAAGTCAATAAACAAATGCCTGGACTTGCATTACCGTCTTCCCAGTTTTTAACATATGCCACTGGTAAAGCTTCAGTAACGTCAAAAGAACCTGCGAAACCTTCAATCGCATCAATTTCATCCATAATGGTTTCACCATGACAGACAACAGAAATCGAAGCAAGTTTCTTTTTTTTAAACGGAATAATCGAAATTGCGGGGGGTTTATTTTCGGTCAATACTACCTTAAGCTTTTCAGGATGCTGACGCAAAACAATATCATCGGCTAAGCTTAATATTCTATGCTTAAAACCTGAATAACTTTCTTGTTTAGCACCTCTGATCAGGTACATTATTTTTTTCATGTCAGAATCAATTCTAATTACTAAATTAGTCGTTCTTGTCTTGAAGCAAGATAGTAATTAATCAATACATTTTTATGAAAAATGAGAACCCCAACATTCTTGTCACAGGAGGTGCAGGGTTTCTGGGAAGTAGAATTGTCAAAGAATTATTATGCGATGACACGCCTCTGGAACCAGGCAGGATTATTGTTTTTGACTTACAAGAATACAAAGGACAAACAGATAATAAAATCGAAGTTATTAAAGGGGATATTCGGGATAAAAATGCTGTTGAAAAGGCTTGCCGGGGAATTGATATTGTAATCCATTGTGCTGCTATTATTGATTGGGGAACAAGAACTAAGGAGGAGGTTTTATCTGTGAATCTTGGTGGTACTAAAAATATTATTGCGTCATGTAAAAAAAACCGGGTTAATAACCTGGTCTTTACGAGTTCTTTGGATGCTGTATTTTCAGGAAAACCATTGGTAAATATTAATGAAGATCAACCTTACCCCGCTTCGTACCATACTGTATATTGTGAGTCAAAAGTCTTAGGCGAAAAGGCTGTTCTTGAAGCTGGTTCACCTCACTTAAAGACCTGTATTTTGAGGCCTTCAGATATTTATGGAGAAGCAGACCCCTATCATATGGATGCCTTAATTGATATGGCGAAAAGCGGCTTTTATGTTCGCCTGGGAAACGGCACTTCAAAATGTCAACAGGTGTATGTGGGCAATATGGCGCATGCCCATCTGTTAGCTGCGAAAGCACTGTGGACAGACAACAAAAAAGTTATACAGCAAATTTATTTTATCAGCGATGCCAATGGCGTTAATTTTTTCAAGTTTTTTGATCAAATAGTTTCTGGTGCCGGATATAAGATATTTCCTAAGAATGTATGGCTACCGTTCACATTAGCATATGCGATAGGTAGTATTTCAGAATTCATCGCAGTATTATGGCGACCCATAAAACATTACAATCCTAAGTTTAGCAGATTTGCGGTGTTATACACTTGTTTGGATTTTACTTTCTCAACTCAAAAAGCACTTGAAGATTTTAACTTCCAACCTAAATACAGTCATAATGAATCATTACAAAATACCATTGCTTATTATTTAAAAAAATAGAGCCATAATGAATGCATTATAGCATTGCATCATTTTTAAAAATAAATATCGAACAAGGAATTTTGAATGATGAAGGTGTGGAAAATATAATTTATTGGATACGTTTGCTTACAAGGAAGGGATTGAAGAATTTAACTTTCCCATTCGATATTCGATATTCCCTGTTCGATATTCGACATTCTTCCCCTAGTCCACATCCCCCCGATTCTTAAACCGGTTAAACATGAAATAAGCAATGATGACCAAAACAACAAATGGAAGATAGGTGCCAATCACAACCCCGATCTCATAACCTTTGTCCGGGGCGTTTTGCATTTTTTCTTCGATGTCGACTTGAAAAAGAAGTATCAGGATCAAATTCAGCATGGCTTAGGGTCTTAGTTTAGAAAGTGCGTTTTTAGTAAAATCAGACAGCACCAGTTTACCGCTGATTTCGGCTCTCTCGATCAATAATTCATCCCAGTGGTCTGTGCCTTCCCAAAATATTTTTTTCATGTTGAGCAGCGCTTCAGCATTGTATTGTGATAGCTGATGGGTCAATATGTCAATACCGTTATCCAGGTCTCTTTTATTTTCATAAACCGCGTTAAAGAGGCCTTTTTTTTCAGCCCAATAGGCGGTTTTCCAACTTTTGGCATCTAAGCTTAATTCACTTAAAGCTGAAATCCCCATTTTTCTTTCAAGGGCCGGAGCAATCACAAAAGGGCCAATGCCAATGCTCAGTTCTGATAATTTGATGTCTGATGCTTCTGTAGCAAAACAATAGTCGCAGGCTGCCGCAATACCCACGCCGCCGCCCACGGATTTCCCATGGACACGACCGATAATAAGTTTTGAACACTTTCTCATGGCATTGATCAGATTGGCAAAACCCGAAAAGAATTTTTCACCTTCTTCCAAAGTTGTTACCGTCAATAACTCGTCAAAAGAGGCTCCTGCACAAAAGGCCTTGGTTCCTTCACTCTGCAAAATGACCACTTTGACATTATCATCAACGCTGAGCCTGTCAAAAGTATCCACCAGTTTTTGCAGTAATTCACCAGGAAAGGAATTACTCTGAGGATGGGAAAAGGTTATTGTTGCGATGTAATGGTCGATGTGAGTGTAGATTGTACCTGACATAAAAATAAGATATATTATTATTTTCTGAATTGATAAATATAAGCAAGGATTAAAAAAATCTATTTTTGTTCGTTTTTGTCTTGACACAAAAAGAACCAAAAAAGTCAAGGCTGCACTAATTTTAGGCAAATTACTAATCCTCGCTGCCATCCGTTGCGAAACTCGTCCTGTCGTCCTCAAACATTGCAACTCAAAAATGTCAGCTTCCGGTTGTAATTATAACCTAAAATTACTGAGGCCAATATTTTACAATCTACAAAATTGACTTGACATTCAACATTCAAAACTAAAAAGTGATGGTTCAATCTCACTTCAATATTCCCTGTTCGTCATTCAATATTCCTTGTTCAAACATCTAAAATCTAAAATCTAAAATCTGAAATCTGAAATCTTCAATCTCAAATCTGAAATCTGAAATCTTCATTTTCCTAGTTCATCCCACTCACAGCAACATTTCTGTCAATCTTCCTCATGAGTCCTTGCAAGACTTTTCCAGGGCCGAGTTCTATAAATTCTGTTCCTCCGTCAGCGATCATTTGCTGTATGGTTTGGGTCCATTTTACAGGTGCCGTCAACTGAGCCATCAGGTTTTTTTTGATTGCTGAAGGATCATTTACTGCACTGGCAGTCACATTTTGATAGATCGGGCAAATAGGTTTGTTAAAACTTGTATTTTCTATGGCTGCTGCCAATTGTTCACGTGCAGGCTCCATCAAAGGAGAATGAAATGCACCACCAACCGGAAGTACCATGGCCATTCTGGCTCCTCTTTCTTTGGCTGTTTCACAGGCCTTATTGACTGCCTCGATTTCACCCGAAATAACCAATTGGCCGGGGCAATTGTAATTGGCCGCTACAACAATTCCCGGTGTTTGTTCGCATATTTCTTCAACAACTTTATCTTCAAGGCTTAGTATGGCTGCCATGGTCGATGGTTGTAATTCACAGGCTTTTTGCATGGCTTGTGCGCGCTGGGAAACAAGTTCCAGACCTGCATCAAAAGCCAAAGCCCCGTTTGCGACAAGGGCCGAAAATTCACCTAAGGAATGCCCGGCAACCATTTCAGGTTTAAAATCTTGACCAAGTGTTTTGGCCAGGATTACTGAATGTA
The DNA here is from genome assembly GCF_038433205.1 of Lutimonas vermicola. Classification (NCBI taxonomy): domain Bacteria; kingdom Pseudomonadati; phylum Bacteroidota; class Flavobacteriia; order Flavobacteriales; family Flavobacteriaceae; genus Lutimonas; species Lutimonas vermicola. The sequence continues at coordinate 593,812 of NZ_JBCDNA010000003.1, forward strand.
AAAATATAGCGGGTTGGGTTACCTTGGTTTCCTTTAGATCATCTGACGATCCTTCGAACATGATGTCTGTTATCGAAAACCCTAAAATATCATTTGCCTGGTTAAAAAGTTCCTGTGCGAGAGGGGAGCTTTCAAAAAGAGGTAATCCCATACCTGGGAACTGGGCTCCCTGACCGGGGAATATGTATGCTTTCATATAAAGTTGATTTTTTTCTTTAGACAAAAGTACAGAATTGAATTTAATGGATAATATTTATTGTTCTTTTGTCTTGAAACAAAATTAATTACTCGCGTAAAAGATATTTATTACTTATTCATTTTTACTCATCCCTTTTTTATTGGTTTTAGTATTCGTGATGTGCTTCGCAGTTGACACAACAAAAAATGAAACCAATAATTAATTTCTCTTTGTTCAATTTTTTTTGCTCCTCCAAAAAAAACGAACCAAAAAAAAGGAGGTAACTTTTACGAGGTGTTTTTTAGGCTTTTCTATCGAACGCCTAAAAACCGTTTACAAAGCGCTAAATTTTTTCCAAGGCTTCAAAAATTCTTAACGCGCTTTTTAACTACACTGACGTAAAAGATTCAAAACAAATAAAAATTAATCTAACGAGAATACTTCAACATTCTAAAATCTTCAATCTGAAATCTCCAATCTTAAATCAACAGCCTTAGTATTATTGCTTCGTGCCGTGCTAAGATCGGATTAATAATTCGGCTTTAAGAATCACTTCGAAATTCGAAATTCCCTGTTCGATATTCTTTATTCGTTTTTATTTATTTTAGCGACATGAACGAAAAAACCTTGTCTTCAAAAGACAAAAATTTAGCTTTTAACATCTACCTTATCCTGGCTGCTATATTCATAGCTTCACTGGTGGTTTCTAATCTTATTTTTCAAAAGTTCTTTTCATGGGATTTTTTCGGTTGGTATAATTTTGAGATTTCCGTAGGGATTTTACCTTATCCAATTACGTTTTTAGTAACAGATCTGATCTCTGAAATCTATGGGAAAAAGAAAGCAAATCAAGTAGTGATCACCGGGATTTTTGCATCTGCCTTTTCATTATTGATCATCATGATGTCTGATCTGGCTCCCGCGACGGAATGGTCACCGGTGGGGGATGAGGTGTTTCACCAGGTGTTTGGTTTATCGGCTTTAGCCGTATTTGCCTCGGCCATGGCTTATTTGGTGGCACAGTTCGTGGATATCAGGATTTACCATTTCTGGAAAAAGAAAACCAAAGGAAGGCATTTGTGGTTAAGAAATAATTTTTCGACCATTACTTCCCAGTTTTTAGATACGTTTTCGGTCCTCTTTTTACTCTGTTCGTTTGGGGTGATTGACTGGAACCTTTTTGGGATTTTACTGCTGAATGGATTTTTATTCAAACTTCTGGTGGCCCTTTTGGATACGCCAATATTGTACATTTTTGTGTACTGGTTCAGGGGCAGGTTCAATTTGCAGGCTCATGAAGAGATTGAATTGTAAATGGCTTTCTAAACGAACTCTTATTTATTTTTAAATATACCCTGACAGGGGTATTGCCTTACCTTTAATATCTAACTACATTAGCCCTAACAATTTTCCCAAACTTAAGGTGTTCTTTGAATATCTTTATAGTGTAAGGATTTTTAGGGAGACCTCTTAGGAGGTCTCTATTTTCTAACTGAACTTGTTTAACATAGTTTGATATTTTGAATTAATTACTTTTCCCCTCGAGAATAGATTTATTTCTATCCGATATAATAGCCAATGAATTTGATGAAGGATTTATTGGCTGTTATTTTGTTTTTTTTTTCTTGATATACTATTTGCTTTTTAGCAAGAATGACTCGTGAAATTTCATTCTGTTCCTTTTTTTGCTTCTCCAAAAAAAGAACCAAAAAAAGGAGCCTTTTACGAAGGTGTTTTTTAGGCTTTTCTATCGAACGCCTAAAAACCGTTTAAAAAGCGCTAAATTTTTTCCAAGGCTTCAAAAATTCTTTACGCGCTTTTTAACTACACTGACGTAAAAGATTCGATCTAATCTATAATTAAAGTTTCTGAGAACAATTTAAAATTGAAAAATCTTCAATCTGAAATCTCCAATCTCAAATCAACAGCTTTAGTATTATTGCTGGGTGCAGTGCCTCAATCTAAAGGAACATTGTACTTAGCAGAACAATTCGAGATTCAAAATTCCTTGTTCGATATTCGATATTCAATTTCACCAATGCTACAATATTAATGCGTGAATGTATGAATCATTTATTCAAGTTTCTTAATTCTGTTTTCTTGAAACAAATATACCCTCTAGAGGGTATGGATAACCAATTTTATTCTGCCTAATTTAGGTCAGAGTTTGGATTTAGGTTTATTTGATGCGGAATCATTGAAATAGGCAGGGCCGGATGAATAAATTTATAAGCATTTATGAAATTGTTTTTAAAGGAAATTATGGGTCAGGTCAAGGATCGTAAAGGTAATACCCTTAATCTTGAATCTCTGCGAAAAATTCCTTTAAACAATTTGGAATGTCTTTATCTTTTTGATTTTACAAAAAATCAAATCTTATACCACAAAGGATTTGATAGTGTTTTTGGATACAAGGGCAAAGGGATTGATATGGATTTTATTTTTGATAAGTACCATCCTGATGATGCACCTTTTATCAAAAATATTGTAAGAGGTCTGGTTGCTCAGTTGGTTACGATCACTATCCCGGAATTTTCTAATATCCTTACCATGTCATATCGTTTTAAAAAAGCTGATGGAACCTACGCAAGGGTGGTGAGCAATACTGTCGTGTACCAGACAGATGACAGCGATAAAATGATGAACGTACTGATCAAGTATACTGATATTTCATTCACAAACAAATCAGAAGCTGTTGAGTGGGTGGTAGATTCAACTTATTTGGATATGGACAAGATCAAGACAGGAGTCTACGGGGAAGGGATGACCGTATTTACCGATCGGGAATTACAAGTGATCAGTGAGATTTTTGAAGGAAACCCCAATGTTGAAATAGCGGCTAAACTGAGCATAAGCGTACACACGGTTACGACGCATAGAAAAAACATTTTATTTAAATCTAATTGCAGAGACACCAAGCAACTTAAGGTGTTCTGTAAAAGGAATGGAATTACGACAAGTTCTGAAAATCAAGATTAATTATGGATACAGGCGGCTTAAGCATTTTGGAGTTTCTTGAGGAATTCGCTAAGAACTATACACGAATTTCATTTCGGAATGATTATTTGGAAATGCTGCTGGATCTGAATGTAAGCCAGACAGAATGCATCTATGTTATTGATTTTTCTAAGAATAAAATGACCTTTGCCAAGGGTTTTGAATCTTTTTTAGGTTATGATGAGCAGAAGCTGACTTTAGAAACCTATTTGCAGCATATTCACCCGGATGATATTGATTTAGTTGGTCGGATAGGTGCCGCAACGATAAATCACTCCCATAAAAACCCTTCCAACAATAAAGATAATGTCTTGTATATTTCATTCAGGCTTAGAAATTCGAATGGTGATTTTTTAAAGGTACTTAGTCAGTCTTCAGTGTTTGAGACAGATCAAAAAGGAAACATGATGAGCGCTCTTGTAAAGGTTAGTGACCTGTCTTTTATAGAGGACGGAGAAGTGGTTCGTTACAAGTTTGTGGCTAAGAATCTGGACGAGGAAGTATTTAAAAGGGAAGTGTTTGGCGATAAAATTGATCTGTTTACAGAAAGGGAATTGGAGATTATAAAGGAAATTGAGAAAGGAAGCACCAATCTTGAAATGGCTGATACACTTGAAATTTCAAAGCATACCGTGGCGACGCATAGGAAAAAAATCATGAAAAAGAGTGGCTGCAGTTCTGCCGGGGAATTGTTAAAGTTTTGCAGGAGGAATGGCGTGTTGTAATGATTCAGTAAAATTGCATCAACCAATATAATGGACTTACAAACATTCGATATTCGACATTCAATATTCGTTATTCGATGTTCTCCCGGTGTTCTTTGAAAACCAATCAAATATGCATCTACCCTGATAAGGGTATTGTTCATAATTTTTTATTTTGTATATTGCCCCTTAAATTGTTATGGAAAAATAAAGAATATTAAGATTTAAATTTGATCTTAATTTCCTTTCTTTATTATTTCCTTTTTATTAAATTACAGGCAGATTTTAAGCAAATTTATGTTGTTTGAAATCGATAAAATTTTTATCATAAAACCCCTCATTATGAAAAGAAAATTACTTCAAATTAATCTTAGACAACCCTTGTCTAAAACATCATTACCAAATTTCTTAAGGTAATGTATGAGAAAAGGTTTATCCTATAAGAATAAAATGAACAGCCTTAAAAGGTCTGGTTCCATTTTGTCATGCTCATTGTTGCAGCTTCTTAGATTTGATTTTCCTTCTTAAGATTTGATTTAATATGATTTTTGGGGTTTAGATTCATACTTAAAGTAATATATTTCCGTTACTTTGAAGTTGTTTGTCTATGCGCAATTGTTGTGACTTGGAAAGGCGAAGCCGTTAGAGACCTTAAAGTGATTTATAAAGAAATTAAATAAAGTTTGGATAATTTGTTTGCAAATATAAAAGTAGAAACAGTTGCTTTAGTTGTATTGCTCCTTGGGTTTTTGACGACTTTTATACTAATTCCTAAACTGATTGGTATCTCAAGGTATAAGAATTTAATGGATCATCCTGATGAGCGCAGTTCTCATGATGAAAAAACGCCAACCCTTGGTGGGGTAGCTTTTTATATTAGTTTGATCTTCGGGCTTTTTACCATTCATTTTTTTGATTTTAATGGCTCAAGTTTTAATGTTCTGGTTGGAATTAGCATTTTGTTTTTTGTGGGCCTCAAAGATGATTTAATGGTGCTCTCTGCTCAAACGAAATTGGGGGCAGAAATTATAGCTGCAAGTTTTGTTTTGGCGATGCCAGATTTATGGTTGACAAATTTCAATGGTTTCCTTGGAATTGGTCATATTCCTGTTTTTGTCGGGATATTATTGAGTTATTTCATTATTATATTTGTTATAAATGCCTATAATTTAATTGATGGTATTGATGGCCTTGCAGGTTCGTTGGGAATAAAGGCATTTGTAATTTTTGCAACCTTTTTTTATTTTTCCAATAACTTTTTTTATTTTTTACTTTCAATATTGTCCATTGGTTTTTTAATTGCTTTTTTACGATTCAATTTATCTAAAAAGAATAAAATATTTATGGGCGACACTGGTTCATTGATCATTGGCTTTTTAATTGCCATCATGATAATTCGCTTTATAGCAATGAGCGTAAGTGAATTGGATTTGATTCGCATTAATCCAACGAATAAATTTATTATTGCCACATCAATATTATTTTTCCCTTTTATGGATGTTTTTCGAGTTGTTATCATGAGGCTTTTAAACAGAAGAGGTCCGTTTGATCCGGATAGAAGTCATATGCATCATATTTTGGTAGATAAGAGTTTGAAACATACTAAGGCCAGTTTAACCATGAGTATTTGTTCCTTTATAATATTTTGTATTATTTATTTTTTAAATGCAAAATTATCTGCCTTAGGCTTATCCCTGGTTTTTTTATTTTTGACTATGATTACTTTTTCAGTTTTAATAGTCTTAGATTCTGACAAACACGCTTCTTTATATCGAAAAAAATTCAAAGCAATTTTTCCCAGGCCAATACAAGTAATTGAGTTTAGGATAAGGAAAAGGATTATTATAGTTATGAAAAAAATATTTTATAAGGATTTGTTGTAGAAACACCTAGAAAACATTAGATAGAATTTCAATAATAAACTCATGTCATTTAAAAATAAATATACTCACATACCCCAACGCTTGATAGGTGAAGCTTTAATGAATTCAGCGGATCATGACCCTGCAAAAATGCAATTATTATGAAAAATAGCATAATCTCATTTGTGCATATTTGATATTGAAACCTAAAAATGAATATTTACCTTTGAAAATAAAAAAGAATCTTAAAAGTAAAGTTTTAAAATAAATTTATGAATGCAATTGATATTACGAAATTAGAAGAAGAAATCAAAAACTACATTATCGAGGCATCTCTTGAAGATATAGATATAATTGATAAGATTACACCTATTTTTGAAACAGGGCTTTTAGACTCTATGGGGCTTCTTTTCCTTATTGAATTTCTCACTGAAAATTATCAGGTAGAGGTAAATGATGATGATATAATCCCGGAAAATTTTGAATCGATTCAGAGCATTGTAGTTTTTGTTGAAAGAAAACTTAATGTTAATAAAGCCGTTAGGTAGACCAGCCCAAAACAACAATCCGATACTAAACGCTTAAAACCAAAATGCATAATACTTAATGTGCGGAATAGCAGGATTTTATCCAAATAGGACTGATCGTATTTCTACAAAAGTATTAAGACGAATGCTTACCCGGATCAAGCATCGCGGACCTGATGAAAGTGGTATTTATGTTTCAGATCAGGTGGCCTTGGGAAGTGTACGATTAAGCATAATTGATCTTGTATCAGGTACCATGCCTATCTCAAATAAGGATAGATCTTTATGGATCGTTTTTAATGGTGAGATATTTAATTATATAGAACTAAAAGAGGGGCTGATCCGATTAGGACATACATTTGAAACAAATTCAGATACAGAGGTTGTTCTCCATCTCTATGAGGAGTATGGTAAGGATTTTTTAAACATGTTAAATGGTCAATTTGCCATTTCGATCTGGGATAAGAAAAAAGAAGAATTATTTTTGGCGAGGGATAGGGTTGGAATCAGGCCATTATATTATACAGAAGTGAATGATACCTTTGTTTTTGCTTCAGAGATAAAAGCCTTAATGGAATTCCCTGGAATACAGCCAAAGATGTCAGCAGAAGCACTTGCTGAATATTTTACGTTCTGGACCTCTTTAAGTCCGAAAACAATTTTTCAAGGTATTTATGAAGTCCCTCCTGGTACTTATATGCGCATTAATTCTAAAGAAAGAAAGATTATTAAATATTGGCAATTACCCATATATAAGCAAGACGATCATAAATATTCAAATGTTGAGGAAGCTGCCAAGGATTTTGAAAAGATCTTTTCTAAGGCCGTCAAGTTGAGGTTAAGAGCTGATGTTCCGGTTGCGGCCTATTTAAGCGGAGGTATTGATTCCAGCGTAACCACTTCTTTTATTAAAAAGATTTCTCCTGAGAATCTGAAAACTTTTTCCATTGGTTTTACAGAAAAGGATTATGATGAAACAACCTATCAAAATATAGCAGTTAAATATTTCGATACGGAACACGCTAGTATTACCTGTAGTCCGGAAGATATTGCACAGAATTTTAAAGATGTGGTCTGGCATACAGAAGCACCCTTACTACGTACAGCTCCGGTTCCGATGAGTTTGTTGGCAAAAAATGTTAAAGATCACAATATTAAAGTAGTGATCACAGGTGAAGGTGCAGATGAATTGTTAGGGGGTTATAATATTTTCAAGGAAACAAAAATTCGCAGATTTTGGGCAAAAGATCCAAATTCAAAATACCGACCACTTTTATTAAAGAAATTGTATCCCTATTTGCCTCAAATGACTAATGCCAGTAGTAACATGTTAAAAATGTTTTTTGGCTATAAATTGAACGAAACAGATTCTCCGGTATATTCACATTTGTTGCGATGGAATAATACTTCAAGGATCAATAAATATTTATCTGATTCTTATAAAGAAAAGATCAAAGGATATGACCCTATACGCTCATTTGAAAAAGAAATAGAAGGAAAACTTGAAGGGCTGGATTCTTTGGCACAAGCGCAATGGATTGAGTTGAATTTATTTATGTCGGGTTATTTATTGTCTTCACAAGGAGACAGAATGGCGATGGCAAACTCTGTTGAAGGCAGGTATCCTTTTTTAGACCATAAAGTGATAGAATTTTGCATGCATTTATCTCCTGATCTAAAACTAAATGGATTAAATGAAAAGTATTTGTTAAAGAAAATGATGAAGAACCGGATGCCAAATGAAATTTTGGAAAGGTCAAAACAAGCCTATAGGGCTCCTATCAAGAGCGCTTTTGATTTTGAAAAACTTCCGATTTATTTGAAAGAAATGCTTTCTGAGCATATGATTGAAAAGTCAGGAATTTTTAACACAGGCCATGTTACTCGTTTGATAAAAATAATGAATACTAATAAACAAGTTTCAGAAATTGATAATATGGCCTTAACCGGAATTTTATCAGTACAAATATTAAATGATCTTTTTGTTAATAGATCAACTCCTGAATTAAAAGAGGAAGATTTGTTACAATTTGATAAAATTGTGATTGATTAATCAAAGCTTAACATATGAAAACGAAAGAACGCAGACCATTTTCAAAAGACATTTTAAAGTTTAATAATATTGAATCAATATCTAATGAGATTATTGAAAAACTAAAAAGTGATGTTGCGAATAAGTTACAGCGAAGAGGAGCTGTAGTGGGTATAAGTGGGGGTATTGATTCTTCTGTAGTTTTGGCCCTTTCTGCAAAGGCTTTTGGCCCTAAAAGAGTTCTGGGAATTATGTTGCCTGAACAAGATTCAAGTGGAGACAGCGAAATGTTAGCAAGAAAACTTGCCTCGAAATTTGGGGTTGACACCTTAGTTGAAAATATAACTTTGGCATTAGATGGTTTTGGTTGTTACCACAGAAGGGATGAAGCTATATCAAACGTTATTCCGGATTTTGATCCTGAAAAGGATAAAGCTAAGATCGAAATCAAACAGGATATAAATCAAAATATGCCTGCAATCTCTTCTATTACGGTTGTAAAGCCTAATAATGAAGTTGCCAGCAAGTTGTTGCCGGCCAGAGAGTATTTGCAAATTGTAGCTGCGACAAATTTTAAACAAAGAAGCAGGATGAGCATGTTATATTATCATGCAGAGAGATTGTATTATGCAGTTATTGGTACTCCTAATAAACATGAAGTAGAACAGGGATTTTTTGTAAAACATGGGGATGGTGCAGCCGATGTGATGCCAATAGCGCATTTATATAAGACCCAGGTTTATCAGTTAGCAGAATTTCTTGGTATCCCACAAGAAATCATTGAACGAACGCCAACTACAGACACTTTCTCTGCTGAACAAACTCAAGAGGATTATTTTTATCAAATGCCTTTTGAAAGTATGGATTTAATTTGGTATGGTTGGGAAAATGAATACCCCGCAGCTGAAGTCGGAAAAGTAATGGATAAAACTGAAGAAGAGATTGAAAATATATACAGGAATTTTGAACGTAAAAGAAAAACAACTGATTACTTAAGAATGAGGCCCATATTTTAATAAATTTATTTAATTGACAGTTAATTGATGATAATTTCTAATCCCAGACATAATTTATAGTGAACGTTTTTGATTACTTTTTTAAAGAAACAAAAGGTCTTGAAAAAGATTTTGTTCTTGGGAATAAGGAAACTATTTCGTTTAAAGAACTGTATAATAATAGTTTGAAGATTGCATCCTTTTTAAAGGAGAATTATGGGACGAACCAGAATATTATATTAATCAATCAAAATTCGGTTTTTTTTATAACCGTCTATTTGGGGATTATTAAATCAGGTAATGTTTGTGTCCCATTAGATTTTTCTATTGAACAAGGAAATTTTAATTTTATCGCTAACACAACCGAAAGTTCAATTATATTTTGTGGCAAACGAATTAATTCAAAACTAGAATTAAATATATTTAGGAGTATTATTGATGAAGACTCTTTTGAAAAGATTGTTAAAAATAATTCAATAAGCGATTTCTTAATTGATTTTGACAGTGAAAATCTGGCAGAAATAATTTTTACTTCCGGATCAACAGGGAAACCAAAAGGTGTGATGATTTCTCACCAAAACATTATTTCAAATACAGATTCTATATTAGGCTATTTGGATTTAACAGAGGATGATATTTTACTTGTAGTATTGCCGTTTTATTACTGTTATGGATTGTCACTTTTGCATACACATTTAAAAGCAGGAGCATCTATAGTTTTGAATAATACATTTATGTTTTTAGGAACAGTTTTCAGTGATTTGTCAGCCTATAAATGTACCGGTTTTTCTGGAGTTCCAAGCCATTTTCAGATGATGTTAAAAAAATCAAATATATTTAAATCAAGGGATTTTCCAGATTTAGTTTATGTGACACAAGCAGGTGGCAAACTAAATAATGTTTTTATTGAAGAATTTGTTTCTTTGATGCCAAACGTTAAGTTTTTTACAATGTATGGACAAACCGAAGCAACTGCTCGCTTGTCATATTTACCTCCTGAAATGGTTCTGAGAAAAATAGGTTCGGTTGGAAAAGCAATTACAAATGTAGTTTTGAAATTGATGAATGAGGAAGGTGAAGAAGTTAAAATAGGTGAAACTGGGGAAATTGTAGCAAAAGGTGGAAACATTATGTTAGGATATTATAAAGATCCTCAAGGAACAAACGAGATTTTGAACGATGGTTGGTTGAGCACTGGAGATTTAGGAATTATAGATAGTGAAGGGTATATTTATATCGTAGCTCGTAAAATGGAGATTGTTAAAATTGGCGGGAAAAGAATAAGTCTTAGAGAAGTAGAAGAAGTTGTTCTTTCTGTGGCTGAGGTTCAGGATTGTAAGGTTGAAACTATAGAAGATGACTTGTTAGGCGAATCGCTCAAATTAGTTGTTGTTATTGATGAATTATTAAATCAAAAATCAGTCGAAAAGAAAATATTGGCTAGATGTAGGAGTAAGCTTGCATTATTTAAGATTCCAAGATTAATCGAATTTGTTGCAAGCATATCAGTTTCAAAAACAGGTAAAAGAATTCGGTCAACAAATTAAATGGGCATGAATATGATCCATTTTTAGATGAATTATTTTAAATAAAGATATGGTCATTTTTCAATTTTCGAGAATTGTATAATTAATATTGAGGAACTTACAATATTTACAAGAGCTCCGAATTTAAAAGAAGAATTATAGAATATTTAAAAATGGGAATTATATTTTAAGTCCTGATTCCAATATAACACTTAATAAACCCCTCATGAAAATACTTATCACAGGTGCTGCCGGATTTATTGGTTCAAATTTGGCTGCCAGACTATTAGAAGGAAACCATTCCGTTATTGGAATTGATAATTTGGCTTATGGTTTTATGCGAAATGTTGAACCACTTATGAATAATCCAAAATTTGAATTTATATTGGGAGATATCGCAAATCCTCTTATTTTGAACGAAATAAAAGTAGATATTATTATTCATCTGGCTTCTCAAAAAATTCCCAGATATTCAAATGCTTTACGCACTCTCGACGAAAATTATCTTATGCTAAGAAATATAGTTCAGAAATGCCTCTTGGACAAATCAAAATTAATTTTCGCATCAACATCAGATGTTTATGGGAAAAATCCTAAAATTCCATTTAGTGAAAAGTCTGATTTATTATTGGGTCCAACAACAGTAAAAAGATGGGCATATGCGCTTTCAAAAATGTATGGTGAACATTATATTATTGCTAATCACGAAGAACACAATTTAAATTATACCATAACCCGCTTTTTTGGGTCATATGGACCAAATCAAAATCTCACTTGGTGGGGAGGACCACAGTCAGTATTTATTGAAAAAGCGATAAAAAATGAACCAATAGAGTTACATGGTGATGGATCTCAAACCAGAACATTCACTTATGTTGAAGACACAGTCAGTGCATTGGTTTTATGTGTTGAGAATGAAAAATCAAATAACGAAATATTCAATACTGGTTCAAAATCCTCTGCAGAAATCACAATAAGAGATCTAGCAATATTAATTTGGAAACTAATAAATGGCGAAGATTCAGAACCAAAATTAAATCTTATTCCTTATTCTCAATTTGGTAATTATGAGGATGTAATGCGTAGGGTTCCTGATATATCAAAAATACGTAAAACCCTTAATTTTAAATCTTTATGGGAACTCGAAGAAGGATTGAAAGTTACCATTGACTGGCAAAAAAAGTTCTACCAATAAGCGTATAATCTAAATTTTAAATGGCACAAATGAAAATTGGTATAGTTGGTGGTGGTTTTATGGGCCTTGTATTAGCACACAAAATCTCAAAAACCAAAGCTAAGGTCAAAGTTTTTGAGCGCGATATTCAACCCGGTGGATTAGCTACATACCATAACTTCGGATCTTTTATCTGGGATAGGTTTTATCATGTTATTTTACCTTCTGACAGTCATTTGATCGACTTACTGGAAGATTTGGGATTAGAGGAAAAATTGCGGTGGAGACGTTCCATGACCGGATATTATGTGGAAAATAAATTCTATTCGATAAGCAGTTCTAAGGAATTCTTACTTTTTCCGCCCTTAAGTCTTTTAGACAAATTTAGGTTGGGGTTTACCATCTTCTACGGCTCAAAGATCAAAAATTGGAAAAACCTTGAAAAAATATCCGCCAAGGATTGGTTGATCAAAATTGGTGGAAGAAAGACATATGAAAAATTTTGGTCTCCCTTATTACTGGCAAAATTAGGAAAAAACCATGAAAGCGTCTCCGCAGTATTTATCTGGTCATATATTACGAGACTCTTCAAGGCCCGCAGTTCCGCCGCTCAAAAAGAGCATATGGGCTACGTTTCAGGAGGTTATAAAACTGTTTTCGACCGATTGAAAGAGATACTACTTCAAAAAGGCTCTGAATTGGTATTAAGCTGTTCCGTGGTGAAAATAGTTCCGGATGCATCAGGAGGAATAAGAATTTTTTATAACAATAAAGAGGAACATTTTGACAAGCTAATATTTACTGCTCCTTTAAGTGTTTTGGGAAAGATAGCTTCACCTGATTTATTTGAAATTTCTAAAAATAACCAAGCCGTGGAATACCTTGGTGTAATTTGTATGGTGATGATTACAGATACCCCTTTAACACCTTATTATGTATTAAATATTGCCGATAAGGAAATACCATTTACTGGTGTAATTGGAATGAGTACAGTCGTTGACCTGGAAGAGACTAATGGCGAGTACATCACTTACTTTCCGAAATATGCCACAGCAGATGACCCGTTTTGGTCACTTACTGATGAAGAATTAGAAGTAATATTTTTGAAAGGAGTACAAAAATTGTATCCTGATTTTGATAAGAAAGAGATACATTCAATCCATATTAATAAAGCATTTAAAGTACAACCACTGCAGGTATTAAATTATTCCGAAATTATCCCTGAAATTAGGACCAGACATCCTGATTTTTATGTGCTCAATACCTCACAGTTTGTAAATGAAACGCTTAACAATAATACGGCAACACAACATGTCAACCATTTTATGACTAATTTCAATATAGAATTGCAAACCGAACTGTAAAATAATTAAAGCCAATATGAATAAACCACTTGCCAGCATGTCACTAGACCTTGATGATCAATGGTCGTATATGAAAGTACATGGAGACGATGGCTGGGATTTATATCCTTCCTATTTAGATATAGTTGTCCCATTTTTTCTCGATTTATTGGATGAAATGGATATCAAAATCACCTTTTTTATTGTTGGACAGGATGCTGTATTTGAGAAAAATCAAAAAATACTAAAAAGTATTATTGATCGTGGACATGAAATTGGCAATCATTCATTTCATCACGAATCCTGGCTAAAAACTTACACAAAAGAAAAAATAGAGAAAGAAATTATTCTTGCCGAGGATGCAATTCTGAAAGCTACCGGTCAAAAGACCAGGTGTTTCAGAGGACCGGGATTTAGTTGGAGTAATGATTTGTTGGAAGTATTAGCGAAAAGAGATTATATTTTTGATGCATCTATACTTCCAACTTATATTTCACCGCTTATGAGGAGGTATTATTTCTGGAAATCTAAATTGAGTAAAGAAGAACGTGAAAGCAGGAAGGAACTTTTTGGTTCTTTTAAAGAAGGATTTTATTCTCTGAAACCATTTAATTGGAAATTGGAGAATGGGTCTAGTTTACTCGAAATTCCCGTGACGACAATACCTGTATTTAAAATTCCATTCCATTTGAGTTATTTAATTTTCATTAGTGGATTTTCAATGTTGTTGATGAAAGCTTATCTGAATTTTTCACTTTTAATGTGCAAAATCACTAAAACATCGCCAAGCATTTTACTTCATCCCTTAGACTTGATAAGTGGAGATAAAGTTCCGCAATTGGCATTTTTCCCGGGAATGAATCTTCCGACAGAAAAAAAAATTGACGTATTTAAGTACACACTGAATCGAATCAAGAAAGACTTTGAAGTTCTTCCAATGTTAAATTTTGCTGATGGTTTAATCAGACAGAAATTAAATATTAAGGACGTGCCCGCAGGGAAAAGTTAATTAACTTATAATTACAAAATTCTTCATAAGTTAAATATAATTTCAAAAAACTAAAAATAGTATGTATAAGTATTTGAAACCAACTTTTGCACATATCACCTTAGGACTTATACTTATTCTTGGATTTGGTTATTGTAGACTTTTTAACGCAGATAGTTTTATACCTGTATTTACACTAATTGCATATGTTAGCTTTCATAAATTCAAGAATGAAGGTAAGATAGGTAATTTATCAAGGGTTTCATTAATTTCTATATTCGCTGCTTCGATATTTGCTTTTATAGCCTTTAGTTATATACAATATGGGCCTAGACATTGGGATTTTACTTGCTTTTTTCTTTATGGTAATGTTGCCGCAAAAGGAATGAATTTTTACAATCCAAGTGATTACCATACCATACTTACAACTCTTAACATACCTTTTCAGCTAAATGCCGAATTTATTCGAGAAGTAATTGACGTTGGTTGTCCTTATCCACCTCCAACTCTATTATTATTCTCAATACTAGGATCCTTTTCTTATGATAATGCTTTGATAATTTGGACTTTAATAAACAATCTTTTTTTATTGGGAAGTATTTTTTTAATAAGAAATTTATTTTTTAAAAGAATAGGATTCGAAAGTATTATGATATCAACAATCCTGGTTTTGACATACAGTTGGACAGCTAATATTATTTTTTACACCCAAATTTTATTCATTCTTTTGTTCTTTCTTTTGCTTTTTTATAAATACAGGGATCAGCCATTTGGGGGTGTATTTCTTGCTGTTGCTATATTTGTCAAACCATTCGCAGCAATACTTTTCATGTATCTGATTATCAAAAGACAGGATAAGGCCATCTTGTTTTTCATTCTAAGTTGTTTGATTATTTGCTCAATAACAGCAATGGCTTTTGGAATTGATCCATTTATCGAATACTTTTTAAATAATCCAACACTTAGAGAACCTGCGTGGCTTTTTACGGAAGGTAATAATCAGTCATTACTTGCTCAATTATTTAGGGCAATGCCTGAAAATAAGTCATTTGCCAAAATCATTTATTATATTGCATCAGGGGTGTTAGTATTTATTTTTGGTGGCATTATCTATCAAAATAAAAATAGTCAGAAAATGTTTGGAATATTTTTCGTGATATTACTCACTGTTGCGCTTATAATATATCCAAGTGGGCAACGTAATTATGCTATTGTGCATTTATTAAGTATTTTAATTTTGCTTAAATATTTAAAAAAATTAGACACTTCTGCTTTATTGATTTTTCTCTTTTATCTTGTCAGTTACGCAGGATTGTTTTATATAAATATATTTCTTCTTATTACCTGCTTAATAATAATTTACTGGGAAAGGGTTGATTTTATTTATTATGACCTAAGAGATTCAATCAAAACGGGAACCTGAATTACCTCAGATAAGAAGAGAAATATTCAATTCAATGAAGTCGATTATAGTTACTGCTGATGACCTGGGATTAGACCCTTCTATAAACAGGGGAATATTAGAAGCATATAAAAATGGGTTAGTTACGTGTTCAGCTTTGCTTATGAACGCACCTTCTACAGATGAAGGTATAGCAATAGCTAAAGATAACCCTGGCTTAGAAGTTGGCATTCACCTTTCAATTGTTGAAGGCTTCTCTTTAAGAAATATTCATTCAACTATAACTTCTAAAACCGCATATTTTGAAAATGGAATTTGCCTAAGGCGAGATTGGCATGATTTCTTAAAATGCTATTTAAAAGGGAATATTAATTTCAAAGAACTGGAGGAAGAGTTTGAGCTTCAAATTGGCAAATTTAAATCACATTTTAATACGATACCATTTCTTAATTCTACTCAGCATCTTCATTTGCTTCCCGGAATATGGAAAATCGTATTGAAATTATGTAAGCGTCATGAAATTAATTATGTTAGGCTACCTAAAATGACCTTTCCTGACCGTTTATGGTTAAACAAAAGGATGTTTTATCTTCTGCCGTTTTCCATTTTAGGATCTTATTGCCGTTTTTCACTTAGAAATACGCAGATTCAAACTACTGATTTTATGGTCGGAATGCAGTTTTCAGGAAGTGTAACTGTTGATAGATTAAAATTTATACTTTCAAATTTAAGAACTGGAACGAGTGAAATCATGTTGCATCCGGGATATCATAGTGATTACCTGGTTAAGCAATTACCAACTTCATATAACAATTTCCTCTGGGAAGATGAACTCAAAGCTGCAACATCTTTAGATACTAAATTCTATATCGAATCAAACAAAATTAATTTACTTAAATTTTCCGATGTTAATACCACTGAAGTATGAAAACAATTAGCATTGTAATTCCTGCATACAATGAGGAAGAAAGTCTGCCCTTTCTTTTGGATTCATTATTAGCACTATTTGAAAAGAAAGAATATATATTAGAAATAATTGTTATTGATGATGGGAGCAAGGATAATACATTTGATGTAGTCCGGAAATATAACAAGGTCAACAATTATATAAAAGGAATAAAACTGTCAAGAAATATGGGTCATCAAGCAGCATTAGATTGCGGGTTACGTCATACTATCGGTGATGCAGTAATCAGTATGGATGCAGACATGCAGCATCCACCGGAAATGATTCCCAAAATGCTTGATTTATGGGAGAATGAAGACTTTGAAGTTGTCTTAACTTCTAAGATGGAAAATAGAGATACAGGTCTTTTTTATATGATATGGTCAAAAACATTTTATTCTGTTTTTAATAAATGGTCAGAAGTAAAATTGACACCTAATGGATCTGACTTTAGATTAATGGGAAGAAAGAGTTTAGATGCTATCCTAAAAATGCCTGAATATCATAAATTTTATCGGGGATTAGTCCATTTTGTAGGTTTTAAAACAGTCACGATTCCATCACATGTAGATAAACGAATTGCCGGTACAAGGTCTTATACTTTCAGTAAATCACTTCGTCTTGCTTCTGATGGATTATTTTCATTTTCTAACTTCGCTCTAAAGCTCCCTTTTTTCTTTGGGCTGATACTTTTATGTATCGTTATTTTCTACTTGGCATATGTGGTCATAGGCATGTTTGCATTTAATTTCCAGTTTGTCAAAGGCTGGCCTTCAACAATAACACTGATTATACTGTCTATGGGCCTTCAACTTGTTTTTATGGGAATTATTGGTTTGTATATCGGAAAAATATTTAATGAAGTTAAGAGTCGCCCTCAGTACTTTAAAGATGAAGAGGTTGGAATTGGCAAAACCAGTGACTGATTATTTGTTTGAAAGTTCTAGACTTCACTAGACAGCAATATGACAGTTAAGCTTTTTAACTAATTCGTCTTTATAATCACTTAAATAGAAAGTATCCAAAATGAAATTATGGATTAGTAAAAATATTAAAACCTGATAAAATGAATTGTCCCGTTTGTTCGAAAAATAATGCAGAATTCAGGTTTATTAAAAATGGCTATTCAATTTTACACTGTAAAGATTGTGATCATTTGTTCACTGACTATGAGCCAACAGCTCAGGGAGTGGATCATATATATTCAGATGATTATTTTTTTAAAGGTGGCGTAGGATACGATGATTATACCTTAGAAAAGGACATGCTGATAAAAAGAGGTGAATATTATGCGGATAAAATTAGTAAACATATTGCTCCAGGTAAAGTTTTGGACGTAGGTTCTGCCGCAGGCTTTATTTTAAAAGGCTTTGAAAACAAAGGGTGGAATGGGACTGGAATAGAACCAAACAAATCTATGGTAGATTATGGGAGGCAAAATTTGGGATTAAACTTACAACAGGGTACAATTGAAACCATAGAACTAAAAGAAAAATTTGACTTAATTATTATCATCCAGGTAGTGGCACATCTTTATGACCTTAACTGTTCAATGAACAAAATTTCCAATTCTCTTAATCCAGGAGGCCTCATACTCATTGAAACATGGGACAAAGACAGTTGGACCTCTAGAATATTTGGAAAATACTGGCATGAATACTGCCCTCCGAGTACCTTAAACTATTTCAGCAAAAAAATTTTAAATCATTATATGAGTAGTCATAAGAATTTACTTATTGATCAGGGAACACCGAAAAAAAAGATTCATTCTAAACATGCAAAATCACTAATAAGTCATAAACTTATGGAAGTTAAAGGAATGAATTGGGCTACTGTATTTTTAAAATTAATTCCTGATAATGTGATGCTACCCTATCCTTCAGAAGACTTATTTTGGGCGCTATATAAAAGATATTAAACCTCAGAGCAAGCCCTGAACTCAATAACAGGAATCGACCTAAGGGACGTGATATTCACCTAGATCCCGCTAAAAAATGCAGGATTACTTCAACTTACAATTTTGAGGAGTTTTTAAAACGAGCTCAAAATTGAGTTTCACTAATAAAAAAATAATAAAATCTTTATTATGCAACAAACACTTCTTAATAAAACGACAATACCGTTTATATCAATAATCTTACCCTGTTATAATGAAGAGGCCATTCTTGAGGTAAATGTTAATGCTATTATCAATTATTTAGAAACCAATACTAAATACAAATGGGAAATTGTTATTGTTGATGATGGGAGCAATGATAAAACAGGAGAAATTGCGGATAATCTTGAGAACAATTATAGCAACATAAAGGTAATTCATCACCCATGCAATTTAAATCTGGGCAGGGCATTACAAACCGGATTTTGTAATACCAAGGGAGATATTATAGTTGTGATGGATATTGATCTTAGCTATTCTGTTGAACATATTGGCAGCATGGTTGATAAAATTATGGAGACTTCCTGTGATATGGTTTTAGCTTCACCTTATATGAAAGGGGGCAAAGTTACCAATGTTCCGTTTCTTAGAAAAGTAATGAGTTTATGGTTGAATCGTTTCATGCGTTTTTCTGCACAGCAGAAGTACCATACTTATACTGGAATGGTAAGAGCTTACAAAGCTGATTTTATTCGAAATATAAACCTAAAAACGACAGACTACGAGATAAATCCTGAGATCATGTATAAAGCAATGATTGTTCGGGCCAGAATAATAGAAATACCGGCACATCTTGACTGGACAGAACAGAATAAATTTTTGGACAAAAGAACTTCAAGTATTCGAATAATTAAAGCGTTCTTTTCTGGAATTATGGCTGCCTTTATTTTTAGGCCATACATCTTTTTTCTTGGTATTGGAAGTGTTTTAATGTTTCTCTCTTTGTTTGAACTTATCTGGTTACTTATTGATACTCTAAAAGATTTTAAACAATCAATTACTTTAGAGGGTTCAACATTAAATTCTTTTTCTCTTAGTTTGGCTAAACAATTTGCGAATAATCCTCAAACATTCATAGTTGGAGGAATTACATTTCTGGCTGCTATACAAATGCTATCCTTAGGTTTTCTGTCACTTCAAAGCAAAAGATATTTCGAAGAACTATTTCACTTGTCGACATCGATAAAAAAAAACAGCGATAATTGAGCGATGATAAATATCTTATTAGTGCCGACAAGAAAACTACATAATTTTCAAGTCTTTGATAAGAAAGCTTCAAGTACGAGGATTGTGAAGTTTTGAATCCCGATTATTCTCGGGACAAGGTTCCGATAATAATCGGAATCACTTTTGTAAATGACTGTTTTTAAAACGAGTATAACAAAGTAATTGACTTTTTCTTGCAGAGACTAATTATAAAAATAAATCAAAGATATTTTAACTTTAATATATTAAAATAATGAGAAGCATAAAATTCCCTAAAAACCCATATGTGCTTTTTTTCCCTTTTTTAATTTTGTACATTATTTATGTATCGGTATTTTCTAGAGATGTCAATTATGGGGATCAAGGTATGTACTTAAAATGGGCTGAGTATCTTTTAACCGTTGATTTTAAAGAGCCATTGAACGATAATGGATCGATCCCCAATGGTCCTGGATATCCAATCATATTAATACCATTTGTACTTTTTAAGTTACCTCTAATTTGCATTACTCTCCTTAATGCATTGCTTTACTATTTTTCTATTATTCTAATATTTAAATCTCTGCAACTGCTTGTTCAACAAAGGATTGCAGTTTTAACAAGTCTGTTTTGGGCTTTTTATATTAATTCTTTTATTAGTATGAGAGCAATTAGCCCTGAAGTATTTACTTCATTTCTTGTGGCATTGCTCACCTATAGTGTGGTAAAGACTTTTACTTCTATTGAAGTAGAAAAAGTCAAAAAATATCTTATTATTTCAGGAATCACTTTAGGTTTTATAATATTAACAAAAGTTATTTTTGGTTATGTTGTTTATTTTTTGCTTTTTGGTTCAGTTATTTTATGGTTGATAAACAAAAAGTCTGCTAACTTATCCAGGGTGTTGATGATTTTATTGATTTCAATTGGATTAACTATCCCGTATTTAACGTATACTTATTATCACACAGGCAAGATTTTTTATTGGGCTACTTCTGGGGGTGTTAATTTATATTGGATGAGTACGCCTTACGAAGGAGAATATGGAAGTTATATATCCTTTGAGAGCTTGAAACAGAAATCAACTTTTGAACAAAACGGAATATATGTATACAATGATTCAAATATTTCCAATCATCTTAAAGTTTGGGAGGAAATTGAGAATTATAATAGAATCCAACAAGATGATAAATTAAAAAGTATAGCGATTAACAATATAAAAAAACATCCGGTGAAATTTTTACAAAATTGGATCAGCAACGTTGGACGAATACTTTTAAATAATCCATATTCTTACAATTTGCAAAAGCCACGTTCACTATTCTTTACTCCATTAAATGGAATTATCATCGTCCTGCTTTTATTTTCTCTTGTTCCAACTTATAAATATTGGCATAAAATAAATTTTGGAATTCGTTTTTTAATACTCTTTTCTTTGGTTTATTTGGGAGGAAGTACTTTAGGATCTGCAGAATCCAGGATGTTTGCAATTACGGCTCCAGTATTACTTTTATGGATAGCATTTATTTTGCAAAATACAATAAAGATTAATCTCAAATTTAATACAGTATTGCCAAATACCCATGAAAATCATTAGAAAGTTTCAGGAACCAAATTTGGTAAATTTCTTATTGGATAAATATGTCAGAGCTTAATAAAAAGGTTGCCAATGCCACAAAATGGTCATCATTAACTGAAATAGCGGCAAAACTTATAGCACCAATTACAACCATGGTGTTGGCTCGTTTGCTAACGCCGGAAGCTTTTGGTGTTGTAGCAACTGTAACCATGATTATCAGTTTTACTCAAATTTTCAGTGATGCTGGGTTTCAAAAATACTTAATCCAGTACGAATTTGAGAATGATGATGATAAATATAAAACAACTAATGTTGCATTCTTGTCCAACTTGGCCATATCTCTGATTTTATGGGGAATAATTATTGTTTTTAGGGAATCACTTGCTAATATGGTTGGGAACCCGGGATTAGGAAATGTAATTGCAATAGCATGTGTTTCCATTCCACTTGCGGCATTTTCAAGTATTCAAGTTGCTTTATACAAACGGAGTTTTGATTTTAAAACATTGTTTTATGTGAGGTTAGCAGGAATTTTAATTCCCCTCGTAATAACTATCCCTTTGGCCATATTTTTAAAAAATTATTGGGCTTTAATTATTGGAACAATTTTAGTACACACATCAAATGCAATTATATTAACTATAAAATCAAAATGGAAGCCAAACGGGTATTATAGCATTAAACGATTAAAAAAGATGCTTTCATTTAGCAGTTGGGTGTTATTTGATACTGTATTGGTTTGGGCAACAAGTTATATAGACATCTTTATAATAGGTGTTACCTTAAACGAATACTACTTAGGCCTATACAAAACTTCAATAACAACTGTTGGCCAAATTACAGCCATTATTACAGCAACTATTCTACCCATAATGTTGCCTACTTTGTCCAGATTGCAAAATGATAAAGAAGAATTAAAAAAAATGCTGCTTAAATTCCAAAAAATGACAAGTATAATTTTAATTCCATTGGGTGTTGGGATTTTTATGTTTAGCGATTTGATAACACTGATTTTGTTAGGAGAGCAATGGACTGAGGCATCTGACTTTATTGGCATATGGGGTTTAATGAGTGCAATAACTATTATTTTCTCTCGTTTTAGTACAATTATTTATCCAGCTGTAGGAAAACCAAGAATGTCTGTTGTTGCTCAGTTATTACATTTAGTCGTATTAATTCCAGCAATCATTTTTTCAGCAGATTATGGTTTTGAAGTTCTATTTTGGGTGCGTTCCTTGGTAAGATTTGAATTAATATTCGTTAACCTAATAATAACCTATTATCTGGTAACACTTTCACCTTGGAAGATGTTAAGAAATATAGCCCCTGAACTTTTGGTTTCTGTTTTTATGGGGATAGTGGCATATCTTTTACTACAAATTCATAGCTCTATTGTTTGGTCATTCTCAACAATCTCGATATGCATTGTTGTATATTTCATGAGTCTAGCTATTTTCCCAAAAGAAAAACAAATAATATTAAAACTAGTTAATCAAGTTTATAAAAGAATTGGAAGAAAATGATTAAAATAATTGTAGCAGGTGATTTCTGTTCGAGAAAGACTTATTTATGTTCTTAAAAATATGAAGTAAAGTATGCGAAACTTAACTTATTTGCTTAATTATTTTTATATCATATTTGTCCTTTTATGGGGACCAATACATGAAACCATATTCACTTTGGATTCCAAAGGACGTCTTGTTGTCTATTTAACAATCTTTGTTTTTCTCCTAAATTTTATTACAAATTCAAGATTTCAACGATTTTCTTTATCAAAGCCAATTATTTTCTGGGGTGTTTGGATTATTTACTCAGCTATTAATTTAATAATTACAGGTTATAATGGAGATTTACCTTTTTTATGGTACCTTGTCTTAAGACTCTTTACACCCTTCACAGTAATGCTAATCGTTTCTGTCGAATTGTACTATGCTCCCAAGAAAATTTTATATGTTTTACTAAGCACATTCATAATATACGGACTGTTCATATTAATATTGGTTGATAATTATTCTGGATTTAGTGGAGAACAAAATGTTGGTGCCTTTGGTAATATGGGACCTTTAAATATCATGTTTATTATTTTTTATTCGGGTTTGCTATTTGCACATAAATGGTTAAAACAACAAAATCTATTTTTTTGTATTCTCTTTGCATTTCTTATAATCGTGTTAAGTGCCACTCGTAAAGCTTTTGGTGCAGCAGTAATAATGTTAACATTCATAATCCTTTCGCAAATTAAACTATCACCTAAGAAACTTGTACAAGTAGCGGTTTTGAGCTTAATTACAATCTGGAGTATCAATTTTGCCTTGAACAATACAACTATGGGTAAACGCTTTACTACCATTGAGGAATCAGGTATGGAATATAATACAACTGATAACGAAACACTAAATTTATTGGGGGATAGAGCCTATTTTTATATTAAAGGTTGGAGCATCTTTCTTGAAAAACCAATTGCTGGAATTGGATTAAATAATTTCCCAAAAATAGCAGAATCTTCTTATCGTATTCATAGTGAGTATATTGTTCAAATTACCGAGGGAGGCATTATTGGGAGCTCACTGTTTTTATTTTTCTATTTATGGATTTCACTAAATCTTTACAATAGTTGGAGAAAAAATAAAAATAATCGAAGCATAATACTTGTATTAATCGGTGGGTTTGTTGCAATTATTTTTATAAACATAACAGCTTGGACATATGAATTTTCTCATTACTTCGCTTGTTTTGGGATAATTATAGGGTATCTAAAAAAGATGAAATAATTCAGCTATGGTGCAAAAACTTCTGAAGAACATTCGGTGATAGGTTTACGTAATCAAAATGAGTATTTTAAAATACGGCTCAATTCCCATTCTGAAAAGATATCTATGTTCGCTGAAACTAGAGCTATGGGTTTTATCTTATATTTCTTAGCTAACATACTTATTACAAAAGAATTAATTAAGGAAAGAAGAGGCAAATCAAAAAGGGAAAAGGGCATATATTTTGTATTGATAGCATCAATGATTATAATATTATTAGTAGGTTTTGGGAGATGGAATTATGGTTTGTTTTTGCATTGGGTGTATTTGGGATTTGTTACATCTTTTATAAAATTTAAATAGTTAAATTATGAGTGATATTATAATAGCCGGAGATTTGGCTCCTTTGTCAAAAAACCAACCTCTTTTTGAAATAGGGGAGGTTTCGTCCATATTAAATAATTTAGAAATTCATTCAGATTTTTTTGTAGCCAATTTAGAATGTCCATTAACAAGTTCCAATAAAAAACAATTGAAGTCTGGACCAAACATAAAAGCTTCATTAAAAACCATAAATGGTATAAAAAACATTGGTATTAGTCTTGTTAACTTAGCAAACAATCATATTCTTGACTTTGGTGAAGAGGGCTATAATGATACTCTTACAGCCCTTGAAAAAAATGAGATCGATTATTTTGGATCAGGTAGCTCGTTAAATGAAGCTAATACAATTTTCGTTAAAAAAATTGCTGGGTTAAAAATAGGGTTCTATGGAGTGTCTGAGTTTGAATGGAGTATTGTTTCCAATTCTAAGTCTGGAGCAAACCCAATTGATAAAATTGGGTTTTTAGAAGCTAAGGAAAAGACAGAATTTGATCACCTTATAGTTTTCATCCATGGAGGAAAGGAACACTATAATTTGCCGACACCGAATTTACAAAAATTAGCACGATTTTATGCAGACTACGGAGCTTCGGTGGTCATATGCCAGCATACCCATATCATAGGTTGCCAAGAAACTTATAAAAACATTCCGATTTTTTATGGTCAGGGGAATTTTATTTTTAATTACGGGAATAATAAAACTAAAGACTGGAATTCAGGCTTTTTGATTAACCTGAATTTAGCTAAAAATAAAATAGATTGGAAACTTATTTTTTTTAATCAATTACCCGAAGGAGGTGTGATAAAAATGTGTGAGGACGAAGAAAAAGAGTATATGGAATTATTCAATGTGAGGTCAAAGTTAATTTTAAGTGAAGCTAAAGTTAAGGAGAAATGGATTATTGAATGTGCTAGAGAAGGATGGAAATATGAACGTCAATTGGGTGGAATTAACAAAAGAATTTTCAATTTATTGAACAAACTTAAACTTGATAGATTTATATTTCAACCAAATAAAACAAAAAGTCAGTTAAGTATGTTACGATGTGAAACACATAGGGAGGTTATAGAGACGTGGTTAAGTAGTAAAATTAAGGAATTTGAAATATGAGAGTAGGTATACATTTTGAACCAAAATACAATTTTTCATTACGTCATAGCCGTTATGAAAAAATACTTCAGCACAACAAAATTGATGTAATAAGATTTTGTTCTAGCGATCCTGATTTTATGCTTAAGCTTAAAAGCTTCGATGCAATAGTTTGGTATGTTGGTTTAGCAGATGTCAGCAAACAACCAGCATATGATATTTTACCGGTTATTGAAAAACAATTAAAAATACCTTGTTTTCCAAGTAGTAATATTATATGGTCTTTCGATAATAAACTAAAACAATTTTTTCAAATGAAAGCGGCAAATTTTCCAATTATACAAAGTTGGATTGTTTACGAAGAAAAAGAAGCTTTAAGGCTTGCCAATGAAATAAAGCTCCCAGTTGTTTTTAAATTAGGGGGAGGAGCTGGGTCATCAAACGTTATTTTGATTAAGAGTAGGAAGCAATTACTCCAACTTACTAGAAAAATGTTTAAAAGAGGTATTGCTATAAATACTTTTAGTAAGACGTTTGAACTTTCTAAACATTTATTAAAAATTCAAAGATATCTTGTAACAACAAGAATGAAGTTATTTAAGAGAAAAGATATCCGCTACCGATATTTAATAAAAAATTGGAGTATTCAAAGAAATTATTTATTTCTTCAAAAATATATGCCAAACAATGGTTTCGATACTCGTGTTACTACAATTGGAAATAGGGTATTTGCTTTTAGACGTATTAACAGGCCAAATGATTTTCGTTCTTCAGGTAGTGGGAATATAGATTATAATTCAAAAGCTATTGATATCCGTTGTGTAAAAAAGGCACTCGAAATTTCAGAATATTTTGGATTTGAAACGATGTCTTACGATTTCCTTTATGATGATAAAAATAACCCCGTTTTTTGTGAATATAGTTATGGTTATAACGATGAAGCGATATATAAATGTTCGGGGTATTGGGATGAAAATTTGAATTTTGTTAATGGAAACTACTGGCCTCAATATCTGCACTTGAAAGATTTATTAAATTTGTCTATTCTAAAACAACCTGAATCATTATAAATTATGAATATAGGGATTGTATTAGGACAAACCTTTGTAGGTGGAATGGAAAGGCAGGTTGGACATTTATCTAAAGGCTTTATAGATAAAGGACACAATGTCTTTGTTTACACTATATCACCAAATATTTCTTTTGCAGGAAGGTCAAAAGTCGAAATCTCTTCCAAAATTATTTATCCGCTGTGGGGTATAAAGTATGCTTACCAATTTTCTGAGTGGATTTTAAAGATATATTGTAAAAAACATAAAATTGATTTTTTAATTGCATTTCAAATTGGGTCAATAGAAATTTGTAATCGGATTAAATCGGAATTGGGATATCCGTTTGTTATTGGGAATATAAGGGGTATTCAATATGCTTCAAACGAAAAATTAAAAAGAAGATATCAGAAGGGATGTAATCAGACAGATGCTTTAGTGTGTAATTCAAAAGCTGGGTTAGTTTTATTACAACAACATGTAATAGACTCAGCGCTAATTCCGGCTGTTATGATTCCAAATATAGTTTCGGTTCCTGAAACAAGTTATAAAACAAAACAAGATAGGTTTATCGTTCTTTTTGCAGCTTCATTAAAAGAAGTAAAAGATCCATTAACTTTTTTGAAAGGTGTTTATCTAGCAATTAAACAGAATCCAAATATTGATGCGATTATAGCAGGAGATGGTGATATGCGGGAAGAATTAAAAGCGTTTGTTTTAGAGAAAGGACTGCAAGAGAATATTTTATTCCTTGGATCTGTAAAGCCAGAGGAGGTTCCCTATAATAAGGCAAGTCTTGTTGTTTCAACTTCATTACGTGAAGCTTCCAGTAATACCATTCTTGAGGCTTTGGCAAATGGAGCATGTGTAATAGGGACAGATGTGGGAGGAACCACAGAATTATTGAAGGATAAGTCTTTTGGTAGCTTAATAGAAATTGGGGATACTGATGCTTTGGCTAAATGCATTTTGTTTTATTCACAATTAAAATCAGATAAATTAGAAAGCAAAGCAAATGATGCCAGAGATTTCATTATATCAAATTTTGATAGAGAGAAAATTCAAAACGCGTATATTAACTTATGTAAAAGCTTTACACATGAATAATTATTATTTTACTGTTTTTACACCTTCTTACAATCGAAGGCATACATTAACAAGACTTTATAAAAGCTTAGAAGAACAATCATTTAAAAATTTTGAATGGTTAATTCTTGATGATGGTTCTGATGATGGTACAAAAGAATTGATTGAGGGATTAAAGAGAAATGCAACTTTTCCGATAAGATATAAATGGGTTACTAATAGAGGAAAGCATAAAGTTAAAAACATAGGCGTTAAAGAAGCACATGGATTGTTCTTTTTTAATATCGATAGTGATGACTGGCTTGAGCCACATACATTAGAGCGATTTAAGTACCATTATGAGTCTATACCAGAAGAATCAAGAAGTCAATTTTCTGGAGTTGCTGGTTTAACCAGATTTGCAGGAAAAGGTGTTACTGGGAAAGCAGGGGATTTGAATGGAATTAAAAACCCTGAAGATATTATGGATACAGACATGATTTCAATAAGGGAAAAGTATAAAGTTCGTGGTGAAAAATGTGGTTGTCATCTAACGTCTGTAATGAGAAAATTTCCATGGCCTGAGTTTGATAATGAAAAGTTTAGCCCTGAAGCACTTATTTGGAGACGGATGGCGAAAGAAAAATATTTAGTAAGATATGTCAACGAAATTTATAGAAATCAAGAAATTCAGAAAGGTGGGTTAAGTGACCCTAAAATGTTATTAAAGAGAATTGTGTATAACCCCAAAGGAGAGGTTCTAAGACAAAATGAAGAGATTCCTATAGTAGCAACCTTCCAGAAACGTATAAGGGCCGTAATAAGTTATTCTAGATGTTCCTTTCATGCAAGATATTCCTTACGAAGAATGGTTACACATTGTAACAATAAGAAGCTTCTTGTTGTTGGGATTCCAGTAGGTTTTTTAATATATCTAAATGATAAAAGAAAGCTTGGAAAAGAACATATTTGAATCTTTTAATTATAACCCAATCATTAGGTAAGGTATGGTGTCAATAATGTTTCATTCTATAGGTCTTGAAAATTATCAATGGCGTTCTAAGTATATATCAGAACCGATTTCATTGATGAATGATAAACTAAGCCAAATTCATAAAGAAGGTTACAAGTCATTATTCATGCATGAAGCACATGAGAGTCGATTTAATAAAAAGGATAATCTAATTCATCTTAATTATGATGATGGTTATTTGGATAATTGGGTTCACCTTTTTGCTTTGCTGAAAAAATACAATTTGAAAGCAACAATTTTTATGACTTCAGACTTTATAGATCCTAGAGAGATTAGAAGAAGTCAAAATTCATCAGAATATCATAAAACTCATTGTGCTAAAGATTGCTGTGCAGGATTCCTGTCTTTTCCTGAAATGAGAGAAATGGAAGCGTCTGGGTTGGTTGAGATTCAGTCACATGCTAAAACACATACATGGTACTTTAAAGGGCCAAAGATTGTAGACTTTTGGCATCCAGGGGCAGCAACCAAAGTAGGGGGGCCCATTTGGATGTTATGGAATAGGTTTCCAGAATTGAAACCCTATTATTTGACACGAGCTGAGAAATGGGAGAAAAAGATACCTTATGGTACTCCAATATATGAGCATGGTAAATCATTAGAAACACATCAGTATTTCCCAAATGATGAAGCACTCAGTATTAAGTTAATAGAAGAGGTAGCATTAAAGGAAGGCTTTTTTGAACAAGATAATTGGAGAGAAAAGCTATTAGAGTTTGCGACTGCTAATGCAGATACCAGTAAAGGGAAATATGAAGATAAGGAGGAATACTTAATTAGGGTAAAAGAGGAGCTCCAGGTTTCAAAGCAGGTCATTGAAGAAGGATTAGGACATCAGATAGATGGTATTTGTTGGCCAGGAGGAGGAATCGAAAAAGAAGTTATAGTTATCGCTAAAGAATTAGGATATACTTATTTTACTTTACCGAGCAAATGGAAAAAAGCACCAAGTAAGCTGTTCTCAGAAATGATACCTCGTATCGGTCCAATGAGTCAACTTGCTTTTCATGGAAAAATACTTGGGACTCCTAGTGAAAGGGATTTTTCAAATTATTTAAAAATATCAAATGGGTATAAGTTGTACTCTGTTAATTTTTTCTTTTTAAGAGCATTAAAATTTATAAAGCATGAATTATCGCTTATTCTTAATAAAAATTTATAGAAACTTTTTTACTCCGGCCAAGGGTTTTAAAAAATGGGAGAAACATTTAAATAAAACACAGTGGCTTTCTTTAACAGAATTGAATGAACTTCAAGAGGCGAAGCTTAAAAAACTGTTGCTTTATTCAATTAAAAATGTTGCTATTTTTTCAGACATTGTGGGTAAAATGGATTTAAACTGGAGTGCGAAAGAAATTTTGGATAAGTTTCCGATAACGGACAAGAGCTTTTATCGGAAGGCCAACGAGAAATGCCTGAGTAAGAATGCTCCCACATATGAATACCATAAGAGTTCTACAAGTGGCTCAACAGGAGAATCATTTTATTTCTATTTAGATGTAAATAGACAGGGATGGGGAGAAGCAGCAAAATACAGAACAGATACATTCGCAGAAACGATGCCACATCATTCACGAGCAAGCTTATGGGGTGCCTCATTTGATAATTATGGAAATAAGGGAATTAAAATAAAGATTCGAAATTTTCTAACACCATTTATCTTTTTATCATCTTATGATTTATCTATTGAAAGCATAATGAGGTATGTTGCTATTTTGAAAAAAGAAAAACCTAGAATGCTCGTTTCATACCCTACGCCTTTAATAGAGCTTGCAGATTATTGCAAAAAGAACAATATTCACTTCCCCTTTTTAAGGTCAATAATCTGTTCTTCTGAGCAATTGTTTGATTTTCAGAGAAAAATTATTGAAGATACTTTTGTTGTACCTGTATTTAATAGATATGGAAGTAGGGAATTTGGTAGTATTGCACAAGAGTGTAATTGTCACAATGGACTTCATGTGAACATTGAAAGGATGTATGTGGAAATTCTCAATGATAAAAATGAACCTTGTAAAGAGGGAGAAATAGGGCAGTTGGTTATTACTGATTTGGACAATAAGGTAATGCCATTAATAAGATACCGAATAGGTGATTTGGCAGCATGGAGTAATATGAAAAAGTGCGCTTGCGGTAGAGGGCTTCCTTTGCTTGAAAAGGTTGAAGGAAGAGCTTTTGATGTGATCAGAACACCCAATGGTCAAGTTATCTCAGGAACATTCTGGACTTTGTTAATCAGGTATGTTTCTCACGAAATTAAATCATTTCAAGTGGTACAAAATGAAATTGAGAAGATTAACATCAAAATTGAAATGATTAAAGGAAGGGAATTGTCAAAAGAGAAAATGGATATTCTATTATCCAAAATCAAGGAAAAGGATAATGAACTAAAAGTGAATGTTCAGTTTTGTGAAAAAATTGAATTAACCCGATCAGGGAAAAGGAGGTTTGTGGTAAGTAGTATTAAATAGGTTTAAAGTTTATTGCTGATTTGAGAATGAAAAGAAAGGTTCTATTTATTTTTGGTGCTCTTGGAGGCGGGGGAGCACAAAGGCAATTTGGATGGTTGATAGAAGGGATTGATAAACAATTATTTGAACCAGTAATTATCACCATTGGACCAAATGAAAATAAGGCAAAGAACCATTTGATAAAATACCCAGATACTGAGACTCTTGATGAATGTGGAAAGAAAGAGGAATTTGAAAAGTTTTTTTTATATCGAAAGTTATTGAATACTGGAGTTAAAAAGCACTTTATTGAAAGGAAAGGGTACTTTTATATTTTCAAAAATATTCGAAAGATCTTAAAATTGGAAAAGCCAGGTGTGATTCTTAATGTAACTCCTATGGCAATGACTTATAGCTTTTTACCATCCTTGTTTGGTTCTGCAAAAGTAATTCATGGAGTAAGAGGGAATGGTATCTTGCTGTCGTATAAGAAGAATATTTATAATGTGTTTCACTTCTTATCTCAAATGGGGATTAACTATTTTGTATGTAATTCAAATGGTCTTGCAAAAAACATTCAACGTAATGGGTATCATAAAAATAAGATTAAGGTAATCTATAATGGAATACCAACATTTTTTGATAGTTCATTTAATGATGAAAATACGTCACCTCCTGAGATGATAAGAATTGGTTTGATTGGTCGATTTACTAAAGTAAAGGATCATGAAATGTTTATTGATGCAATACATAATTTGAATACAACTCGCAATTTTTCAGTTCACCTTTATGGCTCAGGCGAATTGGAAGCTGTTTTGCAAAATAAAATTAACGAATTAGGTCTTGAACGAAAAGTTATTATTGAAGGGTGGGTTTCAAATGTTTCCGGAGTATTGAAAACAATAGATATTGTTTGTTTAACTTCTAGATTCGAAGGTTTTAATAATGCTATATCAGAAGCACAAATGCATGGGATACCTGTGGTTACGACCAATTGTATAGGGAGTGATGAAATTGTTGCTGATGGTAAAACAGGTTTTATTGTTCCAATAAAAGATGATAAAGAATTCTCAAAGAAGCTTCAATTATTAATTGATGATGATGTTCTTAGAATTAATTTTTCTAAAAATGCATACCAAAGAAGTCGAGTAGAGTTTGGTATTCCTAAAATGGTAAAACGGTATGAATCATTTTTTACAGAAATACTTTAAATAATTATTTATGAAGTAAACTTAGACTATGTGGACTATAAGATATATTTTAAAGCAAATAGTAGGGATAATATTTTACATAGTAGGGGGTGTTTATATTCTCAAAATATTGTTACGTAATAAAAATAGCCTAATCATTTTAAACTATCATAACTTTTCGAAATACAATAACTTCAAGATAAATAGAGGGAGTATTTTGAAAACGGGCTATGTTGATAATTTTGAAAGGCAAATTAAATTTTTGAAGAAACATTTTAATTTTTGTTACCCCGAAGATTATTTCTCTGGTAATTCTAAAAAAGGAATTAATATCTTAATAACTTTCGATGATGGCTATAAAGATAATTATGACCTTGCGGCTCCAATTTTGAAAAGATTTGAAGCCCCATCAATCTTTTTTTTAGCAACAAACTATATAGGTGTTAATGATTGGTTATGGCACGATAAGGTAAGGTATTTAATTCAAAATGGAGCTCTTAAATCGTCAGAAGCAGAGGGACATCTAAGGACTATGAATTTGAAAGGAACTATAGATCCTAAATTTAAATTGTTTGTTGATTCTAATTTTCCAAAGGAAGCTCCTAAGAGAATGATGATGAACTGGGAAGAGGTCAGAAAACTAAATGAAATGTCTTTGAGAATTGGAGCTCACACGTGTAATCATTTGATTTTGACAGAATTGAATACTCTTAAACAACATGAGGAAATAGACCTTTCAAGTAAGAAAATAGAAAGTATTACTGAAAAAAAATGTGACTATATTGCATATCCTAATGGATTGTATAATACTGATACTATTAGTGTTTTACATTCTTTGAATCTAAGTTGGGGATTTACAACTGAATCAGGTGTAAATATGATTAATACCGAAAAGACTGGGTTAAAAAGAATAGGAATGAATGCCTCTGACAATATATGTACTCTTCTCTTAAAAATAACTTTAAATACTATTAGATGAGTATTCGTGATAAAGTAAAACAATATGGTTGGGAGAATAGCTTAAAGCTCTTTTTAAAAGGTATTCTTAGAATAGTTAGAATAGAATTTGAATCATATTGGCTTCTCGAAAACAATCTTTGTTCGGATGAAATAAGTCAAAAAATGAAAGATTTTGATTATTCTGATGTTAAGGAATTGAATCTGGAGGATTTTAAAAAGGGTGATCCAACTATCTTTAATGAGGTCAAACTTAAATTAATAGAAGAAAGATTTGAAAGTGGCCAGTATTGGAGTTATGGTGTTTTTAGTGGCTCGGAATTAATTTATTCATGTTGGATTACAACTCTAGAAATTGGTTTTAGAAAAAAGTATAACACATCTATTCCTCTGTTAGAGGATGAAGGTTACCTTGAGGATGCCTATACTCATCCTGACTATAGAGGAAAAGGACTACATTCTAAAATGAACCTGTTTAGGATAATGTCACTGATTAAGAAAGGTAAATCTCGAAATTATGTGTTAGTTCTAAGTGAAAATAATCCAGCAATGAAGTCACAATTAAAAAGTGGATTTGTTAAAGTTGAAAAAATGACATTTTTGATATTGTTTGGAAAGCATTTTTTTTTAAAAAAGCATATAAATGATACAAATAAAAACTGACAAGGAATTCTTTAGTTTACAAAGTAATTTTGATTTTATACCCTATACTCAATCACAAAGTTGGTATGACTTTAAAAAAGGCTCAACAGACATCGCTTTTTTTGTTGATGATATTTCAAGTGTGAAAATTGCTTTTTGGGGAAGGGAATATAAAGTCCCATTCATAGACAAAAAGGTTCTAATTGTCGAAGGTGAGTGTTTTTCACCAGATTTAACTCTTAAATCGATAAGAGCCTTTTTTATTGAGTTAACTAAGCTAAAATACATTGGTGTTGAACTAAATAGTAATAATGTTTATAATGTTAATTATGAAATTGGTATTAGGCGTGCTGGGTTTATCAGACCTATTAGTTTTTTTTCTTGTCCCTTAACTTTAGTTGTAAATATAAATGAGCCAATTAATTTTAATAGTAATTGGAAACGAAATTACAAAAAGGCTGTTAAAAACAATCTGATATTTCAAGAGGTATCAATGCCTGATAAGGAATGTTTAAATGACTTTTGTGATATATACAATTCAATGTCTCAAAGAAAAAATCTAGAACATAAATTACAGTCATCTGATTTAGAAAAATTAGTTAACAATACTAACATGAGGTTGTTTATTGTTAAATCAGAGGGTGGAAGTCTTCATTCTGCTGTTATAATGTATGTTAATAATGGGAAAAGTTACTATGTATTTGCTACAAATTCTCTTGAATCTCATGGTGTTGGAGCTTCTCCCTTTTTAATTGAAAATATCTTAAACATTTTAAAATTAGAGGGGAATAGCGAATTTGATTTTGGAAGAATACCTCCTAGTTCTCATTCCACTGACAATGTTTATTTATTCAAAAACGGAATTAAAGGTGAGGGTATACAGTACAATGGAGAATGGAGCTTTTATAAAAGTGAGATGATCGAATATCTTATGCATTTATATAAAAAATATGTCCAAAAAAGTCAGCGCTATTAATTAATGTGAATTTATTTTTGGATTCATTGCATCTCTCTTTATCTATTACATACGATTTTAAAACCGAATAATTCGATATTTCTTGAGCTATCAATTCAAGAAATTAGGAAAAAATGTAAGGTTCGATATTTATAGTAAATTTTCTTATAAACAGATTTCTATTGAAGATGATGTTTGGAAAGGCACAAATATTGTTAATTTAAAAGGAATAACAATTGCCGAAGGTTCAATTAGTGCTGCAGGCTCATTAGTTGCAAAATCAACTTATTTTTATCCCATTTATAAGGGTGTTCCTGCTAAGTTTTATAAATTCAGATGGACAGAAAACGAAATTAAGGAGCATGAGCAAATTCTCAAAAAATATTAATGTGAAGCATAAAGTTTTAATAACTACCAACCCTTTAGATCACGAAGGAGGAATGGTTGAATTCAATAAGGGTTTGATTAATGCAATAAATAAAAAGGAAAACAACATAAATTTAGAACCTTTTAGTATTGGCTCAAGAATGTATCTTTTTTATTATCCTACATTAAAAAAATTACTTTATATTTTTTTTTATTTATTTGATCTATTTCGTCTCATTACAAAACTTAGCAATTATAAAGTCAAAGTAATTCAAGTAAATCCATCTTTAATTCCAGTTCCACTTTTTAGAGATGGTATAGTATTAATAATTAACAGGTTCTTTTTTAAAAAGAAATCGATAATTGTTCTTCATGGTTGGAAAGAGCATGTTTATAAGTCAATAATTAATAATAAATTATTAAAATATTCAATAAAAAAATATTTTAATTCTGTTGATATTATTTATGTCCTGTCAGGTGAATTCAAAAATAAACTAATTAATATTGGAATTTTAGAAAGTAAAATAAAAACGACGACAACGTTTTTCTATAAAGAAAACATATCAAAAGAATCGAATCCAGGTTCCAATGTAAAATTAGTAAAGCTTCTTTTTTTAGGACGAGTATCAAAATTAAAAGGGATAGAGGAGTTAATAGAAGCTCTTAAAATTATTGCTGAAAACCATAATGATTTTCTATGCAATATTATAGGACATGGTGATAAGCCAAATACAATTGAAAACTATAAAAATGTTGTAGATAGTTACAACTTGTCAGATAAGATTAAATTTTTAGGTAGGATAACTGGTAAAGAAAAATTTGAAGCATTTAGTAATTCTGACATTTATATATTCCCTTCATATATGGAGGGATGTCCAACATCTGTAATTGAAGCTTTAGCAACTGGTTTATTTGTGATTTCATCAGATGTAGGTGCTTTAAATGATATTATTGATTCATCAAATGGAATTAAAACAAAACCTAAAAATATTAAAGAATTAGTCTTTGCATTGGAAAAAGGGCTTAAAAATATCAATCAAATAAGAATACAAAGAAAAGATATTTCAAAAGATGCATTTCAAAAATATGAAGTTTCATTTATAGCAGATGATTTTTTACAATCATATAAAGCAATCTTATAGCATGTCAAAAAAGAACAAGTTATACTTAATAGGACCGACTGAATCCATTCTCACCAAAAGAGGGAATAGATTTCCTAATATGGCAAAGTTTTTTGTTGAAGAAGGAGAAGAAGTGCTTTATTATACATCAAATTTCTATCATGCCGAAAAACGTTTTTTTTCAATACAAGAAGTTAATGAAGCTGCTGAAACCTTATATTATAAACTTAAGGTCTTGAATGTTTTGGGATATTACTCAAACGTTTCACCAAGACGTGTAATATCGAATTTTCTGTTTTCAATTCAGTTGTTTTTTATTTTACTCTTTAAAATTTCAAAACAAGATAAAATACTACTGCCTTCTCGACCAGTAGAACTCATATTTTTTATGTCTGTTCTTAAAAGAATAAAAGGAGTTAAAATATATTTAGACATTCAAGATATTTGGCCAGATGCCCTAGAAATTGAAAATAAAAGAAAGAAAAAGATTTTTGAGATTTACTGTAATGCTTACCTAAAACCATCATTAAAATATTACACGGGCACACTACATGTTGCACCTTCTTTCAAATTATGGTTAAGACGATATGCGAAAAACACACCGTCTAGTTTTGTGCCTTTAGGATGGGAAAATGATAGATGGTCTGACGTTAAATCAAAAGGAAATAAAGAAAGTAGCGTCCTAAAAATGGTTTGTGTCGCGCAGTTGCAACATCAAATAGATGTTATGCCCGTATTAGAAGTATTAAAAAATAATGATAAACTACACTTAACAATTCTAGGTGAAGATGGAACAGGTGAGCGTTATGATGAAGTCATTAAATATATAAATGCGCATCATATTACTAATGTTGAGATTATTGGAAAAATTGGAAGAAAGGAGATGGTAAGTCATTTAGAAAATAAAGACATTGGTATTTTACCAATGATTACATCATCAATACCAAATAAGATATTCGATTATATGGCAGCAGAATTACCAATCATTGTATTAGGTGATAATGACAGTTCTGATTTTGTGATCCAAAATGAAATAGGATGGTCCTGTGGTTTTGATAGTAATGAACTTATGTTAATAATAAATAATTTAACTAAAGTTAGCCTTATGGCAAAAACAGAACAGACCAAATTAATTAAAGACAAATTCTCTAGAGACAAGTTGCATATTGAAATAAAACATATACTTTTTGATTAAGGTTTAAAAGACGCTTTATGAAAACAAAATTAAATCATCTTAAAGATGTAAATATTGCCATTGGGATTGCAATAATACTTGTAGTTCACGGTCATTTATTGTTTAATTTTAAGAATTTATATTGGTTTGTTAACTCAAAAAAACTCATTTATAAATTTCAAATGCCATTATTTATGTTCTTTTCTGGGTTTTTAATGAGTTATGCTTACAAACCAGTAAAAAACACATATCAGTAACTTTTACAAATAGGTTTGATTTATTAAAAAATTACAAGAGATTTGAGAATATGTATATTAACCTAACAATATATGAGTAGTACTGTTTTTATTATTAGTCCAACAGAATCCATTTTGACGAAAAGAGGAAAAAGACATCCAAATTTGGCTTCTTTTTTAGTAAAAAAAGGTGTCAAAATCGAATACTACACATCTACAATTAATCATGCAGAAAAGAAAAAAATATGCGAAGAGGAGATTAATAATGCTTTAAAAAAATCCGATTATCCAATAACGTTTTTTGATGCTGGATTATATAAAACTAATATTACAGTAAAGAGAGTTTTTTGGAATATTAGGTTTGCAAATAAAGTATTTTGGAAATTAGTTAGAGAATCTAAAAAAGGGGACATAATAGTTTTCCCTTCTAGACCTTCAGAACTTCTTTTAGTTGGCTTTATACTGAAAAAAATTAAACGTATTAAATTATTTCTTGATGTAGAAGATCCTTGGCCTGATGGTTTTTTAATAAATAATAAGATTATTAAATTTTTGTTTTTTTCTTATTGTAATATTTTAAACTATATATCAATTTCGAGTTTTGATGATGGTGTTCATGTTTCTCCAAGTTTTTTAGATTGGTTAAAGCGTTATAATCATAAATTTGATTCAACCTTTACACCTTTGGGTATTACGCCAGATGAAGATAAGCCAGAGTTTATCAAAAATTATTTAGAGGAACCTAAGATAATTAAATTCTTTTATGGAGGAACTCTTTCTCTTGCATTTGATATACTTCCAATTTTAAAAGCGTTTTCTAATAACAAACAGAGATTTGAACTTATTTTGGCTGGAGATGATGGGAGTGGTAATAGATATAAAGCAGTTCATTCTTTTTTAATCAAAAATGATATTAAGCACGATTCTTTAGGTATACTTAGCAAAAAGGATTTAATAAATAATTTAGGTAAGTGTGACATTGCTATAGTTCCAATGGTCGTAGGAGGTTTGCCTAAAAAATTCTTTGATGCAATTGGATGCCACAAACCTATATTAAGTTTAGGTAGTGGAGGGACCTCTATAGAAGTTAAAGAAAAACAGATGGGATGGACTTCGTCCTTTGATTCTAATGAGATTATACAAATACTTGATGAAATTAACAAAGAGTCATTAAATAATAAAATAAATAATATTAGAATTAATAGAGACTATTATTTTGAACAAAATTCAATTAACATTATTACAAATAAATTAAAAATTATGATGAATAATTGAATCATAAAATAAAATTAAATGCAACAACTCACACAAAAATTAGGTTCAGGGGATATGGTCATACAGGAAATTCCCTATCCACAAGTCGGCAAAGGAATGGTTATTGTAAAGAATCATTACTCTATTATCAGTGCCGGAACTGAAGGCTCAACAGTGCAAGCTGCACGTAAAAGTTTAATGGGAAAAGCCAAAGAGCGGCCACAACAGGTAAAACAAGTGCTGGATACTTTAAGAAAGCAAGGTCCTCTCCAAACCTATAGGGCAGTCATGAAACAGTTAGATGCTTACTCTCCCCTGGGATATAGTTGTTCCGGTGAAGTTATAGAGGTAGGAGAAGGCGTTACAGAGTTCAGGGCTGGTGACAAAGTGGCCTGTGCAGGCGTTGGCTATGCCAATCATGCCGAAGTGGTTGCTGTTCCAGTTAATTTATGTGTAAAATTAAATGATACTTCCAACTTAAAAAATGCAGCCTACAATACATTAGGGGCTATTGCTATGCAAGGTGTACGGCAGGCGGATATGCGTTTGGGTGAGACATGTGTGGTTATTGGGTTGGGTTTATTAGGGCAATTAACCGCCTTAATGTTGAAAGCTTCTGGTGTGACTGTTATTGGTATTGATGTATCTGACAGTGCTGTTAAAACAGCTGTAGATAATGATGTGGTCGATTTAGGCTTCACCAGAAACGCAGCAGGAATAGAAGGACAAATACAAAGAACAACCAATGGCCATGGTGCAGATACAGTTATTATCGCAGCCGCAACTTCCAGTTTAGATCCTGTTAATTTTGCAGGAGCCATTGCACGCAAAAAAGGAACGGTTGTTATTTTGGGAGCCGTCCCAACCGGTTTTGATAGAGATCCTTTTTGGTATCGAAAAGAATTGGAATTAAAAATGGCTTGTTCC
Organism: Lutimonas vermicola; assembly: GCF_038433205.1. Classification (NCBI taxonomy): domain Bacteria; kingdom Pseudomonadati; phylum Bacteroidota; class Flavobacteriia; order Flavobacteriales; family Flavobacteriaceae; genus Lutimonas; species Lutimonas vermicola. The sequence continues at coordinate 633,829 of NZ_JBCDNA010000003.1, forward strand.
TATGGTCCTGGACGCTACGATCTGAATTATGAAGAAAAAGGGATTGATTATCCTGTGGCCTATGTGCGTTGGACAGAGAAACGCAATATGGAAGCCTTTCAAAACTTACTGACGACTCAAAAAATTAATATTGATTACCTAACCACTCATGAGTTTTCTTTTAATGAAGCACCAAAAGCTTTTGATTTGGTGGTCAATAAAACTGAACCTTTTATAGGTATTGCATTGAAGTATGACTATTCTAAAACACCAAAGCAAGAAAAAATCATCACGAATGAAAAGAGTGCTTCCGGTACATTAGGAATCTCATTTATTGGAGCAGGAAGTTATGCGCAAGGTAATTTACTGCCTAATATTCCAAAGAAAGAAACGATAAGTAAAGTCGGGGTACTGACAAATTCTGGTACTTCGTCTAAAAGGGTAGCTGAAAAGTTTGGATTTAACTTTTGTGCTTCCAATGATGCCGATGTTCTGGATGAAAAGACCAATACATTATTTATTGCCACCAGACATGATTCCCATGGAAGCTATGTACTGAAAGGATTAAAAGCAGATAAGAATATATTTGTAGAAAAACCTTTATGCCTTAGAGAATCAGAGTTAACAGAAATTATTCAGGAACAAGAAAGGTCTAATAAAGCTGTGATGATTGGTTTTAATCGACGATTTTCTCCTCTTACTCAAGCTATTAGGGTAAAGTTTGGAGATGGACCTAAGTCGATGATATACCGAGTTAATGCGGGAAGCATTCCTGCTGATAATTGGATTCAAGATTTGGAAATAGGAGGAGGTAGAATACACGGTGAAGTATGCCATTTTATAGATTATTTAACGTATGTATCTGGTAGTATGCCAGTTAGCTTAAGCGCTCAAGCTATGCCTGACGTAAATGGTTTAAATGATACGCTTAATGTTTTATTGAAATTTGAAAATGGCTCAACAGGTGTTATCGCCTACTATGCTAATGGCTCAAAGTCATTATCTAAAGAGTATATTGAAGTATATTCTCAGGGAAGTACTGCCATATTGAACGATTTTAAAGAATTAAAGATTTACGGAAAAGGTAAGCCTTCCAAAAAGAAATTAATTAATCAGAATAAGGGCCAAAAAGAAATGGTGGAAGCCTTTGTTAACGGCTTGCTGTCTAATGGTAAAGCACCAATTTCATTTAATGAGATCACAGCAGTCACTCAAGCTACATTTAAAGTTTTAGAATCTATAAAGCGTGGAGGAGAGCAAGTTGAAATTTAATGTTACATCAAGCTTTTTAAAACTCAAGAGCTATTGTGAATCTGAAAGTTTTAAAGGATGGGATCCCTATGATGGCTTAAACTCTAAGGTGTTTCAATGGACCCCACTTAAATATTGGGATTTAGCTCGATTGGCATGGATACAAGGGTTTAAAAGGTCTCCTATTAATTTTAGAATACTATTAGGAGTGCCAAAAGAATACAATGCCAAAGGTGTTGCATTATTTTTAACAGGATATTGTAATTTATATCATATCGCAGAAACAGGAAATTTTAATTTTGGCACTAAAGAGGAAATAAAAAAGCATATTGTTGGACTAGCTGATTTATTGTTGAAAATGCAAAACAAGAACTATAGTGGTGCTTGTTGGGGATACAATTTTGATTGGCAGGCAAGACGTTTATTTTTATTTCCTAAAAACTTACCAACGGTAGTAGCAACTTCTTTTTGTGTGGAGGCTTTATTAAAAGCCTACGAAATCACAAAGAATGAAGAATATTTAGAGACATGTAAGTCGACAACTAATTTTATTTTAAAAGATTTAAACAGATCTGATTTTAAATCAGGGTTTCTGTTTTCTTATTCCCCCATGAATGGTAATAACACAGTTTTAAATGCAAGTTTGTTAGGAGCAAAAGTATTAAGTCAGTTGTATTATTATACGAAAGATGAACTTTTGAAATCAACAGCAGAAAAGACAGTAAAAGCGTGTTGTGAAGCACAACAGGAAGATGGCTCCTGGGTATATGGTTTATTACCTGTTCAAAATTGGATTGATAGCTTTCATACAGGATATAATTTAATTGCAATTCAAGCATATCAAGACAATACTGGAGATCTTCAATTTCAAGGTCATATTAAGAAAGGGTTTCAATATTATATCAAGAATTTTTTTCTATCAGATGGCACCCCTAAATACTATCATAATAAGACATATCCGATAGATATTCATTGTCCGGGTCAACTTTTTGTAACCCTGGCCAAGACCAATACGTTTGCAGAAAATAAAGATTTGGCAGCAAATGTTTTAGAATGGACTCTGAACAATATGCAAGATAAAAAAGGTTATTTTTACTACCAGTTAAAAAAAGGCATAAGCTCCAAAATATCCTATATGCGATGGAGTAATGCTTTTATGTTCAATGCCTTTACGGATTACCTAAAAGAAATTACCTAAGATGGAATCAAAGCTTTTAAATGGAGTTAAGGCCTACGCACCTCAATCGCGAGATGAATTAATTGGATTCGCCATGGCCAATAAAAGTATTTTGGTAGCATTGAACGCTGAAAAAATAATACATGCCACGGACACTACCCGCGCCATCATTGGCCGAAATATAAGCTATCCGGATGGTGTTGGTGCCGTTTGGGCTCTGCGAAAAAAGGGATGTAAAAATGTAAAAAAAATCCCAGGTTGTGAACTTTGGTTGGATATTGTAAAGACCTATTATAAGTCTAAAACCTTTTATTTGGTCGGTGGCAAACAGGAGATTATTGAGGCCACCGTAACAGAATTAAAAAAGGAGTTTAAAGGCATTCAAATTGTTAATTATAGAAATGGTTATATCAAGACTGACCAAGAACAAAAAGAATTAATAGAGGATATTGTTCTAAAAAAGCCTGATATCGTTTTTGTGGCTATGGGCTCTCCAAAGCAAGAATTGCTCATGGAGGAAATTCAAAAACAACACGCTGCTCTCTATCAAGGCTTAGGTGGAAGTTTTGATGTATATATTGGGGCAGTAAAACGTGCACCAAAGTGGTGGGTGACAAACAGTATGGAGTGGACTTACCGTTTAATTAAACAACCAACACGCATAAAGCGCCAAATTCATTTGGTACGTTTTTATATACTTTTACAATTAGGTCGATTGTAAAATTATAACTGGCTGAAACATTTATATTGATTTGAGCACAATCTAATGGAAATAAAAGTTTGTACAACCCTTGAATGGACCGATAAAATATGGGAAACATATTTGCAGAGTTTTAATACAGTCTTTAAAAAGGATTTTGATATGAATCATTTTAAAGAGAAGTATTTAAATGTATTAGATAATTCTTCTTACCATGCCTTATTATTAGACGAAACCAAAAATGTTGTCGGGGGTTTATCTGTAATGCCTTTTAAATATAAGAATGATTTAAAAATTATCAGATTGGGGCAAGCTGTTGATTCTTTTATTATTGAAAAGTATAGAACGGATCCATTAATGCTCAGAAAAATGTATGTACAACTTAAAAAACTTTTAATAATCAAGGATATTAAAGCTGTTTTAAGCGTACCTAATGAAACTTCATATCCATATTTTAAAAAAATTGTGAAATGGAAAGACGTTGGTGATTTAAACTATTGGATACTGCCAATTAGAATTGGTAACATGATAAATAAATGGCATTTTTTAAATTTCCTTTCATTGCTATTTGTGCCTATTTGGTTAGGTTTTAATTATATAATAATGCTCATTGCAAACAATAAGGAAAAACGTTCCAATTACGAGTTAGTGTTAGATGACAATTTTTATCAAAACAAATTTACATCTGAGTATACTAAAATAACCTTAAAAGATATTGTTTTCTATTTTAGAATCTATAATGAGGAAGGCGTAAAAACAGCATATTTGATGGATGTAAAACAAAATAACATACTTACCTTTAAGTCTATATATAAGGCTGTTAGCTATATATCTAGAAAGACTAATTCAGATATGGTATTGTATGTTGGTTCTATTAAATTGTTTCAGACAATATTGATAAAAAGTCCAAAAAGGTATGAGCCAAAACGCTTACCGCTGACATGTGATATTCTAAATAAGGATGAAATTGATCAATATTCAAATATGTTTGAATTGGACAGTTGGAATTATGGATTAATAAATTTTGATGTTCGATAAATGATAAGATATAAATGAATATTTTAACCTTTGATATTGAAGAATGGTTTCATTTTTTGGACAATGCTTCCACTAAGACCGAAAACCAGTGGAAAAATTATGAAATTCGTATCTATCAAAATATGGATCGAATTTTTGAGGTGTTAGAAGCTACGAATACCAAAGCTACTTTTTTTGTATTGGGGTGGATTGCTGAGAGATATCCGGAAGTTGTCACTGAAATTTGTAATAGAGGTCATTCTATTGGTAGTCACGGCACTTCCCATCAATTAGTATATGAGCAAAGTAAAGAAATCTTTAGGTTGGATGTGGATAGGTCTATTAAAACGCTAGAGGATATTTCTGGTAAAAAGATTACCATGTTTCGGGCACCTGGTTTTTCAATTACCGAAAAAAACAAATGGGCCTTTGAGGTGCTATATGAGCTTGGTATTGAGATAGATTCTTCGGTTTTCCCTGCTAGGAGGGCCCATGGCGGTATGCCGTCTTATCACATTGCACAACCTTCAATACTGAAATACAATGGTATAGAATTAAAGGAATTTCCTGTTGACACACATAATGTTTTTGGTAGATCCTTCGTTTATTCCGGAGGTGGTTATTTTAGATTAATGCCATATAGCTTGATCAAAAAATGGACAGCTGCAGATAATTATGTGATGTCATACATGCATCCCAGAGATTTAGATGCCAATCAGCCCATGTTGAGAGGTTTGTCAATGGCTAGAAAATTTAAGGGCTATATCGGTTTAAATTCATCACAACAGAAATTTACAAAATGGCTAACGGATTTCGAGTTTATAGATTTAAATACAGCATCAAAAAGAGTGGATTGGAACAAAGTAGAAATAGTAAATTTAGATTAAATAATGGTGTTCAGTCTTTTTAGGATATTCTTCTAAAACTGGTCTTATAGGTATGATATCAAAACAAAAAATAAATTATCTTTGTTTATTTTAGCGTATAATGTTAATGCCAGCAATAAAAGGTGTTAAATCTCAGGGTATCCCGCACAGTTGTGGGGACTGAACCCAATATTAGGAATCGACCCAAGTGTTGAGGTATTTAGCCTAGATCCCGCCGAAAAAGCGGGATTAGTTCGACAGACTAAAAAATGAAAATGGATTTTTCAGGGTCTCACGAATAAAGTTTCCGGTATTGTGCCCGATCGTAAATAAATCCATTAAAACAAATTGTAATTAAATTAGGTAAGAAGAGGTTGCTATTAGACAAAATAGTAATTTCATTTCCATTAAAGTATCAAGGATATGCGAGACAATAATAAATACAAAAGCGTTAATATTGATAATGGTGATCAGCAGGCTGACGAGATTAATATCCGTGAAGGCCTTGAAAAATATGGTTACTATTGGAAATGGTTCTTGCTGGGAGTCATAATAGCCTTGGCGACGGCCTTTGTATACCTGCGTTATGCTACCTATCAATATGAAGTGTCTTCCACCATCTTAATTAACGATACAGAAAATGGGGGAGGGATAACCTCAGAGCTCTCGGCTTTTCAAGACCTGGGCTTAATTGCCGGTTCAAAAAGTTCACTGGAAACTGAGATGGGCGTCTTAAAATCGCGTACCCTCATGGAGCGGGTCATCAAGGAGCTGGGCTTACAATTAAGCTATTATGCAAAAAGCCGCATTGGTATTGATGAGGTTTACCAAAAAGAGATGCCCTTCAATATCAATTTATTTGTAAATGATTCCATCCTCCACCGGTTAAATACTACTTTTACATTAACTGCAAGATCTACCACTCAGTTTATCTTGGCTGATGTCAATGGTGATGAGGTAAAGGAATGCGTTTTTGGCGAAACCATTAAATTTAAATTTGGCGATGTGGTGGTTACCCCAAAGAATATCAATAATGTGAATATAGGCCAAGAGATCATCGTAGAAATAAAACCCGTGGAAACAGTAGCCATTGGCTATAAAAACCGTATTGAAATCTCCCAGGAAAGTAAAAAGTCAGGCCTGTTGGTAATCACCCTGAAGGATCCTGTAATAAATAAAGCGAAAGCCATTCTTGATAATTTAGTGAGCCAATATAACAGAGATGCTATTCAAGACAAGATCCAGATAGCCGAGAGCACTGAGACCTTTATCAATAACAGGATAGACGATATTTCTGTAGAGCTGACCAATCTTGATCTTGGGGTGCAAACCTATAAAATCGAAAATAGGTTAACGGATATGGCTTCTGAAGCGGGCATCGTGTTGCAGTCAAACGCTGAATTGGATAATCAGATCGTTAATCTCACCTCACAGATCAAACTCATTGATTATGTGATCGATTATATGAAAACTAATAAGGATGACCTGATACCTGCCAATTTGGGCATGTTGAATGAAAACACCAGCCAGAACGCCCTGGATTATAACCGTTTGTTGCTGGAACGCAACAGACTGTTAAAAGGGGCCAATGAAAACAATCCAACTGTGATCAATTTAAATGATCGGATTGTTCCCTTAAGGCAAAGCATAGAGCAAAGCCTGCTCAACGAGCGTTCGTCACTTAGCATTTCATTGAATGAGGTGAGGATCCGGGAAGCGGAGTTGAGTTCCATAATGTATTCAGCCCCTAAAAAAGAAAGAGAAATCAGAGATATACAAAGACAACAACAAATCATAGAGACATTATATTTGTATTTGTTGCAAAAAAGGGAGGAAAATTCTATTACACTAGCCTCAACAGCACCCAATGCCAAGGTTATTGATAGAGCGTATGGTAATAATTACCCGGTCTCACCTAATAAAAGAATCATTTATTTGGGGGCGTTTTTACTGGGCCTCATTGTGCCCTTTATTATTATTTTTGTCAGCATGTATCTTGACAATAAGATACACACCTTCGAGGAGTTAGAAAAGATTGTAAAAGCGCCTATTTTGGGCGATATCCCTAGCGCTAAGTCTGAAAAGGTTGTGGTTATTTCTGGGCAAGACAATAGCAATGTGGCAGAGGCATTCCGCCTGTTAAGGACCAACGTTAATTTTATGTTGCCAGGAATTGCCAAAGAAGGCAAAACGATTTTTATTACCTCAACCATTAGCGGTGAAGGCAAAACATTTATAGCCATTAATTTGGCATCAGCCCTGACCTTGCTGCACAAAAAAGTATTGCTGATAGGGGCTGATATTAGAAAGCCAAAAATTGCCACCTATTTGAAAGTCAAACAAGAAAAAGGGCTTTCCCTTTTTTTAATAGATAACAGTTTGAAGGTATCAGATGTTATTGTGCATCATGATAAAACGAATTTGGATATCATCCATTCGGGTATCATTCCGCCAAACCCGTCAGAATTATTGACCAATGGCCGTTTTGATGAAATAATGAGCTATGCAAGAGCCAATTACGATTTTGTGGTGGTTGATACGGCTCCTGCAAACGTTGTTACGGATACGCTGCTGCTGAGCCATCATGCTGATCTATTCTTGTATGTGGTCAGGGCCAATTTTCTTGACAAGCGATTGTTGAAAATCTCGAATATGATATATGAGAATAATCGCCTGCCTTATATGTCCATCCTGATCAATGATACCAATTATGAGAAGAGAGGATATGGCTACGGCTATGGTTATGGTGAACAGAAAGTTAAAAAATCATGGTTAAAAAGAATATTTACATCCTAGTATCAAGTCAAGCATAATCTTTAAGGCCAAGCCTTATTCCTTGTTACTTCGAAACTTTTTAAATAATATCAAAATGTCCTAAATAAATGAAAGATTTAGTTTAAGTTCCAAACTCTGATATATAAAATATATTAATTACTGCACCATCACTTTCTTTACTAAATATTGCTCAGCAGTATATAGGCGCACAAAATACAGTCCATCATTATACCTTGAAAGGTTAATTTGTTTCTCAAATTGTGTCTTCTCTCCGGTTATGTAATCTGAATAAATAAGACTTCCATTAGTGTCATTGATTATGAAATTTGCGTCTTCATCCAAATTATTGATCAAGATAGTAAGCTTTCCTTTTGTTGGATTTGGATATACAGCCATTTCCAAAATAGCCATATCTTTTTCGTCACTAATAATTTGGTTTTCACAATTTTCTACAGTTATCGTTACAGAATCTGTATTTGACACGCCTCCACGAGTTGCCGTCAATTCATATGAAGTCGTTCTATTCGGGCTAACTGAAATACTACTTGACGTTTCTCCATTACTCCACTGATAGGTTTCACCTCCGGATCCATTTAAAACAATAGTTTCACCAAGACAAATCGTCATGTCTTCCCCTGCATCCGCTTGCGCTGGAAGAGGTCCTGTATCAATTGTTGGTTCAACAACAACTTCAACATCATCAATATCATAACAAGATCCTTTATATGCTGTTACAGAATATGTCATCGTAGAATTTGGGCTTACATTTATTGAATTTGTTTTTTCTCCTGTATTCCATATATAAGTATCTCCACCAGTTGCCACAAGGGTTATGGTTTCACCTTCTATAATTGTTCTATCTGAACCGGCATTGGCAGTTACACTGTTTACTGTAACATTCACATCATCCGAATCTGAATTACCATTCGAATCAGAAGCAGTCACAATATAAGTTTGTGTAGAATTAGGACTTACTCTAATACTGTTTGTAGTTGCTCCGGTGTTCCATAAATAAGTAGATCCTCCAGATGCTGTTAAAGTAATACTCTCTCCTGAACATATAGACATATCGGGACCTGCATTCGCTGTAACCGAACCTGTATTGGGATTTACCGTCACCTTAACTTCATCTGTAGCTTCACATCCATTTTGTGTAATAGAAACTGAATAGGTCTGAGTTGATAATGGACTTACAGTTATACTTGATGTTGTTGCTCCTGTGTTCCATAAATACGAATTCCCACCACTAGCTGTTAATGTAACACTATCTCCCTCATTAATAATAACATCTGACCCCGCATTGGCATTAACACTGTTTACCGTGACTAGTACATCATCGGTATCTGAATTACCATTAGAATCTGATACTGTAACTGTATACGTTTGTGTAGAATTAGGACTTACAGTTATACTCGATGTTGTCGCTCCCGTACTCCAAGAATAATTAGAACCTCCCGAGGCTGTTAGTTTAGTATTTTCTCCTTCACATATCGAAACATCTGAACCAGCATTTGCAGTAACGGAGCCTGTTGTTGCATTAACATTAACCCTGACTGTATCTGTATCATCACAACCATTTGAACTCGCTGTAACAGTATAATTCTGAGTTGATAATGGACTTACAGTTATACTTGATGTTGTTGCTCCTGTGTTCCATAAATACGAATTCCCACCACTAGCTGTTAATGTAATACTATCTCCCTCATCAATAGTAACATCTGACCCTGCATTGGCAGTAACACTGTTTACTGTAACTATTACATCATCCGAATCTGAATTACCATTAGAATCTGATACTGTAACTGTATATGTTTGTGTAGAATTAGGACTTACTGTAATACTATTTGTTGTCGCTCCTGTACTCCATGAATATGTTAAGCCGCCTGAAGCTGTTAAGGTCGTGCTCTCTCCTGAACAAATTGAAACATCGGATCCTGCATTAGCTCTTGCTGAACCCGTAGATTGATCTACATTCTTGTTATAAGTATCTATATTTAATTTTACAGATGTATTCGCATTGAAAATTTGATTAAAACCCAACTCTGAAGTTCCATTATTATTTGCAAATCTTATTTGAGTAGCAGTGTTATTTGTACCTGAATTAACTACTTTTACAAATGTACCATTACCATCAGTTTCTCCATCATTATTATTCGCTCTAAATGTTCTTGGTGTATCTCCAGAATCTATAAAAGATACTTCCCAATGATCAGTATTATATGACAGAGTAAAGTCAAAATAAAATATCTCCTCTCCATCATTTACATTGTATGTTCTTCTATAAGTAGTATCGGGTACAGAAGGTTCTCCTTTTGCTAACACCATGATTCGTCCATAAGCGAGACTTGGAGTTCCGTAAAAAGTTATATTTTCATCTATATTATATATTGGTGAATATTCATTTGTACCAATAAAATAATTATTTGAATTAAAGGTAATTTCATTATTACTAATATTAGATTCTCCATTATATGATTGATATGAAAAATAAGGAACGGAGGTTGCGTCTGGATATAATTGAAGATCATTATCAGTCATTTCAAAATGGGCAGTATCATGTTGTCCAAAAACCATATGATTCTTAAGTGTTCCTGTATTATTATTAAAAGCAATAGAACCTATTTTATCTGTATTAGTCGTCCTAAGATCAGTAACTCTAACCATAGCAGGCATAAAATCTTGTTGATTTGTATTTAAAACATTAAAGGTATTGTTACTAAACACAATACTTTTAGGAACATTAGCGTCTGTCATCGGTAAAGTTTCCGTATATATATTATTAGAAAAATCTAAATTAAAAGTGTTCCCAGAAACTTCATAATTAGTTGCATGAGCCTCAAAAGTTTTTCTCCCCCTAAAATTATATATATCAAATACGTTATTTTTAATATATGTTGCAACTGGGTTTTCCCGTTCAACACCTGTTTGAGCAAAGTAAACATAACCGTATGCTTTATTTGCACCTTCAAGAACAACCTCATCAATCCAACTTTCTTCAACAATAAAATGATTATCCTCTACATTTCTAACAGGCAAAACATAATCATCAGCCGCACCTTTCATTTTGATTAATGTGTTCATCTCATCATTAGAACCATTATCAAATTTAACATTATTCTTATTTACATTGTTTTTATAATTAACGATGTTGCAAGATAAATACGAGTCATAAACAGCTTTTTCGGTTAGTGTTGTCCATATACCCTCTGTATGATTTCTTAAATAATCTACTTGGTGAGCTTCAAAAATACATGTAGTAAGGTAAGAACCTAAAGAACCTTCACATTCCCAATCCACATCATTGTGTGTATAGTTATCAGTATAAGTAAATAAAGGTCTTAAAGCATATATGTCAGATTCATATGTATGGTCATTACTTGCGCCTATTCCATATATAACACCATCAAAGTTATGAGTATAATTATTAACTATCTCACAAACATCAATAGGAAAATCATTCATTTTAATAGGAGCCTTCCTATTGTTAGTAATAGTGTTATTTCTAAAAATAAAACTACCTATTTTATAAGTAGATGGATCAGTTGTTTTCCCTGGATTTTTATAATATATATAAATGTTTCCATTAAAAGTGGAGCTATTAAATTTTATTATTCCAGATGAAGTACTTGATAAAGGGTAATAATAAAACAAACGTAAATCTCCACCACCAGAATATACATCGCTGAACGTAACACCTCCTACTTCAATATTTTCAATATCTTTTATATTGAATAATGTTGTAATGCTCTCATTTGACTTTAATTCCCCTCCGTTGACGCTTGACAATCTTATATCGGATGAGGTTAATTTTGTTGAAGGGGTTTGTATATAATAAACTCCATCTATATCTATACCTTCTGGATGTGCATTTATTCCTGCTATTAATTTATTGGCATTATTAAGAGCTTCCGATTCATTATCTTCTACTAAACCAAGAGAACTTGTGGTTGTTGCGTATGCGACTACTGTTTCTGCTCCTGTGTCGACTGACCATGGTTGCCCATTTGTTCCAACTAAATTTATCTGACCTATGGTTAAAAAAGGCAGTAAAAAAAATAAGTATATTAGTATTCTCATTAGTCTAAAATTACTTTTAATAGTTTTTTCATTTTTTAGCATAATAACATAGGGTCCTAAATGGATTAAAATTTTAATCAATCAGGGGAGCATTAATAATAAAATGAATAGATTCTTTTCTTAGCGTTCTTTCTTTAACGATAATTTTAATATATTATTGCACTAGTAAAATATATCATTCATTTGAAAAACTAAGCAAGAGTAATTGCAAAAACTAAAGAGAATCTAAAGATTTTAGGCAATTTTATGGTATTGTTAATAAAAAGTATTCTATTGTAAATAAGTGGTGAGGTTTGTTCACAAAGAACTAGTTTTAAGTCAAGCATAATCTTTAGGACCAAGCCTTGTTCTTTTTGTTTTTTGCTTTGCTAAAAAATGACTCACGTAGCTACGGCTATGCTCACTTTTTTTAGCTTTCGAAAATTCCAAAAATGACTTTGACTTACCCGAAATCTCATACATGACGTAACACTAGTGGTTTTCAATGATTGGAAAGATCATTAGTGAAACTCTTTTTTTGAAAAGCCTAAAAAGTGAATTCAAAATAGCTAGTTGAACTAATCCTGCTTTTTCAGCGGGGTCTTGGTTTAATACATCGACTCTTGGGTCGATTATTATTATTGGGTTCAGTCCCGACAGCTGTACAGAATGCCCTAAGGTTTAATGCCTTTTGTGTTAGAATTGATAATAAGTTACAAATTAAAAATAAATACTTGTAAATATTATTATTTGTGGTTTATGAAATATGAAAGACAATAATCTTAAAAAATTGAAATATTTTTACATAAATTTACGTTTTTACAGTTGAATATATAAAATATTAGAGATATCGAATTCATCAAAAAATTAATTGACTATTATGACCGGTTCCGAGTGTTGTTTCACGTGTCTAAGGATGGGTATTTTGCACATTTCAATGTAGGATTTTTAATCGGTGGTCTAGTCTTCTATTTAATCTTTAAGAAGACCGGTAATAAAATAAAATCTTTAGTTTTCGGAATATTGATAGCGGCCTTTTTTGGCGTTGGTAAGGAGCTTATTGATCCTTATTTGGGACGTAATGTAGACATATATGATTTGATTTATACTGTTTTAGGAGGTGTTGTTGGGTCAGTTATAATTTTAGCTATAAAGATTTTTTGGCGAAAAAAGAAAGGTCAAGATAAAAAAAGCACCTCAATGATTGACCCCTAGTGAATGGAGGGGTTTTTAATTTTTTATACCTTGCTCATCAAGAACCAAACAAATATTTTCATTTACCTATTTGCATGATCAATCATGGTTTGAGTGTTTAAATCTATTGCAAAAGATCATGATTTTTTGATGATTTTGTCGATTAGAAGACAATATTTAACCAAGTTGGCTGTAATCCATAGACATAACTAATTACTTAAACGGAAATGGTAAAATCTGCAAAAAAAATCGTTATAATAGGAATTGGAAATATTGGATTTTCAATATTGAAACAATTAAATAACACTAATGATACCGTTGAAATAATTGCCATTGCCAGAAGATACCCTACTTATTTAGAGGATTATTCAAGTCAAATTAATGATAATATCAAACTAACATTTATAGAAGCTGATGCCACTGATGAATCTAAGTTTCAAGAAATTGTCAATGGTGAAAACCTAAACGATATAAATGTATTGATTTCAACGGTTGGGTTTTCTTCGCAGTCATATGATTTCGATGAATACCAGAAGGATTTTAATAGTAATTTCTATGGAAATGTTATCCCAATTAAAGCATTGCTTAACAAAATACCCATTCACTCCGGTAGCAGGATAATAATCATAAGTTCAACATCTGGTAATAAGGCTCCAAAAACTGTTAATTCATATGCTCCTTCAAAATTTGCACTAGAGACTTTTTCAAGCGCCTTGCAACAAGAATTAATAGAAGATGGAATATTTGTTGACATTATTCGTCCAACAAATATAATAAATGAATTTTCGGATGTTTTTAAAACTAATAGAGGAATTAGCGCAAATCTTGTAGGAGCGAGAATATTAAAGCTGATACAACTAACATTAAGAGGTTCTCAAGTATCAGGAAAGAAAATCTTTGTTCCTTATTATTTCTTTGGACTTAGAATTTTGGAAAGAGTATTTCCAAATATATTAAACCATATTTTTGGTTTAAATTCTAAGTCTAAAAGGCGAAGAGAATATAAAAAACATTTTGTAAATAAGGTTTTAATAACCGGCGGATCTTCTGGTTTGGGGCTTGAATTAGCTAAAATATATGCCAAACATTCTGGTGAAGTTATTATTACAGGCAGAAACGGAGAAAAATTAGTTGAAGCACATAATCAATTGAAAAAAATATCCAATTGTAAAGTAATAACCAAACAAATAGATTTTATATCAATCCATGATTTGAAAGATTTCCTAAAAGAAATTGGAAATGTTGATTTGCTGATAAATAACGCGGGTCAACATTTATCCAGGTCCATAAAAGAAACGAGTATCAATGAATATGTTGAAATTTTAAATGCGAATTTTTTTAGCCCGTTGTTATTAGCTAATCATTTAATATTCAATTCGAATACACGAAAGGTAATTAATATACTTTCAACAACTGCAATCTGTGGAAGAAAGAATCACAGTGCATATTCTTCCTCAAAATCAGCTCTTTGGGCATATTCCAGATCTTTAAGAAGACATAAAGGAAATCGTATCCAGGTTTTAGAAGTCATACCATCAACATTCAAATCTGACCTTAATCGTAATGCTCGGAAAAAAGTAAATGAAGCGATAGTCAAGTCAAAAAATGATTTATTGGAATCAAAAGAAGTTGCCGAAAGAGTTGTAAAGGCAGAAAAGTCGGGGAAAGATATTTTATTTATTCCTTTTAAGTCTCGATTGTTCTTATTGTTGGAAAGTCTATGCTATCCAATATTCAGAAAGATGTTCTTAAAATAAAAATTTGGTGAATATCTTGCAGAGTTTGAATGTCTGTCAGTGTTCGAATAAGGAGGCTGATATCTGGTATTTGGAAAATTGGAATTTGATACTAGATATTAAAATAATATTTCTAACTGTTTGGAATATTGTAGTGCGTAAAGATGGGAACGCGTTTTAGTGGGCTTTCCGTCTTATAGCTTAAATTTTGAAAATTGAATATCGAATGTCGAATGAGGAATTTCGAATATAGAACTTATATCAGTGACGCACACTACTTCGAAATTCAGCATCCCTTGTTCGGAGTTCAACATTTAAACCTGCCTGCTGTTAGGCAGGAATCTCAATTCTCAAACCCCAACCTCCACAACATACCCCTCCCAGTTCCTCACATTAAAAACGGTTCCATCCTCAAAGATCAGGTATTGACCTTTTATACCTTTTAAAACACCTTGATACAATTGTGTTTTGTCCAGGTTCAGGCTTTTGATCTTCTGTGGATATTTTTCAACCGGAAAGGAAATTTCCGTTTCCTTGTTGTTTTCGATCACATAAGGTTTTGCTTCTTCAGGTACAAAAGCAAAGAGTTTGTCTCTTTCCTCAGCCAGATTCAGGTCCTTAACATTATTTGTCAGCATCCTTCGCCAGTTAGTTTTATCTCCTACATGATCCTTTAAGGCAACTTCCGTGATCCCGGCTAAATACCGATTAGGGACCTCTACAATTTCAATGGCTTCATGCGCTCCCTGATCGATCCATCGGGTAGGGATCTGTGCTTTTCGAGTAACGCCTACTTTTACGTCGGAACTATTTGCCAGATAAACCACGTGAGGCTGTAATTGCGCTTGTTTTTCGAATTCAAGGTCTCTATCCTCAATATCAAGGTGTGCGGTGCTTAATTCGGGCCGCATGATCCAATCCCCGGTTTGGGGCATTTTATAAAAGCAGTCATAACAGAACCCTTGCCTGAAAATCTTTTTATCCTCCCCACAGGCCAGACACTGGTATTTGACAAACCCGATCGAAATGGTTTTGTTGATCAATTGATTCATGTTCAGAAAATCACCGCCCATATCGAGGTAATAATTCACTGGTGAAATGAATTCTGTTGTCATTTTCTTTAGTACTCCTGAGTATTTCATATTTGTTTAAAATGCTTGAATTCAACTTCATCTTGTTTTGTCAAAATAGAACAGAATTTAATAGATTATGTATTAATTTCTTTATTGGAATAGTAACCTCAACTTGGTCGTAAAAGGCTAATAGGCAAAAATAATGTAAAAGTCACTAAAAGAGTCATTTGCATGAAAAATTTTTGTTTTACCAAAAAAAAATCATAAGTTTACATTAATTTTAAA
The DNA here is from genome assembly GCF_038433205.1 of Lutimonas vermicola. Classification (NCBI taxonomy): domain Bacteria; kingdom Pseudomonadati; phylum Bacteroidota; class Flavobacteriia; order Flavobacteriales; family Flavobacteriaceae; genus Lutimonas; species Lutimonas vermicola. The sequence goes on from NZ_JBCDNA010000003.1 coordinate 649,938, forward strand.
ACCCCTCAAGCTATGAAGAAATTATTTTCACTCATTTTAATGTTATTTATTGTCGCTTTTTATTCCTGTAATGAGTCAGGAAATTCGGATGAATTAGAAGCGGCGCAAGCTGACTCGAATGCCTATAAAGGAGGCCCGAATCAACAAGATCATGTTTACGATTTTACTGATGTAATGCAAGGTGAAAATGTAAAAGACGAAGGTTGTTATACGGAAACCAAGGAATTGTATGGCGGTCAATCTATAGATGTTGGTGGCCTGACTTATTCCAGTGATAACGAAAACATTTACATAACGTACACGACGGAAGGAGATTGGTATTTGGAGGAGACCCATTTATTTGTGGGCTGCCCTAAGGATGTTCCATTCAACAATGCCGGAAATCCTGTAATCGGTGCTTTCCCGTTGAAAGCGGAACATGATCCTATGGTTCAATCTTACACCTACATGATTCCCAGAAGTAATTTTGACAACTTGACATGTTCAAACGCTCCATGTGAAGGAGGCCTTGCTGTTATTACCCATGCTTCTGTAAATAAATTGAACAGCAGTAACGAAGTGATTCAGCAGGAAACCGCTTTCCAGCAATGTACGCCGGATACAGTGGATTTCCCTGGCAACCGTTGGGGATGCTGGGATTGGTTCTGCCCTCAGGACTGTGAGTTAACTGAAGCTTGGTTGTATAAGGAAGGGTATCCATCGCGGATTAAGTGCTTCGAGCGAACTGAATCCGATGGGGACAAAGATTTTGGCTTTAGTAATAAATTTCAATATCCATATGGGGGCACTTATCCGGTATACACAAATGTTGGTGAGGATTGTGATGTTAGTTCAAAGATAAAAGTAGGCACCCTTAGACAAATTTTTGTGAATAAGGGAGAACCTGCAAATAAATGGGTTAGATTTATTTTCACAAGTGAAGGTGATTATCTAAATGCCAATGGAGTTATGTCGATATGGATAGGTTGGCCAGACCCCGTTGACAATGGCATTTTTGTTGGTGATAATTCGGGTCTGTTTTTGACAGATGTTGTTGATGGTGAGTCGGTTTTTGATATTGAAGTAGATTCTTGGCCTGGAACTCCTGGAGATGGAGGTTTTACCACTGGTAACCCACAATATTTTGTGGTTTCGAAATTCACTCTGGAGAATTGATTAAATTATTTAATTTTGATAAAAAACCGCCCATCATGGCGGTTTTTTTTGAGTCGAGTATTACTGATTTTGAAAGGATAGCTTGATCTGGACTTGCGAAACTTATCTGAAAGAATTACTTCGCCACAACCCGAATCGTCTTCTTCACCATCTCCGCAACCCTCCTTGCTTCGTCAAGATCTTGATTTACAATCGTTACGTGCCCCATTTTGCGAAAGGGGCGGGTGTGTTTTTTTCCATAGATATGAGGAGTAACCCCAGAAATATGCAAGATGTCATCCATACCTTCATAAACAACGTCTCCCGAATAGCCTTCTTCTCCCACCAGGTTCACCATGATGCCGGCTACTTTATTATCAGTATTGCCCAGGGGCATATTCAAGATAGATCGCAGGTGCTGTTCGAATTGGCTGGTATAAGAAGCTTCAATACTGTAATGACCGCTGTTATGTGTTCTTGGGGCAACTTCATTGACAAGGATCTCATCATCCTTAGTCTGGAACATTTCCACGGCTAAAAGGCCAACGATGCCGAGTGCATCTGACACGTGCAAGGCAATATCCCTTGCTTTTTCGGCTACGGCGTTATCAATCCTTGCCGGGCACAATACGTATTCTACCTGGTTGGCCGTTGGGTGAAATTCCATTTCAACCACCGGATAGGTTTTGATTTCACCTTTTTCATTTCTTGCCACAATCACGGCGAGTTCGTTTTTAAAAGGAATCATGTCCTCAGTAATGGAATCCACATCCGGTAATCCTTGCAGATCCTCTGCAGAACGGATCACCTTTACTCCGGTTCCGTCATAACCAAACTGAGCTGATTTCCATACAAAAGGAAATTCAGTCATATCACCTAATTGCTTAGCCGATGCATGACGAGTATAATCTGCAGTAGGGATGTTGTGATTCCTGAAAAAGTCTTTTTGCCTGCCTTTGTGCTGAATGATCTCAAGCACATTAGGCTGAGGATAGATCTTTAGGCCTTCTTCCTCTAATTTTTTGAGGGCGTCGATATTGACATGCTCAATTTCAATGGTCAATACATCGACGGTTTTTCCAAAATCATAAACGGTTTGATAATCCATCAAACTTCCTTGATGAAACTCATTGCAGATCTCTGCACAGGGGGCATGCTGGTCCCCGTCGAGAATCACGGTAAAAATATCATATTTCTGCGTTTCGGTAAGCAACATGCGGCCCAGTTGGCCGCCTCCGAGGACCCCTAGTCTAAAATCGGATGAAAAGTAATTTTCCACAGGATTAAAATAGAATTAAAAGTTGGTTATTTGAAGGGTATTGGGACCCGTTGTCAAGACCCGGTATTGCCTCGCCGCATAATTGATCCCATCTGTAAGCGGCGCTCCGTTCAGGATATTAAACCTGCTGTCATCACAAGAACACTCCATGGTCAGGCCATTATTTACCGTCATTTGTGAACAGAGCTGCGGTTTGAGATGAGGTGCGCTTCTTTCATAGGCCAGATAGGTATCAACCCCATAATGATAGATAATGATACCGCTTATGCCGCCTTGTGAATACGCCCATCCACCCACAACCTGAAGGTCAATAAATTCAGGATTGTTCAGAAATATGGTCTGATTTACAGGCTTATTCGGTAGGAGATCATTAAAGTCATTTCCATCATCATTGCAGGAAACGAAAGTCAGTATGACCAAAAGCATTAGGAGTTTTTTCACGATCTGAATTTTTCCGCAAGGTACAAATAATTTGTCTTGTGCAAAGACCGTATTCATTGCCTTGAATGGCGAAATAATTGAAATAAATTCGACTAAATCGGCCCATAATAAAATAGAATTTGGTACATTTGTAACTAGATCTCATTCCATATTCTTTGGTTTCGAGATTTTTTTCTTTATATGTAAACGGAACAATCCAAGGATTTTTAAAATTAAATTGTTGTAAAATGAGTGAAGTAGCCTACTATTCTGCCGAAGGTTTGAAAAAATTGAGAGATGAACTTGAACAATTGGAACACGTTGAACGTCCGAGAGTGACTAAGGAGATTGCAGACGCAAGGGATAAAGGGGATTTGAGTGAAAATGCCGAATACCATGCTGCCAAAGAAGAGCAGTCAATGCTGGAATATAAGATAGCCCAGTTAAAAGATACGCTTTCCAAAGCGAGATTGATCGATGAATCATTGCTCGACACCTCCAAGGTGCTGGCTTTGTCAAAAGTAAAGATCAAAAACCTTGACAATAAAATGGAATTTGAATATACGCTTGTGGCGGATGCGGTTTCTGATCTTTCACAGGGGAAGTTATCGGTCAGTTCCCCAATCGGGAAAGGGCTTTTGGGCAAAAAGGTAGGAGATGTTACGGAGATTCAGGTGCCCAGCGGTATCATGAAATTTGAGATTTTGAATATCTCGAGATAAGGCTTAAGCCAATTTGTCTAATAGCAACCAAACCGGATTATGAGCAGTATTTTTACAAAGATCATCAAAGGGGAAATTCCAAGTTACAAAGTAGCTGAGAATGAAGATTATTTTGCTTTTTTGGATATCCATCCAAATTCAAAGGGTCATACGCTTGTTGTGCCCAAAAAGGAAGATAACCGTTTGTTTCACCTGAGTGAAGACGAATACCTGAAGCTCATGCGTTTTTCGTATAAAGTTGCCAAAGCCATTGAAAGAGCCGTTCCTTGTGAAAGGGTAGGGATGAGCGTCATAGGGCTCGAAGTTCCTCATGTACACGTTCATTTGATTCCCTTGCACAGCATGGCGGATGCCAATTTCTCTAAAAAAGAACAAGTTTCTCCTGAAATGTTCAAGGAGATAGCCCATGAGATTAGCAGGAATATGGTGTATTAAGATTATTGTCCTTTTGCCTTGATGCAAAAGAACGAAAAGATCAAGGCTGATTTTATTTTTCTATGTATCTGGCTAATAATTTTTACGCCCCCATAGCCCAAGCCGTTTCACTTCGGTGGCTATTGCTTCTCCCATGCTAAAATTATTAGGATACAAGACGAAAAATAAAATAGGCCGCCCCCTCAAATGCCACACTAATCTTTCAAACGAAAATGTTGTTTCGATCGAATCTTTTACGTCAGTGTAGTTTGAAAAGAGCGTTAAAAATTTTTGAAGCCTTGGAAAAAATTTAGCTCTTTTTAAACGGTTTTTAGGAGTTCGATAGAAAAGCCTAAAAAACACCTCGTAAAAGTTACCTCCTTTTTTTTGGTTCGTTTTTTTTGGAGGAGCAAAAAAAATTGAACAAAATGAAATTAAATATGGGTTTCGTTTTTCCAATCATCCATTTATATTTGAATTAAGGAATTTCGTGAATTTACATTTGCATCAAGGCAAAAGGACAAAAGAAAAATATTTCACGATACGTTAGTTAATAAAACAATCATGAACTCAACAAAAAAATAAAACAATTTTTTAAGAATAGAATTTTCTGGTCAAACTAACTGGAAGGAAACTTAATACTTAGTTTTCCGAAACCTTCAACTGAATCAAAAAAGTGGTCCCGACTCCAATCTCTGATTTTTTGACATAAATGCGTCCTTTATGGTAGTCGTTGATGATTCTTTTGGTAAGTGATAAGCCAAGTCCCCAGCCTCTTTTCTTTGTCGTATAGCCGGGTTCAAATATTTTTTTTTGCAAGCGTTTTGGAATACCTTTTCCGGTATCTGAAATGGTGACAATCGCATTGGAACCTTCCTGGGTGACTTTGATCTCGATCCTTCCTTTTCCCTGCATGGCGTCAATGGCATTCTTTACCAGGTTCTCAATCACCCAGCTGTAGAGCTGCAGGTTGAGATCGACATAAATGGGTTTATCGTTTTCGGTTGTGAAGAAAAATTCAATTTGTTTAAAACTTCGCGAGCGGATATAGTCAAAAGCCGTATCAGTCTCTTCAACAATATCGTGTTTGGTGAGTTTGGGTACCGATCCTATTTTAGAGAACCTGTCGGCAATTGTGTTGAGTCGCGAAACATCTTTTTCGATCTCCTTCACCGTGTCTTCTCCAACGTTTTCCATCCTCAAAAGCTCCATCCATCCCAAAAGGGAAGACAAAGGCGTTCCAATCTGATGTGCTGTTTCCTTGGCCATTCCGGCCCATAATTTATTTTGTTCGGCAATTTTATTCGATTTGAATGCCAGATAGATGATCGTTCCAAAAAGAATCAGGATCAGCAATAAGGCAAAAGGATAATACTGCAGGCGATTCAGGAGATCCGAATCACGGTAATATATTTTTTCGGTGATATCGACATTGTCCAGCTTAAAATTCACCACCAAAGGCTCGTTTTCATCCATCATGATCTGTAACTGACGACTCAGGTACAGTCGATCATCCACATCGAGTTTGGTAAATTTTTTGCTGTTATCGACTTCAAGGTTTGCCCAGCGATTGATATCCCCATTCTCAAAAGTGATGATCATGGGGATGCTGCGATTGCTTTGAATGATCTTTTCTTCCAAAGACACATCAATGTCAAGATCGGCATTGTTAAAGTTCTCATAGGCCGTAGCCAAAACTTCCATTTTGATGCGTTCTTCGTTCTTAAATTGCTTAAAAAACTGGTTAGTATTCCATAAGATGGAAGAAACAATTAAAAATGACGCCAGTATCAGCGACCATTTGATAAGAGTTTTGCTACTAGGGAGGTGATTCATTGAAAGCAAATATATAATATTCTGGAATTATAACTTAATATTCGCTCTCTTATTATGTGGAAAATAAATAATGGCTATTTTTGTTAAAAAATAAGCACAATTGTTAACAATTCATCCTTCGGATACGCCAACAGCAAAGCTGCATGGTTATCTATTGTCCACAGTAGCACCGAGACCCATTGCCCTGGCCAGCACCATTGATGCCGAAGGTAATCCGAATTTGTCTCCTTTCAGCTTTTTCAATGTCTTTAGCGCCAATCCGCCAATATTGATCTTTTCGCCTGCCAGAAGGGTTCGGGATAATACTACAAAGCATACCCTTGAAAATGCCATGGCAACGGGAGAAGTTGTTATCAATGTGGTGAGCTATGATATGGTACAGCAAACATCCCTTTCGAGTACCGAATACGGACAAGGTGTAAATGAATTTGAAAAGGCAGGGTTTTCTATGGTTTCATCCGAAAAGGTAAAGCCTTTCAGGGTAAAGGAGTCGCCGGTTCAATTTGAATGCAGGATAAAGGAAATCAAGCAACTGGGAGATCAGGGAGGTGCAGGAAATCTGATCATTTGTGAGGTGGTTTGTATGCATATTGATGAAAAAGTATTGGATGAAAAAGGGAATGTTGACCAGGTAAAACTGGATCTGGTTGCCCGTGCGGGAGGCAGTTATTACAGCCGTGCCAAAGACTCTTTTTTTGAGATCCCCAAACCCATTCTGCAAAAAGGAATTGGCATCGATCAATTACCTGAAAAAGTTAGAAACAGCGAGGTGCTGACAGGAAATGATTTGGGTCAGTTGGGAAATGTGGAAGGGCTGCCCGATCTTTCGGATGTTAATAAGTTTTTACAGGACTATCCCCGATATATGACCTCAAAAATAAATGAAAAGCATAAATTTGCTCAGGAATTCTTGAAAAAGAATGATGTAGAAAGTGCCTGGAAGGTGCTTTTAAGTTGAATAAAAAGAAGACAATTAAGAAATGGAAGTAACTGGAAAAATCAAAAAGATTGACGAAACCAAGACATTTGGTAACAACGGATTTAGAAAAAGAGAAATGGTAATCACAACAGATGAGCAATATCCTCAAATGATATTGATCGAATTTGTTCAGGATAAATGTGATCTTTTGAATAGTTTTAAAGTTGGGGAAGAAATCAAAGTAAGCATCAATCTTAGAGGAAGAGAATGGATCAATCCTGAAGGTGAGGCAAAATACTTTAATTCAATCCAGGGTTGGAGAGTGGAAAAAGTCCAGGCAGGAGCCCCGGGTGAAGTTCCACCAATGGATGCCGCCAGTTTTGAACCGGCTGCCAGTATAGATGAGAATGAACCGGACGATCTTCCTTTCTAGGGATTAACCGGTTTTATAAATATTCAAGACCATCAGTCATTAGACTGGTGGTTTTTTTTATTTTTACAGTATGGTATTATTAGGGAAAGAACTCGTATTTCCGCCTGTGGAATCTGCAAGCCCCGAGGGTATTCTTGCCTTCGGTGGCGACCTCCGTCCTGAAAGATTGATTCTTGCCTACCGATCGGGAATCTTCCCCTGGTACAATGAAGGAGAGCCTATTATCTGGTATAGCCCGGCTGAAAGAATGGTATTATTTCCGGATGAACTCCATATCTCGCACAGCATGCGAAAAGTGATGCGTGACCATGAATTTGATCTAACCTGGAACACGGCTTTTAAACAGGTTATTGATCAATGCCAGAAAAGCCCCAGAAACGATCAGCTAGGGACCTGGATCACTGAAGACATGAAAAATGCCTATATCAAGCTGCATGAACTGGGCTTTGCCAAATCTGTTGAGGTATGGAAGGGTAAAGAATTGGTGGGAGGCCTTTATGGCATAGATCTGGGACATATATTCTGTGGAGAAAGTATGTTCAGTAAAGTGAGCAATACCTCAAAACTGGCTTTTATTCATTTGGTTAAGGAGCTTCAGGAAAAAAAGTATAAGCTGATCGATTGTCAGGTGTATAACGAACATTTGGAGAGCCTTGGGGCGAGGGAAATTTCGAGGAAGGAGTTTGTGAGGATGCTTAAGGCTTAAGTGTTAAGGACTAAGGCTTAAGTGAGAAGTGAGAAGTGAGAAGTGAGAGGGGAGAAGGGATTGGAGATTTTAGAATGAAGATTGAAGATTTTTGAAGCTGGTTGAATTTCGAATATTGAACAAGGAACTTCAAATTTCGAACTGATTCTATTTAACCAAAATTTTACTTTGACCGAATCTTTTACGTCAGTGTAGTTTTAAAGCAGAATTAATAATTAAATGGTAGCACTGCACCCAGCAATAATGAACGAAGCAACGGAAGTGCTTTCACGCTGAAAGCGGGAAAAGGCATGTAGTTGCGGGAGAGAATGGTGCGCAGCAACTGCGAAGCATATCACGAATACTTAATCCAATAGAAAAGGGATGAGTAATTGCCTTGTGCAGTGAAGGCGGTTTTTGGTTCTTTTTGGCGCGTCAAAAAAGAACAAATAATACTATTTTACGAATCTTTATTCTTAAACAAACACATTATCCATCAGGGCAGAAGAAGAAAGAATATAATATCATAGAATTTTAAGGTAAACCATATCAGGGAAGCACAAAAATCTGAAATCTGAAATCTCCAATCTGAAATCCAAAATCTTCAATCTAAAATCTTCAATCTGAAATCTAAAATCTCCAATCTCCAATCAAAAAACTATATTTGTTGCTGTAAACACTAGTTATGGACATAAAGAATGCTCAATTGGAAGTTGATCAGTGGATCAAACAGCACGGCGTAAGGTATTTTAATGAATTGACCAATATGGCGCAGCTTACTGAGGAGGTTGGCGAAGTGGCCCGTATCATTGCCAGGCGCTATGGCGAACAAAGCGAGAAAGAGAGCGATAAGAACAAAGACCTGGGCGAAGAATTGGCGGATGTGCTATTTGTATTGCTGTGTTTGGCGAATCAAACCGGAATAGACCTGCAGGACTCTTTTGACAAAAAGCTTGACCTGAAAACAAAAAGGGACCATGACAGGCATCACAGTAACAAAAAACTAAAATAGCATGAAAAAGAGTTTTAAAGACTGGTCCTTTGTACAAACTTTTTTAGTCATCGCCCTAATATTTCTCGTCATTGTAATTCTTCTTGAATTTTTATATGGCCTTACACGGGTGTCATTTGACGAAGCATTGGCCGGGTTGACCAATCCAAAATACCTCATTCGTAAACTGGCCGGATCAGCGATCTATGCCTTGATCATGACTTTTTATTTTAAACGAAAGCGAAAAAAAACTGCATAAATTGATCAAAAAACTAGCACATCATACAGGGCGTATAGCGGGAAAAGTAAATATTTCAGGTTCAAAAAGTGAATCTAACCGCTTGCTTATTTTACAAAGTGCATTTCCAAACCTGAGTCTGAAAAATTTATCAAATTCGGATGATACCAGGTATTTGGCCAAAGCTTTAAAAGGAAATGAGAAGCTTGTCGACATCAGTCACGCAGGTACTGCCATGCGATTCTTGACTGCCTTTTTTGCGGCCCAACAAGAAAGGGAAGTGATTCTTACAGGCTCGCAAAGAATGCAGAATCGACCGATCAGCATCCTTGTGGATGCCTTACGCTCTTTAGGAGCGGATATCAGTTATGAAAAAAAAGAAGGCTATCCGCCGCTAAAAATAAGGGGGAAGAAAATTGACGAAACAAGGGTTCGCATTCAGGGCAATGTAAGCAGTCAGTATATTTCAGCCTTGTTATTAATGGCACCCGGCTTGCCTCATGGATTGGAAATTGAACTAACGGGCAAGGTAACTTCGGTTCCCTATATCAAAATGACGCTGGCTTTGCTCGGTGATATTGGCGTTGCTTATTCATGGGAAGATAATTTGATCACTATAGCGCCCAAGCCGCAAATTCAGGACCGTGTGATTACAGTGGAATCCGATTGGAGTTCAGCTTCGTATTTTTACAGTCTTGTGGCCCTTAGTGAAGCGGGAAAAGTAACCTTGAGCTCCTATAAAAAGAATAGTTTGCAGGGGGACAGTTCTTTGGTCGATATTTACAAACATTTTGGGGTAAGGACCTATTTTGAAAATGACAGTATCACCCTGGAAAAGGAAAAGACCCAGCTCCTTCCGCTGGAACTGGACCTCAGTGACTCCCCGGATCTTGCCCAAACCATAGCAGTAAGCTGTTTTGGCCTGGGAATTGCATGTGACCTGACGGGTTTACATACCCTGAAAATAAAGGAAACAGATCGTTTAGTAGCCTTGCAACAGGAATTGGAAAAATTGGGTGCGGATATCAGCGTGACCGAAAAGAGCTTACATCTTAAAGCAGGATCGTCGATCAATAAGGATATACTGATTAAAACCTACGATGATCATAGGATGGCCATGGCTTTTGCTCCTTTGGCACTTAAGGTTCCAATTCAGATTGATGATGCCGAAGTAGTAAGCAAGTCATATACTGACTTTTGGGCCGATTTTGAATCGGTATTGGTTGATTAACGAATTGACTTGTGTGTTATCAAAATAAATAAAAACGAGTTTTATGGAAAGCATTCAGAAATTTTTAGAATTTGAACTACTTCACATAGGTACCTATGTGATTTCAGTGTTTACCATTGTAAGAATAGTGATAATCATCCTCACTGCTGCCATTTTACTATGGGTCATCAAAAAGACCCTGATGAGAAAACAAGTGGTCAAAAAATTTGATACAGGTACTGCTTATGCCATTTATCAGATCATCAAGTATTTTATTTGGGTGATCGCTTTTGGATTAATTCTTGAGAGTATTGGAATCCGTGTAACTGTTTTGATTGCAGGTTCGGCGGCGTTACTGGTGGGTGTTGGTTTGGGCTTACAGCAAACTTTTAACGACGTTATTTCGGGAGTTATCCTACTATCAGAAAGATCCATTAAAATAGATGATATCCTTGAGATTGACGGGGATATTGTAAAGATACAGGACATCGGTCTCAGAACGTCCAAAGGATTAAACCGCGATCAGATTTCCATTATTATCCCTAATTCTCTGATCACGACCAATAAAGTGATCAATTGGAGCCATCAGACCAGGCACAATCGCTTTAGAATAAATGTAGGTGTTGCATACGGGTCTGATGTTGACCTGGTATCAGAAGTGCTTAAAAGCAGTGCTTTGGAAAACAAAAACGTAGATCAAATAGACGGGGTTGAGGTGCAGTTGTTGGATTTTGCTGATTCCTCCCTCAATTTTCAGTTGTTGTTTTACAGTGATGAAATTTTTAGAATAGAAAGGATCAAAAGCGACATCAGAAAGGTCATTGCAAGAAAATTTAAGGAGAACAACATCGTGATTCCGTTCCCTCAAAGAGATCTGCATATCAAAAAGGACTAAACCTTGTTGGTAAAATCACAATATACCCGGCACAGAACCTCCATCGACTTTAATGGCAGCTCCGTTTGTGGCAGCACTCAAGGGGCTGGCTAAAAAAAGTGCCATATCTGCTATTTCTTTGGGTTGGGCGAAGCGCTGAAGAAGACTGGTTGTTCTGGTTTGTTTAAAAAATTCCATGGCCACTTCCTTCTCTGTTTTGTTTTCCAATCTCGCCCTGTCGCTTAAAAATTTAACCGCGCCTTCGGTTAAAGTAGATCCAGGAATCAGTGAATTCACGGTGACTTTAGTGCCTTTGGTGGTTTGGGCCAGGCCCCTCGATAGTGTCAACAACGCGGCTTTTGTGGCACTGTAGGCAATGAGGTCTTCAGGAACCAGTTGGGCACATTCACTCGAAACAAAGAGAATTCTACCCCAGTTTTTGTCAAGCATTTTAGGCAAAAAATATCTTGATAATTTCACGGCGCTCATCACATTGACCCGGAACATTTCCAACCAGTCCGAATCGCTTGTTTCCTCAAAACTTTTAGAGGCAAAAATCCCTACATTATTAACGAGAATATCGACACGGTCAAGCTGCTGTTTGATTTGATCGATTGCTTTAGGATCATTAAAATCAGCGACAATTCCCGAAACCGAAGCCGTGGATACAGATTGCTTTAACTTTGAAATGGCTGCCCTTAATCTGTCGCCACTTCTGCCGTTAATGACTACTTCGGCACCTTCGTCCAAAAACCCCTGGGCCATGGCAAAACCTATGCCAGACGTCGAACCTGAAATAAATACCTTTTTATGCTTAAGTTGTAATTCCATATTAATTGATTATTCCCAAGGGGCTGAATACGATCCAGAGCAGCAAAACACAGGCAATTAGAATTAGCGTGAGTACTGTATCGGTAGACCATTTGAATTTAACATTCAATTCATTTTTACTAAAAGTCACCAGTTTTAGGAGTTCTTCTTTTTTAGGAGTTCCCCATTTGCTAAAAAGCATGAGTACCAAAACGCTAAAAATAAATAAAAAGATAGCATAATGCAGAAAGTTGATGTCGAGCATCAATTGCAATAAACTGCCTGATTTAATTTCCAGGAGGCCTTCCTTGCTCATATATTCGGTAAACAGGCGTAGCATCCCCAGGGCAAACCCAGACCATAAAGCGATGATGGCACCTCTGGCATTGATCCATTTAAAAAACAGCCCAAAAAGAAAAACAGCAGCGATAGGCGGTGAGATATAGGCCTGTACACTTTGCAAGTAATGGAACAGTCCTCCGCCCATTAGGGTTTTCATAAAAGGAATCCATATAAAACTGGCGATTACCAAAATAAGCGTTGCCACTTGACCTACCCAGACAAGTTCTTTTTCACTGGCGCCAGGCTTATATTGTTTGTAAAAATCAAAAGTGATCAAAGTCGAAGAAGAATTAAAGGCCGAAGACAGGGAACTCATCAGGGCAGCAAGTAATCCTGAAATAGCCAGGCCTTTCAGACCAATCGGTAAAAAGTTATTGATCATGGCAGGTAAGGCATGATCGGGATTTTCAAGCGAAAAGCTGAGCATTCCTTTCTGAGCCAATGCATAGGCTATGACTCCCGGGATAAAAAATATAAAGACAGGAAGCAGTTTCAGGAAGCCTGCAAAAAGGGAACCTTTTCGGGCATTACTGATGTCTTTAGCCGATAAGGTACGTTGCACGATAAACTGATCGGTACACCAATACCAGACCCCTAAAATCGGAGCGCCAAAAAGCATGCCTGTCCAAGGATAGGAGCTGTCGTCAGCCGGTCTCCATAAATTAAAGAAACTTTCTACCGGAGGATTTTCAGGCTTGGTTGCCGCCTGGGCAATGGTATCAAGCATGGAATCCCAGCCTCCTATCTGCATCAAACCAAAATAGGTTACGGCGCCCGTTCCTGCCAAGAGAATAAAGGTCTGGATCATATCGGTATAGATGACTGCCTTTAGGCCCCCAAGCACGGTATAGAAACCTGTGGCCACTATGGTGATGATGGCTCCGGTCCAAAAGGAAATGCCCATGGTCTCAAAAACCAGGGCACCGGCAAAGATGATCAGTGAGATCTTGGTAATGACATAGGCAAGAATTGAAACTACCGAGAGATAATTCCTGCATGCTTTGGAATATCTGATTTCGAGAAATTCGGGCATGGTATACACACCCGATCTAAGGTAGAAGGGTACAAATACCCAGCCTAAGAGTATCAACATAAGGGCAGCGATGATCTCAAAATTAGCCTGAGGCATTTCGGCCCTGGCCCCTGCACCCGAGACGCCGATGATGATCTCAGAACCTATATTTGAGGCGAACAAGGAGGCGCCGATAACGAACCAGCCGGCACTTTTACCTGCCAGAAAATAGTCCTTGGAATCCCTCTCGCCTTTATTTTTACCACTTCCCCTGGATACCCACCAGGCGATCCATAATATAAGAGCAAAATAAAGGAGAATGATGCCCAGATCAACAAAGTGCAGGTTTCCCAACATGAATGAGGTTTTAAAAGTTTGGTTCAGTGTATGTTAAAGTAAATGTAGGAATTATTTATGAATTTATCTCCTACCAGTTTTTCAGTCCCAGCAACTTTTCACCTAATTCATTTAATTCAGCACGCTCGTATTTTAGCTGTTCAAAATTCCTTGGATCACCCGGGAAAGCGTAACCACTGGGTGCAATTCTGTTTTTCCAGGAATTGATTCGCCATTGTCTTAATTCCTCATTTTCTTCCTCTGCGGGCATCATAGAAATATACTGAGCGATTCTCACCTTGTCTTTTGAGTGATTTGGCCTGATCCCGTGTGGTTCTGTACTGTTAAAGATTAATAGATCTCCGGCATTGAGTTTCACTTTAACGATGTGTTCTTGCAAATTGCTTACATCGGGTTTAAAATGATCCCTGTCTTCGGGCTGGCTGAGTTTCCAGCTGTCATAATTTCTATACAACCATGGAATACATTGAAAACCACCCATTTCTTCGTCATTCTGATCAGCGAGGGCCAAAACGCCCTGAACATTTTGAGGCTTGGTTTCGGGATCATAATCCCAATGAATAAATCCTTTGTATTCATACCCCGGCCTGATTGGAAAGTTCAGGTTGGCGCGATCTATCGTGACCCAAAGTTTATCGGTACCCCAGATATCGGTAAAGGCCTCATAAACTCTTTGATTTTGCCTGTTGTTCCAAAGTGCCTGATTGTTGTATACCTCTACCATCCCTGTTCCGGCAAGTTCTTTCATTTCAATCTCGGCCCGTGGAGCCTCATACCAGGTGTCAGGATCATTTTTATCTTTTTCTTCAAATTCCCAGAGAAAATCAGCAGTTTGCGTGGCTTGCTCTTTTGAAACGGCATTTCTGATGATTACATAACCGTTTTCAAGCCAGAATTCCCAGTCCGCCTCAGAAAGTACTTTAAGGGGCCTGCCATTTGAACGGTCATTTAATTTTTGAACACTGCTTGTAGCGGTAGATGGATTGCCTGGAATCTCTTTGTGATTTTGATTAGGGCTCTCCCTTTCATTGATTTTTTCGTTTTGATACTGCATAAGTCATCCTTTTTAAGTTTCACATCATCGTTAATATGTCAAAGATATACTCAGATAATTTATATGGCTACGCCTATAATGATTCTAATTTGAACTATATTAACATTTTTAGTAGAATGAATATTGATATTAGTGAATAATGTTTAAATTACGGTTATGAAAACCGAATTGGAACATATTAATCCTGAAAAGGGAAGTTCGATTAGCCTTATGGTAAACCCGGATTTAAGCGATTTTTTCTTTTGGCACTTCCATCCCGAATACGAATTGGTTTTTATCGAAGGTGCCGACGGGAACCGGCATGTAGGAAATCATATTTCCCGATTCAAGGGCAGCGATCTGGTGTTGATTGGATCTTACATTCCCCATCTGAATTTTGACTATGGTATCAAAACACCCTATGAAAAGATCGTTGTCCATATACAACCTGAATTTTTAAAAACAGCTTTTACCACGACACCGGAACTTTTTCCAATTCATGAACTCATGATGCTATCCAGACATGGAATCGCATTTGGAGAAGAGACCAAGACTCGTATTGGTGAGAGGTTAAAAAAACTGAACGGGCTAAACAGGTTTGAACAGTTTTTAGACTTGCTAGACATACTTCATATCCTGGCGGAGGCAGATGATAAAATCATATTACACCCTGAGCCGGTCAAAAATCAATTTAATACCAAGGACAAAGATCGCTTGGATAAAATTCATGCCTTTATCGACGAGCATTACCAAAGAAAGATTGATATAGATGAAGTCGCTGATCTAAGCCATTTATCCAAGCCTGCGTTCTGCCGTTATTTTAAGAAGATGACCCGGCTTACTTTTACGCAATTCGTGAACCATTACCGTATTGATAAATCAAAAAAACTTTTGCTTTCCGGAAAGAATGTTACAGAAACTTGTTATTCGAGTGGGTTTGAGAGTTTGTCTTATTTTAACCGGACCTTTAAAAAGATCACTGGAATGAACCCCATTTCTTTTCGCTCAAGGTATCAAACCTGAGGGTATGGGAAGTGAGGTGATCAGCTCCCATCGCCTCGGAGCTGATCACCTCACCTCCGAGGCGATGAGAGTTCTAAATCAATCAATAGTTCCTGTAAAAGGCTAGCAACCTGCTGTGCAGTTGTTGATGTATAGGTTTTGTAAATTCAACGAATAGTTGTTGCGGCGGGGCAGGGTTGATCATTTTGTTGTTACAGATGGCAACCTGTTCATTGGTAAGGGCGCGTTGATCGCCGTTGTACTGACCCCATTCGTGGAACCATACAAACTCGCCGGGAAAATCCTGATACACTAAATCCTTGTCATCCATGCCATTTTTGGTAATAGACAGATTTACAAGCCCTCTGGAGATTACCTCCATTCTAAAGAGGGCTACTTCAGCATTTACACTTCCGATTACTTCTTTTTTTCGCCCGCTGTCGAGCGTGATTTCACCGACTACGACACTGTCTCGTTCCATTTTTTCTATACGTTCTTTGGTGTGTGTTTCGCCAACAATAAAATCCTCAAAATTCACTTCAAGTATTTGATCGGGGTTTTGAAGGTTGTTTTTTGCGGCTTGTTCGGGCGTATAGAAACGGATAAACTCGTTATTTTCTATTTGCTTTAAGGTATTTTCAACCTGCCTGTAAAAAACATCGGCACTTATTTCGTAGGTTCTGGATTGTACAGGCTTTAGATTGGCTACCACATGTAAAATGGATCTGTGGTATGCTTCATCTATTTTTTCGCCTACGTTTTTATACCCGGGAATAAACTTATCCGCCTCCAGAAAATAGTAATAGGCCTTTTTCGCATTTTCTCTGTTGCCCATTGACAATTGATACATTCCGGCATCATATTGCTCTTCGGCGGCGTCGGGTTTAATTTTATCCAGTGTTTTATAATATTTTTTAGGATTGCTGATCACCTGTTTTGCTCCCGGCGAACGTTGAATGCTTTCATACATTTTATTCAGCCTCTGATAAGTATACACGGCTTTTGAAAACTTAAAATCAATATTTGCCTGATCTTCATTTTCCAGCTTATCCATCAAGGTATTAATCGCTTGAGGATATGCATTTGCCAGTGTTTCGCGTGCTGTCTTGTTATTAGGGCTTTTGCGCAGTTTTTCAACCGAACGCATCACTGAATCGTAATAATTTCCTTTTTCATATTGACTTTTTGCAGTAGTACAAGCGACTGTAACTGCGATCAAAAAGATCAGCATGCCCAATATATTCTTTAAAGACTTCATCTTTTCTATATTTAAAATAGGTTCATTTTACTAATGTCAACTTTTTAGATAACGAAAAGGATGTTCATATATTGAATAGCGGAAAAAAAATTCCATAAAATATTGGTTTACTAATTTTTAGGAAAATATTTTATGACAAAAGTCATAAAAAGGGAAAATTACTTTTTATAATTTTAAAAAGCTGATTGTCGGCTTGTTCTAAGTGTTATCATTGTATAATATTTACCCTGTAATTTGATGTTGAAATTCATTTCAGTTCTCCAGGGATTTTAATCTATTAAACTCTCCTCTATGGCCAGTGGATCGAAAATGGAATTTGAGCTTGTAAATGGATCAAGTATTGCCGTTATCGGTGGAGGGCCTGCAGGGAGTTTTTTTACATATTACGCTTTGGATTTTGCCAGCCGTCTTGATCTGGATATCCGGATAGATGTGTATGAGGCAAAGAATTTCTCCAAAGTCGGATCAGGGGGTTGTAATCATTGCGGAGGGATTATTTCTGAATCTTTGGTTCAAAAGTTATCCACCGACGGGGTTATCATACCTTCTGAGATCGTCCAAAAGACCATTAATTCATATACGTTACATGTTGAACAGGGTGATGCCATTATTCACACCCCAAGTAACGAGCATCGCATCGCTTCAGTGTTCAGGGGATGCGGGCCTAAAGGTTGCACAGATACTTCCAAAAGAGGTTTCGATCATTTTTTGTTGGGGCTTTGCGAAAAAAAAGGTGCCAATGTAATCAGGGAAAAGGTGTCAGCCCTTGAAAGGATGGAAGACGGAATCATTGTGAAATCCAGAAATTCTGAAAATAAAAAATATGATCTGGTTGTCGGAGGTGTAGGCCTTGGCAAACAGGCTTTGACTATGTTCAAAAAAATCTGCCCTGAATTTATTCCGCCTAAAGTCACCAAGGCCTATATCAGTGAATTCTTTTTGAAAAAGGACGAGGTCAGCAGTCATATTGGAGAGTCGATGCATGTATTCTTGTTGGATTTACCCCAAATAACCTTTGGAGCCTTGATCCCGAAAGAGAACTATGTGACCCTGGTTTTATTGGGTAAGGATGTGGACCAGGATGTAGTTGAAAAATTTATTTCCAGCGATCAGGTAAAGGGTCTTTTCCCCAAAGGCATAGTGTTGAAAGATACTGCACCATGTAAGTGTTATCCTCAAATCAATATAAAACATGCCCTGCATCCCTATGATGACAGGGTTGTGCTCATTGGAGATTCAGCTTCCTCCAAACTGTATAAAAATGGCATTGGAGCAGCTTATATTACCGGAAGGGCCGCGGCAAAAACAGCTATTTTTAAAGGAGTTAGTAAAAAAAGTTTCAAAAAATTCTATGCGCCTGTTTGTCGTGACCTGGATGTAGACAACCTGGTTGGAAAATTTATTTTTCTTGTTACCAGGGTCATTCAAAAATCTTCTTTTTTGAAAAAAGGATTGCTGCATCTTGTCATGAAAGAACAAGCAAGCAAAAACAGTAAACGATTGATGAGTACTGCCCTGTGGGATACGTTTACAGGAAGTGCCGGCTATAGGAATATACTTCGGCGCTTTTTAAATCCTGTGCTGCTTTTCAATTACCTAAGAAGCATATCTTCGTCAACCTTGACTTTCCGCCAGTCAAAACATGAAATGCATCAAAAAGCAATTGGACATTTGTATAAAAATGGAGAAGTGATCATAAAACAGGGAACAACAGGTGACTGTCTTTTTGTGATCCAGGAAGGAAAAGTTGAAGTCATCTTTGAAAAAGAGCAAGGTGAAGTTAAGATCGCCGAATTGGGCAAAACTGAATTTTTTGGGGAAATGGGCCTGTTTGAAAAAGATGTTCGCTCATGCACAGTAAGGGCTTTGGGAGATGCGATGGTTTTAACTGTAGACAAAAAGAATTTTTATAAATCGATTCAGGAGGATGCTTCACTGGCATACAGACTTTTAGAAAAAATGTCGAACAGGTTAAGAGAGGCTAATATGAAGGCTTACAGCAGAAACCTGGATCAGGATAGTGAGGTCTTCCTTGAGAAGGAAAAGGAGCTACAGTGAGGATTGGTTACAATTGATAACAGTATCGTTATTCTTATCAAGCCAGTCTTCCTGATTGATTACAAATAAAGGATTATCAATTCATTTAAAGAATGAATGTGCGATCCGTTTGAACGGTTAGAAAATTAAAAGCAGGGTTTGGGATAACTAAATCGTGATTTCGTCCTATATGACTTTGAACGCTGCTTTTTATTTTCTTTATTGTATCTTGATTATTGGTACAAATGATTTAACATACATAAATATTTTTGCTATTAATGACCTAAATCCCCCTCAAAAATGACAAATTACTACTCATTACTTAAAAGCAGAGCAATTTCCTGTGGTAGTATGTTTTCAAATTACCCCCTGGCTCTTTTGAATAAGAATTGGATTTTTACCTTCCTTCTTTTATCATGTTTTACTTTTTCGGGATATGCCCAAAAAGATAAAGACATCAAACCTGTTCTTTATTGCGTGAAGGATCTTGGAAACGGATTGTATCAGGCAAGTTTTAGCTATGAAAACCCCACCAATAAGGAAGTTGTCATCGATGAGAATGGAAGTATCATCAAGTCGAATAATGGAAAAAAAGTAGCAAAAGGCTTAAATAAATTTAAACCTGGGGCTCATGACAAGGTCTTTACAAAAGAATTTGGCCCGAATGATTATGTTGAGTGGACCATAAACAGTAACGGCAACTCCCATACCGTCACGGCAAACGCAAATTCTGCAAAAAAATGCGAACCTGATGACGGATTTATTTTCCCGGTGATAGGAAATGGAAAGTCATTTGATATTATTGGCCAGGAACTTACATCACTCTGTGAAGGAATTGCAGGGGAAGCACCATCGCCTTTTATTTTTCAACTGGATAATGACGGCAAGGTGCTTGTTGAAATCATACCGACTGAAGGCGAGTTTGATACTGTCATTGATTTATTGGTAGATGGAATTACTCCAAATTGTTCTACGATTCCTTCTCCCTTTAGTATAGACAAAAAAGATTTTTTATTGTACAATGACGACCCAAATACAACTCTAAAAGATGATTTGGCTGGCTTAACAGCAATTGATGTATTTATGGCCAAGAACGTATTATGTTATTTAAACGATTATTCATGCGTGATAAACTTTGCAAGACCCGTATATCCGGCCTTTAATAATTCTGGATTGGCACTTTCTCAGGGTGATGCCGCTCAGACCTCCGATATGGTCCGCGAGTCCTTCAGAATGATCAACAGTGAAGGAGAGATTGTTCCGGTAGATGGAGCCGGTATTAAAGTAGGAGTTATGTCAAATAGTTATGACAAACAACCTGCCACCGAACAACTCTCAAAGGCCTCTGTTGATGTGCAAATTAATGGTGACCTTCCAGGGACAGGCAACAAGTACGGATATACAACTGTTGTAGATGTAAAGAAAGAGAGTTCAAATGATAATGAATCTGATGAAGGAAGAGCTATGTTGCACATTTTACACGATGTGGCTCCTGGGGCAGAATTGGCGTTTCACACAGCCACTGCCTCTCCTCGTGAATTCGAGAATGGTTTTAACAGCTTAGCCACTGACTGCGATATCATTGTTGATGATATCACTTTCATTACAGAACCTTTTTTCGGGACAGGTCGTATTTCGAAAGCAATTCAAACTTTTGTCGGCAATCCGGGAAAATTTCATTTTACCTCAGCAGGAAATTTTGCCAACAAAGGTTATGATAGCAGATTCAATGCTTCTTTAACTGCACCTCTTACCAATTTTACTTTTTCAGAAAGTGAAACCAAAGCCCATGTTTTTGGAATTAACCCTGACGGATCTGAAGACTATCTGCAGAAAATAAGCGTGGAGCCCGGAACGTATTTAATTGCCTTGCAATGGAAAGAAGGAGTGGCTTCACAGGTAAATAGTGAAGGCGCGCTTCAAGATTTAGATATTTATATTGTTGATGATTTTGGCCGATTGCTTGTTGGGAATAACAGGGTCAATGATGAAGGAGACCCAACCGAAGTTATTGTTTTCCGGGCCACCGGAACAGGAACGGCCAATATATTAATAACCAGTGCGAATGGCGCTACTAATGTGCCTTTTAGATATATTGCTTTTCGAACTATGTCAGATGATTTTCAACCTGATGGACTTAAATTTGATCAATATTTTGGAAATGGAGCATCTACTGTAAGTGGTCATGCTATGACACCTGAATCGATAACGGTAGGAGCCGTCGATTTCAATGAAGCTGAGAACCCGGTTGCAGAAGTTTTTTCTTCTTTTGGCGGACCACTTTCGGATGGGTCATATAATGAAATTGATTTAGCTGCGCCGGATAGAGGGAATACCAATGTTGGGTCTATCGGATCAGACCTTGAAGGCGATGGCTATCCAAACTTCATAGGAACTTCAGCTTCAGCTCCTCATGCTGCGGGTGCCGTTGCATTGCTAATGTCTGCATTACCAAACTGGTATCCGGATGGATTAGATTATGTTACCGGATCATCTAAGAACAATCTGTTGTCTGATGAGTCATTTAAAGTCTTACAATTGTTTAAAGAAACGGCTTCATTATCGGGCGCTAATGATCCTTTACTTGGGTCCGGATTGATCAATGCGAATAAAGCATTTAAGAGAATTGCTGCACAAACTGCAAGAATCAATTACCTGACAATTTTGCCAAACCCGGATGGTAGCGACCCTGATCCGGGAGCAAAGCCGGTCACAGTGAGTATAATTGGAGAGTTTTTCCCGGATACACCTATTGTTAAATTTGACGGAGAGCCAATAGTTATTGTTGAGATTATCGAAAATGAAGATGGCACGACAGAAATCAAAGCTGAAGTTCCTGAATTCACTGGAAACCCTGATCTCGTTGTTTACACAGAACCATTGAATGACGGACTTGCAGGGGGAGGTGATTCTAATCCTAAAAAATTATTGCCGGATGGCACTATTGCTTTAAATATCATTGCGAATGATGTTGCCATTGAATACGGGCAGGAAATAATTTATGGATATACTGTTGAAGGGCTGCCGGTAGATGAGAATGGAGAATTAGTATCCTTTGAGTCATTATGGGATGACCCGTCTGAAGTACCGCTTGTTCAGTTTACCCCTCAGGTCACAGAATTGACATATCTTGACGTAAATAATTATGCCATCACACCTACTTTTGAATCACCCCTGACAGATGAGCAAAAAGCCAGATTTAAAATCAAATTTATAAACGGCGAATTAGCTGTTTCCAAAAAAGATCTGACAATTGTCCCTGATGATGAGACCTATACTTACGGACAACCAATTAATATTAAACTCAACTATGTGTTTAATACAGAAGGATTAGCTGATGAGTTGGATTTTTATCAACTCATTGAAAACAAACATCAATTAGATTTTTATTCATCTGAAACCGTATCAGCAGGAAATAGTTACCTGTTATTTAATGAATTCAGAGCCTTGATAAATGAATTCAGGGCACTTATAAATGATTATAACATAGAAGCTTTCTTAGAAGGCACGAGTTGGTTGACAACGGAGAAAACAATAGAAAATGAATTCAGGGCACTTATAAATGGTGTTGGGGTTATAGGGCTGGACAGAGACCATTTCACCAATTATTTGGATTCCCCGGAAGGAGGAATAAATAATGAATTCAGGCCTTTAATAAATGAATTCAGGGCATTAATAAATACTGCAGACTTATTTTATGGAGTAGTTTATCTGGAAAATGAATTCAGACCCCTTATTAATGAATTCAGGCCTTTAATAAATGAATTCAGGCCATTGATAAATGATGGCTCACCAGAACCTCAAACTAATAATACGTCATTTTCAATTGTTCATGTAGAGGATGGTCCGACAGATGATGAACCGGAACGTGAGCTTTCAGACCTTTATTCTTCAAACTTGATTACAGGGATAGATGTTTATGAAGAAAGCCATTATATTTTTCCGGGTACGGTCCTCAATGAAATAGAAGCTAATTTCAATATTAACTATGCTTCCGGAAGATTGACCATTGAGCCCGCAGTTTTGTCTGTAATGACTGATAATTTCAATATTTCGTATGGCGAGACACTAACGGTAGAAAATTTGGTGCAACATACAGTTTTTGACGGTTGGGTTTATGAAGAAGACATATGGACAGTTTTTCCCGATGATGAGGTTCCCTATGAATTTGTTAAGGATGATGTCACTTATCAGTTGAGTGAGCTAAATGTACTGGAACCCGGTAACTATGAAATTAAAATTAAGGATCTCAAGAACTACAATGTTCAATATACAGAGAATCACGGATTTTTAACGATTATTCCGGCCACATTGCATGTAGCGATAACACCTGATAACCTGACCATTACACAAGGTGATATTCCACAATTTTCGACTTCTATTACAGGTTACGCCAACGAAGATGGGGAAAATGACGTTTTTCCCGATGGAATTCATTATTATTACATTGGTATGGATAAAGATAACTTTGAAATTCATGACACCAGCGTTCCCGGATCTTATATCGTAAAAATTAAAGATCCTGCTTCTGAAAATTACCAGATAGTATATGATAGTGAAAATCTTGTATTCATTAACTCGATTGATGCTATAAGGAAAATAAGAACATATGCAGATTGCGTGAGTTATGATCCTGATCATGAAAGTGGTTTAGACTATAAGGTAATTTATCGTTATGAAAACGACAATAGTGATGCTGTTTATGTTCTTACAGGCCCCGACAATAAACTAACCGGTGGGTCGTTTGCAGGTGAATTGCCAATCCTCTTTATGCCGGGCAGTGGAACTTTTGAAATTCGATTTGATGGAAATCAACTAACATGGAGTCTTACAACCAACGGAAGTACAAACAATAGTTCGGTCTCGTCATTAAATAATGATGGAACGGGTGAATGCGATGCTAAAATTGATAACTCCTATGAGATTTACCCAAATCCACTGATGGATCCATATTTATTGACAATTAAGCAAAATACACCTGAAGAAGCCCAGATATATGTTTTAAATCTTTATGGAATTATGGTAACGGAGGCCTTGAGCTTTGATGGAATTAATCTTGAAATGAATATTGATTTGTCGTCTGAATTAATACACCCCGGTATGTATTTTATAAAAATAAGCAGTGCTTCAGGAACAAAAACATACACGATTTTAAAAGAATAAAAATGTATAGTAGTTATGTTTAATAAAACAACTCTTGTTTTTTTAATTCTTTTTTTACAGGGATTTGTTCTTGCTTTTTCACAAAACAACAGAATAGACAGCCTGAAAGGTTTGGTTGATAAACAATCAAAAGATACTTCAATGGTAACTGCTCTAAATGCACTTTGCGTTGAATACCTGACTGAAGGAAATTTTGCAGAGTCATTTAAATATGGAGCTGAAGCCAACGAACTTGCCACAAAATTGAATGATCTTGAGGGTAAGGCCTATGCCTTGAAAAATATTGGTATAGGTTACTATTATCAGGGAGAATACATTACCGTTTTTGATTATTGGACACAATCTTTGGAAACTTTTGAGGCCATGCGCGACACTTTGGGAATGTCAAATATGTTGAATAATTTGGGAGGTGTTTATTTAAGCCAAGGAAGCAGTGATAAAGCCTTGGAGTATTTTTTAAAGTCCCTGAGTTTTGCTGAGGCAATGAATGATCCATTGAGAATTACTTCAGTTCTTCCAAACATTGGTGCCGTGTATGGGCAGATGGGAGACTATGAAAAAGCGATTAAATATTTTAACCAAATGGAGCAATATTTGGAGATTCTGGATGACCCTCAAATTACTACTTATTATTTGATGGGGATAGGAGAGATTTATGTAAAAATGAATAATTATGAAAAGGCTTTGAAATATTATGAAGATGCTTTGGTTTTGAATAAAGATTCTGAAAGATATCCTCATAATTTGACCATGTTGGGAACCATTGAATCTAATTTAGGCAATGATGAAAAAGCAATTGATTATATGAAACTGGCCTATCAAGAAGCTACAAGCCGAAACCAGCAATGGGATGTGGTTGAAGCATTAATAGCTTTGGGTAGAATTTATCAAGACAAAGATTTTGAATTATCTGTTAGTAGTTTTGAAGAAGCTGAAGAATTGGCTAATGAAAATCCAATAAACAGATCATTGCGGGATATATATCAAGGGTTGGCTCAAAGTTATTCCAATCACGGGGATTATGCAAATGCATTCAAATACCAAACAAAGTATCTTGCCCAAAAAGATTCCTTATTTAATTTAGAAACAGACGATAAAATTCGCGGTTTGCAATTTGATTTTGATTTGTCTAAAAAGGAAGATGAAATAGGGTTGTTGGAAAAGGAGGCCGAAATACAGGAATTACAGAAAAGGAGACAAAAGAATGTGATTTATGCAACCGGAATCGCCTTATTCTTAATTGTTTTACTTGCATTAAGTCTGTACCGAAGGTATAAATTTACTCAGGAAACAAACCTGATCATTGAAACAGAGAAGAACCGTTCCGAAAGCCTTTTACTGAATATTCTACCTGAGGAAACGGCTCAGGAACTGAAAGAAAACGGAAAAGTAACAGCCAAAAGTTTTGAAGCGGTTACCGTTTTGTTCACTGATTTTGTTGGTTTCACGGCATATGCGAAAAACCTGAAACCGGAAGAACTGGTAAACAGCGTGGATTATTATTTCTCGAAGTTTGACGAGATCATAGAAAGACACGATATAGAAAAGATAAAAACAATCGGAGATGCCTATATGTGTGCAGGAGGATTGCCCGAGCCTGACGAGAACCATGTTTTTAACGTAATAGAGGCGGCTTTTGAAATAATCGAATTTATTAATCAGGCCAAGAGTACCGATTTGATGGGCCACCAGGCATTCGATATCAGGATAGGGGTCAACACAGGCCCTATTGTTGCAGGGGTGGTGGGAACAAAGAAATTTGCCTATGATATATGGGGAGATACGGTAAATGTTGCATCTCGTATGGAGACTAAATCGGAACCGGGGAAGATAAATGTGTCGGAAAGTACTTATGAGCTGATCAAGGATAAATATGAATGTGAATACAGAGGTGAAATTGATGTGAAGAACAAGGGAATGATGAAGATGTTTTTTGTAAACGGACCTAAGAAACCGGCGAGTGAAAAGACCAAAACTCAAGAACAAAGAGTTTAGATTGTTCCAGTGAGTTAAAATATAATGGCATAAAGTGCCGTTAATTTATTTTGGACTGTCCTGATTATAGAATGGGCATATGCGAATTCTAAAATTATAAAAATGAAAGGTTACAACAAACTGAGAAAAAAATCCTGGGATTTGTTGAATTCAGGCCTTCCTCAGGAGCTTTATTATCACAGTATTCGTCACACGAAAAGTGCATTAAAGAATTGTGAGGCCTACATCAGTTATTTTAACATAAACAGTTATGATTCAAAATTGTTAAGGATAGGCATTTTGTTACACGACATCGGATTTACCGTTTCAATTGACAATCATGAGGTAGAGGGAGCTAAGATTGCTGCCAAGCTGATGAGACAATATGATTTTTCTAAAAATGACATTGAGGTAGTCACAGGGCTCATTATGGCCACCAGGATGCCTCAGCGTCCGACAAACCTGATGCAAAGGATCATTTGTGATGTAGACCTCGACTATTTGGGCAGAAAGGATTTTTATGAAATAAGTGACCTTCTTTACCGTGAATTGCTGGAAAGATCTGAATTATTTGACAGGTTGCAATGGAACAGGATCCAGATAGAATTCCTCGAAAAGCATTCTTATCATACTGAATTTGCTAAAAAAAGAAGA
The DNA here is from genome assembly GCF_038433205.1 of Lutimonas vermicola. Taxonomy (NCBI): domain Bacteria; kingdom Pseudomonadati; phylum Bacteroidota; class Flavobacteriia; order Flavobacteriales; family Flavobacteriaceae; genus Lutimonas; species Lutimonas vermicola. The sequence goes on from NZ_JBCDNA010000003.1 coordinate 676,735, forward strand.
CAGGGCCCAAAGGAAAGACGCATAGCAGAATTAAAATACATGGTCTCTTCAAGCAGAAGAAAAATAGTTTGAAGTGAATCGAATTAGTCTTTAATTATTTTTCTTTATAAAGGCCGTATTCCATAAAGAAGGCTTCGAATGATTGCATTCGTTTTTCTGATTAATGTACTGTCAGCCTTCTTTTGTTTTTTTGGCCGACAACCAGCATTTGTATTTTGAGATCTTAAAATCCCTCGACTTTGATGTGCCTTTAAAGTCTGATTAGGCTTAAAAATGCGTGCGTGATTTCTATAGACTTATTAAAAAGTGCTTTTTGATAAAAATTTGGTGAAGCTCGGACAATATTTTATGACTTTGGTCCTAGATGAGTTGAAATGGCATCGAAAATCATATATTTTCAATATTTCATTAAAACAAGATCATTATCAAGCACATTAATATCTAAAACAAAATATATGAAATCAGTAATTATTACAGGAGCAAACAGAGGAATCGGACTTGACACAACGCTGGCATTTGCCAAAGCAGGTTATAAAGTATATGCAACCATGAGGAACCCTGACGGAGCTACTGCTTTATATAAAAAAGTAAAGGAAGACTCGCTTAGTGTTATTATGATGGCCATGGATGTGAATTCTGATGAATCGGTAAATGAATGTATTGATCATATTCAAAGAGAGAATGGTCCGGTTGATGTTATCGTAAACAATGCGGGTATAGAACGACATGGGGCAATAGAAGAAATGGATTTATCGGTATTTAGAGAAGTCATGGAAACAAATTACTTTGGTGTTATTCGATGTGTCAAAGCGGTATTGCCTTTAATGCGTGAATCCAAAAAAGGATGTATCATAAACGTGGCATCAGTAGCGGGCCATATTTCAAATTCTCCCCTGGCGCCTTATTCAGCATCAAAGTTTGCACTGGAAGCCTTTAGCGAGGCATTGGCACAAGAGGTAAAATCGTTTAATTTAAGAGTAGCCATTATAGAACCTGGAATTATCAATACCGATATGGCCAATGACATCAAGCACGGAGAACCTAATTCGCTATATCCTCAATCTTTTAGATTTGGAGGAATGTTCAGTGCTTCACTTGAACATCCTACCCCACCAACTTTAGTAGCCGATACGATTCTTGAAGTTGCCGAAAGTGGAACCTGGAAACTGCGACATCCGGTTGGACCCGACGCTCAGCCATTCCTTGAATGGAGGGCTTCAATGACCGATGAACAATGGGTAGACTGGAATGCCGCTTCCGATGAGGAATGGTATAATGCAGTGCAGGAAAGCTTTGGTTTAGACGCCAGGGCCAAAGTGAAATAAAAACAAACCCGATCATAGAAATTAATCAGGAATTGATCCGGATAATCATTAAGGTATCCTCCGGCTTTGAAAAAGGCTTGGGGATACTTTTGTGTAATATGACTTTTATCGCATGAATATCATCAGGTTCCTCATAGGCAAGGGTCATTTAGCTTTTTTACATCCGGTATGACCCGTCTTCAGAAGCGGTCCGGGTAGAATCAAATCGAAAAAGAAGTCTGCAGTTCGGCAAAATGCCAAGCCAAAAAAGCTTAGAGAAGCTTTAGGGTAATTTTTGACCGACACGTAAAAGGATTATAGGATTGAATCGATTGACTGTTTTTCTTTTATGTTCAGATGGAACATGGTTTCTTTTGGTTTTATGATATTCGAAGATGAGTTTTTGATCTTTTTTCTTGTCATCTTCAAACGCAGATCGACCAGAATAGCTCCCAGAAGATAACCTACTAAAAAGAATAAACCCGATATCACAACAATAAGCAACATTTGATTCCAGAAAAAGTCAATATTCATTTCGGCAGTTTCCTTAACCTCGATCCAGCCATATTTATCCAAAACGAAAAACGGGAATTTAAAATATTGAGCCGTAGCTGTTCCCATTGATTCAAAATTCAAAACCATAAAGCGAATTGAAGAAAAGATATAGGCAATAATCGCTACTCCAAACCCAATCATCGGGGCATAAACATTTTTGAATGCTAACCAAATGGAATCGTTTAAATGGGCTTCTTCCAATTTGCTTTTGCCTCTAAACCACTTTTTTAAACTAAAATTACGCCGGAATATTTTAATATACTTATATGAAAACAGGATCCAGAAATAAACCAAAACAATAGGGGTAATCACCACCAAGAACGTGGTAACATACAAGAGGAATACAGTGACAAGATCAGCGATGGATTGATAATTAAGCTTGGCGGATTTAGAATTCTGTTTCTCCAAATATTGAATGGAAGAAATAAACATCAAAGAATTTTCGGCAGTTTGAACAGGAGCTTCCTGAATATGCATTAAATTCAAAGATCTGATTTGAAGAGCGCTGCAATTTGAATTTGCAGTAATGATAAAAAATATGACGAATGCCCACTTCATGTAGTCAATTTTATATTCTTCAAGTTAAGTCTATTTAAAAGAATTTACAAATCAAACAGGACCAATGGCCCCATTTCCTTAACCAAAGTATGTGTTTACTTATCGAAGGAGGTTTGTTGAGGTTTCGATGTGTCGTTATAAAGCCTGTCCTGAAATGGAATCTTCTCATTAAATATGGTTGAAATTTCGAATACGATTCGCGTGAAGCTGTTTTTTAAAAGCTTATAAAAGTCAAAAAAGTAAAAAGTCAGGCCAGTATTTGCAGAAAGCATCAAATCAATTTTACTGTTTTATGGCCTTTATAAAGACAGTTGATTGATGCTTATCAATTGTTCCATTGATCAGGATCACTCTTTTTTTTACGCTTAACGCCTACTTTTAATCATCTGCTTATACCAAATATTTATGGTGAGGTTTAAAAGAGAACAGAATAACTTTATAAATACTTTACATGGTATGAAGGTAATCAAAGAGATAAGAAATCATAATGTAAACAGTAAATCATGAAATCAAAAAGTACTTTTATACGTCATAAAATTACACCCTGCTTCTTGATGCTTTTGGTATTGTTCCATTCGGTTGGATGTAAATATTACAAAGTAGATTCGGTTGAAACAGAAGAGTTCGTAAACATTCTGAATATGGGAGAAATCCATAAGTATTTTGTAGTTCACTCTGGCAATGTGTTGTATTCTCTAAGTAAAATCGAGGCAGATGCCTCTGCAATTTCAGGTAATCTTCAAGCTGCTCATGACGACGTTTATTATACTGAAGAAAGAAAGAACCGCATCAAGAACAATGAGAAAAATATCGTAAACGAAGTTCATATTTACCTGAAAAAAGAAACTGATCAAATAAGTCCCGGCTATGTTGAATTACCCCTCACTGACATTGATGAGATTAGGATTATTGATCGCAATACCGGGAAAGAAATTGCGGTTTATGCACTTGTTACAGTTGGAGCCATTGCCATCGTTTCAGCGATTGTGGCGCTTACTAAAAGTTCCTGCCCTTATGTATATGTGAACAATGGCGAATTATTTGTTTTTGAAGGAGAAACTTTTGGTGGAGCAATTGCAAAGAACCTGGAGAGAGAAGATTATATGCCCCTGCCATCTATCAAGGCTACCGATGGTACTTACAGCATCAGGATAAGCAATGAGCTCAAAGAAAGGCAGTACACTAACTTGCTTGAATTGGTGGTTGTGGAACACGCATCTGAACAAGATGTTTTATTGGATAAGAGTGGTAACCCTCAATTAATAGGAAATATAAGTAAGCCTTTTTTAGCGAATTCCTCCAGCGGTGAAGATATACTTCCTTTACTGGATAGAAAGGACGCTAAGGTCCATCTTTTTAATGATCATGACTACTCAAAAAATGAAGTGCTTATGAAGTTTAAAAAACCGGAAAATGCCTCACAAGCGAAACTCGTTATAAAAGGGAAAAACACATTATGGTTTGATTATTTATTTGGTGAGTTTCTCAAAATATTTGGAGGATATTATGCTGATTGGATGCAAAAACAGGCAGAATCATCAACAGCCTACAGAATGCAGAACATTATTGATAATGATTTCCCTCTTTTTATATCAATAAAGAAAAATGGAGAGTGGCAGTTGGTGGATTACCTGTTAACAGTTGGGCCTCTGGCTCCAAGGGAATTCGTTGTACCGGTTGAAATTTCCGATATACCAAGCGATGAAATTGAGATCAAACTGCATACAGGATTTATGTTTTGGGAACTTGATTATGCAGGTGTTGATTTTAGCGAAAATACAGATTTGAAAAAAAGGGTCATAAAGCCTTACCTGGCAGTAGGAACGGGATCAATGGACTGGAAAGCTGCATTGGAAAATGCTGACGATACATATATGGTTCAAGAAAATACAGGTGACGTAACGGAGATACTGTTTGAAATACCGGTTTCTCTTCAGGTACAACCACACAGTACCTTTCTTAAAACACAAGGATATTATGAATTGATCCGTGATTTTGAAGGGCTTCCCGAACTTGTACAACTGAAAAAATTTAAAACACCGGGCCATTTTTCAGATTTTTCAAGAGAAAGGTACTTAAACGTTGTCAACATAGAATACGGTTTAGCCAGTAATTAAATTGACCGATATGAGAATTATGGAAGCTCAAAATCTTGCTGCAAATTCGGAAATTGATCAACTACCTCAGCCTTCACCCATTATAGTGAATAAAGCATCCTTAAGAACATTGAAAAGAAAGGTTTTTCTGCAATTGTTTAGAATTCTCAATCAAAAAACCAGAAACCCGATTAAATCAATGCTTTTATTGGATCAATTCAAAAAGAAATATCAGTCAATTTTTGGAGAAACTATGTTGTCAAAGGCTTCCAAGGTAGACAATCGATTCTATTTCAGATTAGGGTCCCCGGGGTTTCCTTCAACAGCCTCAAAAAGGGTGCATCAAAATGAAATTTCGAGATTGCTCTCTCCAGGATCAAATTATGGCCTGCGAACACTTTTTATTGCTATTACAAAACAGTGCCCTTTGGATTGCGAACATTGTTTTGAGTGGGATAATTTAAATAAAATGGATCAACTCAGTACCTCCGATATAATCCGGATTGTTCATGAATACCAAAATTACGGAACAACGCAGATTATGTTTAGTGGCGGCGAACCGATGATGAGGAAAAATGACCTTTACAAGATTTTGGATAAAGCATTACCGGGAACTGATTTTTGGATCATAACCTCTGGGCTGGGCCTGACTTTGGAAACTGCCCAAGTTCTTAAAAAGCATGGTTTGACCGGGGTGATGGTGAGTTTAGATCATCATAAAGCAGAAAAGCATAATCAGTTCAGGGGGAATAAGAATGCGTATAAATGGGCTACGGAAGCTGTGATGAATTCAAACAAAGCAGGATTGGTAACGACTCTTTCTCTGTGTGCTGCAAGAGAATTTGTGAATGAAGGCAATTTCTCAGGCTATATGAACCTGGCAAAGGACCTCGGCGTTACTTTTGTTCAGATTCTAGAGCCAAGGGCCGCAGGAAGATATAAGGGGCTTGATGTAAAGCTTGGCGATAAGGAATTGGAAATATTGGATCATATTTATTTGACATATAACTCCTCCTCAAAATTCAGGGAATATCCCATTGTTAATTCTTTGGGTTACCACCAGCGAAAGGTTGGTTGTTTTGGAGGAGGAAATCGCTTCTTTTATATAGATACAGATGGGGATGCTCATATATGCCCCTATTGCACGGAGAAAACCGTAAGCGTACTCCAAAATACTCCTGAAGAAGTAATCGGGAAAATGGCAGAAAAGTCCTGTCATGTTTTTGAAAAAAGTGTGGTATAACACCACAACTTTTGAATAAACAGGTTGTTAAGGATTTTCCCTTTTTACCAACAAGTTTTGCAACTCGCTTTTCATTATTTCATAGATCTGGTCTACAAACCCTTCATTATACTCCATTAACTTGGTTACCTGGTCATTTGCAAATTTAAGATGAGCAACACTGTTAGGTGTCGTCAGCAACAGTTCCTTTGAAACAGTTTCCTGGGCATGGGCCTGAATACCAACACAGAGAAATGTAAATCAAGAAAAAGAGGGTCATAAATTTTTTCATGGTACGTCAATTTCAGTGAGGCAAAAATTTAATAAAATTTGTACACTAAATTAAAAATATAAAACCGGCTCGCTACGCGTGTTTTTTTTGTCATCCTGGTAAATTGTATTGAAAATTTAGGCAAATAATTATTTGTAACGATTATAAACTACTAAAATATAGGCTTTTAGGCTATTAATTTTACAGAATATTTGTACCTTAAGAACACTTTATACTTAAAGTATTTATTCCTTTGAATTATTCAATAAAATGACATAAAAAAAATCACTGCTTTTTGTTTGCTTGGAGAAGAAAATAGCATCTAATTTGAACCTTTATCTTAAATGAAAGGTTAATACTTCTCATTTATTATATAGTTAAGTTTTATTAAATATTCTTTTTCACATAATTAAACGATTTAAAAATGAAACAACTAATCAAAAAAACAGTCCAAGGATCAATTTTTATTATTATGTTATTCTTAATTACAGCTAATTTATCCGCACAGGAAACAGAGGCATATAAAAAGGCTAAAACTGAAATTGAGCAAACTTTTGGCGCTTTCCCATCATGGTTTGCGGCCTACCCTGAACACGCCCTTCCGGAAGCTTGGGAGCTCTACAAGACATTAAAAGGACCTAAGAGCAGTATTTCTTCGAAAAATGCTGAGTTAATTCAACTTGCTGTAGCTTCTCAAATACCTTGTGTATATTGTGTTTATTTTCATAGAATTAGCGCTAAAGCCTTTGGCGCCACTGATGAAGAAATAAATGAAGCGATAGCGTTAGGAGCAGAAACAAGGCATTGGAGTATGATACTGCAAGGGTCAGGAATTTCTTTTGAGGAATTCAAAGCTGAATTTGATGAAGCCATGAAATATATGGCCGAAAAGGAGAAAAAATAGTTTCTTTTCTTAATTCTCCAAGAATAAATTTTCTTAAAATCGCAAAAAGCAAAAAGACCAAGCTGAATAAGCTTGGTCTTTTATCATTAGTACTCCAAACGCATCAATTCTCGAACTGTTTTTATGAAAACCTAAGTGAATTCTATAATCTTAAACTATTGTTGGCAAGTGAAAGGGTTTTTATAAATGAGTCTGAATCAACCATTTTAACTGATAATCCAAAGAATAAGAATACACCATTAGAGAATTAAACCAGATTATAGTAGTTATTATCTGCATTGTAAAAAACACATTAGACAGAAATAGCTAATGAACACAACATTAATTAGCGCATTTTTATTCGTCTAAAAATCGATCTATAACAAGCTGAAAATAAATAGAGAATAAGCCATAATAAAGCTGAAATTTAACATCATTTTGCACAGTTGGTTCATATACAATACCGACGTGTTTTTTGAAAACGAGCCTTAGAAATTCAATTATCTATTTGAATATGATTTGTATCTTTAAGAATAATTAAAAAAGTATAAAATGAGAAAAATTATAAAACTTTTATTTTTATCCTTGGTTTTTCTTTCTTGTGAAAATAACGACGATAAAAGCCTTGATAAACAGGCAGATTGGAAGAGTAGGAAATCAGATATTACCAATTTCAATGATTACATTCAGGGTAAGACCTATCTTCCGGTTTATTCGCATATTTACCATATCCACGAGCATAAAACTTTTGACCTTACAATTACAATCAGTATTCGCAATGTGTCTATGACTGATTCAGTTTATATTTTGAAAGCTGATTATTACAATACTGTTGGAATGAACGTCAGGCGATATTTAAAAGATCCAATTTTTTTACAACCGTTGGAAACTGTTGAAATAATTATCGAAGATCGTGATATGGAAGGGGGTTCTGGTGCTAATTTTATATTTGACTGGGCAGTGGAAAATGATAAAAACCCTCCTTTGTTTGAGGCAGTTATGATTTCACCATATGAGCAACAAGGATTAGCATTTTCAACAAGAGGTGTAATAATATTTGAATAAAATTAACCAATTAGTTAAAAGTTTAATTCTTGTAGTTGGCCCTTGGGTATGCTTACGGTAATTAAAGTAAAGAAAAAAATTGAAGTATAAACATTACACCTTAGCCATACTGAAAAAATTGAGACTTTCGCTTATGGATTTGATTCCTATAATCGTGGTGGTTGTGTTTTTTCAAAGTGTTGTTATCCGGCAGCCATTTCCTCAAATTGGAGAAGTTATATTCGGGTTCCTGTTTGTAATAGTAGGTTTGATGTTGTTCATTGAAGGTTTGGAGATTGGATTGTTTCCAATTGGTGAGTCTATGGCTTATGCGCTAGCAAAGAAGGGAAGCCTTGTATGGCTATTGATTTTTTCCTTTGCCCTTGGGTTTTCTACAACAATAGCCGAACCGGCCTTAATTGCAGTGGCAAAAGAGGCTTCGGTAATATCTTCGAGTGCAGGATTAATTGAAAGTGATGAAAAAACGATGTATTATTATGCTATGGGTTTGCGATTGACTGTTGCTTTTTCAGTTGGCTTAGCCATCGTAATTGGAGTATTGCGGATTCTTAAGGGTTGGCCTTTGTATTATTTAATTATCGGTGGATATATTTTGGTTATGTTGATGACTATAATAGCTCCCAAAGAGATCATTGGTTTGGCATATGACGCAGGAGGGGTTACGACCTCTACAATTACTGTTCCGTTAGTGACCGCTTTAGGGGTTGGACTTGCTACTGTGATCAAGGGAAGAAGTCCGTTAACAGATGGTTTTGGACTGATTGCATTTGCTTCACTTCTGCCAATGATCTTTGTGATGGTATATGGGTTATTTTGGTTTTAAGAAATAGATAGAATAATGATAGATTATGTGATGGATTTTGTTCTGGTATTGTTTGCTACACTGAGAGATGTATTGCCTATTTTGGTGGTGATCCTTTTTTTTCAAATAGTAGTGCTAAAACAACCCATACCACATCTTAAAAAAGTGATTCTTGGAGGGATTTATGTAATAATTGGACTTGCTCTTTTTTTAATGGGATTAGATAAAGCTCTTTTCCCCATAGGCCAGATCATGGCAACTCAATTATCTGATCCAGAATTTATAGGAACCACATTAGGCGGGCCCTCAGATTGGCGATCGTACTACTGGATTTATATTTTTGCGGCATTAATAGGTTTTTCTACGACTATTGCTGAACCGTCGCTTATTGCCGTTGCAATAAAAGCCGATGAGGTTTCTGCCGGAACAATAAGTCAAATAGGGCTTCGTGTTACAGTGGCATTAGGAGTAGCTTTTGCATTGGCGCTCGGAACATTCAGGATTGTTACAGGAACTTCATTGTTTGTATACATCATGGCAGGATATATTATAGTAATTATTCAGACATTTTTTGCTCCTAAAAAGTTGATTGCCCTGGCCTATGATTCTGGAGGAGTTACTACGTCAACTGTAACTGTTCCGTTAGTTGCAGCACTTGGATTAGGATTGTCGAGCTCAGTGCCAGGTAGAAACCCCGCGATTGACGGATTTGGGCTCATCGCATTTGCCAGCTTGTTTCCAATTATTACAGTATTGGGATATGCACAAATCATGGAATTAAAAACACGATTATTCAAAATAAAAATAAAAAAAGATGAAATTTAAATTAATAATGGCCTTTGTCAAGCCCAACATTACTGATACTGTCGTTGACTCGATGAAAGAAGCAGGAGCCACAGGAGCGACTATTATACCTGCCCGAGGCACAGGTATGCATGAAGCAAAGTCCTTTTTTGGGCTTAGTATTGAGGATAAAACTGATATTCTTGTGTTTCTTGTAGAGGAACACGTAGTAGAAAAGCTTATGAAAGTTATACAGTTAGCGGGTAAATTTGATGAGCCGGGAACGGGTATTGCTCTTGTTTTACCCATTGAACATATAGCTGGCCTCGATAGTCAAATGAAAAAGTTCAAAGATCAGGCTCGTGATAAGTATTTTTAGAGCAAATGAATATAGTATTTCTCATCTATTAATTGCGTGAAATGCATAGATCAACGTTTTAGCTTTTTCAGAAAAAACATAAACGGATATAACTAAAAAAATAGAATATATATGGATACAAAAAGAAGTTTTCAGAGTGCCAAGGATGTCATGACGAAAAACATAGTTTTCGTAGATGGTATGGCTACTGCCAAAGAGGCGGTTGAAATAATGCGTCAAAAAAATGTTGAAGCGTTAATAGTAAAAAAGAGACATAAACAAGATGCCTATGGGATTGTGATAGTTCATGATTTTATAAAAGGTGTTATTATAGCCGAAAAAACTTCAGAGGAGGTTAATATCTTTGAGATTATGACCAAGCCAGCGATAAGCGTACCGGCTAATATGGACGTACGCTATGTTGCAAGTTTACTTATGAAGGTTGGTCTCAGGATGGCTCCTGTTGAAGAAAATGGTGAATATATAGGAATGGTATCGCTGTCCCATCTGATTTTGGACAACTTACTATTCTAATATTTAAAACTACTGAAAACAAAATTTCAGTACTGATATATAAAAGGAAAGGGGTTGTTGAAAAATGCATACTATCAGTAATTATCGTATGCTCCAGATGACTATTCCTTCGCTGAGTCCCTGTCCGAACGAAGTTAGAAAAAAGACACATCCGCTGCACGTCTGATTTTTTTTAATCACAGGGTTAATAGAAAGTGAAGAATTTTACTTAAATCAGCTGAAAAGCCCTGTAATAAGTGAAAATATGATGATTAATAACTTACCAAAACTCACCTATTAGTCTCAATAGGCAGGCGCCCAGCAGAAAAGATAGTATTTAGTTAGATTCAAAATGAGCTAAAATAATTACTGGTTATTTATCATCATCTTTATCGTAGATCGATTCATACGGTCTACATAAAGAAATGAACGAAGGCTTCACGTTTTTTATAATGGTTAACTCAATTTAAAAATCAATAATTCATTTGGGACATTTTTTATTTCCCTATAAATATCAAATGTTATATAATTCTTGAAAATGAGATCTTAACTTTACAGGCCTGATCTAAATGGTTTTTTATAGATTCTTAAATTTAAAATAAAAGCACCTTTCAATGAATAAGCAAATAAAATTCAATACTTTATTTTTTATATTATTAATAAGCTTCGGATCTTCAATAGATGCTCAAAAACTATTAATACAAGATGTAAGAGAAGTTCACCCAGTAGACTCAAATGCAGTATGGTTAGCACACGAGCATATTTTAGTTGACTTTATAGGGGCAGACAGTATACAACCAAATAGCTGGAACCATGATTCAATACTTGATGAAGTAATTCCTTCTCTTGAAGAACTGAAAGAATTTAATGTAAATTATTTTGTTGATGCCACTCCTAATTACTTAGGAAGAGATGTATTGCTTCTTGAAAAAATTGCTCATAAAACAGGAATTAGGATAGTCACAAATACAGGTCTCTATGGCGCTCGAAACAATAAATTTATCCCTAATTATGTTAGGGAAATAACAGCAGATAATCTTGCTAAAAAGTGGATAGAGGAATATCAAAATGGAATAGATGGAACTTCTATTAAACCTGGCTTTATTAAGATTGGCATCGATGACACTATTCCATTGAATGCTATACATCAAAAGTTAGTAAAAGCTGCTGCCCTGACTCATTTAAAAACTGGTTTAACAATAGCATCACACACCGGGAGAGCGATAGGTTTATGGCCACAATTGAACATACTAAAAGAAATGGGAGTTTCACCAGAGTCTTTTATTTGGGTGCATGCCCAAGAAGAAAACAACAATGACAATTATCTAATAGCTGCCGAGATGGGATGCTGGATAAGTCTTGATGGCTTAGGCTGGGAAATAGAAAAACATGTTGAAAAAATAGTATATGCTAAGAGAAACGGAATTTTAGATAGAATTTTAATTTCGCAAGACTCAGGGTGGTATGATCCGCAAAAAGATAATCAAACTATCAGGCCTTATACAAATATTTTTAAGAAACTATATCCAGAGCTAAAATCTAATGGGTTCACAGATGATGAATTCAACTTATTGATTTCAATCAATCCGTCAAAAGCATTCTCTATAAAAGTGAGAAACCAACCTTTAGATAAAAATAATGACTAATACTTCTCAAAATGGCAGATCATATAATGATTGGGGAGTTAAAGCCCCACAGGCTGTATAAAAGACACATCCGCTGCGCGTCTGATTTTTTTCTTTTTATCCAAGATTTGCAGGTTTGTTGAGAAATGTTACGGGAATTAGCTTCGCTGAGTCCCTGTCGGGTAAATTAACAAAAGAAGATCCAGCCGCTATGCGTCTGGATTTTTTTGTTTCCATTCACGCTTTGCAGGTTAGATTAGGACGTATTGCTGGAATTAGCTTCGCTGAGTCCCTGTCGGGTAAATTAACAAAAGAAGATCCAGCCGCTATGCGTCTGTATTTTTTTGTTTCCATTCACGCTTTGTAGGCTAGATTAGGACGTATTGCGGGAATTAGCTTCGCTGAGTCCCTGTCGGGTAAATTAACAAAAGAAGATCCAGCCGCTATGCGTCTGTATTTTTTTCTTTTTATCCAAGATTTGTAGGTTAGATAGAAGGCATTGCGGGAATTAGCTTCGCTGAGTCCCAGTCCGAACGAAGTCAAACAAAAGACGCATCCGCTGCGCGTCTGTAATTTTTTGTTTCCATTCACGCTTTGTAGGTTAGATAGAAGGCATTGCGGGAATTAGCTTCGCTGAGTCCCAGTCCGAACGAAGTCAAACAAAAGACGCATCCGCTGCGCGTCTGTATTTTTTTGTTTCCTCTAAGCCCTTAAAAGCAAGCTTTACGGTCTTTTCAGAAACAAAAAAACCAGGTTAAAAAACCTGGTCTTCTTTCATGTACTCGGAGCGGGACTTGAACCCGCACGAACATTACTGCTCATTGGATTTTAAGTCCAACGTGTCTACCAATTCCACCATCCGAGCCTATTGAATTGGTTGTTTTACATTGAGCTGAAGATAAAATATAGAATCACTTCAAACTCTGTGAGCGAAAGACGGGATTTGAACCCGCGACCCTCACCTTGGCAAGGTGATGCTCTACCCCTGAGCTACTTTCGCATTAGTTTTAGTCAATGAACGCACAATTTTTAAACTGCTTACCTAACATTCAACTTATATACAGCATCCGGATAGGCAGGCGCAAATTTAAAACATTTTCATAAATCCCAAAGCTTTTTCGCTCATATTTTTAATATTTTTTTATGCGGTTAATCTTAATTAATGGATATATTTGCAGCGATTTTAAAAACAGGCATTTACCAACTTGGAAACGGCAGTCGTCAGACATAATATCATAGATGATCTCAAACAATTAACAAAGTTTGGATTGTCTTTAAGCGTGGTTTTTTCTTCCATTGCGGGATACCTGCTGGCAGCTGATATCGTCGATTTTAAAACGGTTTTTTTATTATCCATAGGAGGATATTGTATGGTTGGCGCCTCCAATGCTTTTAATCAGATCATTGAAAGGGTGCCGGATGCGATTATGAAAAGAACAATGGACAGGCCTATTCCTGCCGGAAGGATTTCTGTTAACCTGGCCATGTTTATTGCTGTTACCATGACTATTGCAGGATTGGTGATTTTATACAGTATTAATGAAAGGACCGCCTTATTCGGAGCTATCTCCATTTTTCTCTATACTAGTGCCTATACGCCCTTGAAGCCCATTACACCTTTATCGGTATTTGTGGGTGCTATTCCGGGGGCCATACCTTTTATGCTGGGTTGGGTTGCTGCAACGGGTCAGTTTGGGATTGAACCGGGAATGCTTTTTATGATACAATTTTTCTGGCAGTTTCCCCATTTCTGGGCTATAGGCTGGCTTCAATTTGACGAATATAAAAAAGCGGGCTTCAATTTGATGCCAACAGGTGAAAAAAATAAAAAAGCTTCAAAACTGATCATCATTTATACGGTTTTGATGTTGATCGTTTCGATCTTTCCTGTTTTTGGCTTAACAGGCAGCCTTTATCTATTACCGGCATCTGCAGTAATCATTTTTGCATTAGGCCTGGTCATGCTGTATTACGGAGTTAAACTGCATCAGGAGCAGTCTGATAAAATGGCGAGAAAATTGATGCTTTCAAGTGTTTTATATATAACTTTGATCCAGATTATTTTTGTGATCGATAAATTTTTACACTAGCAAACTATGGAACAAAAAACAAAAGAGAAGGCGTATAAGCAGATGCTGTGGATATCCATGATCAGCATGACCATGATGTTCGCCGGCCTTACAAGCGCCTATGTGGTCAGTAAGGCAAGAGAAGACTGGGTTAGTTTCGAGTTGCCAAGTGCATTTTACATCAGTACACTGTTTATCCTTATGAGCAGTTTAAGTCTTTTTCTGGCTAAAAAAACGCTTTATAATGGTGATCAGGGGAAAACTACAAGTTTACTGGCCCTGACCTTGCTCTTGGGCATTGGTTTTGTATTTTATCAATTCAATGGTTTTAACCAGCTTATCGAAGCGGGTCTTTATACAACGGGTCCGCAAAGTAATGTAGCTTCATCTTTTCTCTATGTGATCACCGGGGCACATTTGCTTCACATTTTTGTGGGGATTATTGTTTTGTCAAGGATGCTATATCGCAATATGACCGGAAAGTACACTGTTCAGGACCATTTGGGGTTTTCTTTGGGTTCGATTTTCTGGCATTTTGTGGATGCTTTATGGATTTATCTTTTTATCTTCTTCTATTTTATCCGCTAAAGCCAACATTTTTGCCTTATTGATTCTATTTATCAATTATTTTTATATTTTTGCTGCTCGGGATAAAACATGATAAATATCAGTTTTATCGTATATAAAAGATCAATTAAATTAAACTTTTTATATGGAGGCAATTGTTGCTGACTCCCCTAAGGGAGGCGCTTGGAGCGGAGGAGGAAGTCAACCTTTCGGTTCGAGTTATGGTAAAATGATGATGTGGTTTTTTATCATGTCTGATGCCCTTACGTTTTCAGGATTTTTAGGAGCGTATGGTTTGATACGTTTCAAATTCCTTGATTCCTGGCCAATTGCAGATCAGGTTTTTACGCATATTCCTTTTATACATGGAGATTATCCGATGTATTATGTCGCCTTTATGACCTTTATTTTGATATTTTCGTCGGTAACCATGGTATTAGCCGTGGATGCAGGAAAACAGATGCAAAAAGGAAAAGTTATCGTCTATATGGGCCTTACCATTATCGGTGGTTTAATCTTCCTTGGTTCACAAGCCTGGGAGTGGAAAACATTTATAAACGGAAGTTACGGAGCCGTGCAGCTGGAAGACGGAAAGATCGTTCAGTTCGTGAATGGATCGGGCCAGCAGGTCAGCCTTGAAAGCTTCGCATCTCATACACCGACAGAAAGGGTACAGCATAAAAAGGAAAATGGACTGTGGTTTGAGTATGAACCATCCTTGCCACCTGTTACGTTACAGCAGGTAAAAGAAGGGTTTGCGCAGAATCCAGACATATCTATGAAAACCGAACTGATCAATCTCGAGACCAAAGAAAAAACAATTGTTTCAAGAGAAGAAGCCAATAAATTTTTAGATAAAGCAACCAGAGTGGTTCAAGGAGCCAATCTAACAGAAAATGAGTACGGAAAGACCTTGTTTGCAGATTTTTTCTTCTTTATTACTGGGTTTCACGGGTTTCACGTTTTTTCGGGAATCCTAATCAATATCATTATCTTTTTTAATGTGATTGTTGGAACCTACGAGCGAAGAGGCCATTATGAAATGGTTGAAAAAGTAGGTCTTTACTGGCACTTTGTTGACTTGGTTTGGGTATTTGTATTCACCTTCTTCTATCTGATATAATAAACATAAATAAACAATGTCGCACGCGAAATCACATACAGCATTAATTTGGAAAGTATTTGCATTCCTTTCACTGGTTACTATCGTTGAGGTATTTCTTGGTATAGTAAAACCGGCTTCTTTAAATCTTACCCAATTTTTGGGCACAAGCATTTTGAATTGGATCTTCCTGATCCTTACCCTTGTAAAGGCCTATGGCATTGCCTGGTATTTTATGCATTTGAAAGACGAAAAGACCTGGTTTAGAAGGGCTATAGTCTGGCCGGTTGTTTTCCTTATTGGATATTTAGCATTCTTTTTGCTCTATGAAGGAGATGCCATCGGAATGATTGTTCAGGAATGGACCAGATGGTCTTATAATTAATCTTGATTAAAATGAATCTATAAGTGTTTTGAATTTTCAAAACACTTTTTTTATACCTTTACTTTATGGCAAGACCTGGTAAAAATAAACTTGTTTTATCCATTCTCTTCTTTGGACCCTTATTGTTTTATCTTTTCCTGTTGACAGGAACAAACAACTTTGCAAAATTGCCGAGACTTACTCCAAATGTGAATGAGGTAGATCATTTTTCAAATTCTGATTCGATTGCGCTAAAAAATAATATAAGCATTCTGTGCTTTCTTGGTGCTGACCCCTTACAGCATAAAACCAATGCACTCAACCTGAATGAAAAAATCTACAAGCATTTTTATGGTTTTAAAGGATTTCAATTTGTCGTGATACTGCCAAAGGGATCTGAAGCACATGCGGCACAATTAAAAAAGGAGCTTGGGGCTACGTATAATGTAGATAAGTGGCACTTTTTATTTGGCGGGGAAGATGAAGTAAAAAACATGTTTGAAAGCCTGGATACTTCTTACGAATTAGATGATCAGTTGTACAGCCCATATGCATTTATTATTGACAGGGAGTTGAACCTGAGAGGAAGAAATGATGAGGAGGCAGCCGAAGAAGGACTTTTGTATGGTTATAATGCAGAATCAGTAGCCACAGTGCATCAGGAAATGGTAGATGACGTTAAAGTAGTAATGGCCGAATACAGACTGGCTTTAAAAAAGAATAAGAGAGAAATTTAAGTCTGGTAACTCAATAAGTATCATCATGAAAAAAAATTCTTATATCGCAATCACATTTATTATTTTGATCTTTGGTATTTGGGCTGTTCCTAAAATCATTGGGAGGTTTAGCGGTGACGAACTGATGAAATTCGAAAAAGTACCCGACTTTGAATTTACAGATCAGAATAATGAGCTCGTTACCAATGAGAATTTTAAAAACAAAGTGTACGTCGTCGAATTTTTCTTTACCTCATGTCCTACGATCTGTCCCAGAATGAATGAAAATATGGTCAAGATCCAAAATGAGTTCTATGGGAATCCTTCATTTGGAATAGCTTCAGTTTCTATAGATCCTGAACGCGACTCCCCCGAAGTGTTAAAGGCTTATGCCAGGGAGAAGGGTGCCACCCTTAAAAACTGGTATTTTTTAACAGGTGATAAAAGTGATGTGTATTCATTTTCAAATGATGGTTTTCGATTATATGCCGGGGAGAACAAAGATGTTGAAGGCGGATTTGAACATTCGGGTTTGTTTGCTCTTATCGACAAGGATGGTT
Source organism: Lutimonas vermicola (assembly GCF_038433205.1). Taxonomy (NCBI): domain Bacteria; kingdom Pseudomonadati; phylum Bacteroidota; class Flavobacteriia; order Flavobacteriales; family Flavobacteriaceae; genus Lutimonas; species Lutimonas vermicola. The sequence goes on from NZ_JBCDNA010000003.1 coordinate 694,148, forward strand.
ATATCAGGTCAAGAACAGTTGTTAACGGTGAGATGGAGAATCCGATCAAATTTTATAACGGATTGGATGAAAAGGAAATCCAGTGGTTAAAAGAAGATATCAATATTCTCTTAAAAGAATAGTTAAACCATGGAAAGAACAAAAAAGTATAACAGGTTGATCGTTATATTATCGGTAGCTATACCACTGGTGGTGGCTGCTTTATTCGGTGTAAAAGTGGATGTCGAATTACCGGTGTTTTTACCTCCCATTTATGCCGGAACCAATGCAATTACGTCCGTCATTCTCATCATTGCCTTTTGGGCCATTCGAATCAAAAATATTCAATTACACAAGCGGCTTATGGTAACGGCAATTGTTTTGTCTGTTCTTTTTTTAGTCATGTATGTGCTGTACCACATGACATCTGATTCAACTCCTTATGGAGGAAAGGGTTTTATAAAATATTTGTATTACTTTATCCTGATATCGCATATCCTGCTCTCTGTAGTTGTGATCCCTTTTGTACTGATTACATTTGTTAGAGCGATTACAAACGATATTGAAAGGCATAAAAAAATTGCCAGAATCACACTGCCTTTATGGCTTTATGTCACTATTAGCGGGGTTATGGTATATTTTATGATCTTGCCTTATTACAACGTATAAAACTGTCAGGCTCTTTGGAGCCCGACAGTAGTAAATGATGGTGTTTATTTTTTATGCGTATTGATTAAGGTGGCTATATACACAAATTTCATGTCTCTGCTGGCTACCCCTTCACTCATTTTCTTTTGTTGCTCGGCCGTCGGGGCTGGTCTGTCAGCAACTGTTGGAGGATTTAACATTTGATCATAATCTTTATACATGTCTACAGTAATATGCGAAGCATAAGTGTCGCTTCCATAAGGAACCATAAACCTCAGTAAACCCCAATTGGCTCTAATACCATTATCAACATCTCTTTGATGCATGGGTTTAAAAATTTCTGACTCCATTTTTTCGTACTTCGCATAATTATTCATGTTGACCTTCATCATGTTAATGGCTGCTACAGTCCCTATTGGCATTTCAAAATCATCTTCTGTTCCATCGATCATTTCAAGGTAAATTCGAACAGCAAGATCTCTTGTCTTCGGGGTCATGGTCATGTGTTTGTCCACATCATCATCCGACATATCAGGATAGGCAGCTTTTACCGCGGCATTAAAATCCCCTGCATTGCTCATCATCTTTACGGGATCATCAAATAGTGTAACAGTCAGGTACTGAAAGTGCTGGTCCTCACCTCCGGGTTGTAACCTCCAAAGGTCCCAGCCGGTGATATCGCCATTTTTAACCCTTTGTTCGTGAATTTTTGCCCAAAATTCCTCGGTTTCCATATAGGCGCTTTCCTGTTCGTTATCTACTTTCATAAATTCGAACAACAGATAAAGTTTTTCCTGTGCGGTCATTTGAATGCTTAAAAATAGCAGGACCACTACTAGCATAAGTTTTTTCATAATAGTTTGGTTTAATTAGTTTATATGATCAATATACACCTTTTTTTGAAAAGTTTCTAATTTTTTGAGTATATTAAGCTGGTATTCAGTTCAAAAGAATATGAACTTGTTATAACTTAACTACGATTTTCAACTGACCTAACTTAATTTCAAATCCAATGAAAACAAAATTGAGCCTATTTATCCTTTTTTTTACGAGCTTCCTGATCGCTGTATTTTATGTAAAATTTGGCCGTGTAAATGTTCATGTTCCTGCTAAGGCTGCAATGAATGCGGTAAAATGTACCTCGACAAATTTCCTTTTGGAAGATATAGATTCAACAAGACAGGTTGCCCCTTTGATTGATAATTTAGGAGCTCATTCTTTTCCGATAAGAACTAAGGTAACTGAAACTCAGGTATTTTTTAATCAGGGTCTCAATCTGGCTTTTGCTTTTAACCATGCAGAATCGCATCGATCGTTTTTGGAGGCGTCCCGGCTAGACCCTTCTTCAGCCATGGCATTTTGGGGGCAGGCTTATGCATTGGGGCCTAATATCAACGATCAGGTTCCTGATACCGAAAGAAGGATTAAATCATATGAAGCCATTCAAAAAGCACTGTCTTTGAGTGACGGTATACATGCCAAGCACAAAGCACTTATACTGGCATTGTCTGAAAGATACAGCTCAGATACCCTCGCTGATATAAAAACCCTTAACATGGCTTATATGAAGGCAATGATCAAGGTTGCAGACGATTTTCCGGATGACGCCGATATTTTGACCTTATACGCCGCATCCATCATGAATACGGTTCCCTGGGACTACTGGGATTCAAAGGGTAATCCCACGACCAATATCCCTGCGGCAAAGCAAGCTTTGGAAAAGGCGATGAAATTGAATCCGGAGCATCCCGGAGCACATCATTATTATATCCACATGGTAGAATTACCGAAACCTGATCTTGCGGTTCCAAGCGCTGAGAAGCTTGCAACATTAATGCCGGGAGCCGGGCATATGGTACATATGCCTGGTCATATTTATATGCGGGTCGGCAGATATAAAGAAGCTGTTGAAGCCAATCAGGCAGCAATTTTGGTGGATGAAGAATATATTTCTCAATGTTATGCACAAGGGCAGTACCCCCTGGGTTATTATCCGCACAACATACATTTTTTATGGTCTGCGGCGAGCATGATGGGTAATGAAAAGTTAGCTATTGAAGCTGCAAAGAAAACAGCTGAAAAGGTTTCTTTGAGCTATTTGGAGGAGGAACAATTCTTTCAAAATTTCGCTGCTTCACCCTTGCTGGCCTATACCAGGTTCGGAAAATGGAATGATATCCTTACAAGCCCTGATCCCGGGGATTCATATACCTATCTAAAAATGATATGGAACTATACAAGAGGAATTGCCTTTACGAGAAAGGGAAACATCAAAGAGGCTAAAGAGGAGCTCCTGCAACTTAAAAACAGAGATAAGGAACTCAGGCAAGAAAACATTGCAAAGGTTGCTTACGAAGTGTTATATGGAGAGATTTTGGCAGCTTCTGGTGACCTGAAACAAGGAATAGAACATTTGAAGATAGCTGTTAGTTATGAAGATGAATTGCCCTATGACGAACCAGCCGTCTGGTATATTCCTACCAGGCAACATCTGGGACGCCTTTTACTGGCTGATGAACAATTCGAAGAGGCAGAAAAAGTGTATCGGCAAGACCTTGATTATTATCGTCAAAACGGATGGTCTTTGACAGGCTTGTATCAGAGTCTTATTGGCCAGGGAAAATCAGAGGAAGCGGCCAAAACCAAAGAAGAATTCAATATAGCCTGGGAAAATGCTGACATTGAGATCAGCAGTTCTGTTCTATAAATTCCTGTCTCGCAGGTAAATTTTAGAAAGGATTAGAGATTCTGTTTGGCTGGTTTTAGCTATTGCCGTAATTTTGCAATGCTTTTAATGTGGCTGGTGTTGTAAGAAACTCCTAGCCTGTAAATCAAGCTTCATGTTTAGAAAATCTCTTGTTGTTGTATTCGTTTTGGGATCCCTAAATTCGTTTGGACAATGTGCTATGTGCCGCGCAGTGGTTGAACAGGGTGGAGAAGAGGTGGCAGAGGGCATTAACTCCGGTATCGTATATCTTATGGCATTTCCATATTTGCTGATTTCTGTGGCTTTATTTTTATTTTATAGGAGTTGGAAGAAATCTTCAATAAGATAATTTTCAGGAAATAGTGTAACAAATTTTTTGAGACTTCGTCTTATTATCAAAATTCATTTATTGAAATTTCACACCTATGAAAGTACAACTTACCCTGATCTTGATTTTTAGTTATTTTTTATCTGTTTATGCCCAAGAATCAAATCCGAATATGAAGAAATGGACACTGAGCGAATGTGTAAACTATGCCATTGAAAACAACATCACTGTCAAGCAGTCTGAAAACAATATAGCCCTGGCCGAAGTTGATAAAAGGGGGGCCATTGGGAATTTTATTCCTAATTTGAATTTCAATAGTTCTGCGGCCTGGAACTCTGGTCTTACTACAGACGTCACTACAGGTGTATTGATCAATCAGACAACTCAAACAACAAATGGGGGTATCTCAGCCGGTGTTCCTATCTGGAGGGGTTTAAGAAATCAGAATGAATTAAAAAGGGCGGAGTTAAGTATATTGGCATCCCAGTACCAACTTGATAAGACAAAAGATGACATATCCCTATTTGTTATCAATGCGTATCTGGAAGTTCTTTTTAGTAAAGAAGCTGTAAAAGTAGCGATTCCACAGGTTGAAATCACCAGGGAACAGCTGGCAAGAACTAACCAGCTGGTTGAGGCCGGTACGGTTCCTCGCGGAGATTTGCTTGATGTTGAGGCTACCCTGGCTAATGACGAGCAAAATTTAATCATCACACAAAACAGGGTAAGACTTTCCAGAATATCTTTGGCTCAATTACTGCAATTGGAAGATTATGAAAATTTTGACATTGCCAATGAAGAAATTGAAACCTTACCACTGCTCAATTTGGCAGATTATTCGGTTGACAAAATATTGGAAAAGGCCATGCAGACCAGAAATGAAATCAAAGTGGCTCAAGCCAATATTGAAATTGCAGAGAGTGATGTGAAGTTGGCAAAGGGGGCCATGCAACCAACTCTATCAGGTTTTTACAATTGGAATTCCAGATACTCAGACAGAGATAGAATCACAGGAGTCGAAATCGATCCGAACAATCCAACCCAGATCATTGGGCAGGTGGAAACCACAGGTGACAATGTGATTTCGCCCAATTTTATACCTGTTACCGGTTTGGCTGATGGCTTTTTTGATCAGATTGACCAGAATAAAGGTAGTGCCTTTGGATTGTCACTACAGATCCCTATTCTCAATGGATTCAATGCTTCGAATAATGTGAGAAGGGCAAAGATCAATTATGAACAGCAAAAGTATCAGTTGGAACAGGAGGAACTGGATCTTGAAAAAATCATCCATCAGGTATATGCCGATGCGCTGGGTTCTTTAAAATTATATGAAGCTTCAAAAAGATCCCTGGAAGCGAGGGAAGTTTCCTTTACATATGCCCAGGAACGTTTTGACGTAGGGGTCTTAAACTCTTTTGATTACAGTCAGATAAAAAATCGACTTGTAACAGCGAATTCAGACTTTTTAAGAGCTAAATACGATTTTATTTTTAGGGTAAAATTACTTGAATACTACTACGGGGTACCTGTTGAAAATTTATAATAATGTATAGCGATAAATTATTTTGGGAATCATTCTGAACATAGAAACGGCCACGAAAAACTGCTCAGTAAGTGTTTCCAAAAACGAAGAAATACTTTCATTGAAAGAACTGAACGAAGGTAAATTTTCACATTCCGAAAAATTGCACTCTTTTATTCTTGAAGTCATAGATAATGCAGGGTTGTCTATGGATGACCTTGATGCTGTAGCAGTCAGTAAAGGGCCGGGTTCATATACAGGACTTAGGATAGGTGTATCGGCTGCAAAGGGTCTCTGTTATGCTTTGAACAAACCGTTGATCTCAGTTCCAACCTTAGAGAATATAGCATTGCAAATCTCACTCAAAGAGGATGAATTGGCTGTTCCATTGTTAGATGCAAGAAGAATGGAAGTTTACAGCGCCGTTTACGATAAGGATCATCGTCAGATAAGAGCTACTAAGGCCGAGATTATTTCTGAAACATCCTTTCAGGGTTTTTTAAAAAAGGGGATTGTTTATTTTGCAGGAGATGGAGCCGAAAAATGCAAAGAAGTCATCAGGCATGAAAATGCACGCTTTTTGTCTTCAGTTTACCCTTCTTCCAGGGAAATGTCCATCATTGCAGCACGTAAGTTCAAATCGGAAGACTTCGAAGATGTGGCTTATTTTGAACCCTTTTATCTCAAGGATTTTGTAGCAGGAAAACCTAAAAACTATTTTAAAACAGCATCGAGATAAGAAAATAATTTCTTGAATGAAGTTTAGCAATGCTTTTGGCTTTTCTCTAAAAGCAAACTCATGTAATTAAAACAAGAGGATTAGCAAAGCCACAATTGCCGGAACAGCCTGTATATAAAAGAGTTTTATCTTCTTCGTTGAATAAGCTCCGTAAACCCCGGCAATACTAACACAGATCAGAAAAAAAACGATGACATCCGTTTTGTCGGAGAACAATCCCCAGATCAATCCCGCAGCCAAAAAACCATTGTACAATCCTTGATTAGCCGCCAATACCTTTGAACTTTCAGCTTGTTTTTTTGAGAGGCCAAACGCTTTTATTCCTGTGGGCTTGGTCCAGTAGAACATTTCAAGTACCAAAAAATAGATATGTTCCAAGGCAATTGTTGCCGCCATGATGATAAATAGGGTTTTCATGGCAGGTATGTTTAAAATGAAATGTTCATTTGCCCAAGGGCCTTCTCAGTTTCCTTTACAGGTAATTTACAGGCTCCGTCAACACAAACAAAAATTGTGGTTTCGTTTTCGTTGTATTTATACTGGAGCAGGGGTAATGAACTTTCCTTTACACTCCCTACGATCAACTTATTTGGAAAATACTGCTCATTTAATTCTTTTAACCTTTGAGGAGCCTCTGAACCAACAATGGCCACTTCATAAAAGTCTCCCAAATAATTACTGTATAAATTCAACCAGTTTGAAGCTCCCGATCCATAAGTAACAGCCGCTTCCTTAACATTGTTCAGCATGGTTTTGGCATTCTCTGCATAGTGCCTATTCCCGTAATAGTGACCCAGCTTAAAAAGGTTATTGGCCATAATTGAATTGGATGATGGGATGACATTGTCATCAGATTCCAATTTTCTTGCAATCAGCCCTTTTTCTTTATTGGAAGTAAAGAAGAACATTTTGCTGCTATCGTCATAAAAATGGTCAAAGCAGTAGTCGGTTAACTGTTTAGAGGTTTGCAGCCAGTTTTCGTCTAATGTAACTTCATATAAACTGATAAAAGCATCTGCAACCGTTGCATAGTCTTCAAGGTAGCCTTCAATATTACTTTTTCCGTTTTTAAAATTCCTGTAAAGCCCCCCATCTTCTTTCATCATATTATTGACGATGAAATGTGCATTTTTTAGTGCCATGACCAGAAACTTTTTCTCCTGAAAAACACTGTAGGCATCAACATAAGCTTTGAGCATCAGCGCGTTCCATGAAGTTAGTGTTTTGTCATCGAGTCTTGGCCTGTCTCTTTTGTTTCTTTCTACTGACAGAAGGTTGTGCCATTGACTGAGTTTTTCTTCAAGCTGAAGAAGGCTTATCCCGTGTTCCTTTATAAATTCTTCCTTGGAGATCGATCGGATCAAATGATATTTGTTTTCTTCCCATTTGCCATAGCCATTGATATTGTAATAGCTGGCAAAAAGTTCAAAATCATCACCCAGGATTGACTGCAGTTCACCTTTCTTCCAAACGTAATAAGCACCTTCTTCCAATTCACCATCCTCATTATAACTGTCGGCATCCAGGGAAGAGTAAAAGGCCCCAATATCCTTGTAAAGCTCTGCTTCAACGAATTCTGTGGTTCTGTAAACAATATCCTTATACAACGGATTCTTGGTAACTAGATAGGCTTTGGCATATAAAGAAACCAGCTGAGCGTTATCGTAAAGCATCTTTTCAAAATGAGGTACGTGCCAGTGATCGTCAACAGAGTACCGGGCAAAACCGCCTCCTACCTGATCAAAAATTCCTCCATAGGCTATTTTAGTCAGGGAAGTATTCACATAGTCCATAATCTGTTGATCGCCGCTTTGTAGAGCATATCGTAATAAAAAATGCAAATTTCCAGGCATTGGAAATTTCGGCGCTCCGGTTCTTCCGCCATTTTTTAAATCCATGGTAGGCAGCCAATTCTCTATGGACTTCTTCAGTTCTTCTTTGTCAAAACTAGCAGCTTCTTCATTTAACCGGATCAATCCTGATTGTTGGATGCCTTCTGTAAGTTTAGTCGCATATTCCTCGGCTTTTTCGGGTTCATTTTTGTACAAGTCGGCCAATTGATTCAAGGCATTCATCCAGTTCTCCTTTGGGAAATACGTACCACCCCAAATAGGCCTTCCATCAGGTAAGGCAACACAGTTCAAGGGCCAGCCGCCTCTGCCTGTAAGTAACTGCACGGCATTCATGTATACCTGATCAACATCGGGTCTTTCCTCACGATCCACTTTAACGTTGATGAAATTCTCATTCATGATTGCCGCTACCGTTGAATCCTCAAAGCTTTCATGTTCCATAACATGGCACCAATGACAGGCCGCATAGCCCACAGAGATTAAAAGTAGTTTGTTCTCTTTTTTTGCAAGCTCGAGGGTCTCGTCATTCCAGGCATACCAATTCACGGGATTATGGGCATGTTGTAAGAGGTAAGGACTGGTTTCGTTTATAAGGCTGTTGGTGAATTTATTGTCCTGATACATGGTTTGGTCTTTAGATTTTTTACAACTGTTAACAAGCAAAATAACTGATAGCAGCAGAAACATTGTCTTATACATAAAGCAAATTTTGACAAATATAAGACCATTTGGATGATATTAATTGTTAAAATTAGGCGGTGCTCAAATATAAAAGAAAATAAAAATTATATATTTTTGATGTCATGACTATTGAAAAGATGAATGATTAAAAAATGATTGATATGTAATCAAAGCGTTAAATTAAGGTTAGGCATAATTTTTAAATGGTAACATTTAGTTAACATAGAAACCTATTTTGTATCATAGATTTGCATCATAATTCTAAGCCTAAAATAATGGAGAATATCTATATTTTAATGTTGGTTGCTTTGATCGCTCTTGCGGCGGTTGATCTGGTAGTAGGGGTAAGTAATGATGCCGTGAATTTTTTGAATTCAGCGATTGGATCCAAAGTAGTATCCATGAAAACCATAATGATTGTGGCGAGTTTGGGAATTGCGGTGGGCGCAGTTTTTTCGAGTGGTATGATGGAAGTTGCCCGGAAGGGAATTTTTAACCCAGGAGAGTTTTACTTTAATGAGATCATGATCATTTTTATGGCGGTTATGATCACGGATGTTTTGCTGCTGGACTTTTTTAATACGCTGGGAATGCCGACCTCAACGACAGTTTCGATAGTGTTTGAATTATTGGGAGCGGCCGTTGCCATGGCCCTGATCAAAATTGCGGTTTCAGATACCGAATCCATAGCTAATTTGAGTCAATATATCAACACTGAAAAAGCTGTTTTAATAATCTCCGGAATATTTCTCTCGGTTATTGTGGCATTTTCAATCGGGGCTCTGGTACAATATCTTTCCCGTTTGTTTCTTACTTTTAATTTTGAGCAGAAACCCAAAGTTTATGGAGCACTTTTCACTGGTATAGCCTTGACTTCAATTACATACTTTATTTTTATGAAGGGTCTTAAGGGTACTGCATATTATAAGGATATCGAAGGCATTTTAACCGGTAATGAAGTGTATATTATTCTGTTAGCATTCTTTATTTGGACTTCAATGGCCTATGTACTGACTAAATATTTTCACATAAACCTGTATAAGATCATTATTACCGTTGGAACTTTTGCGTTGGCACTGGCTTTCGCGGGCAATGATTTAGTAAACTTTATAGGTGTTCCGATGGCGGCATGGAATTCTTATGAGGCCTGGAGTGCCTCTGGGGTTTCAGCCAGTGAATTTAATATGAGCGTACTTGCCGGAAAAGTTCCTACCCCTACAATATTTCTGCTTATTGCAGGAACAATCATGGTTGTAACGCTTTGGTTTTCATCCAAAGCCAAGAAGGTGGCGGCAACAGAAGTTAACCTGGCCCGACAAAGTGAAGGCCATGAAAGATTTCAACCGAATTCACTTTCAAGAGTCCTTGTCCGTTCAAGCTTAGGTATTATTAATGGCCTGGGTTTTCTGCTGCCTAAAAAGATGAGCGAAGGAATTAACAAAAGATTTGAAAAACCCGTTGTAAACCTTCCAAAAAAGAAGGTATTTGAGTTACCTGCTTTTGATGCTATCAGGGCTTCTACTAACCTTATGGTCGCCGGGATTTTGATCTCCATTGCAACTTCATATAAATTACCATTGTCAACCACATACGTAACTTTTATGGTCGCCATGGGTACTTCGTTAGCTGACAGAGCGTGGGACAGAGAAAGCGCTGTTTACCGTGTTGCTGGGGTGTTAAATGTGATTGGAGGATGGTTCTTTACTGCATTTATTGCATTTGTAACGGCAGCTATTTTTACTTATTTGATTCATTTAGGAGGTATCTCAGCGATTAGCTTGCTTTTATTGCTGGTTCTTTTTATTCTTGTTCGCAATTTTGTAAAACATAAAAAGGAAGAAAATCAGGCGGCTCTGAAGAGAGTTATCAAAAGGGAAGAATTAATAACTGCAAAGGAAGTTATCGAGGAAACTTCTGATCATATTTCAGAGGTGGTTTCAAGAGCCAATAAATTGTATACCAATGTAGTCACTAACCTGTCACATCAAGATCTTGGCAAACTCAAAAAGACAGACAAACATGTGCTGAAATTAAATGATGAGGTTGATATGTTAAAAGATGAGGCCTTTTATTTTATAAAATCTTTAGATGATTCTTCTGTGGAAGCCAGCAGGTTCTATTTGTTGGTTTTGGGTTATCTTCAGGACGTGTCTCAATCTATCAGTTATATTTCTAAAGCTAGTTACAAACATGTCAATAATAACCACAAACAGCTTAATAAGAGCCAGATCGAGGATTTGAAGATTATAGATGATCTCCTGTCAACGATGTTGAAAGAAATTTCTGTCATTTTCCATGAGAGGAGGTTTGGGGACATTTCAAAAATTATTGACGAGAAGCAGCAGCTTTTTGACCATGTTTCAAAATCTATTGAAAAACAGATTGGCAGAATCAGGACTGAAGAATCAAGTGCCAAAAACACAACTTTGTATTTTGGGAATTTATTAGAAACGAAAGATCTTATTTCTGCAATCATGAATTTGCTGGAGTTATACCAGGAATTTCATTATAGCATGAAAAAGGCTAATATCAAAATTTAGCCTTTCCCATATCATCATCCCGCCTGTCGGCGGGATTTTTTATTCTAAGGTTTACATTGAACAAGTTTATCCACGGTTCTGTATTCGTATTTTGTAATGTAAGGAGATATTAAACGACTGTAACAATAGTGACCGACATAATGTCAAAAAATGCGTCACTTTGTACCTTAATTGAAAGTGGTATGCGTATTGCTGTTAATTTGAAAATAAGATTTAATATTTAAAATAGTTATTATGACTGAGTTGTTAACCAAAGAGACATTTTTAAAGAAAGTGTTTAATTTTGAAGATAATAAAGAATGGAAATTTGAGGGTGACAAACCTTGTATTATAGATTTTTATGCTGATTGGTGCGGACCATGTAAAATGGTGGCTCCAATTTTAGAAGAGTTATCAGAAGAATATAAAGATAAAGTGGATATTTATAAAGTTGATACTGAAGCTGAAGCAGAACTATCTGCTGCTTTTGGTATCAAAAGTATTCCTTCTATGTTGTTCTGCCCTTCCAACGAGCAGCCTCAAATGGCACAGGGAGCCTTGCCAAAACACAATCTTGAGGAGATTATCAAGGATGTTTTGAAAGTAGAAAAATAAGCAGGAAATTACTCCGTAAAAAAAAGGCTGTTTTCATCGAAAACAGCCTTTTTTTATGTATTCAAGATTAAACCAAACCTTGTTTGATAAGGTATTCAGCAATCTGAATAGTATTTGTCGCGGCACCTTTTCTCAGGTTGTCGCTCACTACCCACATGTTCAATGATTTCGCCTGAGATTCATCTCTTCTGATACGGCCCACAAAAACATCATCTTTTCCTTCTGCATAGATAGGCATAGGATATGTATTGGTTTCCAAATTGTCTTTCACTACCACCCCATCGGTTTCGTGAAGTAACTGCCTGAGTTCATTGATGTCGAAATCCCTTTCAAATTCAATGTTGATGCTTTCAGAGTGGCCTCCTGCCACAGGTATTCTCACTGCGGTGGCGGTCACTGCGATACTGTCGTCATTCAGTATTTTACGGGTCTCATTAACGAGTTTCATTTCTTCCTTGGTATACCCATTTTCTTCAAAAACATCACAATGAGGTAAAGCATTTCTGTGAATAGGGTATGGATAAGCCATTTCTCCTTTAATTCCCTTGTATTCATTTTCAAGTTGCTGAACGGCTTTAACACCTGTACCCGATATAGATTGATACGTGGAAATCACCAGTCGTTTGATACCGTATTTCTTATGCAATGGTGCCAATGCTACAACCATTTGAATGGTCGAACAGTTTGGATTGGCAATAATTTTATCTTCCTTGGTTAATTCCCCGGCATTGATCTCAGGAACAACCAGCTTTTTACCCGGATCCATCCTCCATGCAGATGAATTGTCGATTACAGTGGTACCGGCAGCTGCAAATACAGGCGCCCATTCTAATGAAGTACTTCCCCCGGCTGAGAACAAGGCAATATCCGGCTTTTGATCTACAGCATCCTGGAGCCCAATTACGGTATGTTCCTCGCCTTTGTAGACAAGGGTTTTACCTGCTGATCTCTCTGAGGCCACTACTAATAATTCCGTTAAGGGAAAATTTCTTTCTTCCAGAACTTTTAACATCACGTTTCCTACCATTCCGGTAGCACCTACTACTGCAATTTTCATTTTATTCAATTTAATATTTTCAATTTTCAAGCTGCAAATATGCTAAATAAATACCGATGTTGACGGATCTCTGTTTAGTTAAATGTCAAATTGTTTAAATTATATCAAATTTAAGGCCAGGCGCTTAATTTTTAACAGATAATTATTGATTAAATAATAAATCGTAATTTTGCGGCTCTTAAAAAACTAAGAATAGGTTATGATATTAAACGGAAATAATAAAATTGAGTTGATGGCACCGGCAGGAAATTTTGAGTCCTTGCAGGCAGCCTTGGATAATGGAGCTGATTCTGTTTATTTTGGAGTGGAGCAATTGAACATGAGAGCAAGGGCCTCCATCAACTTTACACTTGACGATCTCATCGAGATCTCTGCAAGGTGTAAGACAAAGAATGTCAGGACATATCTTACCTTAAATACAATCATCTACGATCATGATCTCAGTATTGTAAAAACCTTGCTGAAAAAAGCAAAGGAAGCTGATATTTCGGCAGTAATAGCAATGGATCAGGCAGTTATAGCCATGGCCAGACAAGAAGGGATCGAAGTGCATATCTCAACTCAGATCAACATCACCAATATTGAAACCGTGAAGTTCTATGCCATGTTTGCCGACACGGTTGTATTGAGCCGTGAATTAAGCCTGCGTCAGGTGAAGAAGATTACTGAACAAATTGAGAAGGAACAGATCAAAGGGCCATCAGGAAGGTTATTGGAAATAGAGATTTTTGGGCATGGAGCGCTATGTATGGCTGTATCAGGTAAATGCTATATGAGCCTGCATTCCCATAATTCTTCAGCCAACCGCGGGGCCTGTAAACAAAATTGCCGGAAAAAATATACGGTAATCGATCAGGAAACCGGTTTTGAAATGGAACTTGACAATGAATACATTATGTCGCCTAAAGATCTTTGCACCATTGATTTTCTCGATCAGGTGGCGGATGCAGGGATAAAGGTACTGAAGATTGAGGGTCGTGGCAGGGCTCCCGAATATGTTGCCAGTGTTATTAGATCCTACAGGCAGGCTATTGATGCTTTGTCTGAAGGAACCTATGATAAAGAAAAAGTAATCGGCTGGATGCTGGAGCTTGAAAAAGTCTATAACAGAGGTTTCTGGAATGGTTATTATCTTGGCCAAAAGCTCGGAGAATGGAGTAAAGGATCGGGGTCGCATGCTACCCAGAAAAAGGTTTACATCGGTAAAGGAATACACTTTTTTCCAAAGGCGAATATCGGAGAGTTCAAACTGGAAGCTTTTGATCTTAAGATAGGTGATCAGATTTTGATCACAGGTCCAACAACAGGAGCAAAAGAACTAACGATCAAAGAAATGTATGTCAATGATGAAAAGGGGGAAGTTGCCAAGAGGGGCGATAACATTACCTTGCCTCTTGAATTCAGGATTCGACCCAGTGATAAATTGTATAAAATAGTGGCTGTTGAAAAACCGGTTGAGACCATTTGATTTTCAGGCTGAATTTTGACCCTATGTCCAAATGATCAGTGCAACCAGAAAGTAATGGTTGCGAAAAGTGCAATGGCTAAAAAAATACCGAGGGCCACAATCCAGACTTTTTTATAATATAACTTGTGCAGTTTTACATCTTTCCGGTAGCTAAATACCATCAGGATAATAAAAGAAACAGCAAAGATGGCTGCGAAAATAAGTTGTCCTCTACTAAACATTTTAGTTATATTTAAGGCTGCAAAGGTAATACAATATGAGTAGAAATGCGATCGTTTTTGGTGCCACTTCAGGTATAGGTAAAGAACTGGCGAAACTTCTTGTAAATGATGGTTACAATGTATTGGTGACCGGCAGGCGCCAGGAGATGCTCGCTGCTGTCAAGGATGAAAATCCTGATAAATACATGACAAGGAGGCATGATATTACTGATCTTGAGGAAACAGAAAAACTTTTTAAGGAAATTCCTGCTATTTTTGAGACAGTTGACCTTATTGTGCACAATGCGGGAATAGGGGAGAATAATTTTAACCTGGAATGGGAAAAGGACCTGCCTACTTTGGAAACCAATGTAATGGGGGCAACAAAAGTATACCAGCTTTCATATAATTACTTTAAAAATCAGGGTTTTGGCCATCTGGTAAGTATTACTTCCATTGCCTCGCTAAGGGGCAACCGACATGTTCCGGCTTATCATGCTTCAAAGGCATTTCAGGCAAGTTACATGGAATCTTTATGGATGAAGGCCCGTAAAACAAAGAAGGCCAAAATATCAATTACCAATATTCTCCCTGGATATGTTGATACAGATATTATTACCGGGCCAACTTTTTGGATGGCTCCGGTTGATAAAGCGGTTAAGCAAATCTATTTGGCTATAAAGAAGAAGAAGAGAAAAGCATACATAACCAAAAGGTGGAGGTTGGTGGCTTTGATGATGAAAATTGTTCCGCCTCAGATTTTAATAAAATATTTATAGTTTCAGATGAAGAATAAAATAAAGGCAGTTCAGGATTTTCACGAAGCATTCGGGTTAGGTGTGCAGCATCAGCCGGTGGCAAGGTTATCAGAACAGAAGTTAAAGCTCCGATTTGATTTAATGGATGAAGAGAACAGGGAATACCTTGAAGCTGCCGTAAATAATGATTTGGTTGAAGTAGCCGATGCGCTTGGAGATATGCTGTATATACTGTGCGGTACTATTCTGGAGCACGGGATGCAATATAAAATTGAAGAAGTATTCAACGAAATCCAGAGAAGCAATATGAGTAAGTTAGGCGCCGATGGCAATCCAATTTATCGCGAGGACGGAAAGGTCATGAAAGGCCCCAATTATTTTAAACCCAATATAGATTCAATACTGAATGCAGCGCCTTAGTGCAAAAAGCAAAAGGGCCTCATTGTAAAATGAGGCCCTGATATTATTTCACACTGTATCGCCAGCCAAATTTATCCGCAGAACGATTGTACTGGATATCGGTAATCTGTTTTTTCAATGTAGCAGCAAATGTATTGTCCAACTCAGGAAGGACATAGTCTTTTTCCTGATAACCAAAACCTGAAATTGGCGAAATAACTGCAGCAGTACCGGCACCGAACATTTCCTTAAGGCTGCCGTTATCGGAGGCTTCAATGATCTCATGAACTGAAATATTTCTGACCTCAACCGCAATTCCCTGATCTTTGGCTATTTCAATAATACTTTTTCTGGTTATACCGTCTAGTATCCTGTCACTTGTTGGCGCCGTGATCAGCGTGTCGTTGATCCTGATAAAGATATTCATGGCCCCGGCCTCCTCAATGTATTCATGAGTTGTATCATCGGTCCAGATCACTTGCTGATAACCCTTTTGAATCGCAAGATTCGTCGGGTAGAACTGACCGGCATAGTTACCGCCTGCCTTGGCAAATCCAACCCCGCCATTAGCAGATCTCGAATAATGCTGTTCGATCAAAACCTTGAGTTTCCCACCAAAATAGGGACCTGACGGTGAGCAGGCAATAATGAATTTATATTTGTCCGAAGGAGAGGCATGGAAGCCATTTCCCGAGGCGAATATAAATGGCCTTATATACAGAGAGCTGTCTTTTGTAGTTGGAATCCAGTCTTTTTCAAGCAATAACAGTGCCTCCAGGCCTTCCATAAAATAAGCTTCAGGAAGTTCAGGCATGGCGAGTCTTTTAGATGATATATTCAATCTTTTCTGATTGTCAAAAGGCCTGAACAGCCATATGTCGTCCTGCGCATCTTTATAGGCTTTCATCCCTTCAAAAACAGATTGTCCATAGTGGAATATTTTCGCCGAAGGATCTAGGCTTATGGCCCCGTATGGCACAATTTTTGGAGAGCTCCATTTACCATTTTCAAAATCGCAAACAAGCATGTGATCAGTGTACACCTGTCCAAATGGAAGATTGTTAAAATCCACCTGGTTTATTTTTGAATTTTTTACCTTTTGTATGGTGATCTTTTGACTAACTTCTAAACTCATAGTTCTGATATTTTAAACAAAAGTAATTATTATCGCTTAAAAAATGGAAAATTGGCTGCTTTTTATACTGAGTATAATCGGTTAAGAGAAAGACGCAATCTGGGCCTTTCGTATTCTCTATCGTTTTGTTCTAAGCTGTATGTCTGCAACGAATTATAAAGATAAGATCGATTGAAAGTATTTTTATTCTTTACCTTTGCAGCGATTTCAAACGAATGGAAAGAAAAATTATAAAAACCTCAGATGGTTCGCTAAGCGTTTATTTACCCGAATGGGATGAAAACTATCATTCGAAACATGGAGCGATTCAGGAAGCTTATCACGTTTTTATCAGAAACGGATTGGATCTCTTTAAGGATGGGAGCAGGCTAAGTATTCTTGAAATGGGATTTGGAACAGGCCTTAATTGTTTTATCAGTTTGCTCGAAGCCATAAAAAGGGATTTAAAAATTGATTATGTGGGGCTTGAGGGCTATCCTTTGGAAATTGAAATGGTCTCTGAACTGCATTATCCCAAACAGCTGGGGGCTGAAGAACAGGTTAAGGCGTTTGATCTCATGCAAACAGCCGAATGGGATGTTCCCATAAAGCCCATCTCAAATTTCTCATTGACTAAAAAAGAAATGATGTTTGAGGATTTTCAGGGAAAAGAAGCCTTTGATCTGATCTATTTTGATGCCTTTGGCGCAAGAGTACAGCCCGAATTGTGGACTGAACACATTTTTAAGAAGATGTATGATGCTTTAACCAAAAACGGCATACTTGTTACATATGCCGCCAAAGGAAGTGTTAGGAGAGCGATGCAGGCTGTTGGGCTCCGGGTGGAGAGATTGCCCGGGCCTCCGGGTAAAAGAGAAATGTTGAGAGGAGTAAAAGAAGCTGGTATAGTGTAAATATAAAGAACGGCAAGTGTGTTTTAATTGATAAAAGAGTGAGATATTTAAAGCAGTTATTAGGTGAGAAAAGCGTCCTTTTGTTGATGTTGCCATTTCTTTTGGGCATTGGCTTTTTGATGATCAGTTTCGGAAAGGGGCCATCTCATTTATTGGTGAATAAATGGAATTCCCCGGCAGCCGATATTTTTTTTAAGTATGCAACCCATCTTGGCGACGGTGCCATATTCGCTGTGGTCATTGTGATTTTGGCATTTGTTAAATTTCGATGGGCTCTGTACGAACTTGTTGCGGCTTTAATGACGCTGGTATTCGTTTTTATAGCGAAACAATTGATATTTAAAGGTATGCCGAGGCCTACAGCCTATTTTGAAAACGCTGAAGTACTTCATCTTGTAGAAGGAGTTAAGACCCATGCAATGAATAGTTTTCCATCGGGCCATACCATTACGGCATTTGCTGTTTTTGTGATCCTGATACTCATCGTAAAAAACAATTTCCTCAAAATCCTCTTCGCGATCATTGCGATTCTGGCAGGTTGGTCACGAGTCTATTTGTCACAACATTTTCTGGGGGATGTTTTGTCCGGGGCCCTGATCGGATCGATGATTGCAGTATTTAGCTGTTCCCTTGTCGATAATTTGAGTATATTTAAAACGGCTTGGATCGATAAAAATCTGTTGCAACTATTCAGTAAAAAGCATGACGAATAAGCAAAAGCTGGGTTTATTAATCATTATTTCCACCTTGATCAGGGTAATAGTTGGGTCTTATATACAACTTGGAAATGACGAAGTGTATTACTGGACCTATGCCAGGTATCCTGACTGGAGCCATTTTGACCATCCTCCCATGGTTGGTTTTTTTGAGCAGTTGTTTTCTCTCAATCTTTTGTTTGAGTCGGAATTGGCATTGAGACTCGGCTTTATAATCTCCGGGACCCTCAGCACGATATTATTATACTTTATTGGAAAGGAAGTCAAAGATGAAAGAACTGGATTGCTGGCAGCAATTCTTTTTAATACAAGTATTTATGGTTTTATTATCAGTGGTTTATTTATCATGCCTGATGGCCCTCTTGTATTGTTTTGGATGACTTCCCTTCTATTTTTTATCAAGTATCAAAAAGCAACGGAAAAATTTAAAATTAACCTTTTCCTGAGCATATCGATGATTAGCCTTTCCATGGCTGTCTATGCCAAATACCAGGCGGTGTATCTGCTTTTCGGATATGGCCTTTACTGGATCTTGTATAAAAGGGATCAGCTAAAGAATCCGGTACTTTATCTCAATATAAGCTTTACGGCTCTTATTGTTTTTATCATTGTATACTGGAATTACCTCAACAGTTTTAGCGGAATGAGTTATCATTCAGAACGCGTAACCCTTTTTAGCCTCAATTTTAACCTGGATTCCTTCCTGAGGGAAGTTGTAGGACAGATAGCCTATAATAATCCGTATAACTATATCATTATACTGATCGCTTTGTTCTCCTTTAAAAACAAAAGGTTTATAGATTTACAGTATTTCTGGTTATTCCTGTTTATCAGTTTGCCCCTGATTGTTACAACCCTTTTCTTTTCGCTCTACAGGGATACCCTTCCACATTGGTCGGGAGTATCTTTTCTTTGCCTGGCAGTTTTGGCTGCGGCTTATCTTTCTGAACGGCCGCGAACTCCTTTACTGTACTTCACATTATGTATGGTTTTTTCTCTTGTTTTAATTGGAATGGGCGTGGTGAACAGAGGTTGGGTCATAGACTCCGCCTTCGACTCAAAAACAGAAAGTACAAAATTGGGAAAGAATGACCCCACCCTGGATATGTTCGGTTGGGATCAGTTTAGAAATGAACTGGAGCATCTTGAAACTGATCGATCTGAATTGGCGGGGCTGCCACTGATTTCAAACAAATGGTACCCGGGATCTCATTTGTTCTATTATGTTGCCCGCCCAATGGAAAAGGATCTATATGTTCTTGGTGACATGAAGGATATGCATAAGTATTATTGGATCAATCAAACCCGGCCTCCTTTAAAAGAGGGTCAGAACGGGATTTATATCACTTATAGCAGAAATTTTAAGGACCCCAGAAATACCATGCAGGACTATTTTAGCGAGATGGAATTGTTGCGTCAATTTCCGGTTCTGAGATCAGGAAAAACAGTTGAATACGGCTATATTTATTTGCTTCGAGGTTATAAAAACAGTAACTTAGGGGGTGAAGTTAAAGAGTGATGTTATGACTGATACGAAATTCATCAAACGCAAAAAACCGAATTATGTCAGGATGATTATTTTGGTTGTGATTTTACTGCTGGTCATATTTTTGTTTTTCAGTATAGAGTCGTTGTTATCGGGTTTATTTGAAATTAAGGAATAGTTGATAGCTTCCTTTGGATTTCCCCCATTACTTCCTAAACTGAAAAACAGACAAGAACTATTTTGGTTTGTAATGCCTCAAACAACGCTTTCATTCAGCATCTCCCAAAGTTTATCTTTTAACTCCACCAGCCCGGTTTGATCAAAAGAGGAGATAAATACATGTGGCAAATCTTTTGGGATTTCATCAGTCAATTCTGCTTTCAATTCTTCATCGAGCATGTCAGACTTTGAGATAGCCAGAAGCCTGTCCTTATCCAGTAATTCCGGGTTGTGTTTTTTGAGCTCATTCAAAAGAATATCGTATTCTTTTTGAATATTCTCACTGTCTGCAGGAATAAGGAATAAAAGGCTTGAATTCCTTTCAATATGCCTTAAAAATCTATGACCCAAACCTTTTCCTTCTGCCGCCCCTTCTATAATACCGGGAATATCGGCCATAACAAAACTTTTAAAATCACGGTATTCCACAATTCCGAGGTTAGGCTTTAGCGTCGTGAATTCATAATCGGCAATTTTTGGTTTTGCCGAAGTAAGTACAGACAATAAAGTTGATTTACCTGCATTAGGAAAACCAACCAGTCCAACATCGGCCAAAAGTTTTAGCTCAAGCTGATACCAACCTTCCTTTCCTTCAATTCCGGGTTGAGCGTACCTCGGCGTCTGATTTGTTGCCGATTTGAAGTGCCAGTTTCCTCTTCCGCCCATACCTCCTTCGCAAAGGACGATTTCCTGGTGATCTTCAGTGATCTCAAAAAGCACTTCCTGAGTTTCCCCGTCTTTTACAATGGTGCCGAGAGGAACATGTACATAGACATCTTCACCGTCCTTTCCGGTGCTTCTGTTTTTGCTTCCTGCCCCGCCATGATCGGCCTTAAAATGTTTTTTGAATTTAAGATGGAACAAGGTCCACATATTTTTATCTCCACGCAGGATCACATGACCTCCGCGTCCTCCGTCTCCGCCATCAGGACCTCCCTTTGTGATGTATTTTTCCCTGTGCAGGTGCACTGAGCCCTTGCCTCCTTTTCCGGAGGCGGCAAAGATTTTAATATAATCAACAAAATTCCCTTCAGTCATAACGGTTGTATAGCGGTTATTTCACAGTAACGGATGATCCGTTACAGGCTGTCTATTACCTTTTCAAGTTTCGACGTAATTTCAGATATAGTACCTACGCCATCCACTCCATAATATTTACCCTGCTTCTCGTAATACTCTTTTAATACGGCAGTTTTCGATTCGTATTCATTGAACCTGTTTTTGATCTTGCTTTCATCCTGATCGTCCGAACGGCCACTTGTTTTACCTCTGTTCAGCAACCTTTCGACCAGCAAGTTTTCGGGTACTTCAAGCGCGACCATCCCACTTATACTTGTATTTTTTTCCTTAAGGAATTCATCAAGAGACATTGCCTGAGACTCCGTTCTTGGAAACCCATCGAAAATAAAGCCTTTTGCCCCGGGGTTATTATTCACTTCAGCCTTGAGCATGTCAATGGTCACTTGATCGGGTACCAAATCCCCATTATCCATATAGGATTTTGCCAGCATGCCCAAATCGGTTTTGTTTTTAATATTAAACCTGAAAACGTCACCTGTAGAAATATGAATCAATCCGTATTTATTTTTTAATACTTCTGCCTGAGTGCCTTTACCTGCTCCCGGAGGTCCGAATAAAACTATATTTTTCATGATAATTAAATTATATCTGGAGTTATGAGTTTACGAATCAATTTATAATTTCAGTTGATATATGTCTGACAAGTTTCTTCCAAGGCCATCATAATCAAGTCCATAACCTACAATAAATTTATCTTCAATAGATTTGCCAATATAATCAATAGGTAATTCTTTCCTAAAAACATCCGGTTTAAAAAACAGGGTCGCAATCTTTAGTTGTTTTACATTCTTGTCGCGAAAGATCTCATGGATCTCTGCAAGGGTATTACCCGTGTCGATAATATCTTCAAGGATGACAACCGTTTTACCGGTAAGATCTTCATTTATGCCTACCAAATGTTTTATTTTCCCGGTGGAATTCACACCTTCATAAGATGCCATTTTAACAAAGGTTATATGACAATCATGAGGGTAATTTCTCACAAAATCGGCAGCAAACATAAACGAACCATTGAGAATCCCTATAAAAACAGGAACCTCATCCGGACCAATATCTTCTGCGATCTGATTTGCCAGGAACTTCACATAACTGTTTATTCTGTCACGATCGATAAAAGACACGAAATGTTTGTCATGAATTTTTATACTTTCCATTGATAACAAATAATTTTAAGACTTTACTATCTTAATTTGATAAGAAAATGCAAAAATAGGTAAAAACTAAAAACCTTTCAGGAAATATCTCCTAAAAGGTTTTTATAGTTTTACCATCCTTCAACAGAGGATACAGATTTTTAGTTCTTTTTCTTTTTATCCAGTTTTTCCGTTGTATCATACATGATAGGAGACGCGATAAACAAAGACGAATAAGTTCCAACAATAACCCCTATGATCAATGCAAACATAAATCCTTTGATTGAGTCACCTCCAAACAAAAATATTGCCAATAACACGATTAGTGTCGTCAAAGACGTATTTACTGTTCTTCCCAATGTACTGCTCAAGGCGGTATTCACTGTTTTAGAATATTTCCACATTGGATGTTTATTGCTAAATTCACGAATACGGTCAAAAATAACCACGGTATCGTTAAGCGAATAACCAACGACTGTAAGGATAGCCGCGATAAATGATTGCCCGATCTCCATATCAAATGGAAGGATCTTATAGAATAAGGAGAAAATTGATAATACGATCAACACATCATGGAAAACCGCAGCAACTGCTCCTAAACTATATTGCCATTTTCTGAACCTGATCAGGATATATATAAACACCACGATTAAAGAACCAACAATGGCCCATAAAGCAGCTTGCTTGATATCATCGGCGATGGTTGGTCCAACCATATAAAATTCCATAATACCTACACTTAGCTCTTTATCTCCGGGCTTGAACTGTTCAAAACTGATATCCTGCGGCATAAATGATTTTAAACCATCAAATAATAAGTGCTGGATTTCATCTTCTACGGCAACCCCGTAATCATCAATTTTATATTTGGTTGTAATTTTCAACTGATTAGCCGAACCAAAAGTTTTTACTTCAGGAGAACTTCCGAAAGCATCTTTCAAGGTGTTGGCAATTTCAGGAGGGTTTACATTCTCAACAAACCTTACCGTATAGGTTCTACCTCCTTTAAAGTCTACTCCATAATTTAAACCATTAGTGAATAATGAGCCCAAACCTATAATTAAAATAATCCCGGAGATGGTGTAAGACATCTTTCTCTTTTTAAGGAAGTCAATGTTAATGTCCTTGAACCAGTTCTTGGTAATATTTGTATTAAAAGTAAGTTGTCTGTTATTGTTAATATACCATTCTATCAATAGCCTGGTAATAAAAATTGCTGAAAATAATGAGGTTACAATACCGATCATTAAAGTAGTGGCAAACCCTTTTACAGGTCCCGTACCAAATACATAAAGAATGATCCCTGTAAGCAAGGTGGTAATGTTCGCATCAAGAATGGACGAAAGTGCTCCTTCAAAACCATCGTTAACCGATTCTTTTAAACCCTTGCCTTTGTTTAATTCTTCTTTTATCCTTTCATAGATCAGCACGTTGGCATCTACAGACATACCAATGGTAAGTACAATACCGGCAATTCCTGGAAGTGTCAATACGGCTCCGAAAGAAGTAAGTACACCAAAGATAAAAAGTATGTTCAAGGCCAGTGCAATATCTGAGAAAATCCCGGCCTTTCCGTAGTAAAAGATCATCCATAACAATACAATGACCAGTGCAATGATAAATGAAAAGGTACCACTGTCAATGGCCTCTTGTCCTAAAGAAGGACCAACAACATCCGATTGGATTATTCTTGCTGCTGCCGGAAGTTTACCTGATTTTAGAGCATTGGCCAAATCCTGGGCTTCATCAATGGTAAACTGACCCGTAATTGAAGTTCTTCCGGTAGTGATCGCATCATTAACCCTCGGGGCCGAGTAGACATAGTCATCCAATACTACGGCAACGAACTTTCCAACATTGGCTGTAGTCATTTTTGCCCATTCCTTGGTTCCTTTGCTATTCATGGTCATGCTCACCTCAGGGTTAGCACCTAACTGATCGAAAACCTGTGAAGCGTCTGAAATTACATCACCTTGAATCGGTGCTACATCGTTACGGTTAGATTTCAGGGCATAAAAATTAATAAAATCATTGTTCGATTTTGCATCCCAGGCGAATTTGGCATATTTTAACTCACTTGGAAGCAGTGCCCTTACCTCTTTCATCGCAAGATATTCATTGATAACAGCGGTGTCTTTAACACTGGCAGTTGCAATAATTGAACTGATATCATTTTGTGTTTGCGGAAAACGCACAAATAATTTGCTGAATAAAGGGTTGGTGCTTTCAAAATCCACCGAATCCTTAACTTCTCCTAAAAGATCATCAATTTCATCATCCTTTGAAAGTACAGAATCCTTTTCGACTGTCACTTCCTCAACTTTTAAAATTTCGGCGAGCTTTGTATTGGCAGATAAAAAGAACTGAACCAAATCCTGGTTGGTATATACTTCCCAAAATTGCAATTCAGCAGTACTTTGCAGTAATTTTCTTACACGATCAATGTCTTTGGCACCCGGAAGTTCAATAAGAATTCTCCCTGATTCCCCAATTCTTTGAATGTTGGGTTGGGTTACACCAAAACGGTCAATCCTGCTTCTCAATACTTCAAATGCCGTATTTATGGAACCTTTTACTTCTTCCTGTAAGATTGGTTTAACCTCGTCATCGGTCATCTTGAAATTGATCTTATCTTTCAGGGATTTATTTCCAAAAATACTGGGATCACTGAGTTTTACCGAACCGTTGCTGGCTGCATCAAAAGCTTCATAGAACAATTGTAAATAGTCTTTATCACTATCTTTTTGCGCTTTTGTGGCATTGATAAGTGCCTCGTTGAACACCGGATTTTTCGATTCATTCGATAAACCGAATAAAATATCTCTAACAGATACTTCTAAAATCGCATTAATCCCTCCCTTCAGGTCTAGCCCAAGGTTGATTTCTTTTTCTTTGACTTCATTGTAAGTAAATTCAGTGAAACCCAAATTAACGACTGGTTCATTGGCAACAGAATCCAGGTATTCTCTTTCCATAACACGCAGTGCTTCAGTGTCTGTTGCATCAGCTTTGGATTCTGAGTAGATAACGGCATCATTCTCAACATTTTTTGCAAACCACGTGAATGATAACTGGTATATGCATACCACACTCAAAATGACTGCAAATAATCTAATAAGTCCCTTGTTTTGCATTCTTTATCTTATTTAAAATCTTATTTTTGATATAATCGGGCAAATATACTCAAAAGATTTAGCTTTGAAAGAAATAAGTCCTAAATTTTGGGGCAATTCTGGGATTAGTTTTAGCCAGAAATTTTGCTATTTTAGTAATGTAAATCTAAAAGATAAATGGAACACTTAACTGACATTGAAATCGCCCAGAAAACCACTTTGATTCATATTAAGGACATTGCCTCCAAACTAAAAATTGATGAGGACGATCTTGAATTGTACGGTAAGTTTAAAGCAAAGCTGCCCCTTGACCTCATTGACGAGAAAAAAGTATCTTTAAACAACCTTGTTTTGGTAACAGCCATAACCCCAACGCCTGCCGGTGAGGGTAAAACCACGGTATCTATAGGGCTCACAGAAGGTTTAAACAAAATTGGAGAGCAGGCAACCGTAGTTTTAAGAGAGCCGTCGCTTGGCCCTGTTTTTGGTATCAAAGGGGGAGCTGCCGGAGGCGGATACTCTCAGGTGGTTCCTATGGAGGATATTAATTTGCACTTTACCGGTGATTTCAATGCAATAGAGAAGGCAAACAATTTGTTGTCTGCGCTGGTAGACAACAATCTGCAGGCGAGCGATAATTTGAATATTGATCCGAGGTCAATTTTCTGGAAAAGAGTTATCGATATGAATGACAGGTCATTAAGGAATATTACTATAGGCCTCGGAGGCACAGCAAATGGTGTGCCTAGAGAAGATGGCTTTAATATTACACCTGCTTCAGAGGTGATGGCAATACTTTGCATGACCTCCGGGTTTGAGGATCTTAAGAAACGACTCGGCGATATCTTTATTGGTTTTACTTTTGATAAAAAACCTGTTTTTGCAAGGGATTTAAAAGCAGAGAATGCCATGACGATTTTATTGAAAGACGCGATCAAACCGAATTTGGTTCAAACCCTGGAGAAAAATCCCGCTATCATTCACGGAGGACCTTTTGCCAATATTGCGCAGGGAACAAACACTATTTTGGCCACAAAAATGGGCTTGTCTTTATCAAAGTATGTGGTTACTGAAGCTGGTTTTGGAGCAGATCTCGGGGCAGAAAAATTCCTGAATATTATATGCGCGGCATCGGGCCTTAGCCCAAAAGCGGTCGTGTTGGTGGCCACTATAAGGGCTCTTAGGCACCATGGAGGAGCAGCTACGGATGCTCTCAATAAACCGGATGTAGGCCTTGTGGCCAAGGGATTTGCCAATCTGGAAAAGCACATTGAGAATATTAGAAAATTTAACATACAACCTGTCGTTGCCATTAATTCATTTATAAATGACAGTATTGAAGAAGTTAAACTTGTAATCGAAGGCTGCGAGAAATTAGGGGTTAAGGCGGTTGTTTCAAATGGTTGGACAAATGGGGGAGAAGGCTGTAAAGATTTGGCTTTTGCAGTTAAAAAAGTTGTGGAAGAAGACCGGTCGCAGTTTAAACCTTTGTACGATTGGAAATCTCCTGTAAAAGAGAAGATCGAAAAAATAGCCCGTGAGATTTATGGCGCTTCGGGCGTGAATTATGATAAAAAGGCCGAACTTAATCTAAGGAGAATTGATCGGCTTGGTTTTAACAATTTTGCTATTTGTATGGCAAAAACTCAAAAATCATTCTCCGATGATGAAGCACTGAGAGGCCGACCAGAGAATTTTGTTGTTACTGTCAGGGAAATTGAGATTGCTGCCGGAGCCGGATTTATCATACCTATCTTAGGTAAGATGATGAGAATGCCCGGATTGCCTGCCCATCCGGCATCCGAGAATATGAGTATTGATGAAAATGGTGTGATCTCTGGCTTGTCATAAGTATTGAAAACAAATGAAAAAAGCCATCAGTCTTAAGAATGATGGCTTTTTTTATATTAAAAAGGAAGAGAATTAGTTAACTGTTTCTTCCAACAGGCCATTTGTTTTTCTTACGGCTTCAGCGCTGGTTGTCAACTTCTCTTTTTCAGCATCTGTTAAATCGAGCTCAACAATTGATTCGATACCATTTTTACCGATGATACAAGGAACACCTATAGAAATGTCATCAAGCCCGTATTCTCCCTCTAAAAGTGCAGAACAAGGAAACATTTTTTTATGGTCGCAGGCAATAGCCTGAACCATAGATGATACAGCCGCTCCAGGCGCATACCAAGCACTTGTACCGAGCATTTTTGTCAAAGTAGCTCCTCCCACTTTAGTGGCTTCTGCAACTTCACTGATTTTCTCCTCGGATAAGAATTTACTTACAGGTACACTGTTTCTCGCTGCGAGACGCGTCAATGGAATCATTCCCGTGTCACTGTGGCCTCCGATAACCATACCTTCCACATCTGATGCAGGGCAGCCCAAAGCTTCTGCAAGGCGGTATTTAAATCTGGCACTATCAAGAGCACCTCCCATTCCGATAATACGGTTCTTAGGTAAACCAAGTGCCTTATGTGTTAAATAGGCCATGGTGTCCATAGGATTACTTACAACGATAAAAATAACGTTTGGTGAATGTTTTAGAACGCTGCTCGCAACAGATTTGACGATCCCGGCATTGATTCCGATAAGTTCTTCTCTGGTCATTCCGGGTTTGCGCGGAATTCCACTTGTGATAACAGCGACATCACTGTTGGCAGTTTTTGAATAATCATTGGTACTACCTGTGATCAAGGTGTCAAAACCGTTTAATGAGGCGGTTTGCATAAGATCCATAGCTTTCCCTTCGGCAAAATTTTCTTTAATGTCAATGATGACAACCTCAGAGGCGAAATCTTTGATTGCGATGTATTCGGCACAACTCGCTCCAACTGCTCCTGCACCAACTATAGTTACTTTCATGTTACTAGAATTTATAATTAATTAAATATGTTTTTCTAAATGTCAAAACCCAAGGTCTTTTCAGCATCTTGGGTCTTGTCTAATGTTTAAATGTCAATGTTTGCGTATACTGCGTGTTTTTCAATGAATTCCCTTCTAGGGGGAACATCGTCTCCCATAAGCATGGAAAACACCCTGTCCGCTTCGGTGCCATTTTCTATAGATACCTGACGCATGGTTCTGAATTCAGGATTCATAGTCGTATCCCAGAGTTGCTCTGCATTCATCTCACCAAGACCTTTATAGCGCTGTATGGTTCCTCCACCAAATTTCTCTATGATTAAATCCCTTTCAGTATCAGACCAGGCATATTCTTTTTTTGCACCTTTCTTAACCAAATATAAAGGTGGGGCAGCAATATAAATATTACCGTTTTCAACCAATTCACGCATATAACGGAAAAAGAAGGTAAGGATAAGTGTGGCAATATGGCTTCCATCAACATCCGCATCACACATAATCACGATTTTGTGATATCTCAGTTTGCTGAGGTTCAAGGCCCTGGGGTCTTCCTCGGTTCCTATGGTTACACCAAGAGCTGTATACATGCTCTTGATCTCTTCATTTTCAAAAACCTTGTGTTGCATGGCTTTTTCCACATTAAGGATTTTACCTCTTAGGGGTAAAATAGCCTGAAAATTTCTATCACGGCCCTGTTTGGCAGTTCCACCCGCAGAATCTCCCTCGACTAAAAAGATCTCACATTTTTCAGGATCATTCCATGCACAATCAGATAATTTACCAGGAAGTCCACCTCCTGACATCACTGTCTTGCGTTGAACCATCTCTCTTGCCTTCGCTGCTGCATGCCTTGCCTGAGCAGCAAGGATCACTTTTTGAACGATAATTTTAGCATCATCCGGGTTTTCTTCAAGATAGTCGGTTAGCATTTCAGAAACGGCCTGACTAACGGCCGGACTTACATCCCTGTTACCAAGTTTGGTTTTGGTCTGGCCTTCGAATTGAGGTTCAGCTACCTTTACTGAAATGATGGCAGTAAGGCCTTCCCGAAAATCATCACCGGCAATGTCAAATTTTAATTTGCTCAACAATCCGGATGTTTCCGCATATTTCTTGAGCGTTTGTGTCAATCCTCTTCTAAAACCGGATAAATGCGTACCGCCTTCATGGGTGTTGATATTGTTGACGTAAGAATGAAGGTTTTCTGTATACGAGGTATTGTACACCATAGCGACTTCAACAGGGATACCGTTTTTTTCGCCTTCCATGCTAATCACGTCAGATATGAGTTGCTCTCTGGTGGCATCAAGGTATCTTACAAATTCCTTTAGGCCATCATCACTGTAAAATTTGTCATAAACAAAGTTGCCTTCTTCATCTTTATGTCGCTTATCTGTAATTGTGATCGTAACACCTTGATTTAAATATGATAGTTCGCGCAACCGGGCAGAAAGAATCTCATAGCTAAAAACTATTTCTGTTTGAAAAATTGTGTCATCTGCCAGAAAGGTTACTTCTGTTCCGTTTCCATCTGATTCCCCAACTAGTTTTACCGGATAAAGGGCCTTTCCCTTTTCGTATTCCTGTTGCCAAGTTTTGCCATCTCTAAAAACCGTAGCTTTTAATTTATTCGAAAGGGCATTTACAACAGAAACCCCAACTCCGTGCAAACCACCGGAAACTTTATACGAATCCTTATCAAATTTTCCTCCGGCTCCAATTTTGGTCATGACAACCTCCAGGGCAGAAACCCCTTCTTTGGCGTGCTTGTCTACAGGAATTCCTCTACCATTATCTCTTACGGTAACAGAGTTGTCCTCATTTATATAAACATCAATTTTATCACAGTGCCCGGCCATGGCCTCATCGATGGAGTTATCGACAACTTCATATACAAGATGATGAAGTCCTCTTGAACTTACATCTCCAATGTACATGGATGGTCGCATCCGAACATGTTCCATGCCCTCTAAAGCTTGAATGCTATCAGCAGAATATTGATTTTTTTTAGTTTCTTCACTCATATTTTTTAGTTCTCTTTTTGTCCAAAAATTTAAAACGTACAAATATAAGAAAACCCCCATTTTTTAGGTCTTTTTTTGAAGTTATAAACTGTGAAGTTATCAACATTTTTGGCTCCTGAGGTGATATTTTTCACGATGCGGAGCAGGAGGCTGTAAACCATAAAAAAAACCTGCTTAGAAAGTTTCTAATACAGGTCTCTTTTTTGATGCAAATTAAAATAGCTTAATATTTGTGTATTTGCAAACGTTAACCATTTAGAGATATCATTCCCCTCAGTCCAATATTCTAACTGATCAACTTTATTATAAACTAAAAGTTTACTTTTGAAATATAACTTAAACCAAAGTACAAAGCACTCTAATTTAAATCAGATGTAAATTTAATTATCAAATCTGAAGAAAATCTGAAGTTTTATTCAAATTTGATAATATTTTTAAAAAAGCCTGTAAAAAACATTATTACAGGCTTTTTCATTCAAATCAAAACAGGTTAATGTTTTAATCAATGTGCTTAATCTGTCTTGCAGGTTCCATTCCCCTCAAAATATTACCCTTCGGATAGATTATGCTGATATCTTCATTGTTATTTCAGTATTCATAGCATGAATTTTTGAACGTTCTGAAATAGTTATATAAGAATTATAACAATCAGATAACAGGGCAAATGTAAGCGTCGTTTCTAAAGAAAATCTGAAGAAGCGCAAAGATTTTTGAAATATACCTTTTGGTTAAAAATAGATTGAGATATTGTGCTGATTTTCAACATACGAATGTATAATGTTCCAGTTGTAATTATCACATATTTTTTTTACGATGGCCAATCCTAGACCGAAAGAATTGGAGGCGTTACTCTCCTTTTTAAACCTTTCGAAAAGTGAAGTTGACTGCATTTTAGGGGGCTCCCCTGTATTCGAAACACTTAAAAATAAGTTGGTCGTTAATATCTCGATCCGGCCTCCTGGGATATTATGCTTTATCGCATTACTGATCAGGTTGGTAACAACCATATCGAATAATAATGGGTTTGCCTGAATTTCAACTTCAAGAGTCGATCTCATATCAACGGTAAGATTTTTATTTTCAATAAAATCTTCAAAAATTTCAAGTTGCCTTTCGATTACAGAATTCACATTTATGGTCTCAAGATCCTTAAATTGTCTGTTTTCAATTTTTGCGAGCAGTAAAAGGGTCTTATTAAGTTTAGAAAGCCTTTGTACCGACTGATAAATTGTTTTAATCTGGGAAACCTGGCTTTTTGTAAGGTTTTCAGATTGAAGCAGGATTTCAGATTTGGACTGCATGATTGCCAAAGGAGTTTGCATTTCATGAGAAGCATTTTCTGTAAATTCCTTTAAATTATTGAAGTCAGACTTGATTTTATTAGTCAACTTCGACAATGAATTGTTTAATTCCTGAAATTCATCAATATTTGATTCCTGAAGTTCCAGCGGTTTGTCATTTTCGACCGAAAAGTTTTTGAGCGTTTCCAAATTGTTGTAAAAAGGCAGCCAAACATTTCGCATGATAATCGTGTTCACAAAATAAACCGTTATGATCAAAAGCAATACAACAATCCCTACAGATAGGGTAATGGCAAGGATGAAATCCTGATTTCGCACCAATGAGCTTCTGGTGCTGATCTGATATGTTTTCCCCTGCAGCGTCTGTACTGAGGTCAGTTCCCTGTATAATTCATATTTCTCCTTATTATTGACAACCTGATACATCAAAGTGTCTTTAAAATACAAAGTGTCCCTTGGCGGGTTTGTCGATTTAAAGTCTTCTACGTCAAAAATTGGAAGCGGATATTCATATTTGATCTTTTTGGCGATGAGTTCCTGGTCCCACAACAATTTCTCGTCTTGCTTCTTTGTAATGACACGCTTTAAAGTAAAATAAATGACAGTACTGGAAATTATAAAAATAATAACCGAATAGATAATGTAGGTCTTTCTAGTTTTTTCAAATAATTTCATCGATCATTCAAAATTTATAAGGCAGTATTTTCGGGATTGAATCCTTTTGAAGTACAACTGTATTCAACATAGGTGACTTTATTCTCCAAATTTATATCCCAAGCCATAAATGGTTTGAAGATAGTCATTTGCACCGCTTTTTTTGAGTTTTTTCCTCAAATTTCTCATATGGGTATAAATAAAATCGAAATTGTCAACCATATCTATGTTATCACCCCAGAGGTGCTCTGCAATTGCTTCCTTGGTCAAAACGCGGTTTTTATTGGTAATAAAATACAACAGCAAAAAGTATTCTTTTTTGGTAAGATCCAGGGTGACTTCGTTAACGATAGCTTGTTTGGCAACAGGATCGATTTCAATTTCCTGATAAACAATATTATTGCTTCCTTCAAATTTTCTTCTCCTCAACAGAGAATTAACCCTTGAATTGAGTTCGGCAAGATGGAATGGTTTCGTAATATAATCATCTGCACCCAAATCAAGACCTTTAAGCCTGTCATCCAAAGAATCTTTGGCCGATACAATTAAAACCCCTGTTTCCGGGCTTTTTTCCTTGATGAATTTCAATAGGTCCAACCCGTTGCCATCAGGAAGGTTTATATCAAGTATAACCACGTCGTATTTATAGGAGATCAGCTTGTCTTCTGCTTCAAAAAAATTGGGAGCTGTTTCACACACAAAATCTTCCTTTTCCAAATAGTCGGTGGTTGCATTGAGTAACTCTAATTCATCCTCTACAATCAATAGTTTCATCTCGTCATCAATTTAAGTTTTACAAAAATAGAATAATAATGGCATATTGGAGAAATTATTGCAGTTTTAACAGACCTTTGGCTCTTTATGAATCTAGACGAAGAACCTCTTGTTATTTGAAAAATGGAATTGCTTAAAATATTTTTGGAAATATTACGTTATTAATGGTCGAATGATTAATCAATAATTATTTGTTGCTATGAATAAGAAAATAATTACCTCAATGCTTTTCTGTGCATTGTTGTCAAGTGCAATGAGCCATGCTCAAAAATTTGATAATCTTGACAGTGATCCTGTCGATATCGCATATCTGACTACCAAGAAAATTCCAAAGCCTTTGGTAAAGGTTGTATATGGAAGGCCACAGAAAGAATCAACACATGTATTTGGCGATCAGGTCCCTTATGGGGAAATTTGGCGCACGGGTGCTAATGAAGCGACCGAAGTGAAGTTTTTTACCGACATGTCTTTCGGAAGAAAGCTGGTAAAAGCCGGTACCTATGTGATGCACACGATTCCCGGAGAAAAGGAATGGACCATTATACTCAACAGCAATACCGATACCTGGGGTTGTTATTTCTATGATGAAACCAAAGATGTTGTTCGTATCAGGATCCCTGCCAGGGAAGCTGAAGTAGTGGATGTTTTTTCTATTGGTTTTAAAGAGGATTTCAAGAATACTTTTATGGTATTGGCTTGGGATGATACAAGAATAGATATTCCTCTTGCAACTCAAGATGTGATTTTAGCCAAAATTTAAATCTATGAAAAGGATATATTTTAATTTGGGAATAGCTTTTGTGTTTTCGATACTGTTCCTTACTGATGCCGGCGCGCAGGAATTCAGAGATTTGGATGCCAGTCCTCACGACATTGTATATTTTAGGACCAATAAGATTTCGCCACCAAAGATTAAAGTACTTTATGGAAGGCCGAAAAAAAATGGAAGAGAAATCTTCGGAAATGTAATTCCGTTTGGTAAAATATGGAGAGTTGGCGCGAACGAAGCTACTGAAGTTGTTTTTTACAACGATGTGGTGTTTGGAGAAACAGAAGTGAAAGCAGGAACTTATGTCTTATATGCAATACCCGATCAAAATGAATGGACCCTTATTTTAAGTTCCAATACAGATGTATGGGGTACTTATGAATATGAAGAAAAATATGATGTGGCAAGAACCACGGCAAAAGTGAGTAAGGCCGAATTCCTGGAAGCATTCTCAATTGGCTTCAAAGATAAAGGGAAGCACATCAATATGGTGCTTGCTTGGGATACCACAAGGATTACCGCTCCAATCAAAATAATTTTGTAGAAGAATACACTTTCTCCCCATTGATATAAGTTCCATTTATCTTGATATTTGGAACTTCTTCAATTGGTACCTCCATGATATCCTGATCAAGAATAACAAAATCTGCGAGTTTATTTTTTTCGATCGATCCTTTTTCTTTTTCCTCAAAATTGGCGTATGCGGCCCAAATCGTCATTCCTTTTAGCGTTTCTTCCCTGCTTAAACCATTGTTTATTTGAAACCCTTCCTCCGGATACCCTGTAAGGTCTTGTCTGGCAACAGCCGCATAAAAAGTGTACATTGGGTTTACTTTTTCAACAGGAAAGTCGGTGCCCAAAACGATTCTTCCATTAATTTCAAGCAAGGTTTTATACGCATAAGCCCCTTTGATTCTTTCCGGCCCCAAACGGTCTTCGGCCCAGTACATATCACTGGTAGCATGAGTCGGTTGCACAGAAGGTATAATCTCTGTGAAATAATCGAAATCATCGGGATCGATAACCTGTGCATGTTCAATGCGCCACCTTCTGTTCGTTTGGCTTTTGAGTACTCTGGCATAAGTTTTAAGAATATAAGCGTTAGCCGAATCTCCAATGGCGTGCGTATTCATTTGAAAATCAGATTTAGCAATGGTATTGGCTATTTGATCAAGATCTTCAAGACTTGTCACCATGGCACCAAAATGTCCTTCGCGGTCGCTATATGGCTGTTTCAGTGCAGCCCCCCTGGATCCTAAAGCTCCGTCTGCATATATTTTAAAGGACCTCACATGAAGTCGGTCAGTTTTTGTAATTCCTTTTTTTAAGTAATAATCTAAATTTTCGGGACTAACCGAAACCATTGCATAGACCTTAATCTTTAATTCATCATTTTTTTGAAGGCTATCAATAAGGTCTATGGTTTCTTTTTGTAATCCGGCATCGCTCACAGTAGTAAGTCCCAGTTTTAAGCAATGACTCTCTGCATCTTTAAGAGCTTTGACACTATGGTTGATTCCGGCTTTTGGCATGATCTTTTTTACCATATCCTTAGCATTGTCAATAAGAACACCCGTAATTTGGCCCTTGTTTTTTACGATTTCACCACCTGAAACACTGGTTTGAGAATTAATTCCGGCAAGGTTAAGGGCGGCTTGATTTACCAGAAATGCGTGATCGTCTATTCGGGATAATACCACCGGTGTCTCCGGAAAATGAAGATCCAATTGGTCTTTTGTAGGCAATTGCTTCGTTTCCCAGTCATTTTGATCCCAGCCATAACCCGTTATAAAGTTGAGGTTCTTCTCCTTTTGGAAGGCTAAAACTCTATTGACGACCTCATCTAAACTGTTCGTTCCGGTGAGGTCGACTTGTTGCATAAAAAAGCCCAAATCGTTGAAATGGCAATGGCCGTCAATAAGTCCTGGAACTATGGTTTTGCCTTTAAGGTTCAGGATTTCTTTTGAGGTGAATAGATTGTTTATTTCCTTTGAACTGCCAACGCCAATAAACAGGCCATCTTTAATGGCAAAGGCCTGTGCCTTGGGCAATGCGTCATCAACCGTATAAATATTGGCATTGGTTACAATAAAATCGGCTTGCTGTTTATCAGAAGTACAGGATATAAGCACGAAAGTGCTTATCAGGTATATGAGGGGCTTATACATGATTTTTTTTTAGAGGTAAATAAAAAGTAAAGATATAAAAATTAAGATATACTTGACACTTTGTGCTTTCCTTCTTTAAGTGTAACTTTGGCCACTTGAAATAAACAGCACATCAGGCCTTGGGTTTTAAAGGATAAATCAATTGTTTTCAGGGAATTGAAGTTTAAAACCCAACTATTTCGGGGCTTGTGTTAAAAGATCAACTGAAGGGATACCTTATATATAGAAACGAATGAAATATTACTTTAACGAGATTGAAGCCAAATGGCAGAAATACTGGAGCGAAAATCAAACATTTAAAGCTGAGAATAAGAGTGAAAAAGATAAGTTTTATGTGCTTGACATGTTTCCTTATCCTTCAGGGGCAGGACTTCATGTAGGTCATCCCCTTGGGTATATCGCTTCGGATATTTACGCGCGTTACAAGCGACACAAAGGCTTTAATGTATTGCATCCTCAAGGATTTGATTCTTTTGGATTGCCTGCCGAACAATATGCGATTCAAACCGGACAACATCCTGCCAAGACCACACAGGAAAATATCAAAACCTACAGAAGGCAGCTTGACCAGATGGGCTTCAGTTTTGATTGGAGCAGAGAGGTGAGAACTTCAGATCCGTCATATTACAAATGGACACAATGGATTTTTATCCAGTTATTCAATGCTTACTATTGTCTGGATGCAGATAAAGCTAAAGATATTTCGGCATTGACGGCAATATTTGAAAAACACGGAAATGAAAAGGTCAATGCTGTCTGTGATGAAAATACTGCTTTATTTTCTGCCGAGGAATGGAATTCTTTCGGTCCGGATCAGAAAGAATTGGTGCTTTCTCAATACAGGTTGACTTATCTGTCGGAAACTGAAGTCAATTGGTGCCCGGATTTGGGAACCGTATTGGCTAATGATGAAATAGTGAACGGGGTATCAGAAAGAGGAGGCTTCCCGGTTGTACGAAAGAAAATGAAGCAATGGTCGATGAGGATTACTGCTTATGCGCAAAGACTGCTGGATGGTTTGAACAGGATTGACTGGCCCCAGCCCTTAAAAGATGCTCAAACGAATTGGATTGGGAGATCTGAAGGAGCGATGGTCAGTTTTGAAATAGAAGGTTATGCTGCCTCGATTGAAGTGTTTACAACAAGGCCAGACACGATTTTTGGAGTATCTTTTATGACTTTGGCCCCTGAACATGAACTGGTTGCAAAAATCACAACTAAAGAGCAGAAATCGGACGTTGACAGCTATATATTGTCAACCTCCAGGAGAAGTGAGCGTGACCGGATGGCTGACGTAAAAACTATTTCGGGAGTGTTTACAGGTGCCTATGCCGTTCATCCCTTTAGCGGTGAGAAAATTCCCGTTTGGATCGGTGACTACGTGTTGGCAAGTTATGGAACGGGAGCTGTTATGGCAGTGCCATGCGGAGATCAGCGGGATTTTGAATTTGCCAAACATTTTGATTTGGAGATACCGAATATATTTGAAGGTCAGGATATTTCAGAAGGTGCTTGCGAAGACAAGGGCGCTGTAATAGCAAATTCCGATTTTATCAATGGTTTAAAGGTCAAGGATGCGATCAAAAAGGTTATTGAAGCACTCGAAAAAAGAGGAATTGGAGAAGGGAGGATCAATTACAGGTTGAGAGATGCTGTTTTTTCAAGACAGCGATATTGGGGAGAACCCTTTCCGGTGTATTATGTGAATGGCCTGCCTAAAATGATCGACAAGGATTATTTGCCTGTTACCCTGCCGGATGTTGAAAAATACCTGCCCACCGAAGATGGAAAACCGCCTTTAGGAAATGCCACCATATGGGCCTGGGATACACAAACCAATAAAATCGTATCGAATGATTTGATCGATGAGCAAACAGTTTTTCCTTTAGAATTAAATACCATGCCGGGATGGGCCGGAAGTTCCTGGTATTTTAACAGGTATATGGATGCTGATAATGACAATGAATTTTGCGGTAAGGAAGCACTGGATTATTGGCAAGATGTTGATTTATACATTGGAGGTAGTGAACATACAACGGGGCATTTGCTTTATTCCAGATTTTGGCAGAAATTTTTGTTTGACAGAGGCCATGTACCCGTAGATGAATATGCTAAAAAACTTATAAACCAGGGAATGATATTGGGAACATCTGCCTTTGTTTATAGAAAAAAAGGTGAAAATACCTTTATTTCACATGGATTGATAAAGGATAAAGACGTACAGCCCATTCATGTGGATGTATCACTGGTCAATGCATCAAACGAACTCGATCTTGAAGGTTTCAAGGATCACGCTTTGAATAAAGATTTTAAGGATGCAGCTTTTGTTCTTGAAGATCGTAAATATATCGTGGGACGCGAAGTGGAAAAAATGTCTAAATCCAAATATAATGTTGTGAATCCTGACGATATTTGTCGCGATTATGGAGCCGATACCTTGAGGATGTACGAGATGTTTTTGGGTCCCCTTGAACAGGCAAAGCCATGGAACACTGCCGGAATAACGGGTGTTCACGGATTTTTAAAACGTCTTTGGAAGTTATTTCACAATTCAGGTGAATTTTCGGTGAGCGAAGATGCTCCCGGTCCAGAAGAATTAAAAATTCTGCATAAAACCATTAAAAAAGTAGACGAGGACATTGCTAATTTCTCCTTCAATACTTCTGTGAGCTCCTTTATGATTGCCGTTAATGAATTAACATCGCTTTCATGTTCCAAAAGAGGCATATTAGAGCCCTTGGTTGTGCTTATTTCACCCTATGCACCTTATATTGCCGAAGAACTCTGGAGTAAGTTGGGTCACAAGGGATCTGTTTCGACTGTTGATTATCCCGTTTTTGAAGCTAAATATGTGATTGAAAGCACAAAAACCTACCCTATTTCTTTTAATGGTAAGATGAGGTTTACCAAAGAATTGTCTTTGGACCTCGATAAAGAAGCCATTGAGAAAGCCGTTATGGAAGATGAACGAACGCAACAGCAAATGGGAGGCAGAAGCCCTAAAAAAGTAATTGTTGTTCCAGGTAAGATCGTGAATATTGTAGGTTGAGTAATTGATTTATCTACAGCAACTCATCTTTGTATTTTGTTTGAAACTATTTGGATATTTCTTTTAAAAAGGTCGAATATTCAAGAATTTTATTCTAGTTTTGGATTTAAACACAGCCTATGAATTTAAAATTACACAATCCTTTTATTTTTCGAAATTGCTATTTAAGCCTCTTGTTATTGGGTGCTCTTCCTTGTGTTATGGCACAAGACCTTTATGTTGGACCGAATGCAGAGTTTTATTTGGCTAAAGATCTGGCATTTACAACCAGCAACACTGTTGTTGCTGTTGATGCCAGCGGAACTTTCTCTATGGAAGCCGGGACGAACTGGGGTTCTGCTCAGGAATTTGTCGATGGAAATGTCAGCGTTTTTGGTGCTGGCGAAACGACCCTTCCGGTTGGTAACAAAGGGGTGTATGCTCCGGTTGTTATGAAACACAGTGCAGATGTTTCTGCTCAATATTCAAATTCAGCGCCTTCAGGAGGAACTAATGGTACTGACGTTGACGCGGTAAGCGGAGTAGAATTCTGGGAACTGACAGGAAATGCAGTTGTTACCTTGCCATGGAATGAAAATAGCGATATTACTTCCCTTGTTAATGATAATGGAGGGGTATTGAGCGCTGTTTCAATCGTTGGACTCAACGGGGGTGTTTGGGATTTGATCAGCGCATCTCATAGTTTTACGGTAACCGGCGATCTTTTAAACGGTAATGTAGCGAGTGACCTTAACAACGAAGTTAATTTAGACGGATTTGGTCAATATACCTTTGGAATAGACAATCAGGTGGTTTTATCTGTCAATGACCTGTTTCTTTCAACCGGTATTAATTTGTTGTCAAATCCTGTCAAGGCTGAAGAAAGTGATATAAGGTTTATGGCTTCAGGAGAAATGGTTGACCTAAAAGCTTCTATTTATGACATCAACGGCAGGCTAATGAAACGGTTTGATAAAATTGAACTCTCTGTTGGAGAAGGCAACCTTCCCAAATCAAATTTGAAAAGCGGTTTATATTTTTTAAAATTTGAACACGAAGGAAAACAAGGCGTAAAAAAACTAATCATTGAATAACAATAAAACCATCATGAATAAATTATATACATTTTTACTATGCACAGTTATAGCAATAACTTCAATACATGCTCAGGTTGGAGTAGGAACCAGCTCACCGGATGCCTCATCGGCTCTTGATATCAGTTCAACTGATAAAGGTTTGTTGATCCCCAGAATGACCACGGCTCAGAGAACTGCCATCACGACACCTGCGAACAGCTTAATGGTTTTTGATACCGATACGAATTCCCAGTGGATATATATTGATGGTGCCTGGGTTGAGTCCAAAGCAGGGGTGGGGAAGTTTGTAGATGGAGCTTCGCCAGATATAGCCTATTATCCTGGTAGGGTGGGCATTGGCCTAGATCAGTTTTCAACCGTACATAAGTTGTATGTGAGAGGGGAAAGTGATTTAAATGCGATTAGAACTTCTGTTAAAGTTGATGCTTTTTACACTGGATCCGGTACAAGTGTGGCTACCTATGGATTTGGAACAGAAGTGAAAAATAATGGCACAGGAATCATTGGCTATGCCATTGGAACCCAAGGGATCATTAGGAACTCGGCTTCGAGTGGGGGTATGACCAACGCGGTGGGCTCATATCCACAGATTTACAATGATGGTAATATAACTTACGGGTCGGCAATGATTGCTGAAAATTACAATAATGCCGGTACTATGACTACAGGCCGTGGAATGGACGTTGGCTTAATCAATGCCTCCGGGGCTTCTATTGGAACGGCTTCTTTAGCCTCTATGTTCGCTACTAATGAAGGTGCAATCACAGGAGATGGTTATGGTTTATTTATCGGAGGAACGGGCTCAGGCTCAGTGGCAGGAAACTCCTATGGATTATTTTTGTCTACGCCTTTCTCTAATGTCGCAGGAACGGCTTATGCCTTGTACTCGGATAATGTAAATAATTCATATATGGCTGGTAATTTAGGTGTTGGTACCCTGGATCCGCAGCAAAAAGTCCATATCACGGGAGTACTGCGTTTAGAGCCCCAGGCTGTTGAACCAGCCGGAGGTTTGGGGGATTTTTATGTAAACACAGACGGCACTCTCTATTTTCATGACGGAACAAGCTGGAAGGAAGTTCAAGTTGGGCCTTAATCAAGTGTTTGTTATTATAAGCTCAGTTAAATCTGTTTATTGTTAGAAATAACTCAATTTTTCTTTGATAATTAAAAAAAGTTTATAAATTTGCTTGCTCAATATGAGAAATAATACAATTCATACATGGTGGTGGTCTTTACAAAACAGAAAATTTGTGAAGTAGTAACCTGTATATAAAAATATCTATTAGGCTTGTCTTCGCGACAGGCCTTTTTTTTTAATCTGAATTCAATGAATTATAAATTAAGAACTTATTACAAGAAAATCCTTTCAGACACCATAACCCCTGTAAGTATTTACCTAAAGATCAGAGATACCTTTCCAAATAGTATTTTATTGGAAAGTTCTGATTATCATGGAAATGAAAATAGTTTTTCCTACGTGTGCTGTAACCCAATTGCAAGTATTACGGTTAAGGATCAGGTAGTAAGTGAAACTTTTCCTGATGGGGCTTCCAGCCTGACTACATGCAATTCAGCTCATGAGATTCCCGGAATGATACACGATTTCAGTCAAAAGTTTGAAACTGAAAACCAAAAATTCAAATTTATCAATAACGGTCTTTTCGGATATATCGGATATGATGCCGTAAGGTACTTTGAAGACATTGAAATTGCCAAAAAAGAAGGGGACCTTGACATTCCTGATATTTATTATGCGGTTTATCAAAATATCATTGCCATTAATCACTTTAAGAATGAGGCCTATATCTTCTCGCATTCTTATGATCAAAAAAATAATATTGAAGAAATCCATCAGTTGATTGGCAATCGTAATTTTGCCTCCTATTCATACAGCAACGCAGATGACGAGACTTCTAATCTTTCTGATAAGGAGTTTATGGAGCATGTGGAACTTGCAAAAAAGCACTGTTTTCGGGGCGACGTTTTTCAATTGGTACTTTCCCGGAGGTTTTCCCAGGGTTTTAAAGGAGATGAATTCAATGTGTACAGGGCACTTCGATCGGTAAACCCTTCACCATATTTGTTTTATTTTGATTACGGGAACTTTAAGATATTCGGATCCTCACCCGAGGCACAGCTCGTAGTGAACAATGGCAAGGCAGAGATCCATCCTATTGCAGGAACTTTCAAAAGAACAGGAGATGACGAAAAGGATCTCGCGGCAGCCAAATCTCTTGCTCAGGATGAAAAGGAAAATGCAGAACACGTTATGCTGGTTGATCTGGCCAGAAACGACCTGAGCAGAAACGGAAAGAATGTAAAAGTTGAAAAGTATAAGGAAATCCAGTTTTTTTCTCATGTAATCCATCTTGTGTCGAAAGTGATCGGACAGAAGTTTAAAGATGCAATTACTTTTCAGGTCGTGGCAGATACTTTTCCGGCGGGAACCTTATCCGGTGCCCCGAAACACAAGGCCCTGCAACTTATTGAAAAATATGAAAAACACAACCGGACATTTTACGGAGGAGCCATTGGTTTTATGGATTTTAAAGGCAATTTTAATCACGCCATTATCATCAGGTCTTTTTTAAGCAAGAATCATCGATTGCATTATCAGGCGGGAGCCGGAATTGTTTCTAAATCAACTGCAGATGATGAATTACAGGAAGTTTATAACAAATTAGGGGCCTTAAAAAAGGCCATGGAACTTGCCGAAAACATTTAAGCTATGAAGAAAATATTAGTAATAGATAATTACGATTCCTTCACCTATAACCTGGTTCATTATTTACAGGACCTAGATTGTGAGGTTACGGTCAAGCGCAATGATAAATTGAGCCTGGAAGAGGTCGCCGAATTTGAAAAGATTCTTTTGTCACCGGGCCCTGGTATTCCGGATGAGGCCGGCCTTTTAAAGGCAATTATCAAAAAGTATGGATCAACAAAGAGTATTTTGGGGATCTGTCTGGGCCAGCAGGCCATTGCCGAAGTATACGGAGGCAGCATTGAAAACCTGAATAAGGTCTACCACGGTGTTTCCACTTCGATAAAAAGGATCAACGAGGATAAAATATTATATAAGGATATTCCCGTGGAATTGGAGGTAGGCAGGTACCATTCATGGGTGGTGTCAAAAGATTTACCTGAGGATCTCATTGCAACCTCGGTGGATGAAAACG
Organism: Lutimonas vermicola; assembly: GCF_038433205.1. Lineage (NCBI taxonomy): Bacteria > Pseudomonadati > Bacteroidota > Flavobacteriia > Flavobacteriales > Flavobacteriaceae > Lutimonas > Lutimonas vermicola. The sequence continues at coordinate 737,255 of NZ_JBCDNA010000003.1, forward strand.
GAGAGATTATGTCTTTAAAGCATATAGTACATGATGTCAGGGCGGTTCAATACCATCCTGAATCTATCCTTACGCCTGAAGGGAAAAAAATGTTGAAAAACTGGGTCGAATCCTGAGTAACAGAAAAAAGCAGAAGAAAAATGAAAGAAATTTTAAATCGCCTGATCAATCAGGAAACAATTTCTAAACAAGAGGCAAAAAATGTGTTGGTCAACATATCAAAGGGCGTGCATAATTCAAGCCAAATAGCTTCTTTTTTGACCGTGTATATGATGAGGAGCATTTCGGTGGAAGAACTGGACGGATTTCGTGAAGCTTTGCTGGAACTATGCCTTCCGGTAAATCTTTCTGATTTTAACACCATAGATCTTTGCGGCACCGGAGGAGATGGAAAGGACACCTTTAATATTTCAACCCTGGCCTCATTTGTTACTGCAGGAGCAGGTGTAAAAGTGGCCAAGCACGGTAATTACGGAGTTTCCTCTTCATGTGGTTCATCTAATGTCCTCGAATATCTTGGGATCAAATTTTCAAGTGAGGAAGTTTTTTTACAGGATGCCATCGCAAAAGCGGGCATATGCATTTTACATGCGCCGCTCTTTCATCCTGCCATGAAAAATGTGGCCCCAATACGAAAAGAACTGGGAGTAAAAACTTTTTTCAATATGCTCGGGCCCATGGTAAATCCTTCCTTCCCCAAAAATCAAATGGTTGGTGTTTTTAACCTGGAACTGGCAAGAATGTATGGTTATTTATATCAGACAACCGATAAGAATTATGCGATTTTACATGACCTTGCCGGATACGATGAGATCTCTCTTACCGGCAGGACCAAAATGATTACCAATGAAGAAGATAAAATTGTTGTTCCTGCTGACCTGGGGATACAACATATTGAGCAAAAGGATATTTATGGTGGTAAATCGGTTAAGGAGAGTGCAGAGATCTTTTTAAAGGTGTTACATGGTGAAGGAACAGAGGCGCAAAGTAATGTTGTTTGTGCAAATGCCGGGTTGGCGATTTCGGTCGTAAAGGAAATCAGCCACAGGGAAGGGTTTGAACTTGCAAGGGAATCCCTTTTTGGGAAAAAGGCTCTGGAAGCCTTTAAGCTATTACACAATATCAGTAATTTAAATTAAGTAGGTTTTGGATATTTTAGAAAAAATAGTTCGAGATAAAAGGGATGAGGTGTCATCAAAAAAGAAGGTATTGCCCTTGTCCTATTTGGTTACTTCGCCTCTTATGCAAAGAGCTTCCTATTCCATGGCAAAAGCGGTACAACAAGGCAGTGGTATTATTGCTGAATTCAAACGAAGAAGTCCTTCCAGGCAGGTCATCAATCAAAGCGACAGCGTCATTGATGTCATCAGGGGGTATCAAAGTGCCGGTGTTTCAGGGATATCCGTTCTAACCGACACAAAATATTTTGGAGGATCCCTGGATGATTTGATCCAGGCCAGAGCACATCTTGAAATTCCTTTGCTTAGAAAGGAATTTATTATCGATCCTTACCAGATCTATGAAGCCAAGGTCTTCGGCGCAGACCTGATCTTATTGATTGCAGCTGTTCTCAGCCCTGAGGAAATAAGCCTGTTTTCACAGTTGGCGCATCAGCTCGATCTGGAAGTATTGCTTGAGGTCCATAATGAAGATGAACTAAAACAATCAGATCTTGAACATGTTGACCTGGTAGGTGTAAACAACAGGAATTTAAAAACCTTTGAGGTAAACCTTGAAACAAGTAAAGATCTCGCTCCACTCATACCTGACGACAAAGTAAAGATATCAGAAAGTGGGATCAGTTCTCCTGAAGCGATCCATATCCTGAAGGGATTTGGTTACAAAGGTTTCCTGATAGGAGAGAATTTTATGAAAACCGAAGCTCCGGGAGCATCAGCCAAACAATTTATAGCAGCACTTCGAGATGAAAATTAAAGTTTGTGGAATGAAATATAAGGATAATATACAGGGGGTTGTTAGTTTGCAACCTGATTACCTGGGTTTTATATTTTATGAAAGGTCGAAACGACATTTTGAGGGAACTTTCCCTGCGATCCCTGATGGTATCAAAACAGTGGGTGTATTTGTGAACGCCGAACAAAGTTTTATAAAGTCTACGGTGGAAGAACACGCCTTGAATGCGGTTCAACTGCACGGGGATGAGTCTGCCTCATATTGCGAGGATCTCCGGGCTGTTTTAGGTAATGATATTGAAATCATCAAGGCATTTTCCATATCAGATCGGTTTGATTTTAACAATTTGAATGTTTTTACGCCTTTCTGTGATTTCTTTTTGTTTGACACCAAGGGGAAAGAAAGGGGAGGAAACGGTATATTATTTGATTGGAATGTTTTGCAGCGTTACGATGTTGAAAAACCTTTTTTTTTAAGTGGAGGAATCGGGCTGCAGGAATTGAATCAGGTCCAGTCTTTTTTGAAATCGAAAGCAGGTGAATATTGTTATGCCATTGATGTGAACAGCAAGTTTGAAAGCGAACCGGGAATGAAAAAGATCAAAGAATTGAAAAAGTTTATTGAATTAACAAAAACATGAATGAGATGAAAAAATCATATCACGCAGATGATAAGGGTTACTACGGTGTATTTGGAGGGTCATTTGTTCCCGAAATGCTGCATCCCAACATGGAAATTCTTCAGGAATCATATTTGAAGATCATGAATGAACCATCTTTTAAGCAAGAATTCAAGGCCTTGTTAAAGGACTATGTCGGAAGGCCATCACCTTTATATCTTGCCAAGAGATTATCTGAAAAGCACGGAGCGAAGATTTATCTGAAACGAGAAGACCTGAACCATACAGGGGCCCATAAAATCAATAACACGATTGGCCAGATCCTTTTGGCCAAAAGACTGGGAAAGAAACGAATCATTGCCGAAACAGGCGCCGGGCAGCATGGTGTTGCAACAGCAACCGTCTGCGCTTTGGCAGGGATGGAATGCACGGTTTATATGGGTGAAATAGACATCGCAAGGCAGGCACCCAATGTGGCCAGGATGAAAATGTTGGGAGCAAAAGTGGTAGCAGCCACTTCAGGAAGTAAAACCCTGAAGGATGCCACGAACGAGGCTATCAGAGCGTGGATCAACGATCCGGTGGAGATTCATTATATCATTGGATCCGTGGTTGGATTTCATCCTTACCCTGATATGGTGGCCAGGTTTCAATCTGTTATTTCAGAGGAAATGAAATGGCAGTTGATGGAAAAAGAAAATACTGAGTACCCTGATTATATAATTGCCTGCGTGGGAGGCGGAAGTAACGCCGCAGGTGCATTTTACCACTATCTCGACCACGAAAAAGTGAAGCTAGTGGCAGTGGAAGCTTCGGGAAAAGGAGTGGATTCAGGTGAATCAGCGGCCACAAGTGTTTTGGGAAAAGAAGGAATCATACATGGAAGCAAGACATTGTTGATGCAAACCGAAGATGGCCAAATTATTGAGCCCTATTCCATTTCAGCCGGGTTGGATTATCCCGGGGTAGGCCCTCAGCATGCCCATCTGTTTCGTTCTGGCCGTGCCCAATTTTTGAACGCCACTGATGATGAAGCCATGTTGGCCGGGCTTGAATTGAGTAAATTGGAAGGCATCATTCCTGCAATTGAAACCTCCCATGCCCTTGCTGCACTTGATAAGATGAAATTTAACAAAGAAGATATAGTAGTTGTGAATTTGTCAGGAAGAGGCGACAAAGACCTGGATACCTATATCAAATATTTTGATCTGTAGGATTTTAATAAATCAAATTCGTTTTTAAAAAACATACAGAACATAAAAAAGTCAAAAAAATGAACAGAATAGAACAAACCTTATCGCTACACGGACCTGAAGGTAAGGACCCGAAGAAACTATTATCCATATATTTTACGGCAGGTTACCCTGAGCTCAATGACACTGCCCGGATCATCAGGGAACTTCAGTCATCCGGAGTGGACATGATTGAGATCGGATTGCCTTTTTCTGACCCTTTGGCTGACGGGCCAACCATTCAGGCAAGTAGTACCAAGGCTTTGGAAAATGGCATGCACACCGAAAAACTTTTTGATCAACTCGCTTCCATTCGTGAAGATGTATCTATCCCCTTGCTGATTATGGGTTATTTTAATCCAATGCTGCAGTATGGGATTGAAGCATTTTGCGAAAAATGCAGTCAGGTGGGTATTGATGGATTGATAATCCCTGACCTTCCTGTAGATGTTTTTCATGAACAGTATGCGCCAATTTTTGAAAAATATGGTCTGTATAATGTGTTTTTGATTACACCGCAAACCTCCGATGCCAGAATCAAATATATTGATCAAATTTCAAAAGGGTTTATTTATATGGTTAGTTCTGCAAGTACTACGGGCGCCAAAAACAGCTTTAACAAGGGCCAATCCGATTATTTTAGGCGTATCTCGAACCTCAAGCTGGAAACGCCACAGATTGTGGGATTTGGTATTTCAAATCATGAGACTTTTAATCAGGCAACTTTATTTGCAAACGGGGCCATAATTGGCTCCGCGTTCGTTAAATTTTTAAAGGAGAATTCCATAAAAGAAATCCCTGAATTTATACAAGGAATTTTAGGAGCCCGAACTTAACAGTAAGATAATATATTCTTAATTTTTCTTTAATAGGATTGTTTAATTCAGCATTGTAAATACACCTAATTTTGCATTTGAAATGTATCCAAAAGCTGTAAGATTGGGATTAGTAGGAAAATTGGAATATCGAAAAAAGATATTCATTTATTTATCGGCAATATTTATTGTGTTTACAATCCTTGTATTGTTGTTTCAGTACAAGCGGGAGCGCGATTTTAAGCGTGATCAGATAGAAGTGAGCCTGAATAATATTGCTGAACTGACCTATAATTTCATCAAGCGAAAAGGCCTTGATCAAAATAGAGGGATGGGCGAGTTGGATTCTCTGTATCTCTATAGCCCAAATGAGAATATTAGGGTCACCGTATTAGATAAAACCGGTAAGGTGCTTTATGATACCGAAGTAAAGGATGTGACGACGATGGAGAATCATTTGTACCGGCCCGAAATTCAAAAATCTTTGAACAATGGAAAAGGGTCAAACATCAGAGAGTCTGCCACGACGGGATATGAATATTATTATTACGCGAAAAACTATTCCGATCTTTTTATCCGAACCGCGGCTCATTATGATATAGAAGTAAAGAATTTCCTTGGCGTCGAAAAGCTTTTCTTGTTTTATTTAATCACGTTGTTTTTGGTGACTTGGGGGTCTATAAGTTTGATCACAAGAAACTTGTCGTTAGCCTTATTAAAGCTCAAGGATTTTGCTACACGACTTAGTCATGGAGAAGAAATAAAAGAAAAAGTTCAATTTCCCAAAGGCGAATTCGGAGAGATCAGTGAGCAAATTGCCGATATTTATGATAAACTCACAATTGCAAAGAGCAAAATAGAGATTGAGAAAAACAAGTTGTATTCCCATTTGATCGCATTAAATGAAGGCATTGCATTTTTTACCCGGGATAAAAAGAAAATTCTAAGGAATAATCATTTTATCCAGTATTTGAATATAATTTCTGATGAAACCAATATATCGGAAGAGCGTATTTTTGAAGTTAAGGAGTTTAGGAAATTAAATGAATTTTTAAACCAATACCTGGTTGAGGAAGTTGTGATCAAACAGAGTGAACTTCCCCATCTGGAGGAGGTCATCTATAAAGACAAGAGAAGCTTTAATATACATGCCATAATTTTTGCAGACAAAACCTTTGAAGTAGTGATCAGGGATATCACCAAAATAGAAAAGCAAAAGAAAATCAAGGATGAAATCACTTCGAATATTGCGCACGAACTGAAAACACCGATCACAATCATTTTGGGTTACCTGGAACTTTTGAAAGAAAACCACCTGGAAACTGAAGATCGAAACAAGTATATTGCTAATGCTTACAAGCAATCCGAAAGGCTTTCTGACCTGATCCAGGATATTTCTATGTTACATAAGATGTCTGAAGCCAGGGAGCAATTTAAATATGAAGAAATCAATCTGAATGAGTTGATTTTCGAAGTAAAAGAGTCTCTTAACCTAAGCTTGAAGGAAAAAGACATTAAGGTAAACATCAGGTTGTCTAAACCGATTATAATCAAGGCAAACAGATCTTTGCTCATCTCGGTTTTTTATAATTTGTTTGACAATGCCATTAAATATGGAGGAGATCATATTGAAATCTGTCTGAATAATTATTTGGAGGACTCGAATTTTTATTATTTTTCATTTTCCAACACAGGCAACAGTATTGATCAAAAACATTTTCTTAGAATTTTTGAAAGGTTTTATCGGGTTGATGAAGATAGGTCCAGGCCAAAAGGAGGTACAGGATTAGGGCTTTCCATCGTAAAAAATGCAATTCAGTTGCACGGCGGGGAGATTACGGCCGGCAGTTTAAAAGAGGGAGGTGTTGAATTCCTGTTTACCATATCAAAATCTTAGAAAAAACAAGGTATAAATGCTTTTTTGAATTTAGTATCTTTACCGAAAAAGCGATGCCAAGTATTAATAAATTTTCCCTGCGAACAAGAATCTTTATTGCAATGATTTTCATTGTTGTAATTGCTTCGGTATTGATTGCAGCTGTTACAATTTATCAGTATAACGAGGAAGCTGAAGAATATCACAAGAACAGGCTTGAGAGAAAAGAAGAGGCAATTAAAGCAGCCATCACTTATGAACTTAACCGCGATACCATCAAGCAGTTTGAAACGGTATTGTTGCCCAGCATCCTGGAAAAAAAGTTGAATGAAATTTCAGACATTCACAATCTTGATATTAACATTTACGACCTTCAGGGAAATTTATTGAGAAGTTCCTATGCAGAGAATGCCACTGACACGACCGACGCCAACCTTTCAAAAAATATGCTGCAGCGATTGGCTTTTAATCCTGATCACCGTCTGGTCCTGCAAAAATCTGACGAAGACGGCGTAAAGTTTAAATCTTCATTTTCATATTTGATAGGATCGGATTATAGCCGTGTTGGTATTATTGGTGTTCCTTACCTGCAGGATAATACATTTCAGGACAAAGAACTGAAGGAATTTTTAGGGCGTTTGTCTTTCGTTTATTTATTGATTCTTTTTATCGCTATAGTCATGGCATATTTTCTTTCCAAATACATTACAAAATCGCTGGAAAATGTAAGCAGAAGGATGCGACAAACCAAAGTGGATGGGACCAATGAAAAAATCATCCTTGACAATGCCAGCCAGGAGATTATCAATTTGGTGGATTCTTATAATAGTATGATTGATCAAATTGAAGACTCTGCAGTAAAACTGGCTCAAAGTGAAAGAAAACATGCATGGAGGGAGATGGCCAGACAGGTGGCCCATGAAATTAAAAACCCCTTGACACCGATGCGATTAACTGTACAAAGTTTTAACCATAATTTTGATCCTAAGGATCCGGACATCATGGCTAAAATGAATGAATTTTCAGAGACTTTAATCCAGCAAATAGATATCATGAGCTCTATCGCCTCTGCATTTTCAAATTTTGCTCAAATGCCCAAGCCTAACAAGGAAGTCCTCAATATTGTGGATGAGGTGAAGAGAGCGCTGGACATATTTCATGAATACAATATTCATTACCATTCCGAAAAGCCTGAGATCATTACTAATTTAGATAAGATTCAACTGACCAGAATAGTAACAAACCTGGTTACCAATGCTATTCATGCTCTTGAAAACAAAGATGATCCGCAAATAGAAGTGAGCGTTTCAGAAACTGAAACAGAGGTGTTGTTAAAAGTAAAAGATAATGGTACGGGTATTGAAAAATCGGATTTGGCAAAAATATTTGAACCAAAATTCACAACAAAATCAAGCGGAATGGGTCTCGGGCTACCTATGGTTAAAAATATTGTAGAAGCCTATAATGGAACCATAACCGTTGATTCCGGAGTGGATGAAGGGACTGTTTTTTCAGTATCTTTACCCAAAGAATAGATAAACTTAATTTTTTTGTCCGATGGCATATCAGCATATTATTATCGAGATTGACGATTATCTGGGCTTGATTACAATTGACCGCCCTAAAAAGTTAAACGCTCTGAATAAGGAGACAATTTCAGAATTACACGATGCCTTTAAAACACTGGATGACGATAAGGATGTGCGGGTAATTATTATTACAGGAAGTGGAGAAAAAGCATTTGTTGCCGGTGCCGATATTGCCGAATTTGCCAATTTTGACATGGCTCATGGAAGGGAATTGTCAAGAAAAGGACAAACTGACCTTTTTGATCTTGTCGCCCACCTGTCTACACCCGTTATTGCAGCCATCAATGGCTTTGCCCTTGGAGGCGGACTGGAACTTGCGATGGCAAGTCATATCAGGGTAGCCAGCAGCAATGCTAAAATGGGCTTGCCGGAGGTTTCCCTGGGCCTGATTCCAGGCTATGGCGGAACCCAAAGGTTACCACAGCTTGTTGGCAAGGGAAAAGCTTTAGAAATGATTACTACCGGAGGTATGATCGATGCTGATGAAGCACTGGCTTACAGATTGGTCAATCATGTTGTTTCTCAGGAAGAACTTCTTTCTTTTTGTGAAGATCTTGCAAAAAAGATAGCCAGGAATTCACCCATGGCCATTAGTGCAGCCATCAAGGCCGTTAACGCAAATTACAAAGAGTCAGTCAATGGATTTGATGTGGAAATTGAGGCCTTTGGAAATTGTTTTGGCACAGATGATTTTGAAGAGGGGACTTCTGCATTTTTAGAAAAAAGAAGACCCAAATTTTAAACAGGCTCACAAGTCATTGAATTCCATTCCACTCATCATAGAATTGATTCAAATAGGCCTCCATAAATTCATGCCTTTTTTGCGCCAGTTCCCTGCCGGTTTGGGTATTCATTTTGTCTTTAAGAAGCAATAATTTTTCATAGAAATGATTGATCGTAGGGGCTTGGCTGTTTTTATAGCTTTCTTTGTCCTGATCGACTGCCGGAGGAATCTCCGGGTCGTATAAGGATCTGTTTTTATACCCTCCATAATTAAATGCCCGTGCGATTCCAATAGCACCAAGGGCATCAAGCCGGTCTGCATCCTGAATTACTTTAAGCTCGTTTGATTCAAATTTGCTGTTATCGCCTTTATCCAGACTGGTTTTAAAGGAAACATATTTAATGATATTTTGAATATGATCAATGATGTCTTCTTCCACGTTTATACTTCTTAAAAACCCAGCAGCTTTTTTCGGCCCGATCGATTCATCTCCTCCATAAAATTTTGCATCGGCTATATCGTGTAACAAGGCTCCTAATTCTACAATAAAAGTATCAACATCTTCGCCCCTGGCGATTAATTTTGCATTTTCATACACTCTTTGAACATGGTGCCAGTCATGACCTGCTTCGGCTCCGCGTAAGGTCTCTTGTACAAAGTCGGCTGTAAGGGCGATGAGCTTTTTTTTATCCATATTGCAAAATAAAAAAACCTCCTGATTAAAAGAGGTTTAAATGAAATAATTATTTGATTGATTTACTGAAAAACCGCGGTACACTTCCCATCCACGCAGGTTATACTACTGGGTGGCATGGCTATAAAGCAATCTGATTGAATACTGTATTTTTCATTATATTCTTTTTCCAGTTCATTGAGTGTTTCAATCTTTGCTAAAAAAGTAACAATATCAATCGAGTTCGAATAAACGATATATTCCCAGAAACCGCCACAGGGTTTTGCTCCAATGCCAACACTGTAACAACTGTATTCCTCAGAGCAAATTGAAGTGCCTGCCAGGTTTTTGATCTCAATTGTGAGATTGTCAATCACTTCTTTTTCGGCTTCCTGTGGAGAAATTTGATCGGAATCGTCACAATAAATGACCAAAAAAGTCATTAACAACAAAAGAAACTTCATAACATGGATTTAACAAAATTCTTCATAAGCCCCAGCCAGATTCGCAGCGATCATGTCGGCCGATCTGCCTTCAATATGATGTCTTTCAAGCATGTGAACCAATTGGCCGTCTTTAAAAAGCGCAATTGAGGGAGATGACGGCGGAAAAGGAATCATCATTTCCCTGGCCTTATTTGTAGATTCAACATCAACACCTGCAAATACAGTCGTTAGATGATCAGGAGCTTTTTCAACCTGCAGGGAGGCAATTGCACCTGGCCTTGCCGTTCCCGCGGCACAACCGCATACAGAGTTCACCATGACCAGGGTCGTTCCTTTTTGTTGCAATGCCTTTTCAACATCCTGTGATGTATATAATTCTTCAAAACCTGCATTCACTAATTCCTGACGCATAGGTTTTACCAATTCTTCTGGATACATAATTTTTATTTTTTAGTTAAATATTTGAGTATACAAAGATAAGCAATGAAAATATATTAACCAGCATAGCCTAAATTAAGTTAAGTCCTGATTGTGGCATAAGAAATCAAAAAGTTTACCATAATTTCCGTTGCAATAGAGCGTAACAGGTGAAGAACAGATGGGTATTAAAACGACCTTTTCCTTCCTACAAGCCCCGGATGGGCTATTTTTCACAAAATATTTGGATTTGAATTGGCTTAAAATGTGTCCAGACGCGTATATTTGTGCTTTTTAATTAAGTATGGCAAATTTTTCGAAATGGCTTGGTGCAGGTTTGGGATGGACCTTTGCAGGTCCAATTGGCGGCATCCTTGGTTTTGTTTTAGGCAGTTTTGTAGATGAATTCTCCGAAAGCGAACTTTTGGATGCAAATAAAAATGCGGGAAAAAAACAATCAACCCAGTCCGGAGATTTTGAGATCAGTTTATTGGTACTGGCGGCTATTGTTATCAAAGCCGACGGAGGTGTCGACAAAAGGGAGCTTGATTTTGTGAGGTCTTCATTTGTAAGCATGTACGGCAAAGAACGTGCTAATCACGCTTTTAAACTTTTTAAAGGAATTATTAGTAACAATCGAATTTCCACTCGACAGGTTTGTATGCAGATCAACAGACATATGAATCACCCCTCAAGGCTTCAGTTACTCCATTTTTTATTTGGAGTAGCCAAAGCGGACGGGATGGTCACTGAGAAGGAATTACAAAAGATCAATACCATAGCCGGATACCTGAATATCAATCAATACGATTTCAATTCCATTAAGGCCATGTTCTACAATGAGGTTGACAGTTCGTATAAAATCCTGGAAATTAAAAAATCGGCATCCAATGAAGAGCTCAAAAAGGCTTATAGAAGAATGGTCAAAAAATACCATCCTGATAAACTTCAAAATCTGGGCCCTGAACATGTTAAAGGAGCAGAAGATAAATTCAGGGAGGTACAAAGGGCCTATGAGCATATTCAGAAGGAAAGGGGTTTATAAGAAGACAGGCCTAAATGATCTCCTTGTTTAGAACGAACAGATTATTCCGGTTCTGACCTTAAGGAGTCTTTCTCTTTTGCAAACCAGGGTTTGATCACATCATTTAGGATATTCCATTTTTGACTTTCTTTTTCAATTGGGTTACCAAGGATCCATTGGTCATAGATCCGATCAAAGGTGCCGTCCTGCTTTCTGAAATCGATCCATTTATTGATATAACCACGCCAAATATTGTCTCTGGCGAGAGGAAATACCAGTGCGTTATTGATGTGATACGGCAAAGGGTTAACTACCTTATAATCTGTTTTAAATATTGTGACTGAAGCAGCCCTCTCAGCGCTGGTTAGATGGGCATCAATAACCACGGAATCATTACGGGTGCTATCAATTTCATTTTTCATATGTTGACTAAGGGTAAAAAAGTCATTGATCTCAGGAACAGGATAAGCACCACCCTTAGGAAAATAGGATAAGAATTCTTTAGCGATTTCTTTGCGGTCTATATATGAAACTGTAAATGTGTCCAGTTTTGAAGCTGTGTTAAAATTATCAAACATATTGTTATCCTGTTTGGTGAGGAGTGCCAGGCTAACATTGAGATAAGGCTTTGACAATTCAACTTCTTCAGCATAACGGCTTGACAAGAAAATATCGGACATCACTATGTCAAAATAATCTGATTTAATGCCGTCTAAGACAAAACCTGGTTTGATAGGCACAAATTCAATATTTACATCAAGATCGGCCGCCAGTTGATGGGCCAGGTCAATTCCATAACCTACAAGGGCGCTGTCTTTATTGTAAAAAGTAAAAGGACCTGCGTTTTCATAAAATCCGATTCTGACCTTATTCCTTCTTTTGATTCTGCTCAGGGTATTTTCTCCTCTCCACTTCGGATTCGGATTGGGACCTGACTTCTCAAGGATGACATAGTTTTGTTGGTTACTGATCAGTTTAAACTGATTAACGATCTCCAGATTGCTTGGGATATTTTTCATACTTGACTCCAGGATCAATCTTAGGGCAACGACTGATATAACAGTCGTAATTGAAATAACGACAAGAGCCTGAATAAACTTCCTTTTTTTAAACTTTATATACCCTCCGCAGGCTGATACTGTCAAAAGGGTCAGGGTAATCAGGTGAAAAGCACCCAATACGACCCTGATCCTATCTGTAATGACAGTTGAAACCACGAAAAGCTGGAAGGTTTCTTTCGGGATTTTTAATAGGTCCAGGCTAAAAGGCAGACCTGTGATGGGAGCCACAAAACTACTCAGCAGGGTGGAACTTAGAAATATGGGATAATCTGAAAAAGCAAGGGCTTTACCCGTGAACCAGGCCGCAAAGGGCACAAAGATAAAAATCATCAAGGTACCGAGGTTGGGAAAAGGATAAGCCAGCGGCATGATAATATCCACCCGGTCCTGATCCTCTTCCGTGGCATGATCATCAGATTGGATGATTTCTTTGATATTCTCGATAAGTTGCGGATATACAACAATGATTTTCCCTGTTGCAAAAATTGTTATCAGGGTTGATCGGGTAATTCTAAAAATGGTTTTTGAAGAATAGGGTGTAAATATTGCTATGAGATAGGGTAGCACGATAAAGGTGATCAGAATCACAGCGAGCAAATAGACGAAAAGGTAGCCCTGTAAACGGCTGAGATCAGACCAGCTTAAGGTGCTCACAACACCTGCAGCAATACTAAAAACGCCCAAAGGTGTAATTTTAATGATCATTTTATTAACTTGATTGAGCCCGTCGGTAAGCACATCCAGTGGTTTTAAAAGAGACTCCTTATTTGGTAGTTTCATGACCCCCAAACCAATAAAAATACTGAAAAGAACAACTGCCGGAACCACATTGTCACTCATTGACTCAAAGGGATTGGCTGGAATATAAAGTTTGACAAAATCAAAGGGAACCACGGGTTGTATAAAATCAGCACTGTAGAAATTACCACTTGACCATGAAGGAAAGCTCAAGGGTAAAATAATCAAATAAAGCAGTCCTATGTTTAACAGGAGGAACAGGAATATGAGCCCGTATCGAATAATTTTTTTCCCTGTATCCATCGATAGCCTTCCGATGTTCACAATGAGTGAAAACATGATATAAGGAAGGACAGTCATTTGAAGCAAACCAATAAATACATCTCCTGCGATGCTGAGCCAAGCCACTTCTTCTCCAAAAAACAAACCGGTCGTAATGCCACCCAAAACACCCATAAGAACTTTAGAGGATAGCGATAGTTTCTTCATAGGTTTTATAGTGTTATAATCGGTATATATGATGTCGGATCATGGATAAAAATATAAATTTTATATTAAATTTTGGGTGGCAATCTTTATTAGTGCTTTTAGATTGGTATTGTCTTTAATTGAAAGCCCCGAATTTAATCGGCTTATATGGAAATTTTAAAGAGAAGGACTATCTTTGCGCCATGTTAGAAGATAAAAATCAATCAAGAACTTCCCTTTCAGAATTGGGAGAGTTTAAGTTAATAGATCACCTTACCAAACAAACTGTTATCCATCATCATCAGACCATAAAAGGAATCGGTGACGATTGTGCGGTTATAGGTCGAGGAGAGGTTCAAACGCTGGTTACCACAGACCTGTTGGTTGAAGGCGTACATTTCGATTTGAGCTATATGCCTCTTAAACACCTCGGTTATAAAGCTGTCGTGGTGAACCTTTCGGATGTTTATGCCATGAATGGCGATGCCAAACAAATTACCGTATCAATAGCGGTTTCCAATCGGTTTCCTCTGGAGGCTCTGGAAGAATTGTATGCCGGTATTCACCTGGCCTGTAAAGCGTATCAGGTGGATTTGGTAGGAGGAGACACGACTTCGTCAACAAAGGGATTGCTCATTAGCATTACCGCACTTGGTGAGGTCAAAAAGGAGAAATGTGTTTATAGAAACGGGGCCAAATCAAAGGATTTACTTGTGGTAACGGGTGATCTGGGCGCTGCGTATCTTGGTTTGCAGGTACTTGAAAGAGAAAAGCAGGTGTTTCAGGTCAATCCTAATGCCGAACACGAACTAGAAAATTACACATATCTTGTGGAGCGTCAGTTGAAGCCTGAAGCCAGAAAAGATATCATCCAATTGTTGGCGGATCTGGAGGTGCAACCTACTTCAATGATCGATATTTCAGATGGTCTCTCTTCTGAAATATTGCATTTATGTAAACAATCAAATACGGGATGCCAACTTTTTGAAGATAAAATCCCCTTAGATCAGCAAGTCATTTCCACATGTGAAGAATTCAATATTGACAGTACAACCATTGCCTTGAGCGGGGGTGAGGATTATGAGTTGTTATTCACTGTCAAACAAGAAGATTTTCCTAAGATAAAGGCCAATCCAAACTTCAGTATCATTGGATACATGACAGACGAAGCCAACGTGGCTGAACTGGTAACACGCGGAGGACAAAAAGTAGCTATCGTGGCTCAGGGTTGGAACGCAATGAAATAACTTATTCCTTTGGTTTAGGCTTCTTGGTCATTCCGTCGTATTTAATATTTGAGCGGTAATTACTGTTGACATTGACAAGTGTTTTTCCATTTTTGAAAAACGATAGGGTAAAGTCGTATTGCTCATTTTTACTGATGGCACTAAATGTCACACTTATCTTTTTTTTGTTGTCGTCAGCCGTCATTGTATAATCTTTCATGAGCCCTTCAAATTCGATACCACTGTTTCCGGTTATGGCTGATGTGCCTGAATACAAATTCCCAAAGTACGGCAAAAAGATATTTGCGCTGTCTTTGTTGATTTTTATAAAGTTGGGATTTGTGGTTAAATTGATTCGGCCTCCTTGCTGAGCATTGGCCCAGTCTGCCTCAAAATCATATTTCTCGCTCTCGATCAACTCCAGCATTTTTTTGTATTCTTCGGTTTCCAGCATCTCTTTTTTTTCTTTTTTTGTCTGACCCAAAACGGCAGGTACAAAAAGCAGACTCATCATAAGCACAGTAATTATTTTCTTCATCGCATCGATCTTTAGTTATAATAATATAGCCAACCTTAAATTTAGCAATTATTTGGAAAAGGTGATTACCCGATCAGAGATTTCTGCATCTTTAAAATCACAAAATTCTTTAATCCATTCTATGGTTTTATCCTGGTAAATAAAAACATGAGAAGGGTCATTTTTGTAATACCAGCTATCAAAGTCAATTTCCTTTTCAAAAAGATGTGTTTTACAGATCAGTTTCCCGTCGGGGAGCAGGGACTTATATAATTTTTTGAATTCCGTCAGGGGATGGTAAAAATGCTCCATGACTTCGCAGCAAACAATAAACTCATATCCATAATTCATCAGTGAGATGTCATTAAAAAAGATGGGATCAAAATACGACATGGTATAGGCCTCTTTTGAAAGATGTTCAGATAAAACCGGTGTATGTCCGCAGCCATAATCAAGACCCCTGGCTCCTTTGCCAAAATAATGTTTTACCTGTTTGATGATAGGGCTTACGAATTTAAGATAGCCCATATCTTTTACGTCACTTTTATGGTTAAGGTATCTCTTTTTTTCATCGTAAATATGCAATAATTCATGCCGGTCCCTGAAAATTCCCGCACAATTGGGGCAAAGCAGGAAATGCTGATTATTATCCTTGAAGAACGTGCTGGAAGGCGCAGTACAAAGTGGACAAATATCTTTCATATGTAGATTTATTAAAGATCTAAACGCAGAGGTCCCCACTCAGAAAGGGCTTTAATTAATTCCTGTTTATTCTCGATGTGACTCATATGGCCATCTTCAAAAACGACCTTTTCCACAGATCCAACAGCGCTTTGAAGCAATGAACTTTGGTAATCGAGAGCGGGATCCTTCTTGCCTATAACCATCAGTACAGGGTAATTGTTTTGCTCTAGTATATGAGTGCGATCTGTTCTTGTTTTCATCCCCTCAAGGGCAGCAATAATTCCTTGCGGGCTCATTTGTAAGGCTTTTTCGGTAGTTCCCTGAATTTCTTTTAAAAAGACTGATCTGTTCTCTTCAGAAAATAAATTAGGGATGGCTATTCTGATAAAGGTTTTATGGTTTTGTTTTACGGCCTTAATACCCCGATCCCTGTTTATTTTTTTCTCTTCTGTATCGGCAAGCGCCGTAGAATTCATAAGGCAGATACCTTGAACCATTTTCGGGAACAATTCAGCGAAAGCCAAAGCAATATACCCCCCCATGCTATGACCAATAAGCGTGCATCGGGGTATGTCGAGGTGGTCCAATAAAAAATGCAACATCCGGGCCTGGGCTTCCATCGTGTGTATATAGCCCAGATTATCAGTTTTTCCATGACCCAGAAGATCAAGGCAAATAACACGATGAGTCTGCCGAAGGGAACCTACGATATCGTCCCACATGCTAAGGTCCTCCAGGAATCCATGCAAAAGCACTAATACCGGCCCGCTTCCCTGATCAGAATAATAAAATTTTGCATTTTTATAAAGTAGTTTTGGCATAAAGAAGTAATTGCTTCGCTAATTTACTATATTTATCACATTCTGAATCTATGAATAGAACCAAACAAATCTTCGTACTGGGTTTTGCCATTTTTGCCTCGTTCTTTGGCGCGGGTAACCTGATACTTCCACCCCTTTTAGGTTTTAATTCAGGGCCTGATTGGTGGATGGTCACCATTGGCTTTATTATTTCAGCAACAGTGATTCCATTACTTGCCCTATTAGGCCATGCGAAACTACAGGGGACCATGGTTGATTTTGGTAAAAAAGTATCCATGAAGTTTGGTGTCATATTCAGCATTTCAGTTTATGTAATTGCGACTGTTCTAGCTTGCCCAAGAACGGCAGCAGTAACCCATGAAATGGCGATTCAGCCATATTTTGAGATAAATTCTTTGATAACCAGCACCGTTTATTTTTCTGCTGTTTTTGTTTTTGCGATTAACAGGGGGAAAGTCATGGACTTTCTCGGTAAATATTTGACACCCATTATTGTGATTATTTTATTAATTATCATTGGGATTGGTGTTACCGGTTCCTCAGAAAATATGGTGGCCAGTCAATATAAAAACTCTTTTATCAGCGGTTTTTTAGAAGGATATCAAACCTATGATGCGATTGCAGGTCTTCTTGTGGGTGGTATAATCGTGGTCAATGTAAATAATTCCAATTGGGATATTCAGGTTTCAGATAAAAAAAGCATCATTATTCGTTCGAGCCTGATTGCCCTGACGGGTTTGTTTATCATTTATCTGGGCTTAATTTTTATAGGCGCAAAATACAATTTTGAGTTTCCATCCGACATTAGCAGGCCACAGCTTCTCAGTTCTTTGGCAACGATAACTTTAGGGAAATACGGATCTGCATTCCTGGCAGTTTTGGTGGCGGCTGCCTGTTTTACGACAGCGGTAAGTATCGTGGTAGGTACTGCTGATTTTTTTAAGGAACTGTTTCATGATTCGAAACCAATCTATATTATTACAGCTGCGGTTTCAAGCGTTTTTGGAATTCTTATAGGTCAGTTTGACGTAAAGTTTATCATTGATCTGGCTGTATACGTCCTGATGTTTATTTACCCTATTGCGATATCATTAATAATGTTGAATTTACTCCCTGAAAAATATGCAGGCCCAATTGTTTTCAGAACCGTAGTTGGGATCGCAATTTTATTTAGTATTCCGGATTTTTTAAAATTTTTGATCCCGGTTGAAAACCTGGAATTTTTATACAACATAATCCCTCTTTCCAGAGAAGGCTTGGGTTGGATAATCCCTTCTATTCTTGGGTTTGCTTCAGCAAACATATACAGCTCGATAAAAAACAATACTGCTAAAAATGCCTGAAGAATTTTTAATCAGAGGTTTGCTTATTTCGACATCCATTTTTCAATATCTTCTATTTCGATAGGGATATTTTCCATAAGATTAACCGGGTCCCCACTTTTTTGGATCAGGTAGTCGTCTTCTAACCTGATACCAAGATTTTCATCTGGAATATAGATTCCGGGTTCCACGGTAAAAACCATACCTGCCTCCATAGGCTCTGTTAGGATACCATAGTCATGCGTGTCGAGCCCCATATGATGTGAGGTCCCATGCATAAAATACTTCTTGTATGCCGGCCAGTTTGGATCTTCCTTCTCAACATCTTCTTTGGAGATCAATCCAAGTGTGAGTAATTCTTTAGTCATGAGCTTGCCCACCTCCACGTGATAATCTGCCCAAATAGTTCCAGGGACCAACATTTTAGCAGCGGCATTTTTTACCCTTAGAACAGCATTATAGACATCTTTTTGCCTTTGAGAAAATTTTCCTGAAACAGGAACGCTCCTTGTCATATCACTTGCATAATTGGCATATTCAGCGCCAACATCTATAAGGACAACCTCCCCTTCTGAACAAGGCTGGTTATTTTCTAAATAGTGTAATACACAAGCATTAAATCCTGACCCGATAATAGGGCTATAAGCAAAGCCTGCCGATCTGTTTATTTTGAATTCATGAATAAACTCTGCCTCAATCTCGTATTCCATTACACCCGGTTTGATAAAACCTAAAACCCTTTTAAATCCTTTTTCGGTAATATCACAGGCTTTTTGTATCATTTCTATTTCCTGTGGTTCTTTAACTGACCTCAACCTTTGGATAATCGGTTGGCATCTTTTATAACTATGACCCGGATATTTTGCTTGCAGCCATTTGATAAACCGGGCATCACGGGTTTCAGTTTCCACATTTGCCCTGTAGTGTTCATTGGTATTCACATACACGGTTTCAGCCTGCGTCATTAGTTCAAATAACACTTTTTCCATTTCCTGTAACCAGTATACGGTTTTGATACCTGATGTTTCAAAAGCCTTTTCCTTGGTTAATTTTTCTCCTTCCCAAACGGCGATATGATCATTTGTTTCTTTCAAAAAAAGTATTTCCCGGTTTTCCTTTTTTGGACAGTCAGGAAAGAGCACCAAAACACTTTCTTCCTGATCAACCCCTGAGAGATAAAAGATATCCCTGTGTTGCGCAAAGGGCAGTGTGCTGTCTGCACTGATGGGATAAATATCGTTTGAATTAAAAATGGCCATTGAATTTGAAATCATTTTATCTGCAAATTTAGCCCTGTTCTTTATGAACAATTGTTTATCGATGGGAAGATATTTCATATGAGATTTGTTTTTTAGACTTGGATTTCCAAAATTAGGAATTTTACGACGAAATATGGGTTAAAAAGCAAAAATTACGATGTACTTCTTTTAGTATCTTTAACCTATGAAAACAATCATCTTTCAGGCGGTTTTATGGAGTGTTTTAACCATGAATAGTTATGGTCATGATAAGCGTGCAAGTTTCTGGAATTTAAGTAGCCCTGAGAAATGGTGGGTGATCTGGCATCCCTTTAAGGCAAAAAATGCTTTAGAAGTATCTCTTAAAACGCTCCGTGTAACTGATTCAATTCTCAAATTGGGTATCGTTGGCACTGACATAAGCGGTGGCCGGCTGGATGCGTTTAAGCATGCTTACTGGATGGCTCTTCTAAGTCAAAGAATTGGTGAGAAAGCGGCTGTCAAATTGGGTAAGGCACATGAAAAGGGAAATTACAGGACTTTTCTCAAAGGGAGAACCGAAGACGGGTCTTTGCCTGATAAGGCCTCTTCTGATATGGATCATTTCAACAACAAGGCCGGGCTTGATATTTATAGAAAAAACCCGAAGGCAGATGAAACCGCTCTGGCAGCGTTGGTCATCAAGTCATTGTTGTCCGGGGAGCTAATAATCATTAAAAAACAAGGAAACACCTACCTCACCTGTGAAGGAATACCTATCAAAGCAGACACTTTAAGGGGAACATGGGAAAATGACAAATGCCTTGTTCCATCAGATGAAATTTAGGGACATATATTTTCTAAGTACTATTCCAATAGATCGTAATCCTTAAAAAGGCTGAGTTTGGCTTTTTCTACCTTTCCACGATAATCCATCCAGTCCCGGGCATAAAACGCATTAATCTTTTTGATCACAGGATCGAGTTTGACTTGAGCATTTTGAATCAACTGTTTTTCTGTTTTTCCCGGTACCCTGTCTAAAGCCCCTACATAAGATATAGCTGTATTTAAAAAAGAAATATTAGAGGGGGTCTTTGTTGCGGTAATCCCTTGACGTTTATCTTCTTTACCGAGCACATCATCAATGAGTTGGTCGATTGATTTTTGAATACTGTCGCTTAACCGGATAAGGTCTTTGTGCAGAATAGTGTCGTTTATTTTAGCTTGTTTTTTAACAGTCAAGACGGTATTTTTTGAGGACTTTAACTGTTCAACCGACCTAAAGGCCAGATCTTTCTTTTGTTCCAGTATTTTAAGAATATCGTGCTTTTCCTTCAGGCTTTCATAGGGTATATCTATCCTGGGATCAAACGCAACTTTTATTTGCGCCGAATCTTTGAGGCCTTGAAAATGTAAAACCAGTTTATATGTACCGGGTATCACCTTGACCCCGGAAGGTTCAACATGGGTTGTTACTGTACTTCTTGACGGACTGAATACGCCTTTCTCATCCAGGTTCCAATACAATCTTTGCAGGCCGTTTTCTTTGGGAACATCCGGTTTCAAGGTGCGGATGAGGTGGTCATTGGCGTCGTAAATTTTTAAAATAAGAGAATCATTTACCGTGTTTTTCTTAACCTCCTTTTGGCTGTTCTTTTTTGTTTCCTCCTTGTTGATCATGTAGCTGATCATGGCGCCTTTTTTACGATTTTCTCCGTTAAATGTGGCATTTGCTCCAAATCTTGTTCCGCTCGGTTCCTGGTACTGGACGCGGTAGGCCATTGGGGGTTCAAATAATTTTATGGTCCTGTCAAGAATTTCGGTACCGTTCTTAGCTATTTCTCTCAACGGACGAATGTCATCCAGAACGTAGAGGGATCGTCCAAACGTTCCAATGGCAAGGTCATGTTCCCTTGGATGAATGACCATATCCATTGTGGAGACACTGGGGTAATCATTGGTCCATTTGGTCCATGAGCTCCCTTCATTCAAACTGATATACAAACCATTTTCGGTACCGAGAAAGAGCAACTTTTTTTCCAAGGGATCCTGAACCAAAGAAAGGCTATAGCCAAAGTTTTCTTTTTTGTCTTTTAACAAATTTATCCAGGTTTTTCCATAATCACGGGTTCTCAATAAATAGGGTTTAAAATCAAAATTTCGATAATTATTGACAAGGGCGTAAGCTTCGCCTTTTGCAAAGGCAGAGACCCTGATCTGTGCAACCCAACCATCTTTTGGTAATTCACTTGATTTAGGACTGACATTTGCCCAGCTCTTTCCTCCGTCCCGGCTTAGTTGTATCTGTCCGTCATCTGTACCAACCCATAATTCATCTTTTTGCAGGGTACTGGGACTGATCACAAGGATACTGCAATAATTCTCTGCTCCAGTAGCATCCATTGTAAGCCCACCACTATCGTGTTGTTTTTGCTTTTCAGGATCATTTGTTGTGAGGTCATCAGAAATCAGCTCCCATTCATGGCCCCGGTTCTTTGATTTATGCACAAACTGACTTCCATAATAAATTGTTTGCTGATCAAAGGGATCAATGGCAAGAGCCGAATTCCAGTTGAATCGCAGTTTGACATCGGGATCAGGATGTTTTGGTTTTATAAACTTAGCGGCCCCCGTTTCACGGTCATATCTGTATAAATTACCTCCCTGGGACATGGCATAACCATAACGATTGTTTTTTGGATCTGGAATCACATCAAAGCCATCGCCGAAAAGGATCTCCTGCCAATATGAATTTCGAATGCCTTGTGACTTGAAAACATAAGCCGGTCCTGCCCAGGATCCGTTATCCTGCATACCGCCATAAAGGTTATATGGGAATTCATTGTCAACGTTGATGTGATAGAATTGTCCAACAGGCAGGTTTTCAACAAACTTCCATGTTTTACCTTTATCTTTTGTGATGTTTAATCCACCGTCATTCCCATCGATCATATATTCAGGATGATCAGGATGAATCCACCAGGCGTGGTGGTCCGGGTGTATACCCACTTCGGAATTATAGGCTGGCATCAGCTGTTGGAAGCTTTTTCCACCGTCAATGCTGTAATTGACATAGGTAAAAACCGTATACAATCGATGTTCGTTTTTGGGATCCACAAAAATATCGGAATAATAAAAAGGACGGTCCCCAATTCCTGAACTCCCTCTGTCAGAGGAATTGCTATTGATTAGTTTCCACGTAAACCCGCCATCATCAGACCTGTAAAGACCGTTTTTTTTGGCCTCAATCAAGGCGTAGACCACTTTAGGATTGCTTTTTGAAATAGCGAGTCCAATTCTGCCCAGCTCTCCTTCGGGTAAACCGTCTTCCTTGGCCTTTTTGGTCCAATTGTCTCCTCCATCAAAGGAGACATACAAACCTGACCCTTCGCCTCCGGAATGAAAAGTGTAAGGTTTTCGCCTGTGTTGCCACATAGCGGCTATCAGTTTATTGGGGTTGTTTGCATCCATAACCAGATCAGCCGCTCCTGTTTGATTATTCACAAACAATATATTCTTCCAGGTTTTTCCACCATCGATGCTTTTAAAAACCCCTCTTTCGGAATGTTCACCCCAGGGAGAACCTATGGCGGCAACATAGACTGTATTCGGATGATCCCGATCTATGATGATACGATGGATATTCCTGGTTTTTTCCAGTCCCATCAGTTTCCAGTTTTTCCCTCCATCGATACTCTTGTAAATACCAAATCCGCTATTCATACTATTTCTGGGGTTTCCTTCTCCTGTTCCCACCCAGATCACGTCGGGGTTGCTTTGTTGGATACTGATGGCTCCGATTGATTGTAAATTTTCTTTGTCAAAAACAGGTTCCCAGGATATACCTTCGCTTTCCGATTTCCAGACGCCCCCGGATGCGGCTCCCACATAGATAATATTGGGTTTTTCATTGACCACATCGATTGCAGTAATCCTTCCGCTCATCCCGGCAGGACCCACTGCTCTGGCCTTCATACCCTTTAACTTTTCAATATCCAGTTGCTGGGCTTGACTTAAAAATGTAGTAAACAGAAGGATAAGGAATAGTTTTTTCATCAGAGAATTGTTAGTATCTAGAGAAAGAATTGCTGCTTTTTTGGTATATTGCGTATCAATATTACAAAGAACTTTTTGATTACAATGCATCTTAAACTGATTAAATATACGAGCCTGTTGTTATTGTTTATGGCAGGAAGCTTTCAAATGAAAGCACAGGATTATTTACCTGAAAAGCCAAAAACCCAAACCAGTGTTTATGACAAGGCTCAAATGATGAGTGGAAACGAAGCAAAAAGACTCGAGCAAAAACTCATTAATTACAGCGATACAACTTCAACCCAAATCGTTGTGATTACGATTAATTCTTTGGAGGGTAAGGACATCGCTATGTATGCGACCGAACTTGCCCATAAATGGGGTATTGGTCAGAAAGACAAAGACAATGGGGTACTGCTTCTCGTTTCAAAAGAAGATCGCCGCATGACCATAAGGACCGGCTATGGAGTAGAACATTTACTTACCGATGCTTTATCAAAAAGAATCATTGAAAACATCATCACACCTGCCTTTAAACAGGGTCGGTATTATCAGGGACTCGATCAGGGAACCGATGCCATCATCCGAATCATGAATGGCGAATATCAGGGAGAAAGAACTCGTGAAGGGCCGCAGGGAAAATTCCCTGCATTTCTTATCGTGATCATTTTTATCGTAATCATGATGATTCTTTCACGAAGAAATAAAGGAGGGGGCAGAAAAGGAGGAAGAAAATCGGGTGGATTTTCACTTCTGGATGCGATCATACTGAGTCAAGCCGGCAGGGGTGGTTTCGGAGGCGGCAGCTCAGGCGGAGGTTTCGGAGGTGGCGGCTTTGGCGGAGGCTTCGGAGGCGGCTTCGGAGGCGGCGGCTTCGGAGGTGGTGGAGCAAGCGGAGGCTGGTAGTATGTTCATACAAGCGGGTGGATATATCAGCAATTTGTTTTTAAAGAAATTCCCGATTGCTTAATGAAAGAATGATATTATCTTCATTGTCCGGGTCTTTTTCTTCAGCTAGAATCACAAAGCCATTTTTCTTTAATAAATTTATTGAATTTTCATTGGCATGATGCGTATAGGCTTTGATATGATTGAGTTTTAAGGTTTCAAATCCAAATCCAAGAACCGCTTGTAAAGCCTCATTCATAAAACCCTTGTTTTGATAATTGGGATGCAGGTCATAGCCTATTTCGCCGGTTTTAAGGTCCTTTGAAAAATTCCAAAGACAAATTGAACCTATCATTTCGGGCTTCTCATGTTGACAAATAGCCCAGTTGACATTGGCACCATCGGCCATGCTATTTTGAACTTTTTTTACAAAGTCCATGGCGTCTTCTAACGCTTTGGGATGTTCCCTTTTAATAAATTTGGTGACTTCCGAGTCAGATCTTAAAAAAAACACCCGGGTATAGTCATCTTCGCAATAATCGCGCAATTTTAAACGTGTCGTTGTGATTTCGGGGAAAGGTTTAAATGTAAAATTCATCCTGCTTTTCTGCTCATTGATGATTAGATATCTTCTTTAACAAAGGTAGCATGAAGCTCATTGACCTCCATCAAAGCGGCTGATGCATACCATTCCCGGAGTTCGATCTCCAAATCACCGGCCTTAATCGAAGGATCGGTATTGGAAAGCAATCTTGCCTTCTCAATGGATTGCACATTCAAAACATAGATCCTGCGGAGGTCATCATTTCCAAAAAAAGGACCATCTAAAACTAATTTTCCTTTGTTCGCCAAACGATTTATATTATCCAAATGTGCCCTTTGTAAATCACTTCGCTGAACTGAATCAACACTATGATTAGGCCAGCTTTTTAGAAAGGCCATGATATACTTTTTCATACCATAAGCGTCTGCCCCATAGTGCCTGGCTTTTACTGAATCACAAACTTTAGCAGCAATTTCAGTTGTTTCTTTACTGACTACTTCCTTAGGTCCGGGAACCGTTTTTTGACACCCGACGATGGCAAAAATAAAGGTCATCAGCATTAAAACGTTTTGATATTTCATTTTTAGACATTTAGAAAAAGTCCTGAAGTTCTAAAGGTAAAAAATGATTTGTTACTTTTTCCTAAAATAAACAACCACGGGAACTCCTTTAAAATTGTAAATTTCCCTCAGTTTGTTTTCAATAAATCGCTTATAGGGTTCTTTGACATACTGTGGCAAATTTGCAAAAAAGACAAATTGAGGTGTTGGAGAAGGCAACTGCATGCAGTATTTAATTTTGATATATTTTCCTTTGTAGGCCGGTGGAGGATTTAACTTTATAATTTCCAGCATGGTCTCATTCAGCTTACTTGTGGCGATTTTTTGTTTTCTGTTTTCAAATACTTCTACAGCCGTTTCAATGGCTTTAAAGATTCTTTGCTTTGTAAGTGCCGAAATGAAAACTATGGGAACATCGGTAAAAGGCGCTGTTTCCCTTCTTATCATGGCCTCAAATTCTTTGGTGGTATGTGTGTCTTTTTCCACAAGATCCCATTTGTTCACCAAAATAACGATACCCTTTTTATTTTTTTCTGCCAGCCAAAAGATATTTTGATCCTGCCCCTCAAAACCTCTCGTGGCATCAATAATTAAAATACAAACGTCACTGTATTCAATGGCTCTTACAGATCTCATGACCGAATAGAATTCAAGATCGTCTTTTACTTTTGACTTTTTCCTGATCCCAGCCGTGTCAATAAGATTGAAATCAAAGCCAAACCTGTTGTATTTGGTGTCAATTGCGTCCCTGGTAGTTCCGGCGATATCAGTAACGATATATCGGTCTTCTCCGATTAAAGCGTTGATAAAAGATGATTTTCCCGCATTTGGCCTTCCAACCACAGCAAACCTGGGCAGATCATCTTCTACTTTTTCTTCTTTTTCAGGAAGTGCTGCCACAATAGCATCTAACAACTCTCCTGTGCCACTCCCATTGGTGCTTGCAATGGTGTAGTAGTCACCCAAGCCCAGCGCGTAAAATTCAACCGCATCAGCAGCTCTTTTAGCATTATCCACTTTGTTAACTGTTAAAAAAACTGGTTTTTTAACCTGTCTTAATAAATGGGCAACTTCTTCATCCATCCCTGTGACCCCACTTTCAACATCAACCATAAATATAATGGCATCGGCTTCATCAATGGCCAATTCGACCTGTTTGTCAATTTCAGCTTCAAAAATATCATCACTGCCCACAACATAGCCACCTGTATCGATCACAGAGAATTCCCTGCCGTTCCAGTCGGTTTTACCGTAATGCCTGTCGCGTGTAACGCCGCTAACAGCGTCAACTATAGCCTCTCTTCTCTGAATCAAACGATTGAAAAGCGTCGATTTCCCAACGTTTGGCCTTCCAACAATAGCAACAATATTTCCCATGTTTTTTTTATAAAATCGCTGCAAAGATAAGCTTATAAAGTCGAAAAGGAAAGTGCTTATTGCGGATAAGAAAAAAAGTCTATATTTAGGTTTGGGATGTTAGAAGTGAGAGGTGAGAAGGGAGACGTAAGAAGTGAAAATATTTTTTCATTCATGCATCAGCTCCGCTGAATCCCAGCCTGCCGGAAGGCAGGTTCGATTTCAAGTATTAAAACCAAGAACCATGAACCAGCCTATTCATGACGATGAGCTCAACAGGATTCTGCTCAAACCCAGATTCAAATTTAAATTCAAAGAATCTGAACAGCATATTCTTGACAGTTTCAAAGAAAAGCTTTCAGAAGATACTTGCATTTATACCGGCAAAGTCGTTGACCATCACGTTATCATTGATGTGCCCGCAGAACAAGAGTATTTCTGGTCACCTCAATTGCATGTCGAAATCGAAAAAGAAGGGGATTTCACTATCGTAAAAGGTATTTTAGGGCCGAAACCTAAAATCTGGACCTTTTTTATGTTTTTGCATTTTATCGTGGCTATTGCTTTTTTCGTGTTTTTTGTAATCTTTTACTCAAGATGGAGCCTGGGTCAGGATTACGAATTAACCATGATTATGTGCTTGTTGATGCCTGTAGTTTGGGTAGCCCTGTACTTTTTTGGTCAGTTAGGAAAAAAATTCGGCTATAAACAGATGGTTGGTTTACATGAACTGCTTGAACAAGCAGTCAAGAACTTCAAGGATTATAATGACTAAAGGCCCTTTTCATCAAGGATGACCTGCATTTCTTTTTGCAACTCCAAAGCCTTTTTTCTGGCAATTTCAGCAAAATTCTCATTTGGGGAAGCATAAATGATTCCTCTTGAAGAGTTAATGAGTAAACCGATATCATTGTTTAATCCGTATGTACAAACTTCCTGAAGATCTCCTCCCTGCGCTCCCACACCGGGAACGAGAAGAAAATGATCCGGTACTATATTTCTGATCTTTTGGAAATACTCGGGCCGTGTGGCACCGACGACATACATCAGCTGTTCGCTGTTTTTCCACCCTAAGGAAGTTTTCAAAACTTTTTCATATAAGGTCGCACCTTTTTCGTCTTGCATGAGCTGAAAATCAAGGCCTCCTTTGTTGGATGTAAGCGCGAGCATAATGGTGAACTTATTTTCAAAAGCAAGGAAGGGTTCAACTGAATCGCTTCCCATATAAGGGGCTACGGTCACGGAGTCAAAATTCAAATCTTCAAAAAATGCCTTGGCATAACGCGTTGAGGTATTGCCGATATCTCCTCTTTTGGCATCGGCGATTGTAAAGATGGAAGGGTAGTTTTCATTGAGATAGGCAATGGTTTTTGACAAGCTTTCCCATCCCTTCAGACCATATGCTTCGTAAAAAGCCGTATTGGGTTTATAGGCTACCGTTATATCGTGGGTAGCTTCAATAATGGCCTTGTTAAATTCAAAAACGGGATCATCTAATTGAAGTAGATGGGCAGGTATTTTTTCGAGGTCAACGTCCAGTCCTATGCATAAAAATGATCTTTTGGCTTTGATCTGATGAATTAGCTCTTGTTTTGTCATTTTTTTTGAAAATTGATTGCAGCAAAAGTAATCAATTTATCAGTTTAGGTTATCTTTGCGTTTCATTTTAATTTCAACCAAAAAACCAATTTAATGAGAACTAAAATTGTAGCAGGTAACTGGAAGATGAACAAGACCTATAAAGAAACCAAGGCCTTGGTCAAAGAATTAAATCACGCTGTAAAAGAACTTACTTTAGATAATACCCGTGTGATTATTTCACCGACTTTTGTCAATTTGCAGAAGGCGTCTAAAATGACCAAGAAATCGGTTATAGAAGTAGCGGCTCAAAACATGCACCAGGAAGCAAGTGGTGCTTATACCGGAGAGGTTTCTGCTCAAATGATCAAAGGTGTTTATGTGGATACCGTGATTTTAGGCCACTCAGAAAGAAGGGAATATTTTGGTGAATCAGATTCGCTTCTTGCGGCCAAAGTCGATGCGGCCCTGAAGAACGACCTGGAAGTGATCTTTTGCTTTGGAGAGGTGCTTCAAGACAGAAAGAGCGGTAATCATTTTAAAGTGGTTGAAAGCCAGATCAAGAATGCGCTTTTCCATTTGGATTCAAATGCCTGGTCAAAAATTATTTTAGCATATGAACCCGTATGGGCTATCGGAACAGGTGAAACAGCTTCGCCGGATCAGGCTCAGGAAATGCACGCTTTTATAAGAGAATTGGTTGCAGAAAGATATTTAAGTGACGTTTCTGAAGAAGTTTCTATTCTTTACGGTGGAAGTGTGAAGCCGGGTAACGCCAATGAGATTTTTTCCAAGACCGACGTAGATGGAGGACTGATTGGCGGTGCAGCCTTAAACGTAGACGATTTTACAGCCATTATCAAGGCTATCTAAGGGTTTTCACCCTTTTAAGAATATTGCAAATCTGTGAAGTCTTATCTTTTGGAAAAGACTTCACAGATTTTTTAACTTTAGGATCATTATGAATTATATAGGATGCTTTTTTAAGATAAAATCAGGATCATTAGAAGCGCAAACCGCTATTGATATTTTGGTTGCAGAGCTTGGTCAAGCTGGATTTGAAAGTTTTACCGAAAACCCGGACGGGGTAGAAGCCTATATTCAAGAAAAGGACTGGAATGCCAGTTTACTCGATGGCATTCAGATTCTGGAATCAGGCGAAGTTAGCTTTTCTTATGAGGTCAAAAAAATTGAACAGGTAAACTGGAACGAAGAATGGGAAAAGAATTTTGAACCTATCGAAGTAGACGGCCAAGTGAGCGTGAGAGCTCCTTTTCATAAGGATCCTCAATTGAAATACGATATCGTTATCGAACCAAAAATGAGTTTTGGTACGGGCCATCATGAAACAACCCATTTAATGATTCAACATTTGTTGCAGATGGACCTTAAGGACAAGAAAGTTCTCGATATGGGATGTGGCACCGGAATACTGGCCATTTTTTCTGAAATGAAAGGCGCTGCTGATATAGATGCCATTGATATTGACAACTGGTGCTACGAAAATTCATTGGAAAATGTTGAGCGGAACAACTGCAGGAACATATCGGTTTTTGAGGGGGATGCAAGCCTCTTAAAACCCAATGCTTATGACCTTATCATAGCCAACATAAACCGAAACATTTTACTGAATGATATGCATATTTATGCCAGGAGTTTAAAGAAAAATGGGACGGTGCTTTTAAGTGGTTTTTACAATGAAGATCTTGAAAAGATCAATGAAGTTGCTATGCAGAACGGGCTAAAATTTAAAAAGAAATTAGAGAGAAATAATTGGGTTGGATTAAAATATGTAAATTAGCCCCATGATTTGAACAAGAATATCATGATTTATTCAACTAAAGAAAAAATTCAGGAATCTGTTGACCTGTCCGAACAGGAGGTCAAGATGTACGAGATTGTGCTGTTCAATGATGATGTTCATACTTTTGATTTTGTAATTGATTCGCTTATAGAAGTTTGTGAACATTCACTGGAACAGGCTGAGCAATGTACCTATCTGGTGCATTACAAAGGCAAATGTGCGGTTAAAACAGGAGAGTATGACGAACTCAAGCCCAGATGCACGCAGTTGCTCGAGAGAGGCCTAAGTGCAGAGATCGTATAGTGTTGATTCTTGCAGTGATTCCGTATGAAATAACCTTATAAAGGTATGTTTCCGTGTTTTCTATCCGGACCGGTTAATTCTTTGTTTTCAAGCATTGAAAAAGCTTTGATCAGTTTTCTCCTCGTATCCTTGGGCAGGATAACTTCATCGATAAAGCCCCTTCTTGCAGCACGGTACGGATCAGCAAATTTATCAGCATATTCTGCCTCCTTTTCTTTCCATTTGGCTTCTGGGTCGGAGGCTTCCGAAATTTCTTTTTTAAAGATGATCTCACTTGCTCCTTTAGCTCCCATAACAGCAATTTCTGCAGTTGGCCAGGCAAAATTCATGTCGGCACCAATATGTTTTGAATTCATCACGTCATAAGCCCCACCATAAGCTTTGCGGGTTATTACCGTTACCCTTGGAACCGTGGCTTCGCTGAGTGCATATAAAAGCTTTGCTCCGTGAACGATGATGCCATTCCATTCCTGGTCGGTACCCGGTAAAAATCCCGGGACGTCGACGAGTACCAGAAGAGGGATATTAAAGCAGTCGCAAAACCTTGTAAAACGGGCCGCTTTTTTCGAACTGTTCACGTCGAGAACACCTGCCAGGCTCAAAGGTTGATTTGCGATGATCCCAATACTTCTTCCGGCTAAGCGATTGAATCCAACAACGATATTTTCTGCATAATCCTTGTGTATTTCATAAAAGGAATCCTTATCGCATATCCCCTTAATTACTTTTCGCATGTCATAGGGTTTATGCGTATCCTCAGGAATAATATGCTCCAGTTCGTCCCGCAATTCATCTGAAAGCGTGAAAGGTAGTTTGGGTGTTTTCAACTTGTTGTTTTGAGGGATATAACTCAGCATTTTTTTAATTTCCTCTAAACAGGCCACGTCATTTGAGGCAGTTACATGGGTAACACCCGATTTGGTGGAATGAGTGGAAGCTCCTCCCAATTCTTCTGAGCTCACTTCTTCATTGGTAACGGTTTTTACTACGTTCGGTCCGGTGACAAACATATAACTCGTTTCCTCGACCATGATTGTAAAGTCGGTCATTGCCGGTGAATATACCGCTCCACCGGCACAAGGACCCATGATTGCCGAAATTTGCGGAATGACACCCGATGACCGGACGTTTCTGTAAAATATATCGGCATAGCCCCCCAATGAACGTACGCCTTCTTGTATTCTTGCTCCTCCGGAGTCATTAAGGCCAATAACAGGAGCGCCTGTTTTTACGGCAAGATCCATGATTTTACAAATTTTTTCGGCATGTGTTTCAGATAAGGCCCCACCAAAAACCGTAAAATCCTGGGCATAAACATAAATCAACCGGCCGTTTACCGTACCATAGCCGGTAACAACTCCATCACCAAAAAACAGTTGTTTTTCCATGCCAAAATCGGTGCTGCGGTGCGTAACCAGCATACCAACTTCTTCGAATGACCCCTCATCCATCAGGTATTCTAACCTTTCCCTGGCCGTAAGTTTTTTCTTCTTATGCTGTTTTTCAATTCTTTGTTCACCACCTCCTAACCTGGCTTCGGCCATTTTCTCCAACAGGGCTTTTTGTTTCTTGTTCATACTATTTGGTTTAAGTTTATCAGGATGTTTTTCAACAGGTATACCTTGTGTGAATATCACTGTTTCAATTAGTCTGGTGTTCGTAAAATGCTGAGTTCTTTCTGATGGAGTTTCAGGGCTAAAAGGGCGGCTATTTTGGCCTCCTTATCCCTTGTTTTTATCAGAATTTCCGGACTGAAATACTTGCTTACAAAATGAGTATCAAAGTTTCCCTGTTTAAAAGATTCATGCTCACAAACGAATTTTCCAAACGGTAATGTCGTTTCAACGCCCTGGATCAGGTAATTATCAATGGCGTACACCATCCTTTGAATAGCCTCTTCGCGATTTTTCCCGAAAGTGATCAGTTTTGAGATCAGGGGGTCATAGAAAATGGGAATTTCCATCCCTTCTTCGTATCCGTCATCAAGTCGGATATTTTCTCCCCGAGGGATGGCATAGGTTTTTAATCTGCCTACATTAGGAAGAAAACCATTGAGTGAATCCTCAGCATAAACCCTTAATTCAAGTGCATGGCCATTGAAACTAAGCGCTTCCTGAACCATAGAAATCTTTTCTCCCCGTGCTATTTTGATCTGTTCTTCAACGAGATCAAGCCCTGTTATATATTCGGTTACCGGATGTTCAACCTGCAGGCGCGTGTTCATTTCCAGAAAGTAAAAATTCAAATCTGCATCGACAAGGAATTCAACTGTTCCTGCACTTCTGTAGTCACACGCTTTAGCAACCATAACGGCTGCTTCTCCCATTTTTTTTCTCAGTGCTGCAGTAAGTATCGAAGATGGTGCTTCTTCAATAACTTTTTGATGCCTTCGTTGAATACTGCACTCCCTTTCAAATAAATGCACAATATTTCCGTGATTATCTGCAAGAATTTGAAATTCAATATGCCTGGGGGATTCTATATATTTTTCTATAAAGACAGAACCATCGCCAAAAGCAGACAAAGCTTCACTTGAAGCCCTCATCATCTGAGCTTTAAGGTCACCAGCCGATTCAACGATTCTCATGCCTTTTCCTCCTCCACCAGCGGCCGCTTTGATCAGAACAGGATAACCTACCTGATTGCTGATCTCCTCGGCTTTTTTTATCTCTGTCACTGCCCGGTCGATTCCGGGCACCATGGGGATATTGAATTTTTTCACGGCTTCTTTTGCTGCCAGCTTATCGCCCATGATGCTGATGGCTTTATGGCCAGGCCCGATAAAAATCATGTTATGTTCCTCAACGGCCTTGGCAAAGCCGGCGTTTTCGCTCAAAAACCCATATCCCGGATGAATCGCATCAACGTTCAATTCAAGGGCCTTTTTGATGATCGTATCTCCTAATAAATAGCTTTTATTCGATGGATTATCCCCGATATGTATGGCTTCATCTGCAAAGGTTACATGAGGGGATTTTCTGTCAATGGTCGAATAGATGGCCACGGTTTTAATTCCTAAACGTTTAGCCGTCTTCATAACCCGTAAGGCTATTTCACCCCGATTGGCAATGAGTATTTTTTTCATAAGTGCAATTTTAGTTCTGCTTATTCAAGTTCAATAAGAAGTTTGTTTTTGTCAACGGTACCTCCAACTGTTACGTGAATTTCTTTGATCACGGCATCCTTGGGGCTCAGAATTGAATTTTCCATTTTCATGGCTTCCAAAATAAGCAGGCATTCTCCCTCTTTTACAGTTTGCCCTTTTTTAACCTGAATTTCTAAGATAATTCCTGGCATTGGAGCCTTTATGAGATTAACCACCTTAGAGGTCCCGGCGGTATAGCCCATTTTTTTGATAAGCTCATCAAGTTCTCCTTGAATTTTAACTTCATATACATTTGAATTTATACGGATCAAATAGTTTCGATTGAAGAAATCTGAATTGATAATTTGAGCATCTATCGATTCATTGTCGAGCAGCATGTGATAGCTATCATTTCCATGATTGACAACATTAAGGCCTTCGATTGTATTTTGACTAAAACTAAATTCCTGAATATTGTTAACCAGAGCTTTAGAGGGGATTTTCATGTAGGATTACTATTTAGTGGCAAATAAAGATACTAAATTATTAGCTCAAAATTTAAGCTAATGAAAACATATTTAGGTCATTGTAAGTATAATTCTCCTAATTTATAAGATTCTTTATTTGTGTAAAATTAACCTTCAATTAATATATATAAATCAATAGGGTTAATATAGTATATAAATTGATCAATAAAGTTGTTCTTTTTGTCAGACGTTTGGATTTATTTTGTACCAAAATTATAAAACTAGTGTCATGAGTATTAAAAAACAATTTTTAAAAAGCAAGCCAGTTTGTAAAGTGACTTTTTCTTTGAATCAAGAAGAAGCACTGAACGCTGAAAAAGTTCAATTGTTGGGAGATTTTAATGATTGGAATGTTGAAGAGGCGATAGATTTGAAAAAATTCAAAAACGGAACCTATAAAGCAACATTGGATCTTGAAACTGCCAAAAGTTATCAATTCAAATATTTGATTGATAGCACGAAATGGGAAAATGATCAGGAAGCTGACAGTTATGTAAATAACGGGATCGATGCAAACGAAAACTTTGTTGTAGTCTTATAAGAATCATTTTAGCCTTTCTTTAATAGCATAAACATCATGCTTAATATTTGCATTAGCGGGAACATGAGTTTTTCATTATCCCGCTTTTTTTTATGGAATAAACTGGCTCGTCTTTCACAGCCTGAATAAAAAAAGGCCTCTTTTACAAGAGACCTTTAATAACAGCACATTGGTGTCAAAATTCGTTCATCGTCGTCTAATGGCAACAATTCTTATTCCTTTTTACCCCCGTATTGGAATATCTGATACCTAATTACATTTTTGATTTCCCAATGTGCGTTACTTATCCTGGAATCGGAAACTTTTCCTTTTTCACTATTATTTCCTGATGATTCTCTCAATCAATTGATTTTCAGCATCACTAAGGGCCCGCCCTTTTAACGTAACCAACAACCTGGATAATTTATGTTTATCCTCTAAAGGCACTGCCTCTGCTTCATAATCAATCTGATTGAGAAGCTCTTTCAAGTTCTTAACCGCTATTAAATTCTTTTGCTCTGTATAGATATTATACTTGACCTCCATTTCAATATCGGTTAGTAATTTTTGGATCATATCTGATTTTTGACAAAGATAAGGGCATCCTCATGCTGTGCTGACGACACCCCGTGTCATGTATCAGTCTTTTTAATGGCGCTGGATTTTTTGTTATTTTACCATATGCCAGTGTCCCTATTCCCACCTATTATAATTTTAGCCTGAGGAAGTATTCCCTGTCAAAACTTACCAACAAACTCCCTGAGGTCCAGTGGTTCAAAAGAAACCTAAACATTACTACCAAGAGAATTCGAACCCTTGATTACGAGGCGGATATTGATTATATCGTACGCTATATGAAATATCACAAGACAATAATTTTTATATCAGCAGCTAGCAGTTGCGGTTTGTTAGAGACAAGCCCAATCAAAAATATCTGTTTTGTTCCATACCTATTCGATATGATAATCTGTAATTAAGTGAACAAATGGGACTTAGGATAATTTGGGAAGGGGAGAGAGGAAAAAATGAACACGGTCTCGACGTATTTCCAAGGTTTCAGGATGGTAATTTCAGAAATTTTCTGTCTGAAGACAACTGATAAGATACAACCATCATGATAATACCTCTAGCATCGTCATCCAAGATGTTCTGATATAGTTCTACTGAAATCAATTCTTTGTTTTGGAACATATTTGTCTTTATACTTTAGCTGAAAAAGAAGTAAAAATAGTCCCAACCTATCAAAACGATAGCTATCCTAAAATCTAGTAAACCCTTTTTTCCCCCTGATTTACTAAAGAATATTATGTCCGATAAGATTGGGACCTTCTTCAATTGATTAATCTAATGGTGTCTAACCTAAATTATTTTGGCAAATAAATACTAAATTATAATCAACCGTAGAGAAATAATAATTACCATTATTCCTGGACAAAGATATTTTACTATGAAGCATGTTCTCACGACATGCTGTGTCTGTTATCAAATTTTGTAATTTTTTTAACATATAAGATTGACGTATCAACATTTGACAATGTTTCGGGTTTACTTTTCAAAACTTGTTTACTAACTTGGCCGGATGATAAAAGACGAGCTGTTTCAACTAGGAAAAGAGTTTCAAAATTACTTAAAGTATTGGATGCTGTATATGTTCAGGGCCGACCAATCTGCTGTTTATCCTGAAATTTCCATTGAGGATATTCCCAATAATAAGGCAGATTTGGGCTCTATGTATTTGGCAAGGATCATTTATGGGTCCGCCAGGGCAAGCCAACTTTCAGATACTGAAGATTCACGGCCCCTGGCAGAGGCAGCACTGGAAAAACTCAAAGAGTTTAGCAACCCACAGGGTGGTTACTATTGGGGGAGAACATACAATATGCAGTGGGTACACGACCCTGAAAATGTCAACATGGGCCAGGCCTTTGTCTTGTACGGACTCGCCTCTTATGCAAAAATCAACCCATCTCCTGATTTGGAACTCCTTATCAAGGAACATTTGCGATTTATACAAACCTCTTTAAAAGATGCAGACAAAACTCAATTCCTGGATGGGTTTGACGAGCAGTGGATGAAGGGTGAGAAAATGACCAGATCATTTGGAACCCATTTTCATATGATGGAAGCTTTTGTTAAGGTTTATGAACTTTACCGGGAGGAAGAGGTGAAAGGAGCTATTCAGGATTTATTGACTTTAATCCTTGATCGATTTATTGAAAAAGAGCATTATTCATGTATTCATAGATTTAGTCCAGACTGGGTACCTCTGGCCAACGAAAACTGGGCCGGGCATAATGCAGAATGCAGTTGGGTAATCTGTGATGCCGCAAGAATTATCAATGATGCAATACTCATCAAAGAGACAAATAAACTCGCTGTGCTGATGATGGCCAAAGTTGTTGAGGAGGCCAGGGATTTGGTTAACGGAGGTTATTATAACCTGATTCCTGAAGATGGGGCTTGGGAAGCATCAAAATCCTGGTGGCCTCAGGCAGAAGTTGTATTAGGACTGGTAAACGTTTATCAGATAACAGGAGACCCCTCGTATATGGAACTCGCACAGGAGCAGGTCTCTTATATTCAAAAATATTTTGTTAGAAACAATGGAGAATGGTATGCCCAGATAGATCATAAGGGGGAACCCGCAAGAGATACCCCTTTAGTGTTTTTTTGGAAATCGATGTATCATACCGTGCGGTACTATGATTCTATGCTATCCCGAATTTAGACGGCTGCTTGTGTCAATGAGAAGGAATCATCAGGGTCTAAAAGTTTATAGGTTTTCTATGGAGCCGGTACATTATTGTTTTGGCTCAATGAGGTATAGCTAAAAGTGTTGTTATGAAAGTTAAAAAGCAGTGATAATCGTATGGCAGAAAACCCTAATGATTTATTTAGGGCTGCCGGTAAACCCGCTCGGGATACCTGAAGTGGATTTTTGAAGAAGAGGATAGCTTGTAAACATATGAAGTTATTTGTTTTTAGGCTTTAACGGCGTAATTTCTGTGTTTCGACCATCTTACTCTTTTACTGTTGTTAAATATTGTAGTTCTCATGATGTTGATTTTTATAATCTGTGATTCGTTTTTTTTGCTTAGGATCTGACGGCATAAGTTCTGCGTTCTGACCATCTTACTCTTTTACTGTTGTTAAATATTGTAGTTCTCATGATGTTGATTTTTATAATCTGTGATTAGTTTTTTTTGCTTAGGATCTGACGGCGTAATTTCTGTGTTCTGACCATCTTATTCTTTTACTGTTGTTAAATATTGTAGTTCTCATAATGTTGTTTTTTTTATATTCTGTGATTAGTTTTTTTGCTTAGGATCTGACGGCGTAATTTCTGTGTTCCGACCATCTTACTCTTTTACTGTTGTTAAATATTGTAGTTCTCATGATTTTTAAATTGTTGATTATACTTATAAGACTACATATCTTCAATAATGTTACAGTACTATGTTAAACAAAGTACTATTTTAACAATTATTTTAGAATAAAATAATATAAATACCTAAAAAACAATTAATTATAAAAATGTTAAAAAAATCAAAATATTTTTATTTGAGAAATAATTTGGGATATAAAAGAAAAAATAATGAGGCCCTGGCGTTGTTTAGCAGGTGAAAATTAAAAACTTTCTGATGTTTCAGAAGGCTTTTTTGTATTTCTCGTTTATGTAACGATTATAGGGATATAGAAAGTTCCTGTTATAATTACAGGAATATGAATGCCATATACAACGAGTCATTCATCCTGTATTCAATGCCTAAGTAATTTCAGAATGCTGCACTATATAAAAGGATGTTATCTGTCAAACCTGAAATTATCCAATTTTATGTCATCAAGCCCTTTATCATCAAAAGGATATTCGAGTTGATTTTGGATATTGTACAAGGCGATCAAAATAAATTGACTTGTTAGTACTATCGCATAAGTGATCCAATGAGAATGATCGTATCCTACGCTATTGATAATTGAAGGGGCGTAGATCAAAGGGAAGATATAAATGAAAATCAGGCAATAGGCCTTTAAGCTTATCGGGGTCCTGTGAATATTAATGGCGTGCACGTTCTCAACGCTTTCATGCAGGTCTTTTAGGAAACGAAATATTTTTTCTTTTCTTTTCCCTGAAAGGGCTTCGATATGTTGATCAACAAAAGAATATACCTCATGTATAGATCGATCAATATTGTCTGTTTTTACTTCATTCGTTCTCAGATGCGTCATCACGGTATTACTGATATTGACGAGAACTCCTTTAACCTGCTCCTGTTCTTCCCCGGTCAACAGGTTGTTGCTCGTAAAAAAATAGTACAAGGTTTTTAAGGTACTTCGAAATTCACTCAGGTGCTCCAGGGCTTTTTCCCTTCTTCTGAACGATCCTCTAATGGTAAACACCAGAGGAAATATCATTGCAATACTGATAAGCGTAAGATCAATATCAAAATGCACATCAAACCTGAAGCACATATACGTAGTCACGAGAGCTGTGAAGAGCGCGATAAATGTTCTTTGGTTTATAATAACTAGATATTGTTGCAAGTTAATCTGATTAAAGCTTAATAAGTTAAAGGTAGGCAAAAAATAAGAATATGCAAATGGGTAATTTCCAAAAATAAGTTTAGCTCTTTCAGCCGTGGCCGTGTCATTTTATTCTGGAGCAATAAAAAGACCTTGCAGCCCGTGGATCGAGGCTAAGAGCAAGGTCTTTTTCTCAAATTGATAACTAATAAAGGCCAAATATATTAAGCTCAGGGATGTCATTCAATGACAAATGTCATTGAATACAAAACTATATCTATAGGATGCAAAAAAAACCGCTACGATAATAGCGGCCTTTGGTATATTAAAAAGCAAATCTCACTTTTTAGAATTCAAGATCTGTTATAAGATCAAATTCGTCATAAATCGCTTTGTCTTGCAAATCATCGAAAAAACTGGTTGATCCATATCTTACATCAAATTTAGTCCTGTCAATTTTCACGTTAGCTGTTGCTTTGTTTCCATAAACTGAAAGTTCAAACGTAACAGGTTTCGTTATCTCTTTAATTGTTAGGTCACCAACAACCTCATATGAATTTTTCCCGGTACTTGTAACCTTTTTGAAAGTTAGAAGAGCAGTAGGATATTCCTCCACGCCAAAGAAATCCTCAGATTTCAAATGTCCTTCAAGTTTTGTTTTGTATTCACCTTCCATATCGGTATTTTCAATTGACGTCATGTCAATCACGAATTCACCGCCCGTAAGTTTGCCTTCATTAAAAGTGAGCGTGCCTTCTTTTAAAGCAATTTTTCCTTTATGAGAACCGGTTACTTTGTATCCTTTCCATGTTACTGAACTTTTTTCTACTTTAACTTCTACGGTTCCATCCTCAATGTTTGTAAAGGCAAAACTCACCGTAGCTATTACTAATGCTACTAAAATTGTTTGAATTCTATTTTTCATGATTATTAAATTTAATGGTTAAATATTTATGTTATTTTATTTCAGTAATACAGTTTTTCTTTTATAATCAAGCCTTCTTTCCAGTCTTGAACGGCAACCTGAGTATAATTTCTTTCCCCCAAACGCCTGTGTTTATAATTCAATTGCCACTCTACCATCGTTGTTTGCTCTCCAAAGGCCACATGCAACGGTTTCGCACTTTTAAACTCAACAATATCGTTCAATTCACTTTCCTTGATTTTTCTGTTCGTAGCTTTTCCTTTAACAGGTGCCTCATCATTTTTCTGAATAACGACTTCCTGGTGATAAAACCTGTCCAGGGCTTCGAGACTCTCTCCCTCCATCAAAAGATCATTCAGATCACTCACTTTTTCAATTAACAACTTCATGTTATTTAATTTCTAATGAACAATGCAAATATCGGATGAATGTAAAGGCTATGAAATAAGGCAGTTTAT
The DNA here is from genome assembly GCF_038433205.1 of Lutimonas vermicola. Taxonomy (NCBI): domain Bacteria; kingdom Pseudomonadati; phylum Bacteroidota; class Flavobacteriia; order Flavobacteriales; family Flavobacteriaceae; genus Lutimonas; species Lutimonas vermicola. The sequence goes on from NZ_JBCDNA010000003.1 coordinate 777,742, forward strand.
CAAATGATGTTAAACTAGATTAACATTCTATTGCTCAAGGATCAATTGGCTTTTGATCTTGCTTAAAAATTCCTTGGTGATTCCAAGGTAGGAGGCGATAAGGTATTGTGGGATGCGTTGTTCAATCTTGGGGTATTCATTTCTAAAGAACAGGTAACGGTCTTTGGCACTCATGCTTAAATTTCTTACCACCCTTTTTTGAGAAGCCACAAAGGCCCTCTCAATTATAATCCTGAAAAACCTTTCCAGTTTTGGGATTTGGCGCAGCATTTCTTCCTGTTGCTCAAAGGAGAACTGGATGAGTTCTGTTTTTTCAAGGCACTGGACGTTAAAATCGGCGGGTTTCTGCGCAATATAACTTCCCATATCAGATGTCCACCAATCTTCTGTGGAAAACATAACGACATGTTCCTGTCCTTCATCGTCAACATAGAATGTTTTGGTACAACCCGAAACCACAAACCCACTAAATTTACAGACATCTCCCTGTTGAAGAAAAAACTGGCCCTTTAACAATTTCCTGGTGGAAATCAAGCCGACGAGTTTTTGTTCTTCTTCTTCGGTAAGTTCAACAACGCGGTTGATATAATCGAGTAAAGGTTGAAATTTTTCCATAAATAAAACAGCAGCAAAAAATAGGCGCTTTCAAAAATAACCATTTTCAGCCATTTAGTTGCGAACTTGTTGCAAGTAAGCCAATACATAAACTGCGGGAGCATTCCAGTTGATGCATACTTCATTAGATGCGAAACTAGCCTCGACATCCATATAGGCTTTGGCAGGAAATTCAGACTGGTAGGTCACTTCATGTGCATCCTGCCTGTCGTTGTTTGGTCCTCCTGCTATAAACCCGGGAACAGGATCGGGTATGCTATCGGCTCCACTTGGGCGGTGATGCGGAAACATGACCTTTTTAGACCCAAAGCCAGTAAGGAAGCAATATCCTGTTGCATTTTTCCCAAAGATATAATCACTAATTTGTTCGGCGCCCAAAAGGTATTTTTCATCACCTGTTAACCTATGGGCGACACATAAAATATATGCCTGGTTAAGTATATCGCTGTTAGAACCCCATTCGAAATCATCCAGGGCAATACGATAGGGGTGCCGGTCTATTTTTTGGAGGATCTCATTGGCTAGGGCCTTATGTCCTTGAATAAGAGAATTTGCGAATTCGGCATCCAGCTCATCTTTATTTTCGAGTAAAGAGTGGAAGCCAACGTTGCGAACAAAATTCTTCCAGCTGTCTGCCAGCTGATGCTTGTATTCCTGCTCATACTTCTTCATGGCATTGCTGTAGGTGTCTTTTTTTGTAGCCAAATACAATTCTGAAGCAGCCCAGAAAAAATCATCTGAGAATTCATTATCTCCATACTCGCCGGTACTTACGTCTTCAGGGTTTTTAAAGGCAATATTATCGTTTTTTTCTGCCCATGCCCACGCCTTTTCAGAAGCATCCAGCGCTTTTTCAGACCATTCAGGGTCGATCTCTTTGTACAACCTGGAGGCCTGTGCCAGAACAGCGGCAAAATCGAGCGTGGAAGCAGTACTTTTCCCAATGATATAGCGATCAAGATCATAATCCCCGGGCATTATAAATCCACTGAATCCTTTGGCAGTCAGTTTAAAATAAACGCCGCCATCGTCATCCTGCATGGTTTGTATCCAGTCAAGTTCATACCTCAATTCATCCCATAGATCGATGATTCCATTACCCGTTTCGGGAATATTAAGGCCAATGTTTGTCATCATTTTAGGATATTGTTCAAGGATCAAAAGCATCTGACCCACTGACAGGGAGGCATTGACGATATATTTTCCGTAATCTCCTGCATCGTACCACCCTCCTTTGGAATTAAGCGTCCCCTTACTTTTGCCGGTTGAGGGATGAAACAGGCATTCGTCATCAGGATGGCCTGCTGCTCTTGCGTATTCTCCGCCATATTCCTCTTCAATAGCCATGGAAGCCCTTTGAAAATAGTAACTTTTGATAGCCGCTTTCAAGGCAGGCAGATACAATTCTTTTTTAATTTTAAATGGATATGAGGCAATGGTGTCGTTAATCACAACATAATAAGCCCCGGGAGCAGTAAACGAAGAAAAATCGCCCAACATCACTTTTTCACCTGAAGCTTCCCAGGTGCCCAGGTCTATAAGTTCACCCGAATACACTTTATTTTTATAGCCGTCTACTACTTTAAAGCTGCTGGCTTTGGTATCTACCAGGGTGAATTGTTTTGCTGATGAGGGATAAAATCCAATTTGATTAATCCTTATCTGATCAGAAATTTTTGCCGATCCTTTTTTTGAATCGCAGGAAGCAATAAACATGAGTACAATGGCGCTTAAGGCAATCAACTTTTTCATTGTAAATACTTTTTGTGTTATTCTTTTAAAGGCACATTCAAATGTAAAAGAATGTTATCTATAAATTTAATATTAAATTGTCACAAATGTATTCAAATTAACCATGATCTTCAATGATCTAAGTTATTGCAGGACATTGGTTAAGCCATGGCATCAGAGGCATTTGCTTATTGTTCTGTCCTGAGGAATGGTTGCCATTTCATATAGGTGGCACTGCGCCAGAGCCATTCAAGCGGACCGTATTTAAACCTTTTGAGCCAGTATTTGCTCAGCAGGCTTTGAAGGGCTATTATCAGCAGCCCCATCAAAAACAGATAGGAATATCGAATTTGTCCCAGATAGCCCAGGCCCCATCCAAAAAAGATAAAGGTACCTATCACTGATTGCAGGACATAATTGGTAAGTGCCATCCTGCCATAGGGAGCAAAAAAAGTCAATCTTTTTTCCCAGATATCCCTTTGGAACAATAAAAGGAAGCCACATAAAATAATGGTCGACATGGAGATATTGATCCAGTCCATAAAGTTCATACCAAATGTAAAATGCAAAGAGGCATTATCAACGGGCTGGGCAATGGTGGCAAACGTAGCGAAGGTGATCACCACCGAAACCAGCAAGCCTGCAATGGCCCATAACATAATGTTTTTGATCTTTTTGGCATGGCCGGCGATATCCTTAAAAACACCTGTTTTGCCCAGCCACAGGCCAATTAAAAAGTAACCGAATGTATAGTAGAACCGTCCAAATATCGACATTTGAAAATCGATTTTAGTCAGCATTCCATAAACGGCATTGGATTTGAATACCTCAATCAGGCTACCATTTTGAATGCTGTCAAAATAGGTCAGGACCTGCTCATTATTGGTATCCATCATAGGGTGTATCCCTGTGATGCTCTCTCCGCCGAAAATATAAAAGGCGATGAACCTGGGAATACCCAGGAAAATCAATCCGGCCGTGATCAGTATCCATTTGGCAGGAACCTTGTAAAAAGGAATAAGGAAAGGAGCCAAAACAGCATAGATGGTGAGAATGTCACCTCGATAAAATAGCTGATGGACATAGCCTATCACAAAAAGGAGCACGGCTCTCCAAATGAACCGGCCTCCGAATTTTATATTTTTTTCCTCGGCTGAATGCATTTGAATGGCAAAACTCAATCCGAAAATAATAGAAAACAAGGCAAAGAACTTACCCGCGAAAAAGAGTTGCAACAGTCCCTGTACAATCTGGTCGGGAAGGCCGTTTACCCCTTCCATAAAACCTTCGGGTGCAGGCCCGGCCATATATTGTTCAATCATATGCACGAGGACGACTCCGGCAAGGGCGAAACCTCTCAATGCATCTATACTGATAATTCTTTTGGTTTTGATAAGGCTGGTCATGGTTGGGCTGTTTTTAGACCAAAAAATCTGTTCATTAACCTGACGCTTTTACTGAGAAAATGTTACGTATAAAATTAAAAATAATTCTTTCAATTTCAGGGCAGTGTTATGGGGAGAAAAAAACAACTAGCCTTTAAATACTGACATCAATATATCCGGAAAAATTCTTATCGTACAGGAATTAAAGCAAAAATTGGTTGACTTGTTCAGTTTTATGCTGTTTCGATATACTGCTCATAAGCCAGTATCTTTTCTTCCAGCCTTTTCTCAAGATAGTGGTTCCCACCTTTAAGCATCGACAAGATCACACAGGCCATAAGCAGATAGCCGATTCTTTTATTGTTATCCCAATGAGCAGGAGGAGGCTGCATATTAGACGTCCTGTCGGCCAGTTTTACGGCCCATACTTCTTTGGGCTGTAATTTTATCCGTTCAAGGCTATCAGGAATTTGCGCCTCGGGTTCGAGGGCTTCATTTTTGGAAAGGGCCAAGACGGCATCGGCAATTTTTTTACCGAATGCGGCCTGCAGTTCGTCAAAAGTAGTGTTGGTATCTTCGAGCACATCGTGCAGCAGTGCCACCTGAACGGCAAAACCCAGGTCAAAATGATCTGTATGCCGGGCTGCAATCATCGTTTCCATGGCTACGTTCGACAAGTGCAGCAAATAGCTGCTTTGCGTACCCGGAACTTTTTGATCTCGGTGCTTTTCACCGGCAAAGGCAATGGCTTTTTGATAAAGAGACTGTAGCTCCATAAGAAAAGGATATTGAGGTTTAAAGATACCGAATTATAAAAACTTTTGAAAAATCAAACTTGTTTTTGAACCAAAGCTTTTTACAAATATCTTTACCGGCTTAAAAATAACATATCATGAAGCTATTTAAAGAGTTTAAGGATTTCGCGGTTAAAGGGAATATGATGGATATGGCCATAGGTATCATTATCGGAGCAGCCTTCAATAAAGTAATTGATGTCTTGGTCAAAAAGGTTTTGTTACCACCTTTATCCTTGCTTTCGGGTAATACGAACATGGGCGATAAGCGGATCGTCTTAAAAGATGCTATCATTGCCGCTGATGGTTCAGTTACCAAGGAAGAGGTAGCCATTGGTTACGGGGCTTTGTTCGAAGCGGCCATCGATTTTTTTATCATTGGCTTTACCATTTTTATCGTGGTTAAGTTTATGAACCGTCTCATCAAAAAAGCAGAAGACACCACAGATGCAACTGTAGAAACGCCCAAGAATATAGAGTTGCTAAGTAAATTGACTGATCTGATGGAGGAGCAAAATGCTTTGTTGAAAGTGAGAAGTGAGAAGTGAGAAGTGAGAAGTGAGAAGTGAGAAGGGAGAAGGGAGAAGGGAGAAGGGAGAAGGGAGATGGATAGCTCATCACCTCGGAAGTGAGCACCTCGGAAGTGAGCGCCTCGGAAGTGATCGCCTCACGTGCGGGGTGATGAGTTAAGATTCGATATTCATTCAACCATCGTGACTCGCCACTTTTTCCGAGCTATTAACTTTAAAATCAAAGCGCTGATACAATTCCATCACATTATCAACGCCGTCGAGGCCGCAGAGATAGTCAATGGCAGCACAAAGGCCCTTAAACATCATTTCTTTATCGATGACCGGGGCGGGTTTGAGCAAGTGATTTCTGGAAGTAAGCCGGTAACCGCAGGCTTTTAAAAACACCTCTTCAATACTTAACAATTCCAGAGGGGAATACCCATTGATCCTTTTACCTAAAGTTTCATGTAAGCGACCCAAATAGTTTAGTTTGACCGAGCCGTGAATATCAGTAAAGTGTTTCCAGCTGTCAATGCGATCACAAATATTTCCAACGGCACAATGACAACAATCTTCAGGATCCAACTGGTCATTGTAAAACGCAGTATACAGTTTTTCAAGGGCGATTTCGAGTCTGTAGGGCAGGTGCATCTTATTAGTTTTAATGAAGGTTTAAGATACTAAAAAAAATTAAAAAACAAGGCTCAGGTTTTTTTTCGCTTTCGAATTCCTTTTATATCAAAGTTTTCTCTGTGAATTTTATAAAGACGGATTCTGCGGTCTTGAGAAGATTTAAAACTCGTGATCATATCTTCTTTTGAGCGCAGTAAGACGCCAATTTTTATGTTGATGTCTTTAATCTTTTGTACTTTGATACGCTCGTTATGGGTCGGGCTGTATTGTGGTTTTTCGACGATTTGCAGGATCTTGCTCGACGAAACCTCTTTTTCATTTAGCAGCAGCCTGATAATCGCCATGGATTCCTGGTCAAACTCTGTAAATTTAAGGTGGTAGCGAAGCCCGTTATCAAGCAGTTTGATCTTGTTCCTGCTCAAAGAATATTTTTTGAGCAGCCAGAAAATCATTATGATAAAAAGCATGACCAGAAAAAAAACACCTCCATGCTTCAGCCAGTAGGCCTGGTTTTTGTAAAAATTTGTCTGTTCAATGGTTTTCCCAAAAAAATCTGCCTCTTGAACGATATACAGATATGCGCCGGTACTGTTGGCAAGAAACATATAAAACCGTCCACCGGCATAACTTATATAGCGAATTCCATTAATCTGGGCTGTTATGGGACTATGCAGATAGACTGTTTTGGTATTGCGCTCTATGTCAATCACAGTGATATGGTTGTTATTGACCAAAACCAGTTTATTGCGGTATGGAATCGATTTAGGAAACTGTTCGATCTCCTCGTGTTTACCCAGAAAATTCCATGTAGTGGTTTTAAAATCAAATGCCCAGAGCTCATTGTTACTCAGTTGTTCCCTGCGATTATTTGGGTTTACTGTGCTCCCGCCAAAAACATGAAAGAGATTCTTGTCTTTGATAACATAGGGATAGCCTATTCCTTGAGGGACTACTTTAGATTCAATAGGGTGGTAGACTTCCCATTCATTTTGATTCATATCAAAATACGTAAAAAAATCGCGATTTGACCAAAAGCCATAACCCCCGTATTTAAAAAGTGTACCCTCATGCTCAAAAATGGGGGCCCCGTATTGCATGCCGTGATCAAAGGAATTATCAATTCGTTTAACGGTATCATTTTGTACGGAATACACCATGCCACCACTACCACTAACAAAATAAATGTTGTTTGACATCCAAACAGGGCTTAAAGTCAGGTAATCGTTACCCGGACTAAGACCTTCTTCATAGATAAGGGGGGCTGTTCGTTTTTCAAAATTAAATAGGTCGATGGTCAAGATACGATCATCTAAATACACGTGAAATTCTTGCCTGAGAGTATCGAGAGATGAATTTTTATAACCGGTCATATCCCCCAGGTAAATTTTTTGTGAAAATACGTTAAGGCTTATAAATATGGTAAAAAAAAATAATCTCATTATTATGCGAGGATATAATCAATCCAAATATACGGTTTAATTTTACATGTATAATAAAGCCCCTTATGAAAGGTCATTTTAATAGACATCGCGATGCACTGATCGACAATATCGATACTTTGGAGATGGAAGCTTTTTTTGAAAAGGTTACCGGTATGTTGTCTGGTGTTCCGGATCAGGGCCAAACAGAAGCAGCCTTGCCCGGGGAACTTCATTTATTGCCAGGGGAATGCCATTTTATCACAGATTATAAGGCAAAGCGATTGTTGTTTAAAAAAGGATTTGATCAATTGCTGGGATATAAAGATGCTGAGGTAGATTTTGACTTTGTCTTTAAAGGCTATCACCATGAGGATGCCGTTATGGTGAGTCAGGTCATCAAGTCAGTGATCGCAAGTGCCGTAAATTCATTTACAAAAGATCCTGACCTGCAATTGAGCATGACTTACCGAAGAAAGCGAAAAGACGGGAGCTATATTCATTTACTGAGCCAGTCATCGGTATACGAGCAGGATGATCAGGGAAACCTTTTAAAATCGTTTACCCGGTTAACCGATATCTCTTATTTAAATATACAGACCCCTGTGAGCTGGTCGGTACGCTCAAATAATGTGGATGATGAATTTATTCAAGGCAAAATATCCAAAGCCTTTGAAAACCCTTTTACAAAAAGAGAGATCGAAGTAATCAGGGAAATTCAAAAAGGAGGTTCGAATAAAGAGATCGCAGAGAAATTATTTGTAAGCCACCACACGATTGCCACACACCGCAAGAATATTTTCGGTAAATGCAACTGCCAGAACATAGTTGACCTGTTGATGTTCTGCAGGCAGCTAAAGATTATTTAAAAGGAACATCAGCCTGGCAAAACCATTTTCCCCTCTTTACACCACAGCCCCTTTTCAGGGGCTGTTTTTTTGGGTATGTCTTTTCTCTAAAACCGGTTAAACAATTAGGTAAAGGATCGGAGAATTTTTTCAAGTGAATTATTATCTTTACAAACCCGCCTGAACGGGTAAAATCATGAATACTTCCTTATGATGAATAGATATACTTTTTCTGTACTGCTTTTTTTTATAAGCTTTTTTATTTCAAATGCACAGGTCGAAAACCTCGATACCCTGTTGTTTGAACTTCCCGATGTGATTTTCGCAAAGCTGGAGCCGGCCAAAGGTTATCAGGCAACCTATGAATTAAAGATCAAACAACCTTTAGACCATGAAGATTCTTCAAAAGGGTTTTTTTATCAAAAGGCGTTTTTAACCCACAAAGGGTTTGACAGGCCCACTGTACTTATAACCGAAGGATACGACAGGGATGAAAACAGGATTTATGAACTCACAGATTTTATAGGCGCAAACCAGATCGATGTGGAGCATCGGTTTTTTGGAGAAAGCCTGCCCGATTCATTGGATTATGACTACCTGAACTTAAAACAGGCCACTGCCGACCTGCACCATATCAAACAACTTTTTGAAAGGCTTTATGCCGGGAAATGGGTGAGCACCGGAATTTCCAAAGGAGGGGCAACGACCATTTACTACCGTTACTTCTATCCGGATGATGTTGATGTGAGCGTACCCTACGTGGCTCCGATCAACAGGGAATTGGAGGATCAAAGATTGTACAGTTTCCTGGAAACAATTGGCTCGGATGAGTGCAGGGGGAAAATAAGGGCATTTCAAGAGCGAATCCTGTCTGACAGGGATCAGGCACTGCCGCTCTTAAAGTTTTATAGTTTAGGGGCCAAAGTAAATTATACCTACCATACTTTTGAGGAGGCTTTTGAATATACCGTCCTGGAATATCCTTTTTCATTTTGGCAGTATGGCAAGGATTGTTCTGCGATTCCGGATGAAAACGCTTCGACGGCACAGATGGTGACCTACCTTCTTTCTGTTTCCGATATTGCCTTTTTTGGAGATGAACAGATCAAAAAATATGGTTCACATTATTACCAGTCTGCTCAGGAAATGGGTTATTATGGATACGAGACAAGTAAATTTGAAGGATTTCTAGTGGCGCTTCCAAATGACGAGAATCCTCAAGCCACCTTTGTGCCGAATAAAATGGAGGTTGAATTTGACGGGCAGCTTTTAAAAGACGTCAATAACTGGCTCGAAAAAGGAGTAGACCGAATGGCCTATATCAATGGTGCCATAGATACCTGGTCTGCAACTGCTGTCCCGCAAAGTGAAAAGGGAGATTCAGAATGGTTTTTTCTCAAAGGGAAACACCACGGTAATGCCCGGATCACCGAAATGACCGACACAGAAAAAGAAAGGTTTACGGCGACATTGGAAAAATGGCTTTCTATAAACATAGAGAACCCTTAGTCATTAAGTCTGATCTCTTTTTTTTGTGATCTTTTATGGATGTTACTTTCTGATTTTTTTGATAAGTGCCAGTATTGATCTTACATCGTGTTCCAGTTTTACAAAGTCTTTATTGGCAAGAAGCTCTTTGGAAATCAATTGAGAACCCATACCAACACAGGTCACTCCGGCATCAAACCATCCTGTTAAATTTTCAAGGGTAGGAGATACGCCTCCTGTGGGCATGATGCTTGTCCAGGGCTGGGGCCCTTTTATGCCTTTGACAAATTGGGGCCCGTAGATGTCACCGGGGAACAGTTTCACGATTTCACAACCCAGTTCCTCGGCTCTTGTAATTTCTGTTAAGGTTCCGCATCCTGGAGACCACAACACTTTTCGTCTGTTACATACTATGGCAATGTCTTCCCTTAAGACAGGTGTTACGATAAAATTTGCGCCCAGGGCCATATAGAGAGAAGCCGCCCCTGCATCAGTTACAGAGCCGACGCCCATGATCATCCCGGGGAGTTCTTTGATGGCGTATTTTGTTAATTCACCAAAAACTTCATGTGCAAAATCACCCCGGGCAGTGAACTCCATCAAGCGGGCACCTCCGTTATAACATGCTTTAAGAACTTTTTTGCTTAGCTCAGCATCATTATTGAAAAACAAAGGAACCAATCCGGTTTCCTTCATGACCTGTGCTACTTCCAGTCTAGTGTATTGTGCCATTTTCTTCTTTTTTTTGTTCAGTGCATAAAACCATTTTGTCTACGGGGCACCTGACGGTTTTTTAAATACAAATTCAAAAATAACTAATATTCAATATTTTATCTCGCAACCCTTCCTGAAGCATCACCTCCCATTAATTTTTCTACTTCAGCAACCGTTACCAGGTTTGCATCTCCTTTGATCGTGTGTTTTAAACAGGAGGCTGCAACCGCAAAGTCTAAAGCGTTTTGGTCATTATCAGGATAGGATAATAAGCCATAGATCAGGCCGCCCATAAACGAATCGCCACCGCCTACGCGATCTACAATATCAGTGATTTGATATTGACGCGATACATACATTTTGCTCCCGTCATATAAAACCCCCGCCCAGGTATTGTGTGAAGCGGATATAGATCCCCTTAAGGTCGTTATTACTTTTTTGGCTTTTGGGAATTTCTCCATCATTTGTTGACACACAGACAAGAAAGCCTCTGCTTTTACATCATGCCCCTGTGTGGTAATATCCAGACCCTCGGGTTTAATGCCAAAGTGCATTTCTGCGTCTTCCTCATTGCCCAAAATGATATCACAATAGGAGGTAAGTTCTGTCATGATTGCCTCACGGTCCCCTCCGTATTTCCATAACTTGGCCCGGTAATTTAAATCAGTGGATATCGTTATGCCTAAATTACTGGCTGCTTTGACTGCTTCCAGGCAGACATCTGCCGCACCTTGCGAAATGGCAGGGGTAATACCGGTCCAGTGAAACCATTCTGCGCCTTCAAACACTTTGTTCCAGTCGATCATTCCTGATTCAATTTCGGCAATAGCAGAATGGGCCCTGTCGTAGACTACTTTGGATCCTCTTGATACTGCTCCGGTCTCTAAAAAATAGATACCGAGGCGCTCCCCGCCGTATACGATTTTATCGACGCCTACGCCTCGTTTTCGCATTTCCATCATGGCACATGCTCCGATATCATTTTTCGGCAAGCGGGTTACAAAATCTACTGAAATCCCATAATTAGCAAGCGACACAGCCACATTCGATTCTCCACCACCATAAATGGCGTCAAATTGGTCTGTTTGTGAGAACCTTAAAAACCCGGGAGGTGCCAAACGCAGCATGATCTCTCCAAATGTTATGACTTTACTCATTTTTTAAATGTTTTATAAATTTAATAATCCTGGCGAAAACATTGATATTCTTATCAAAGAAAATGCAAGGTATAATGAACGTAAAGAAAGGGATTTTCAACTCAATGATCATTAGATCATTAGACAATTAGGTCATGGGACCATCAGATCTTGAATCGAATGGACTGAAGGTATCATTTCTCATCGCCTCACTTCCGATCGCCTCACTTCCGATCGCCTCACTTCCGATCGCCTCACTTCCGATCGCCTCGCAAGTGAGCACCTGAGAAGCAGTTTTCCAAAAGAAAAAGCAGATCTTCATTTCTAATCTTTAACAGGTATGATTCAATATTCAGGGTTATGTATTCAGACGTGGATGCTAGTCCTTAGCTGATAAGCGATAAAACGCAGAACATATCCATGCCTCTATCCGGCACGGGTTTTCAAATTTTATGTTTGAGTTGTCGCATGGTTTTAATCACTTTTTTTTACCTCTTCAAGAAAGAAGTAAAAAGCAATTCCAAAACCGAAAGTCACTACTCCGGCAGCATATGGTATTAAATCGATCATTTTTTATCTTTTATTAATTTTAAAAAAATGGCAAACCCCAAAATTGACGGAACCCATAATCCTACAAATAGGGCACCATCTCTTTCTCCTTTAAACCACATCAGTTCCGAAAAAATTAAAGTTCCCAAAGCCAGGATCAATAAAATTTTATCTGTTTTACTCAGTTTACTTATCATATGTATGATTTTTATTGTGATTCAAGATACAATAATTTTAATTCATCCAAAAAATCGCTTTTAAAATAATGCGCTTGATTCAACCTGTTACGTAGTGAAAAAGGTTGAGGTTCATAACAGAAAAACCTGATGCCGGAACGTAGTGATGATGTACATGTTCGATATATCCTTACATCGTAAAACCCTTATAAAACATAATAAATTCCAGATAAAAAGAGCTTTATCCTTGCCTCAGTTTAAATTGATTGAAGCAAAGGTTAGGTATGGATTTTGACAATTAGCAGTGTCATTATTTTATCGACTCCAACATTTTTTCTATTTGTTTCTCAACAGCTTCAAGTGCTCCCATATAGACCACTTCGCTATTTTGGTTGAGTACCATGACTGTTGGATATTTGTAAACATCAAGTTTGTCCATTACTTCCTGAGTTCCCTGGAGTACCGGGAAAGAATACCCTCTTCTCACTTTATTTGAAAACTGTATTGATGCCAAAATGTTATGCATTCATGATCCTGTTTAATTTCCAGCAAACGGGGTTCCAAATATTCCGACTGCCAGCTCTATCCAAATTAGAATCAGGATAATTAAAATAAGGGCCAACAGAGCCAGTTTGTAGTTATTGTTCTTTATTTTTCTCAGTACCATTTCGGATATCAATCCGGCTCCGAATAGCAAAACTCCGGCGATTATGAAATCTGATGTTGTCCAATTTACTTCATCGGTAAACTGCATTGCAATTAATGGAATCAGCAATAGAAATGATGGAATGAGTAAAATAATAATAAGTCTTTTGTTTTGCATAGTCTTAAAATGTTTTTACCGGTTTATCTTTTATGTGATCATTGCCATTAAGGAATCGAATTAAATTCAACGTTTTGGAAGCTGCGCTTTATCGGCCGTGATATTCCATGTTTGGAACTGGCGCGTCGTTCTTTAAATATTTATCAAACCATCTGATGATTTGTTCATTCACCTCTTCTCTGTGTTCAGAAATCCCATGGTCACCGCCATCATACATTACAAGACGGTAAGGAACCCTGTATTTTTCAAATTCTAGTGCCATATTTAAGCTTTCCTGTGGTTTTACCCTCCAGTCAGAATTCCCGTGAAGCATAAGTATCGGAACATTTTTAGGGAATTTATCGGCCCACATTATTGCCGACCGGTTATGTAATTCAATTTCTTTGTTTTCTTCGTAATTTGGAATTAATTCTGCCAGTACATTGGTTTCCATCTCGGGCCGATCCTTTATCAGGCCCAAAAGGTTTGAAGGTGCTCCGCCAACCACAGCGGCTTTTATATTATTTGTTTTGGTCAAAGTAATATATGTCATCATTCCACCCCTGCTCCAGCCGTACATACCAATTCTTTCAGTATCTGCTTCCTCTATTTCGTTTAAGACATCTTTTAGAATGATAATGTCATTTATTTCTATGCCTCCGAATTCTTCTTTGCCTTCACCTCCTGCATTGCCCCTATATTGGCTCGCTATTAAAACATATCCTTCATTGGCTATCTTGCCAAGAGTCAATAAGCCACTGGCCATAACCAATTTGCCAAAATCCCTGTTTCCACCACGATTATAGATAATAGCCGGATACTTGCCATTAGCCTTGGGTTTAACTAAAAGGCCATTGATTTTTAGGCCGTCGCTTACATATGTTATCGAATAAACGTCAATGCTGTCTATATAAGCATACTTTTCTTTCCATACTGTTTTACCCTCTTTTACTTCAGTTAAGTACTCATAAATGGGATATCCGGAAAAATCAGAAATCACAGTCTTTTTTAACAGAAGGTTAGACACTTGGGCCTGGGAATTTGAAAAAAACAGAATAAAGACGAAAAGTTTAAGGAATTTCATTTGATTGCTTTTAAGGATTTATAACGGTGCGGGAATGATCAGCGGCCCTCCCGAATTTTTTTATTTTATTTTTTGACTTTGTATTCATTACACATACGTACCTGCTAAATACGCTTTTTAAAGGCATTTACTTTTTTGTCAAGTCCATTTTTCTGATCTTATCGATCGACTGATCTATTCCATAAATATAATTATTTTCAGTCGCGAGTTTCAAAGCCTCCAAATAATATTCTAAAGCCTGGTCGGCTTGCTTTTTTTCGATATAAATATCACCCATTTGTAAATTTGGGTATAATTGATACCGGACAAAACCTATGTCTTTTGCAATTTCTAAAGATCGGGTATACATTTTGATAGCTTGATCATATGCACCCATTTTTATATAAACATCCCCAAGGGATGAATATGAAGCAGGAATAAAAGGTTTAAAACCAAGCTCATTTCTTAATCCCAATGAGAGATTGAAAAGGCGTAAAGCTTCTTCATAATTAAATGTCTGCCTAAGGTATATCTGTGCTAAGTGCCTTGTGTTGTATGACAATGCATACATACTGTGAACCTTACTGTATGCTATTTCCTCCTTATACTTTGGAATTAACTCCAATATTTCTTGTTTCTTGCCTTCTTGAAGCAACTCGTTGTGATGCCTGGAAATATTACCGGCTCTTATTTTGGCAACTTCTTCGAAGTTTCTGGTTTTATCAAAAATTGAGATTGCTCTTTCTTGATAGATGGAGGAAGAGTCTGATTTTCCTATAGATCTGTATGCAATCGAAAGCGCAAGAAAATATTGACCAAGAACATTGTAGTCGTCCAGATCCTTTGCAAAAGGCAACAAGCTTTTCAATTTTTGAAAATTTTCAAGATTGTTTGCTTTTCGGGCAAAAACGATATTCATAAATCCGGTAATACGAATATCTTGTATAGTGAGTAGTATTTTATGTTTAGGTTTATAATTAGTGAAATTTTCAAAATATAACAAATCCACTGCTTTTTTTGCTTCCTCAAATTTTGCCTCAAAAAGAGCTTCTTCAGAAAGTGATATAGCCAGCCCAACGATAGAATCTACTTTAGATATATCCCGGGACTGGCTTAAAACCGTGCTCGGGATAAATGCTAAAAGCATGATATATAAAAGGGTTCTTTTCATCGGTTTTGAGCGGAGTGGGCATGGGCAGCTTCCTTCCCGAATAGTTGATGTTAATCTTAATTTTGTTTCCTTTATTGATTTTCGTAACCCTGAGAATTGGAGCTGTTGCCGATATTCCTTGCTGTCAATCGCTTTTGCTTCAATTTAGGTATACCAATATAAGAATTTAATTGAATCGTTTTGAGCAGGATCAGTGTCTGAATGACATAATCGACACATCTACAGATATTTATAAAGAAGAAATTTAAAAATAGATGCTAAAGCGCAATAATGATTAAAAAAACCCGAGCGATGATTCACTCGGGTTGATACATAATAAATTTGCATTGTATGTAGCTTAAACAAAGTCCCCTCAGATCTTTTTTAAGCTGGTCAAAGATACGACAAAAAATAAAACCCTGATATAAAAACAGAAGGGTAGACAATTAGAGCCGAAATAATGAGGGCTTCAATAATCGAATGATATTTTAATTTTCCTGGAACTTTAACTTCTAAAGTTCCATAAGCTTATGGTTTTTTGTAGACATATAACATGGCCCTTGCATCACAAACTACGTAAATATGGTTGTCTGTAACTGCAATGCCTTCAGGTTGCGCTACCTTGATTTTAAAAGATTCTATCAATTCACCACTTAAAGTACATTTGTTAACTGTTTTACTTTGGTCGCTCACAATCCAAAGCTGATTGGAAGAATTTTCATAAAAAATCCCAGAATAATCGGCAGCAAAATTAAGATCATGTGTTGACAGAACGGAAAAATCATTTTGCAGCCTGATTAATTTCCCCGGTTCTTTTTCATTTAAAATAAAAATTGTGTTGCTGTTGTTATCAAAAGTAACACCTTCGATCCCACTATTCTTATCCTTGTTTTTATACTTGATTTTATGCTTTGAAGATTCTCCTGTTACCATGTCCAAAACAACAATTTTTTTGTTTGATTCCTCTGCCAGTAAAAGTTTATTTTTTGTGTAGGTTGAAACGCCCTCAAGATTAGATCCTTTAAAATCAATCGTTTGGATCACATCCCCTGTTGGGGATAAGGTATAAACAACTGAAGTATTATCGCTAACCGTATATAATTGTGTACCTGAATCATTAATTGATAAGCCCGAAGGTTCTGAAACATTAATTTTATAAGAAGCTTCCAGCTCTAAATAAGCTTTCTTATGATCATCGCAGGAAATAGTAAGCATCATTATGATAAAAATAATTGCTCTGTTTTTTAATAATGACATAAGACTATGTTACGTTTGGGGTTTTGACCATTTTCGAGATGAAAGGTGACTTTTTCTATTTAATTTTCTTTATTTAAAGATTAATTTATTGGGATATTTTTAGGAATCTGGTCTGAAGTTCCTGAATCTAAAGACATACCACTTTTTTTATAAGATTGGTTATCGATATTTTTCATTGAGCTTTTTTATCAATGCAATAAAGCGTGGTTCATTTCTGAGAGAGTCATAATCATGATCTCGTTCGATCCATTCTTTATTTCCGTATCCTTTCTCGACTGCTACTTCCAGTAAACTAATGGCCTTTTTTTTATTTCCATCTTTTGCATAAAGGCATGCTCCATTAAAGATAACCCCTCCATCTTCGGGGTATAGCTCAACTGCCTTGTTAATCCATTTCATAGCCTTTTCCTTTTCTCCATTTTCAAAAAGTGAAACAGCTCCCAAAGAAAGAGCTCTTCTATCCGTTGGATTGAGTTCCAAATGCTTTCTGACCCTAATGAGCCCTTCTTTAAGTGCCTTAGCAGCTTCATTCTTCCCCAATATTCTTAATGACTGGGCAAGAAGAAGAAGACTTTGAAAATCTTCTAGTCTGACTTCGGATGCTTTAAGAAACATTTCAGCAGATTTTTCAATATGACCACGGGAAAAGCTATACCTCGCATATCGGTAATAGGCATCAAACGAATTTGGATTTAGCCTTATAGCTTCTATAAATTCTTTTTCAGCTTCATCGTATCTTTTACGCAAGGAGAGAACAAATCCATATGACGCATGACTTTCGGCCATGTTTGGGGATATAGAAAGTGCTCTAAAACTATGATTTTCTGCAAGTGCCAGGTCATCATTATTTCCTCCATGCCATTCATAAATTTGGCAGAACACATCTGAAAGGCCTGCATGGGATGGAGCATAATCGGGATCGATTTTAATCGATTTCTCAAACATTATTTTAGATTCCAAGAGGTTTAACTGGTGAAATAATTCAATTCCTTTGAGAAAATACTCATAGGCTTGGATCGCTGTTTTCTGAGGCCGTATAACCTCTTTTTCATAGCTGGTAAGAAAACCTTTGAGTTCAGTAGCAACATTTTTGGCAATGTCTTCCTGGATGGCAAATATATCTTCAAGTTCACGATCATATCGGTTCGTCCATAAATGAGAACCATCAGAAACACTCACCAATTTGGTGGTAATTCTCAAACGATTCCCTGATTTACGCACACTGCCTTCTAAGAGCGTCGTCACATCCAGTGTCCTGCCGATTTCCCGCACATCAAGGTTTTTTTCTTTGAATGAAAAAGATGATGTCCGAGCAATAACGCGCAGGTTGTTTAGCTGAGCGAGCGTATCTATAATCTCCTCTGAAATTCCATCACAGAAATAGTCCTGGTCAGGATCATTGCTCATGTTCGTAAAAGGAAGAACTGCGATACTTTTTCCTGATGATTCTTGTGTCGATCCCGTAATTGGTATTTGTGAAGAATCTTTCTTAGGAGCTGTAACCACCTCATACAGGCGCATGGGAGAATTTACATTCTTTAATTTTACTTGTTTTACAAAACTTGTTTCAATGCCTTGCTTATTCGAAATATTGTTATGGATTGCTTCTGAAATGTAAATACTATCAGGAATTGCAAAGGCCTGTATCCTTGCGGCAATATTTACACCATCCCCAAATACATCTTCATTTTCAAATACCACTTCGCCAAGATGTATGCCTATTGTTAAATGAAGGCCAGGTACAGCGAGGCTTTCTTTCTGAATTCTAATTGCTGCATTAACAGCATCCGAGACAGTATTGAAACTCACCATCACTCCGTCACCTAATTCCTTTATCCATTTTCCATTATACTGTTCAATAATTGGTTTTTGTAATTCTCTGTTCTTACTAAGTATTCTAAAAGCTCCTTCTTCATCATTGCCCATCAATGCAGTGTAACCTACAATATCAGTAAACATAATAGCAGCAAGTTGACGGTTTTGTGGCATTGATTTTTTATTATTTTTTCAAGATAAACATTTCATTCAATTCTGATATAAATAATTCAATTTTCCGATTTATTTATCAGCTTGCAGACAAGTAGTTAAAAAAGTTAAATGGTTCTTGCTACTCTTAATATCATAAGCCTTAACGCCCTACTGTCACTTGTTTCTGCTTCTTTTTGAGTATAACAATATACTAAATATAGTTGAATGATTTTGAAAGAGGGACAGTTGCTTACATTGATATAATCAGGGAATCTATGCAATGCGCCTACTCCGGAAGTAAGGAAACTAACGATGGAAGACTTGAGGATTGGGCAACTTGCATACCCGGAGAATATTAGTTAGTTTTAAGCCGAATGTTAGCCTTATTATCTATTAGATAAGGCTATTAACTTAACCCATATTCTATGAAATCATCAATTTTTCTTTTAGTACTCTTTCTGTCGTTTAATGTCATTGCCCAAAGTGGTATATTTGATCAAGAAGGGAAAAGGTTGTATTATACTGAAGACAGCGACAAAAAACATGAAGTAACGCTTTCTGACGGACGCAAAGGAATGTATACTGAAAAGATATTATTCCGTGAATCAGGTAAAACCTATTTTTATGATTATAAATGGGAGCAAATTATTAGTGACGGCAAGGTAATGATGAGTTACAATTTCAACAGAAGGCGTTGGGAATGGGTCGAGGCGGCAGGTCTTACTGCTTCCAAATTTGGTAAAAAGGAGGATATTCAGCGAATTTATGAAAGGGTTGACGATAAATATACCACACCTGATCAGGGTGAATATGCAATTTTAACCTATAAGGAGGGGGATTACATAGACGAATTCGGACATGCTGTTTTTTCTTTAAAAGGAAGGTCTACAGTGTGGATGAATATTATTCTTTTACACAATTATTACCAGGAAAATTATTTGGATGACAATTTCGTATCGCGTGTTAAGGATCGTAGAAAATTTGTTGCAGACAGTTTGGCGAAAACCAACTCAATTGCCATGGCTATGCTCGAACTTGGGAATGATTATGAGACAAATCAAATGACTTTTATGGGGGACAATTTCGAGATGATGTATTTCACCGAGATTCAAGGGGCTCTAAAGATGCTCGATAAAGAAGAAATCAAACGGTTGAAAAATGATTGGTTGATTTTAAACACGAATACCTATCGAAGTACTAATCCGCACAGTATGCCTGAAGGAGGCTTTTATGTTACCAAGAAACAGGCCAAAAAAAAGGGTATTCAGGGAATTAATTCGAGAAGCATTGTGCTGGAAGTTAAAATCAAACCAGAATCTATAGCTGATTTTCAGGCTGCCATGGGTGAATAGACTAGGCTGAAGTTTTACTGGGTGCTTGAAAATAGTGGTAAGTGTTGGAAAGAAAGACTTGAATCAATTGTAAAAAAAAACCAGCCATATTGATATAGCTGGTTTCTTTTAAATATCTTAATTTCTTTTATTTTTCTTTGCTAACCTTTGGTATTTCTAAATTAGAAAGCGAATACGGCACCAGCATTAAAACTTGATGCATAATTGATATTATTATCACCGCCTTCAGAATTAATATTTGTCATACCGTATAATCCTTGGTAATCAACCAGAATGCTAAATCTATCTGTTATTTCTATCTTGTAACCAATGCCATAGGTAAGAGCAAGCTGAAAAGATTCAACAAAATCTTTAAAGTCCTCACCTTCAATTTCTGCTTTCATCAAAAATCCCGGTGTAAACCCAAAATTTAAATTCCATTTTCTTGTACCTCCGAAATGCCAATTCGCATTCAAAGGAATATTTAGGTAATCTAATTTTAAGTCAGACCCTAAAAATGAAGCTCCCATACTATTATAAGCCAGACCCGAACGAATGCTCCATCTATCACTAAAATAGTAGTCTCCAATAGCACCAAAATTAAAGGCGCTTCTTGCATCAAAATCTTCTGTATAATCTCCAGCTAAGTTGGAAGAAGAATACCCAATAAAAGGGATAAATTCAATGGTCCCGGTGTCTCTGCTTTGTGCAAAAAATGCTACCGATGCGAGCGTTAATCCCACAAATAATAAAATGGTTTTTTTCATAATTAAATATTTTGAGATACAAATCAAACATACTCTTTTTAAAGGAAGTATTTATGATAAATATCATATAATCAACAATATACCATGATGAGGGTATGGGGAAAGTGGAAGAAATGAGAGGGAGTGATGGATTGAAAAACCCGAATGATGATTCACTCGGTCGTTTAATCTCCACAATTCGGATCCAACTCTATTTTATCCTCATCTAAAAGTCTAAGTGCGGAATTTCTTGTTATTTCAACCGGTGAAACATCATTGACCCAAAATGAAGCCTGCATAACCATTTGGATATAATAGGTTCCCCCTGCTTCTATTTCAATTTCTATGATTTCAGCCTTTTTTTTGCCTTTTTTACCTCCGAATTGAGCCATAAATTCATGGATACCAGGAGTCACCTCATGTATCGAATACCTTCTATTATTAAGTTTACAAACTCTAACACCGTCAATTAAAGCACTAAACGCTGTTGCTGAGCCCGCATGACCTTTACCTCTTAGAAAGTAAACAATTCCCACCTTCGAACCTTCTGTATTTTCAATTAAATCCTGTGAGTGACACAGCGGTGCCATAAACATTGAAATTAAAAAAATAGTGATTAAAGTAGCTTTCATAATTTATATTTTTAACCAAGTTACACTTTAAATCAGCGATCATTTATGATAATTGTCAGCATATCAGTAAAATAGTCTGATGAGGGTACATGAAATACGTATTAATCTTTGGGAATATTGGGATATGGAGTTGATTCCCTAACCTCAGTTTAAATTGATTAAAATCAATTTTGAGAGTAATCTTTGTCAATGCACACGTATTTATGAAAGTATAACTTTAAGAAAAATAAACCGAAGAGATTATGAAAATAAAATTTCTAAATTATAGATATCTCTACTTTTTTGTAATACTTAGTGCGCTTTTTCCCTTTAATAACTGTAATTCGGATGATGGTGACTTTATTCTTTGTGATTGAGTTAGTCAAAATCACTTCTAATTAACGATAAAACATTAAATTATGAGTAACTCATTCATATTCGAAAACAAATCTAGTCAAACTAAAAAAAAATTAGGGAGAATATTTGTATCATTATTACCAATTTTAATTGCTTTGCCGTTACTTTTTTTTAACTTTTTTAACCTTGGCGTTGGTAAAGTAAATTTTACTTTAGACATTAATGGGTTTACTCAGATTCTAGGGTCTGTACTTATACTCTCGCTTATAGTAGAAAGATTTGTGGAGGGATTTGTCCCTGACAAGGATAAATCAGAGAAAAAACTCCTTAGAGAAAAAAATCAATATGCTATAAATGCTGTTGAAAATAATAAAATGGGTATTTTAAGGGGGTTAATAAAAGAAAATCAGCCAAAGGGCAGAAAGACTTCAACAGACGAAAATGAGATTTCGAAAATATTACCTTGGATTCTTGATAATTCCAAGAAGGTAGAAGATTTCAGAGGAAAGAGAATGAGTAAGGTGAAGCCGATTGCATTAACCCTTGGAGTTCTAATAAGTATCTCTGGTATTAGATTCATGTCAGAATTATTTACTCCTGTAAACTTCTGCACTTGGCAAGACAATTATTTTATTTTTGTAGATATTGTGTTATCCGGAACTGTTATCGGAGGAGGAAGTGATTTTGTTCATCAGCTCATGAATCGTTTTGATCCAAAGTCTTAAATAATTAGATTATGAATAGTTTTAAGCATAGTTTGATTCGGATAGCTATCTAGAATCCTACAGGATTCAATCAGCACAAACCACACTCATCGTAATGTTTACCCTTACCAAAAAGTCAATATCAGTTATTAACTTTGGGTTATGGGTTCACTACCCTTAAAATATCAAAAGGACCTTAGAGAGCTTATTGCCCTGTATGATATCTTACCCTCGAAATAGAAAAGGAAGGCTTAAATAAGGATAATGGGAAACGGCTGTATAATGTTTATGATGCTATGAGTAATCTATTAAGAGATATTTATAAAAAGATACGGCAGGTGAACAATTAAGGGAATAAGTACTTGGTAACGGTTTGATTATGATTAGTTGTGGATTGATTTAATTTTACCCTCTCTTTTCACTCGTACTCTTTGACTTACTCTAACTTAGGTACAGATCTGAACCACTATCAATTATACACTTTGTTGTGCCTAGTTGGTTAATTTTAAATAGTTTATATTTAGATATCTTATAGTTATGAATATAAAATTAATATTTACCAGTATTAATAAAAATTTAGGCATTATTCACAATTTAGCATTTTTATGTGTTTTGTTATTTTTTGTGACTCCTATTGTCCAGGCTCAGGAACCTGTTTCAAATTTGGGCGTAGATAGAAGTTTTGATTTATCAAAGAATGTTGTTATACATACTAAAATTTATGGTGAAGGAACTCCGATAATAATATTACCTGGATTAGGTGGTTCTGGTATTGAGCAATTTGCTGAATACGGACCACTAATTGCTGATTCAGGTTATACCGTAGTGTTGGTTGATCCAAGAGGGATAGGTGAAAGTAAAGGTTCTTTAGATTCTCTAACACTACACGATTTAGCTGCTGATATTGCTGGTTTAGTAAAGAAGCTTGATTTAGGCAAGGCTGTAATTATTGGCAGGGCCTTTGGAAATCGTGTTGCACGATGTGTAGCAGCAGATTATCCCGAAGTAACAAAGGCAGTAGTTTTGATTGCTGCAGGTGGACTAGTTCCAATTCATAAGGATATCGAACATGATTTTAAGAAATTAATCTCTGGTAATTATTCTGATGACAAAGAACTGTTAGAGCTTATTCAAAAAACTCAATTTTCTCCAAAATCTGATGCTGCATTGTA
The DNA here is from genome assembly GCF_038433205.1 of Lutimonas vermicola. Lineage (NCBI taxonomy): Bacteria > Pseudomonadati > Bacteroidota > Flavobacteriia > Flavobacteriales > Flavobacteriaceae > Lutimonas > Lutimonas vermicola. The sequence goes on from NZ_JBCDNA010000003.1 coordinate 800,902, forward strand.
TCCAAGAAATAGTTTTTACAAAGAAGTTGGCGATGCTCAATGGTCAACTAGGTTGTCTACTCCATACAATGATTGGTGGTCTGCTGGAAAAGCTCCAGTTTTGATTATTCAAGGTTTAGACGATTTGATTGCAGTACCAGAAAATGGTCGCATTCTAAAAATGGAATTAGGACACCGTGCTGAGTTAGTTGAGATTTCTGATGCAGGACATTCGTTGTATATAGAAAAGCCAAATGAGATAGTTGAAGCAATTCTTGAATATCTTCAAACGCTAAACTAAAAGTTCAAGTTTTTTAATCGTTCATATATAAATATTGATTTTGGCTTTCAATTAGGCACAGCGGTGTGGGTATGAGCAGTAGCTCCTGCAAGACAGTTGATTCATAATTTTGGTTTGCTTTCTTCTTTAATTTTCCTTGGATTTTAACTCAGTTCTTTGTTGGCATTTCGTTATTTATTTTCAAATTCTTCTGTCCTTTTTATTTGCTCTTCAATATTCCATTCAAAGTCAAATCGATTTTTCAGGAATTCCGCGATTGGCTCAAGTCCAATTTCTGCTCGTCTTTTATCGATATTTATAGGGTCATAAACTGGCCATACATTAAAACTTTTTGTTTCTGGATAGTATTTCATTTGTCCTCCATAGATTTGTAACTCACCTTTATCAGTTGCAATTCTATCTTCAGCACGAACCAGAAACCTTGGGTCTAATTTTTTGTCCAACACAGCTTGTTTCATTAAAGGAATATAATGTTCCCTTGTTTTTTGATCAGCATGTTGAAGAACATTGCAAATAGTTCTATTGCCTTGTTCTCCTATTTGTGTCAATTCAGGCCAATCATATTTGTCAAGGATTTTTTTGATTTTTTTAATATTAAGAGTGTGATTTTTTCTATATTCTTTTTGATATACTTCAGCTTCTTTAGATTCTGCTCCATAAATATTTATCAAAGAATCTCTTAATCTTATTGGTGTTTGTTCTTTTTCCCAAATAGTGTCTAAAACAGCAATAAGATTTTCAGTTCTATCAATACTTGTTATGGTTTTTTTTGATTTGTTTTTGTTTGTACAAGATATTGTTATTAGTAAAAAGAGTGTAAATATAAATCTCATCTTTAATTCTATATTAGTTCAGGTTTCGTAATGAATGCCAACGTATTTGTATAAGATTCGTTGCGTGTTTAAGCACCTAATCTAGTAAAAATGGAACTAACCAGAGGAAAATCAATAAGGTTTTCCGAGTAGGCAAGAACCAAGCAATTAATTTTATACAGTGTTGTGCCCTCGTACTTTCTTATATTATTCGGTTGATATTTTTCTAAATTTCTTAATTCTTTTACCGGATGTTTCAGCGACATAAATATCTCCGTTGTCATCAACGTCTATATCATGATAGCGAGGAACAGAAATACCATCTGCATTAGCCCTGCCTAATCGCATCAATAAATTTAGCTTTGAATCGAAATGTAAAATGTCAGCCCCTTTGACTAAAGAATCATTGACAGTTAAATTATCAATTGCGAATAGGTTATTTTTTTTGTCAATTGCTAAAGCATATAATTGTGTTGCCGTAGTGTTTTTCCATTGCTTCAAAAACTGTCCATTTTCATCAAATTCCTGAATTCGGTTATTTTCCCTGTCAGCGACATAAACTTTCCCATGTGAATCCAAATCAATACTGTGGGGTGTATTAAATTCGCCAGATTGGTCTCCCATTTTTCCCCATTCATAAAGGTATTTACCTTCTTTTGAAAATTTCACAATCCTGCTGTTTCCATATCCATCACTTACATAAAATGAACCATCATCTCCAACAGCAACATCTGTGGGAAGATTAAAATGTAGGGAATCATTTCCTGGAGTTTTTGCTTCCCCTAATGTCATTAATAAGTTGCCTTCGTGACTGAATTTAAAAATTTGATGCAAACCAACATCAGCTATCCAAACATTATTTTCTTTATCGACTGACAATCCATGTGGCATTATAAAGAGATTGGCTCCCCAGCTGTTTAATATTTTCCCAGTGTGCCTATCCAGTAGAAATACGGTATTAGATGAAATTAAAGAGTCGGGAAAGGTCTCTGTCCATTCCCTGCCTGTTCTTTGAAACATGAAAATATTTTGCTGGATATCCACTCCTACAGCAGAAACGGCACTTAATAAAAATCCTTGCGGTAACTGGGGCCAGTCTTTTACTAATTCATATTTTGATAAGGATTTATTTATGTTTTCCTTTTTGGTTTTTTTTACATTATTACATGAAAAACAGATAAAAGTTAGGAAAATAAAAAAATAAAACTTGGATTTAATTTTTAGCATTTTGGTTTTCATTTTAGTATGGTGCACAACGGTCTCGGCTATGAGTAGTTGCGTGTTTTAGCGGTTAACTTAGCAAATAAATCACAGATAGAATATTCCGAAGGAATGTTCGCAAGTCGGCAAGTGCCCCAAGCAATTAATTATACACGGTGCTGGCAGTAGTTTTTTTACTCATTAGGATCAAGTTCATATGTTCAATGCAGATTCTCAAAATATTTTTAGGTACAAATTTTTGGATGTGAAAAATAATAATTATCACTGTTTATTTGCCCACTCATCCATGGAGCGTTCAATAATGTCTAAGGGCATACAACCATCTTTTAAGTATTCATCATGGAAAGCGGCCAGATTGAATTTATCACCTAAAATGTTGCTGTATTTATTTCGTAACTCCCAAATTTTTAAAGAACCTGTTTTATAGCTCAATGCCTGGCCGGGATTAACCATATACCGCTCTATTTCTGCTACTGCCCCATCTTTGCTGATGGCTAAATTTTGCATCATGTAGTTAATGGCTTCTTCCCGTGTCATTTTACCGGTATGTATAGCAACATCTACCACCAGTCTTATGGCACGCCAAATCTCATCACCCAAAGCACCAAGGTGCTGATAAGGGTCCGTATATAATCCCAGTTCCTTTCCTAAACTTTCACAATACAGGGCATATCCTTCACCATAGGCTCCATACCAAATGTATTTCCGAAATGCAGGTAAATCATTATTTTCAGATTGAATACTGATCTGGAAATGATGCCCTGGTAATGCTTCATGCAGGAATGTACTTTCCATACCATTGGTAATATTGAATTTTGTTGCATCCACAATGGGGATATAATAAATGCCCGGCCTGCTGCCATCAGGCAAGCCTGGATAATATTCTGCACTAGCACTTGCTGCCCTGAAGTCTTCCGTCTGCCGTATTTCAAATTTTGTTTGTGGCATTAGGGAAAACATTTTTTTTAGGTTCGGATCGATTCGCTCCTGTATTTTCCTGGTAGCAACCAACACTTCCTCTGCAGTTTTAAAAGGCATAAATTGTTTATCCGTCCTCATAAAAGTGAACAAAGAATCAAGGCTGCCTTTGAATGCAAGCTGATTTTTTACCATTTCCATTTCATCCCTGATACGACTCACTTCCAACAGACCCGTTTGGTAAATTTTATCTGGAGTATTATTTGTTGTGGTCCAGTATTTAACAAGGTAGGTGTATAGACTATCACCTCCTGGCAATGCATTAATGCCTGAAGTTGATCTGGCTTTTGGCAAATATTCCGTTTGTAGAAAATCGGCCAGTTTTTTATAAGAAGGCACAATGATATTATTGATCACATCAATATATCCTGCGGTCAATCTTTTTTTATCTGCATCGCTGAAGTCATCAGGCATTAATTGGACGGGGCCATAAAACAAACTGTTGTTTGTATCAGAGGTAACAAGGTCCAACATCTGCGGGATCATTTTTATTACTGCTGCTTTAGGCAACACATAATTATTTTCGATACCTTTTTTAAAAGCTACTATAGCACTGTCAGTCCAGACCGAAAAAGCAGTAGCTCTTTCTAACCAGTTTTCGTAATCTTTAACTGTTTTAAAAGGTTGAATACCACTGCCAGATCCCATTTGCCCGAAGATGAGAGGCAACCCATTAAACTGGTCAAAGGGGATGTATATGTTGTCGTTTAAAAATGTGCTTCCCATGAAATTTAAATCCAATCCGCGGAGTTCCATGTCTATATCATAGCTTAAAATGTCATAGCTTTTTTTATCATTGTCATTCAAAGTGGCTGGATCAAACTTGCTGAGCGCTTGCTTATATTTAATGAAAAAATCTTTGAGCCGGGTACGGTAGCTATCTGTAAAATCAGCAGGCAAAAGATGATTATAGCGGGTATCACCATTGTAAGTTGCTTCCAGTGGAAATAGTTCCATCCTTTCATCATAATAATTTTCCAGAGTATTTGCCAGATCAACATTAGAGGAGATTTCCCGGCTGTGTTTATTTGAATTACAACTTAAAGCGGCAATTATTAGAAACGAATAAATTATTTTGTTCATTTTTTTGGTTTTAGTGATTTTATTAAAATTACTATCAACGGTCTCGGTTATGAGTAGTTGCGTGGTTTAGCGGTTAACTTAGCAAATAAATCACAGATAGAATATTCCGAAGGAATGTTCGCAAGTCGGCAGTGCCCCAAGCAATTAATTATACACGGTGCTGTGCTTTCGTTATTTTCTTAATTCAGATTCTATAATTGCAAGTGTTTCTTTTATATAACCTTGGATTTTAAGTTGATATATTAGTCTATGGTTTTCAACAATCGTTTTATCTATCAATAACCCTAAAAATATTTTGTGAGATAAAATTTCATTAGCAGCTTCTTTAATTTTACTATCGCCTATTACGAGGTTTAAGTCATCATATACTTGATGCCTCATTAAAGTAGGAGAAAATGGTGCGGCCAGCTTATTAATCTCATTCATAAAGAACATAGATTCTTCATGGTCCTCAAAACCAGATTTAACTTCAGATGTAAATTGAGCAAGATTTTTTTTTAGAGTTTCATTTTTTAAAATATTAATGTTTCCTGAACTTAAAATGCCATCATAAGTACCGGTAACATATTCAGCTCTATACCAAGATTGTGCACCATTAGTAAACATTTCCGCTATTGAATCAGGCGTAATATGTTTATTATTAGACAAAATAGTTTTTATTAATTCTTTGCTATATCTAATAACCTTTTCTTCTTTTTTAATAGTTTCTTGAAGCCGTAAATTATTTTCTTTAAAGTCATCATTTAGAGAAATAAGTAGTTTTTGTTCCTCTTTCTTTAATTTGTTGATTTCGTTCCAATTATTTATCTGAAGAGCTATTAATATCCCAATCACCACCAGTATAATCTCCCCAATAGCATATCTCATATACTTCAGAGGCTTATTATCATCTGCCATTTTTTTTCTGATTCGTCTAAAAAAATTTATCATAATTATTAATATCAATGCCCGCGCGCCATCTGGCCCATGCGCTAAAAATGTCTACCAGACATTTTCTTGACGCTCTGTCCTCTGAAGAAGGGGATCATATGTTTGGTTGTTGAAGTTTAAATATAGGTTAAATGCCTGTTCCAAAAGGATCATATAGGACGAAGGATGCTAAATCACTTTCGAGGGTGTTTAAATACTTACCGAGGGCATCAAGAAAAAATAAATGCTAATGTGCGGCAGTGGAGGTTGTTCTAATATCGTTTTTAGCGATGATTATACTGAAATGTATATCTACTGCCTAAATCTATTTTAAAGCAAAAAAGTGTCGGATGGCAGTGCCTTAAATTGGAAGATTTGTATGATGCTTAAACTTCAGAAATAAGGAAATTGGTGTATTATAATTTTTGGAATATGGAGTTAGATGAATTGATTGATGAGTTAGGGGAGTGAAAAACTACACATCTAATTCTGATATAAATATCAAAATGGTTTCTTCGACACATTGGTTTTGATAATGAATTTCTAATAAATGAATGCCATTTGATTTGAGGTAAGTTCTTTTTATATCATCTCTTCTCAGTGTTTCATTCAAGCCTTTTTCCCCCCCCGAATTGATTGACTGGCTCATAATGTTGCCTTCCGTTAAACTCAATAACCATATTGAAATTAGGTAAATAAAAGTCACATTTCAGCATCCTCTTATCTCGCAGTTTTCTAAAAGTAAATTGTTGATGAAATTCAATTTGTCTATTGGTCAAAATTCGTTTTACTAAATCTTCACCTTTAGAAATATTACAATTAGGACAACCGCTACCTCCTTGATGATAGGCAGGAACCTGAAAAAATGAACCATGCTTAGAGCATATTATCTCCACGGGAGTTTTCATGTCTGCAAAATCAATCAGAGAGTAGTTGTACAAATTATTATGAACTTTGAGAGAATCTGTTATAAAACCTTCTTTAGACTTCTTTTGCTGTTCATGAGTTTCAATAATAGAACAAGTTAAACATCCACTTCCGTTTAGATGATTTTGTGGTTCTTGCTCAAATTCTCCATGTTCGGGGCATATTATAATGACTTTAATATTATTTCTCCTATAATCTACCTTTGAATAATCATACTTGTCTGAATGCTTTTCGTTTGAACGCAGAATGAAATCATCTAATGGAAGTCTTTTTAAATCTCCAATTTTTAGCAAACCACATTGAGGACAACCTTGCCCGCTCCTTGCATGCTCATCTGCTAATTGAAAAAATATCCCATGCTCAGGGCATTCTATCTTTGTCTTAGAAGACAATTTCTTGAAACTATCTTTAAAGTAAGTGTATTTGTATTCATGAATTTCATTAGCCTTTTTTACAAAGTCTATAAATGAAGCCCTTTTAGATATTCCACTCTGTTTTTTTCCGCAAGTGAAACATCCTTGACCTCTAAATAGTTGTTCTGTAGTCGTAAACCAACTGCCATGCTCCTTACAAACTAACTCGATTTTAGTTCTTCGATTTACATACACGATTTTTGACAAGTCATACTTATCACAATGGACTTCTCTAATGCGTTCAATTATATCCGCTTGAGTTAATTTCTTAGCCATTCCCTAAAGATATGTTACAACTAAACCTTAAACCATGAGAATTATCAATCTATTGAAATATGCCCTTATGAAGGTATGGGGAAAATTATAATTATTGCATGAATCAATTTACGCATGCGAGGTTGAAATCATGCAATTAACCATATCAAACATGCACACACAGCATTACGATTTAAGCTTTTACAGCCTTTTGGTGATTCATGGTATATAAGGTTAGAATTCAAAAGATAAGACCTAAATCTATTCATTGTAAAACTATCTGTTTAACCTTCTTTCGAAGGCACTTCGTATCCCCTGTTAAGGGTATATTTACTTCTCAATGATATATATCACAACATTCTTAAAGTAAATCCTATATATTCGATTCTAATTTTGATCAAAAGCTAGTAAGAAAGTAAGGTCGCATTGTTATTTTGTTGAATAGTCCGATATAAGCTGATAAATATTTTCATATAGCTAGTTGGCAATAATTTGTAGCAAAACAACTATGTAAGTCGTCACCCAAGAAAAGTAAACATGAAAAGATATATTATTGTAATACTATTACTTCATTCTTATTCGATTTTAAAAGCGCAAGAAGTTGAAGTATTAACACTTGGAACATTTCATTTTGCATTTCACAATAGAGACGTTCAAAAGACTGATAAAAAAGATCAGATTGATGTATTAAAGCCCGAATATCAAAATGAAATAGAAACAATTGTTAGCATGATTGCCAGATTTGAGCCTACAATAATAGCTATTGAAATTGATCCGGATAAACAGTCTAAAATTGACTCCCTTTATAAAGCTTATCTTACCGGTAAGCATATGCTAGAAAGGAGCGAAACAGAACAGATTGGATTTCGATTGGCAAAGCAGTTTAGATTAAAAACCCTCTATTGTGTTAATGATTGGGGAAAGCTTCCTGACGAAATTCAACAAGTTGTATATGGGAATGATACGATTGCAAAGCAAAAATTTATGAATTTTTTCTATAACAACCCAGACTCCTTGTTGATATATGAAGACGACAACCTTTTTAAAAGTGAAGGTATCTTGGCAGAATTACGTAATAGAAATAGTGAAGAATTCTTGAAACATGATTTAGGAAACTATCTAATCAGTATTTTTAAATACGAGACAGATGATAATGAATTTTTTGGAGTAGACTTTACAACAGGTTGGTGGTATAATCGAAATTTAAGAATATTCAGGAACATACAGAAAATTCCAACCAAGCCTAATGATAAAATATTAGTAATCTACGGATCTGGTCATATGAACATGCTTAATACTTTATTTGAAGTCTCACCTGAATATAGATTAGTTCGTGCAAATGATTATTTAAAATAAACTATTGCCAACAATATTAACCATTGAGTTTTAGATTTCAATTTACGTATATGACGAGAAAATAGGTGAAATGATCATACCAAACATGCACATATAGCATTACGATTTAAGCTTTTACAGTCTTTTGGCGATTCCTGGCATATAAGGTTAGAATTCAAAAGTTAAGCCCTAAATCTATTCATTGTAACATTCTCTGCTAAACTTCATTTCGAAGGTACTTCGTATCCCCCGCTAAGGGTATTTTTCTCACTAAATGATATAAATCACAACATTCTTCAAGTAAAACCAATATATTCGATGTTAATTTTGATTAAAAGCTATCAAGAAAGTAAGATTGCATTGTTATTGTGTTGAATAGTCCGATATAAGCTGATAAATATTTTCATATAGCTAGTTGTGCACCATGCTTAAAACCTAATTTGAAGGTTATGAAAAAAACTATCGTTATTTATTTTCACAGGCTGCGTGAGCAATTATGGTTTAGACCTTTGCTATTCTGTTTAGGATCAGTTGCTTTGGCATTATTTGCTCACCAAGCAGATGGAACCAGATTAGACACACTAGTTCCTAGCATAAAAACAGAATCGATTAAGGGTTTGCTGGACACTATATCTGCCAGTATGTTGGTAATCTCAATATTTGCTGTTGCATCAATGTTATCAGCATTCGCTGCAGCAAGTAACACTGCAACCCCAAGGTCATTTAAGATTGTAGTGACAGATGATGTGTCGCAAAATGCCCTATCTGTTTTCATAGGATCATTCATATTTAGTATAGTTGCTACCGTAGCCCTTGATAATGGGTATTATGACAAGTCTGGAATATTTATTCTTTTTTTACTCACCTTATCGCTATTGACATTGGTCATACTTACTTTCTTAAGATGGGTAGACGGAATTTCAAGATTAGGAAGATTAGAATATACCATATCTCAGATAGAATCGGTTGCTGCTAAATCATTATCCGCACACATTAAACAACCTTTCCTGAATGCGCTTCCTATTACGACCCCTTTCTCACATGGACAATCCGTTCTTAGTAACTCTGTTGGTTATGTCCAACATGTAGATATGGCAGCTTTACAAGCATTGGCTAAAAAGATGGGCTTGAAAATTCAACTCCATTGTCTACCAGGAGATTTTATTCATGAAAATTTTGAGATTACATCCTTCACTACTATTGAGGATTCAAACTTGGACGAAATAACACAAAAGATCAATGCTGCCATTCATATTGGTGATACCAGATTGTATGACGAAGATCCTCGATTTGGGCTTATTGCATTAACAGAAATTGCCAGCAAAGCACTATCTACGGGAATTAATGATCCCGGAACTGCCATTCAAATTATTGGCAGTCATGAACGACTGTTTTTTTTATGGAACGAAGCAATTGAAAATAAAAAAGAAACTACCATCCTTTATGATTGTATAGAAGTTCCCAGCATTTCGATGATAGATTTTTTTGATGATGCTTTCACACCTATTTCCAGAGATGGTGCTGGTAATTTAGAAGTGATGCTAAGGTTGCAAAAGGCATTTAAATCAATAGAAACGATAAATCAAACGGATATAAAAAAAATGGCAATCAAATATTCAAAAAAGGCATACAATAGAGCGGAACTATCCATGAAATATAAGCCTGACCTTGAGATATTAAAAAAGGAATGCTTATTCTACCATTAAGTAAACAAAAAAACGGATGCACAACAAAGACTATATCCAATAAGGGTTTTAGTGGTAAACCGAGAGTAAACACATATATTGAAAAATAGAAATAGAAAATTAAAAATAAATAAGCTTGGTACTTAAAAAGTTTTAAAACTAACAATGGCAATAAGCAATTCCAAGTTCTCGCTTACTTCTGAAAGTTTGCGTTGATTTTCAGTTCTGCCGTTATAATAATCGTACCATTTTGGACTTCATATGGACCAAGACACCTAAATAAAAAATGCAATCAGCTAGTTTGTAGATGATTGCATTATTGTAAAGTGACCTCGACAGGATTACTTGGCAATGATCCTTATAAATCAAAATTCCGAGTAAAAGCAGCAATTTTCAATTGAATTACTTCGAAATTCAAAGTTCGGTATTCAGAGTTCGATATTCAAACAGGATTACTTGGTAGTGATCTTTATACGCGATAATTTATTTTCTCATCGCCTCGCAAGTGATCACCTCAGCTCCGATCGCCTGAGTTCCGATCGCCTCACAAGCCTACTTCGACATTCAGAGTTCGGTATTCAGAGTTCGATATTCAAACAGGATTACTTGGTAGTGATCTTTATAAGCGATAATTTATTTTCTCATCGCCTCGCAAGTGATCGCCTGAGCTCCGATCGCCTGAGTTCCGATCGCCTCACAAGCCTACTTCGAAATTCAAAGTTCGGTATTCAGAAAAGAAATATTAGGAGTGATTACGAAACGGATTGCCTTCGGCCTTCCTGACAAAGCTCCGCTTTGAAAATCAAAAAGCCGCAAAATCAAAAAAGCAAGCTTTATGATTTAGCTTGCTTTTTGATTCATTCGTGACCTCGACAGGATTCAAACCTGTAACCTTCTGAGCCGTAATCAGATGCGCTATTCAGTTGCGCCACGAGGCCTGATTGATAAGGGCTGCAAATATATTTCTTTTTTAGAGAATAGAAAAAATAATGATAAAAAATTAAATGCCCATAGCTTTCTTAAAAGCTTCTAAAATCGGGCGTGCATTTTCAAGGTCTTCTTCGTAGATAAAGAGCTCAACCTGAGAAGGAGAGCCTCCATAAAACCCGGCGCGTAAGCCTGATTGAAAATTATTCTTGACCATTGAAGGAATTTCGTTGTCATCGAGGTCAAGTTGTAAACGTTGAATCTCAATAAGTGATCCCGTAAATAATTTGATGTGTTTCGATTGATCATCCATAACAAAGAGTTTTCTTAAAGATACGAAAATGCCTTGATTTGAAAATGCCTTGATTCAAAAATTTTAAAATTGCTTAGAACTTTACGCTTCAGCTTTAAAACTCAATCCAAGCTATTCCTCGTCACGTAATACCGCCATCCTATAAGGGCCATTTGCCACTTTTTTGCTTTACTCATATCAACTTCCCTTTTACCCAGGCTTGGGAGGATTAGTTTATTGATTCTGGCCAGAATCCTGAATAATTGTTTTTTCATAAAGACAAAAATAAAAAATCGCCTTGAACAAGGCGATTTTTTATGATTTAGTTTTGATTGAACTTACTTTTTTGTTTTGATGACCACCACGCCATTCTTGGCTTTTTCGCCATATTCTTCAATAGCCTTATCGCCTTTATAAACATTTACGGTTTCAATGGACTCAGGGTCTATGTCTTCTAAACTGCCGCCTTCCATTTCTTTGCCGTCAACAATCATCAGGGGTTGTTCGCCGTCTTCGCTGATGAACATCATTTTTTTGGCACCTTTATCTGATTTGCCTATTTTCTTAACGGTTACCTCAACTTCTTCCCCGTCTTTATGGACTTTTTTGATCATCACTTGATTTTCACCGTCATTTTCTTCATCAATTTCAATGATTTTAATTTTTTTGACCTTGGTCGTATCACCTGATTCGGAGACCCAGACTTTCTCCTCCCAATCATTGTCACCTTTGGTTTTTATAACCACTTTTTTCCCATTGGTTACTTTGACTTCGGTTTGTTCGCCTTCTTTTGAAACCCAAACGAAGTTTTCATTATGGTTTTCCGACCCCTCTCCTGATTTACGGATAAAAATTTTATTTCCATCGCTGTCGCTATCTGTGCTGAAAAAAACATGATGGCCTTCCATGCCTTTCATATTGCCCAGTGCAAGGGCTCCTTTGTCATCAAATTTGATGCTGATGGGTTTAATGGGCGAAGTGCCTGATTGCGAAATCCGGGCCTTGTTGTTCTGCTTGTTTGAAACGTTCACCTGAATGCCGGTGATCTCGTTATTGTCATTGTATTTCAGTTTTTTATAATTTAGATTGATGCCTTTTTTCAGCAAATTGGCCTTGAGGGCTTCAAGATCGCTTTTCTGAAAATCCTTGGTAATCATTTCGATTTCCACCTTGTTATGGATCTCATGTTTTTCTGTTTTTTTCTCCTGGGCGATGACCTTGGTATTGAAGGTCATCACGAATGCGACGAGTATGGGTATGATGAATATAAATTTTGCGTACATCATTTTACCTGATTTGTTTTTGTGTAACATGTTGATTCGTTTTTTAATGATTGAGTTATAGAAATTGCTTGTTAATGGCAGTGAATAATTGGGAGTAACTGTTTTTAACAATAAATACTGATAAGATTCTTTGGCCTTGAGGTCTCGCTGAGCACCCTGATCTGCAATGAATTCAAGGTTTTTTTGTATTTCCCTGTGATATAACCAAGCCAATGGGTTAAACCAGTTAAAGATGATCAGCAGTTGCGATAACAGTATGTCCAGGGTATGGAATTGTGTTGCGTGCACCTTTTCGTGTGCTATGATCTGATCCAGTTCATTTTCATCAAATCCGTTGTTCGGATAAATGATATAGTTGAAGAATGAAAACGGGCTGATCGACTCTTCGGTCGAAATAAAGATAAAGCGTCCTATTTTCTTTTTGGGCAACCTGATGATAAAGCGAGACAGGGAAGCAAGTTGCATCAAAAACCTGATAGCAAAGAAGATGATCCCTGCGCCGTAAAGTGTCAGAAGTATGGTCATCAGATCAAATTGTCCTGATTCAGATGAAGCAGTTTCGGCAACTGAGGTAGTGATGGTTTGTCCGGCAAAAAGATCTTCAATATAGACGTATTCAGGGATGAGGATCAGGGGTGTCACAAGGGCGCTAATGACCCCCAGGATAAAATATACCCTGATGCTGTTGAAAAAAGTTTCGTTTTCAAGGAACAGTTTATAAAATATATAGAACAGACTGAGTACAGCAGAGAATTTGATAAAATATTCCATAGCGCTAAGATTGTTTTTTTTGTTTTTTTTCAATAATCGAAATAATCTCCTTTAGTTCGCTCACGCTGATCTTTTCTTCCTTGGCAAAAAAGGAAACCACGTTTTTATAGGAGTCTTCAAAATAATGTTGAATGGTTTTCTGCATAAATGTTTTTTTATACGCCTCTTTGCTGATTGCGGGATAGTACTGATGAGATTTGCCAAAAGCGTGATACTTTATAAACCCTTTTTCCTCCATATTGCGAACCACTGTTGAAATAGTGTTATAGTGAGGTTTTGGATCAGGTAATTCGGCAATGATTTCTTTGACAAATGCCTTTTTGAGATTCCATAAGACCCTCATGATCTCTTCTTCTTTGTTGGTGAGCTTCTCCATATTAAATTTATTTCAAATCAAATATAAACTAATAATGTAGTTGTATAACTAGAAATATAGTTATTTAACAAAATATTAATATAATGAAGGGAGAAGGGAGAAGGGAGAAGTGAGAAGTGAGAAGGAGCACACTTTCAATCACCATGCAAACAGGAACCAATTTAATTTGTGGGTCCCAAATAAATTCTAAGGCTTATATTTGCCGAAAACAGATTGCATGAATTATGTTTTGATACTGGCAGGCTTTGCCATTCTTATTTTTGGGGGTAATTGGTTGTTAAAAGCTGCCGTTTCTCTTTCTCTTCGGTTTGAGATTCCAAAAATAGTAATTGGTATGACCGTGGTTTCTTTTGCCACTTCCGCACCTGAATTGATCGTGAGTCTGAATGCTGCTCTTGACGGACATCCTGATATTGCCCTGGGCAATGCCATAGGCTCAAATATTGCCAATTTAGGTTTTGTTTTGGGTATTGTGATCATTGTATCGACTATTCAGGTTGAAAAAAGTTTTTATATCACTGACTGGCCCGTAATGATGCTGGCTTCTTTTTTACTGTATGGATTTTTAGCTTTTGACGGGCAGATTCAGCGTTGGGAGGGAGTTGTTATGTTTTCGATGCTTCTCGTATTTCTTGTTTATCTTCTTAAATTTCAAAAAACAGCTGTTGTCGATGAAATGCCCGAAGATGATCAGGTCTTCACATATGTTCAAACAATGGGTTATCTGGTATTGGGGGGAGTAGGCTTATGGATTGGTTCTGAACTCCTGATAGAAGGTGCCGTAAACCTGGCCAATGAATTTGGCGTTAGCAAAAGGATCATTGGTGTAACCATCATCTCCATAGGGACAAGTATTCCCGAACTCGCAGCCTCTCTGATAGCTGTTTTAAAAAAGGAAAAAGCCATTTCTCTTGGGAACCTTTTAGGATCTAATGTATTTAATATTTTGGCAGTTCTCGGAATCACCTCCATGATCACTCCAATCATAGCTGAAGATGAGGGTTTGATGAATTTTGATCTGATCTGGATGCTTTTGTTTGCCCTGATCGTGTTCCCCCTGGTATTTGTTCCTGTCAGGATGAGATTGTCCTGGAAAGAAGGGCTTATCCTTTTAGGGTCTTATGTGGTGTTTATAGCCATGCTTGTTCAATAAAAATGCCCTCTAAAAAAGAAGGCATTTTTACTTATAAACCAATATAAAATTTTATTTCAAACTTAGATCTTGGCAGATTTAACCGTCTGGATAATTCTTCCTGCGATCTTATATGGATCACCGTTAGAAGCCGGTCTACGATCTTCTAGCCATCCTTTCCAACCGTTCTCAACAGTAATTATAGGAATACGGATAGAAGCACCCCTGTCAGAAACTCCATAGCTAAAGTCAGAAACGTGTGCTGTTTCGTGCAGTCCTGTCAGCCTTTCATCATTATATGCTCCGTAAACACCAATGTGTTCATCTGTCAATGGTCTGAAGGCTTCACAAATTTTCTCATAAATTTCTTTAGAACCACATGTTCTTAAGGTAGTATTTGAAAAGTTGGCATGCATACCAGAACCGTTCCAGTCTCCTTTAACAGGTTTTGGATGTAGTTCAATGTAGTAACCATAGCTTTCGGTTAACCTGTTTAATAAATAACGGGCAATCCAGATCTCGTCTCCTGCTTTTTTTGCTCCTTTGGCAAACAATTGGAATTCCCATTGTCCCGGCGCCACTTCCTGGTTGATACCTTCGAAGTTTAAACCTGCGGCTATACAAAGATCAGCATGTTCTTCAACAAAATCTCTTCCCCATGTGTATCGTCCACCAACTGAACAATAGTATTTTCCTTGTGGACCAGGAAAACCACCTCTTGGGAATCCAAGTGGAAGATCTGTTTCATTATCCATTAAGAAATATTCCTGTTCAAATCCGAACCAGAAATCGTTGTCATCATCATCAATTTTTGCTCTTGCGTTTGAAGGATGCGGGGTTCCATCAGCAGATAATACTTCAGACATGACTAACCATCCATTTTCTCTTGCAGGATCCGGGTAGATCGAAACAGGTTTCAATAAACAGTCTGATGAACCTCCTACTGCTTGCTCCGTAGAAGATCCGTCAAAAGACCATAATTTACAGTCTTCTAATTTTCCACTAAAATCTTCTTCGATTTTAGTTTTACTTCTCAATTCCTGAGTAGGTTGGTGTCCGTCTAACCATATATACTCTAATTTTGCTTTGCTCATAAATTTCTAGATTAAATAGTTCGACGACAAATATAATTATAATTGATATACATCAAAAATTATGGGGGTAAATATGTATATAAGTGGATAATTTTTATGAATACCCAATTATTATAGGGGTACATTTAAAAAATCAGTATTTTTATACCGTTAAAATTTAATTTTTAGTGTATGTCTACATATAGATCGAGGGCCCTGCAGCAAACTTTAAACAGGAAATCCATACCCATAAGTGAACCAAAGAACCGTTCGGCCTATTTTGGCAGCCATGTGTTTAATGAAGAAAGCATGCAACAGCACCTTACTAAGGAAGCTTTCCAAGGAGTCATGAATGCGGTGAAACACGGCTCAAATATCGACAGGAAAATTGCTGATCAGGTGGCTAATTCCATGAAGAACTGGGCCTTGTCAAAAGGGGTTACCCATTATACGCACTGGTTTCAGCCCTTAACAGGTGGAACCGCCGAAAAGCACGATGCCTTTTTTGAACTTGGAGAAGACGGCAAAGCATTGGAAAGGTTTGGGGGAAATGAACTTGTACAACAGGAACCTGATGCCTCGAGTTTTCCCAGCGGGGGAATCAGAAACACGTTTGAGGCACGGGGCTATACAGCTTGGGACCCGACCTCTCCGGCTTTTGTCTATGGCACGACTTTATGTATTCCAACGATTTTTGTAGCCTATACCGGAGAAGCGCTTGACAATAAAACTCCTTTGCTAAGGGCGCTCAATGCCATCGATAAACAGGCTACGGGAGTGGCCAGGTATTTTGATAAAAATGTATCAAAAGTCAATGCTTCACTGGGCTGGGAACAGGAATATTTTCTTATTGACAAAGCCCTCGTCCTGTCAAGACCTGACCTGGTCTTGACGGGCAGAACACTATTGGGGCAGTCATCTGCCAAAGGGCAGCAATTAGAAGACCATTATTTTGGAAGTATACCCCAAAGGGTCATAAGCTTTATGATAGAGCTGGAAACGGAGTGTATTAAGTTGGGGATTCCGGTTAAGACAAGGCATAACGAGGTTGCTCCCAATCAGTTTGAAATTGCTTCGATTCACGAAGAAGCGAATCTGGCAGTTGATCACAATTCACTTTTAATGGATATTATGGGTAAAGTGGCTTCAAAGCATCAGTTTAAAGTACTGCTTCACGAAAAGCCGTTTAAAGGAATCAACGGATCGGGAAAACATAACAATTGGTCCTTAACTACAGATAATGGCGTCAATTTGCTGAGTCCCGGAAAGACTCCTATGAGAAATTTGCAGTTTCTAACGTTTTTTGTGAATACGATCAGGGCCATTCATACCTACGAAGAACTTATGAGGGCAGAAGTGGCCTCAGCGAGCAATGATCATCGATTAGGGGCGAATGAAGCTCCTCCGGCCATTATTTCGGTATTTATAGGAGAGCAATTAACTTCGGTACTGAAAGAATTGGAAAATGTAACTGACGGAAAACTCTCACCCGAGGAGAAAACAGACCTTAAATTGAATGTGGTGGGTAAAATACCCGAGATTCTTTTGGACAACACCGACAGAAACAGAACCTCACCTTTTGCATTTACAGGGAATAAATTTGAATTCAGGGCAGTTGGATCCATGGCGAACTGTGCCAATTCGATGACGGTTTTAAATACCATAGTGGCCAAGCAATTAAAGGATTTTAAGGCAGAAGTCGATAAATTAATAGATAATAGATCCTTTAAAAAGGATGAGGCAATTTTTAACGTTCTAAGGGAATACATTAAACAATCGAAGAATATTCTTTTTGAAGGAAATAGCTATGATATAGAATGGGAAAAGGAAGCAAAGAGGCGAGGTCTTAGTAATAATAAAACAACACCGAAAGCCGTTAAGGCAAAGGTGAGTAAAAAAGCAATTGACCTTTACAGGGAAATGGAAGTTATGAACGAGAAGGAATTGCGCGCCAGGAAGGAGATTGAGCTGGAGGCATATTCTTTAAGAATTCAGATCGAAGGTCGCGTCCTGGGGGATGTGGCCATGAACCATGTTATTCCGACAGCAGTCAACTACCAGAACACGCTTATTAAAAACGTCAAAGGCTTAAAGGAAGTTTTCGGAAAAGAATTTGAAGCTGTGGCCAAAGAACAGATGGACCTGATCAAAAGGATATCTCAGCATATCTCGGGAATCACCAGTAAGACCAATGCTATGGTTGATGAAAGAAAGGCGGCGAATAAAACCCTTGACGTCGAGAAAAAGGCAATCTTGTATTGTGAAAAAGTAAAACCTTATTTTGAAGAGATCCGTTATCATTGTGACAAGCTTGAACTGATGATTGATGATGAATTATGGCCCTTGGTAAAATACAGAGAGATGCTTTTTACGCGCTAACAGGATTATGTTGTATACGATTGTCAGCGCTAATCACCTGATGTAAAAATTGAAGATGCACCACCTCATCATACCCCTGATTTCTTTATTGATGAGAGTGGTTTAACCTAAGGTATAAAGTCAATGGTAAATCTTACTTTAGATTGCATGAAGATATATGGAAAATAGAATTTGTAACCAGCGTTACATAATATTCATAGTTTTTTAAGACCTTTGCAGGAAATTTGTAATTCATAAAACAATATGGGAATATTTAATTTATTCGGAGGAAGTACAAGCGTTGATCTGGTTGAGCAGTATCTTGAAAAAGGTGCAGTGGTTATTGATGTGAGAACGATTGAGGAATTTGAAGAAGGACATGTACAGGGATCAAAGAATATCCCTTTGAATACCATCGGAAGCTATTTACAGGAGATAGCCGCTTTGAATAAGCCGGTAATTACCTGTTGCAGGAGTGGTGCCAGAAGCGGCTCAGCTGCTACCATACTCAAACAACATGGTATCGATGCTATCAACGGAGGGCCATGGGGCAACGTTGTGAATTGCATCAAATAAGGTGTTGAAAATCTTTTAAAAAAAGGGAGTGTTAGTCACTTCCTTTTTTTTTGAAATTTATCTGAGGGTATCTGGTTTGAAGATGTTCAATTTTAAGTTCCAGGCTTCTGAGGAATTTTTTATGGGCCTCAGATTCAGGATCAAACGGTTTATGCGACAATGATTTTTGAATATCTTCTATTTGAACCATCGTTCTAATAGAACTTTCACTGATCCATGAATTTTTAAACAATTCCCAGATATAGTCAACTGCCATTTCATTAGGATGAACCAGATCACTTTTATAAAACCTGTAATCTCTAAGGTCATCCATCATGATTTCAAATGCAGGAAAATAAGCTGCCAAACCATCTTCTTTTAATGCCTGTATGGCTGCATACAATAATGCTTTACTCAAAGTATTTTCAGTAAAACCATCTTTGAGGTGCCTCACAGGGCTTAGGGTAAAAATAAAAGACGCTTTTTTATTAATGCTTCTCACATAAGTGATGATTTGCCTTAAACTTATCTGGATCTCACGGGAAGTAAGGAGTTCTTTGGTGAAATATTTCTGTGGGATCTTATGACAATTCCCAACAATACGTCCATCCTTTTTCCACCTGTAAACCCAGGAAGTGCCTAAGGTAATGATCACATGTGAAGCCCTTTTAAGTTCCTGATATCCGATTTCTATTTCATTATTGATCCCTTGGAGAACAAGCTGTGGATCTCTTTGGTCAAAGCTACTGTGATGATCAAGACTGATCCATGCCTCTCCGTATTGCAGCAAATCATTTTGACCGTAAAAGGTCTGATTCACACATTTTTGAACAGCTGTTTCTATCGCCCTGGGATGAAAAAGAATACCGAAAGGGTTGGCATATGTGTTGAATTTGAAATAATTAAATTTCTCTACCATATGTTCCGAAAAGCAAGATCCCAGCAAGACCACATTCGACTGGTAGTCAATTTTAACCGATCCCGGTATACATTTTATCTCGGTTCTGAATTTCATTTCTGTTTGTTGGTCGTATCAATGTTCTGATCGTTGGTTTCAAGCCGGATATAAGCCTGAACAAACTTTTTATCAAGAATGAGGTCTTGTATAAACCTGTTGACCAGGTCAGTTTGTAAATAAGCGTCATCTGCCCAATCGTGATTTCCCTCAGGATCGAAAGCAAGTATAAAAGAAGTGCCTTGTTTTTTTAAATTACCGGTGATTGTCTCAGGGCCGTCAAGCATGAGGTAACCGGTACGGCCTGCTTCGCAATAGTGGTGAGGAGCAGTTGCATAGGGCACAAGTTCATCTTTTTTTCCATGAATAAATAAAGACGGGACAGCGTTTTTATTAGTGATATATGCGGCATTGGAAACAGCTCCTGAAAACGAGATCACTCCCGAAATATGAATTTCAGGAAGATGGCTGAATCGATAATCACTAGCCATAAAAGCAGTATGCAACACAGCTTCAGCGCCTGCACTGCTTCCAATGAGAACAATCGTATCTCTGTCAAAAACAAGATCGCTTTCCTTCTTCATAAATTGAAGCGCTTCAGAAAGATCTTCTGATGCAGCCACAAATGAGTTTATTTTTTTTTCGGTATCACAATCGCAATTGAACGGATCACCCTTTCGGGTTAACCTGTAACTAATGGAAGCCACGGCATAACCTTTTTCTGCCATACTCGTACAGAAATCACGCTCATATTTACCGTCTCTGTTACCCGATTCAAAACCACCGCCATGCATCAGGACCAATAGAGGGGGAGCTTTTTTATTTCCTGATTGAAAACTGTAAAAATCAAGTTCTAGGGTGTCTTTATAACTAAGTGTAACAATATCAACTTCTCCTGATTGGGAAAACCCCAATAAGGAAATCAAACAAACGATAGTTCCGATTATGTGCTTTTGCCCAAACATTTTAATTTTCAAGTATCTTTTCAGCCTCATCCAATGCCTGTTTCAGGCCTGAAGGGTTTTTTCCTCCCGCAGTGGCGAAAAACGGCTGGCCACCGCCTCCTCCCTGGATGAATTTTCCAAGTTCGCGAATAATATTACCGGCGTGTAAACTTTTGGTTTCAACCAGGTTTTTAGAAATATAAATAGTTAAGATTGCCTTTCCGTCGAGGTTTGAACCTCCGATAAAGAACAGGTTGTCAATTTCTCCCGCAATTTCAAAGGCGATATTTTTCATGGAACCGGCGTCAGTGTCAAGCAGCGCCCCGATAAAATTAACACCGTTGATCTCTTTTTTGTTTTTGATCAGGTCGTCTTTAAAAGATGCCGCTTTCAATTTATTTAACTGTTCAATTTCCTTTTTTAGCTTGTTGTTTTCCTCTTGCAGATTTTGTACAGATTTCAAAAGGTCAGCGGGGTTTTTAAGTACGGCTTTTATTTTTCCATAAGCCTCGTCCTGTTCAAAATAATAGTCCCTTGCAGCGTCATTGGTAATGGCTTCTATCCTCCTGATTCCTGAAGCTATCGCACTTTCACTCATGATCTTAAAATGCCAGATATCCCCGGTATTTTTTACATGTGACCCACCGCAAAGCTCAGTTGATTGCCCAAATTTAATTGTTCTTACGGTATCCCCGTATTTTTCACCAAAAAGCATTATGGCTCCCGATTTTTTCGCTTCTTCTAAAGGAACATTCCTGTTTTCCTCGAGCGAAATATTTTCCTGAATTCTTGCATTTACAAAATTTTCAATGCTTTTCAATTCTTCTGGACTCAGTTTTGAAAAATGCGAAAAATCAAACCTAAGGCCTTTAGAATGAACTGCGGATCCTTTTTGTTCCACATGGGTGCCGAGCACTGTACGCAGGGCTTGATGCAATAAATGCGTAGCCGTATGGTTAGACATTATTCTGGAACGATATTCCCGATCCACAATTGCTTTGAATTTTTGCGTGGGATCCTCAGGAAGGCTTCTGACATAGTGAAGAATCAGGTTGTTTTCTTTCTTGGTATCTAAAATATAGATTACATTGCCATTGCTCAATTCCAGATAGCCCTTGTCTCCGGCCTGTCCGCCTCCTTCGGGATAAAAGGGCGTCAAATTAAAAACCAGCTGGTACATGTCGCCATCTTTTTTAGATGACACTTTTCTGTATCTCGTAATTTTGACGTCAGCCTGTAAATAATCATAGCCTATAAATTCCTGTTCCACGTCATCCGAAAGGATATTCCAGTCATCGGTATCCACAGCGGCAGCTGCCCTTGAACGCGATTTCTGTTTTGACATTTCCTTATCGAATTCAGCTTCGTCAAAATCCATATTCCTTTCCCTTAAAATCAATGACGTAAGGTCTTTCGGGAAACCGTAAGTGTCATATAACTCAAATGCTTTCTTTCCTGAAATACGTTTCTCTGTAGTGTTTGAGATGATGGAGTCAAGCAGGATAAGGCCCTGATCAAGTGTTCTTAAAAACGAATGTTCTTCTTCTTTGATCACATTGTGAATCAGGTTTTTCTGAGACACTATTTCAGGAAAATTTTCACCCATTTGCGATTCAAGAACATTTGCAAGCTGATAAATAAAAGGCTCTTTTTTGTTTAGAAAAGTAAAGCCGTAACGGATGGCTCGTCTCAGGATTCTCCTGATTACATATCCGGCACCGGTATTAGAAGGCAATTGACCGTCTGCAATGGCAAAGGCCACCGCTCTAACATGGTCTGCTATAACGCGAATAGCAACATCTGTCTTTTCATTCTTGCCATAAACAGTATCGGTAATCGTCTCAATCTCTCTGATGATCGGATGAAAAACATCCGTATCATAATTTGACTGTACTTTTTGTATGACCATACAAAGCCTTTCAAAACCCATCCCCGTATCAACATGTTTTTCGGGGAGCTTCTCCAAAGAACCATTGGCTCTTCGGTTGAATTCCATAAAAACGAGGTTCCATATTTCAATAACCAAAGGATGATCCATATTGACCAGGTCTTTACCCGGTGTTAGGGCTTTCTCTTCGTCAGACCTGATATCTATATGAATTTCACTGCAGGGGCCGCAAGGTCCCTGGGCGCCCATTTCCCAAAAGTTGTCTTTTTTATTTCCTTTAAGGATCCTTTCGGCAGGTATATGTTTTTTCCAAAAATCATAGGCCTCATGATCAAAATCAAGCTGATCTTCTTTGTCTCCCTCAAATACGGTCACATAAAGGCTGTTTTTGTCAATTTTAAAAACTTCAGTCAAAAGTTCCCAGGCCCAGGCAATAGCTTCTTCTTTAAAGTAGTCGCCAAAGCTCCAGTTGCCCAGCATCTCAAACATGGTATGGTGAT
The DNA here is from genome assembly GCF_038433205.1 of Lutimonas vermicola. NCBI lineage: Bacteria > Pseudomonadati > Bacteroidota > Flavobacteriia > Flavobacteriales > Flavobacteriaceae > Lutimonas > Lutimonas vermicola. Next base: position 823,854 of record NZ_JBCDNA010000003.1, read on the forward strand.
ACGTATCCATCCCAACCTCTTCAAGATCATTGTGTTTTCCCGAAACCCTTAAGCATTTTTGAGTATCAGCAACTCTTGGATAAACCGGTTCTTTCTGTCCGAGAAAAAATTCTTTAAATGGATTCATCCCTGCATTGACGAACATAAGGCTTGGGTCGTTTTTGTTGACCAGCGGAGCCGACTGAACTATTTCATGCTGTTTGGAAGCAAAGAAGTTCAAAAATTGTTTTCTGATTTCCTGTGAAGTCATAAAATTTTATTAGAAGCGATATCTTTGAGATATATCAGAGACAAAAAAAAATTGTAAATTTGTTTTTTCTGCAGCTGATCTAGGCCAATTTTAGTTGCAAAAATAGTATATTTATAATTATGGCGAAGGTAAAATATTATTACGATTCTGATACCTTATCTTATAGGAAAATAGAGCTTAGGAAGCGAGATAAATTCAGAAAAATGATGGTTTTTGTTGTGGCTTCGGCCATGATGGGAGGATTGATCGTTTTTTTTATGTACCAGTTCGTTGAATCTCCAAAGCAGAAAGTGCTTAAGCGTGAATTGGAGAACATGAAACTTCATTATGAGCTGTTGGAAAAGAAAATGGCCCAGGCAGAGGAAGTACTTGATGGAATTCAAAAAAGGGATAATAATATTTACAGGACTTATTTTGAAGCCAATCCCATTCCCGAAGAGCAGAGAAAAGCAGGGTTTGGAGGAGTGAACCGTTATAAGTCCATGGAAGGATTTGACAATTCTCAAATGATCATTAATGCGAGAAGAGACCTGGACATTCTTTCGAAACAATTATATGTTCAGTCCAAATCATTAGACGAGATCATTGATCTTGCCAAAGACAAAGAAGAACTGCTGGCTTCAATACCTGCGATTCAGCCCGTGAGTAAACAGGACCTTACAAGAATGGCTTCAGGTTTTGGATGGAGGCTGGATCCTTTTACCAAGGCGCGAAAAAGGCATAAAGGGATGGATTTTACATCTCCAAGGGGAACACCTGTTTATGCAACGGGTAACGGAAAAGTGTTAAGAGCAGATTCAAACTCTTCCGGTTATGGCAAACATATCAGGATAGACCATGGGTTTGGTTATATAACCCTTTACGGGCACCTTTCAAAATACAATGTAAAAAGAGGGCAGAAAGTTAAAAGGGGTGACCTGATTGGTTACGTCGGAAGCACCGGTCGCTCTCAGGCACCTCATTTGCATTATGAGGTCCGCTATAACAAACAACAAGTTAATCCTATCAATTTTTACTATGGTGATTTGTCACCACAAGAGTTTCAGGAAATGTTAAAAATGGCTTCGCAAGAAGGGCAATCACTTGACTAATGCAAATAGACCTTAAGGATAAAAGATATTATAAAATTGGCGAAGTGGCCAAGGCTTTTGGAGTAAACACTTCATTGATTCGGTTTTGGGAAAATGAATTTGAAGTCCTTAAACCAAAAAAAAATAAAAAAGGGAACAGATTATTTACCCCTGAAGATCTTGAAAATCTAAAAATGATTTATTATTTGGTAAAAGAAAAGGGTTTTACCCTTGAAGGGGCCAAAAATAAACTTAAGGAGAATCCGGATGAGGTTTTTTCAAAGCACAAGATTATTATGAGACTGGAAGAGATCAAAAACGAACTTGTTCAAATCAAGAACCAACTTTAAAATTTAACAAGAACCAACTTTAAAATTTAAATAGAATATTATGAAAAAATGGCTTCCCTTAATTATTATCGTAGTGATCATTATTGGCATATTCCAATGGGGTATTGGCTTGAACAACACTATGGTTGAAAAGCAGGAAACTGCTAAAACCCAATGGGCCAACGTAGAAAGTGCCTATCAAAGAAGATCAGACCTGATCCCTAATCTTGTGAATACAGTTAAAGGTTATGCTGATTTTGAAAAAGAGACCTTGGAGGCTGTCATCCAGGCTAGGGCCAATGCAACAAAAACAACCATTGACCCTTCGAATATCACTCCTGAACAAATGGCTGCTTTTCAGGAATCTCAAAATTCACTATCAGGCGCCTTGAGCAGATTGATGGTAGTTGTTGAGAGATACCCGGATCTAAAAGCAAATCAAAACTTTTTGGAATTGCAAAGTCAACTGGAGGGAACCGAGAACCGTATCAATGTTGAAAGAAATAGGTTTAATGAACAGGCAAGGGATTACAACGTTTATGTAAGAAAATTTCCTGCAAATATAGTAGCCGGATTTTTAAATTTTGAGCCGATGGCATTATTTCAAGCTGCTCCCGGAAGTGAACAGGCGCCAACAGTAGATTTTAATTGATGCTCAGATCATATTAACTTAGGGCCAAAGCATCTCTTTGGCTTCTTTTTTATCATGTAGGAACTTATGGAAGTAGAACAATTTTTAACAAACCAGGAGGAGCAAGAGATCATCGAAGTTATCAAGGAAGCGGAAAGGAATACGTCTGGCGAAATCAGGGTTCATTTGGAGAAGAGCCTCGACAGGGAACCTATTGCCAGGGCTCAGGAATTATTTTATCTATTGGGAATGGATAAAACAGCTGATAAGAATGGTGTTTTATTTTATGTCGCTGTTGATGATCATAAATTTGCCATTATCGGTGATGAAGGGATTGATAAGGTAGTTCCGGATAACTTTTGGGAAAGTATAAAGGATGAAGTGATCAACGAGTTTGTAAAAGGGAATTCCAAAGACGGATTGGTCAAAGGAATACGCCATGCAGGAGATAAATTAAAAGAATACTTTCCTTATAACAACAAGGACAACAACGAGCTCTCTGATGAGATTTCGAAGCATCATTAGGAATTAATTACTACAGATATCGTAAAACAATTTCGTATTTTTGTAAACAAATTATTAAGCTTCAATGTCAATATTTCATCAACTCCGCGTAAAGGAGGTAAGAAGAGAAACTGTCGACGCCGTATCAGTGGCATTCGATGTCCCCAATGAGTTAGAAAAGGAATTCAGGTTTTCACCCGGTCAGTATATCACAATTCAAAAAGATTTGCAGGACAGTCTTTTGAGAAGGGCCTATTCCATATGTTCTTCTCCCGATAGCGGAGAACTAAGAGTGGCTATAAAGGAGGTTGATAAAGGCAGGTTTTCACACTTTGCCAATCAAGTTTTAAAACCAGGAGACCTGCTGAATGTTGCAGGCCCTGAAGGGCGATTTGTTCTCGAGACAAATGAGAAGCATCAAAAAGATTATTTGGCTATTGCCGCCGGTAGCGGTATCACGCCTGTCATCTCTATGATTAAGGCTGTACTGCAGAATGAAAGCAAAAGCAGATTTGCTTTAATTTATGGCAGTAAATCAAGTGATAAGACCATTTTTAAAAAGGAACTCGATTCATTGGTGGCTTCCTCTGAAGGAAGGTTGAAAGTTCAATATGTTTACAGTAAAATCATTAGTGATAAGGCATTGTTTGGCAGGATAGACGGTAAAATGGTCAAAGGACTTTTAAAATCTGATTTTTCGGGATATAACTTTGACACTTATTTTCTTTGTGGCCCTGAAGAAATGATCGATGATACAAAGAAGGTTCTGTTGAAAAATGGCGTAAAAGAAGAAGCTATAAAGCTGGAATTGTTTAGTGCAACGTCTTATAAAAAAGAAGTCACAAAATCACTGAGTGGAAACGTAGAGATTACAGTTGTTCTCGATGATGAAGAAACTACTTTTGATATGAGGATGGATGAACTTATACTGGATGCTGCAATTGCCAAAGGCCTTGATGCTCCCTACTCATGTCAGGGAGGGGTTTGCAGCAGTTGTCTGGCAAAAGTTGTTGAAGGCACTGCGCTTATGGAAAGAAATACTATTTTAGATGCTGATGAAATTGAGGAAGGTTTGATTCTAACCTGTCAGGCTCACCCCACCACCTCAACTATAAAAATTGATTACGACGACGTATAGTATTTTCTGGAAAATTTAAATTTTACCCTATGATCAATGAATATATCAATGCGGTATTATTAGGTTTCGGACTGGCCTTTATGGTAGGGCCGGTGTTTTTTACATTGATAGAAACAAGTATTACCAAAGGATTTCGTGCTGCTTTGACATTTGACCTTGGAGTGGTATTGGCCGACGCAATGTTTATTACCATTTCTTATTTTGGGAGTGTTACTATTTTACAAAAAATACAGGACGATCCAAGGATTTTTATGATTGGAGGCTTTGTGCTGGTATGTTATGGGTTGTACACTATTTTTTATCAAAAAACCAAAAAGATAGTTACAGACAAGGATTTGGTAGTCGTTGAATCAAACAATTATCCCGGTCTCTTTCTTAAAGGATTTTTTTTAAATACGATTAATTTTGGCATGCTGGCTTTTTGGCTGGCCGTAGTGATAGCGGTAAGTTCGAATTTTCAGGTGGATTCGGGAAAGGTCTTTAATTATTTCGCTGTCGTCATCATTACGTTTTTGTTAACGGATGTTGTTAAGATTCTTGCTGCTAAACAGTTAAAGGAAAAATTGACACCTGTTGTTTTAAGGAAGATCCGTCATGTTCTGGGTATCTTTTTTATCGTTTTCGGAATCATACTGGCTACGAAAAGGTATATTCCCCAAAAAACCATTGATAGAATTGATAATGTGATCGAAAAGGTGAGGTCTTAATTATTTTGAACCTTGAGATTGTATTTATCTGCCACTTTATTAAAGACTTCAAGTTTGTCCTGATTTTTTAGATCCTTATACATATAACCGATTTTTTTTGCCGCATCAGCCCTGTAAGGAGAATTCTGCGCAGTATAAATAGTATAGGCTCTGATCAGGTGGTCCAGTCCGGCTTCTTCCTGATCATGTGTGTATAAAATAAGACCTAATCCATAGTACCCCTCTGGATCTTCAGAATAAATTTCGATGAATTTGTTATAATACGTAACGGCCTCTTGATATTGTTTGTTCAGATTATAGGTTATTGCAATATTGAGCAAAGGAAGCCTACCCTCTGGGTAGATCTCAAGCGATTTTAAATAAGCCTCAATGGCTTTTTCGTATTGTTCGTTTTTACGGTAACTGATCCCCATATTGTCCCAGGCAAAAGCAAAGTTAGGATCAATCTCAACTGCTTTTGTGAATTTTATTATGGCATTTTCAATATCACCGTCATTGATGTATTCCATCCCGTCATCATAGGCTAGTTGTGCAAGTACGTTATCAGAAGATGCGTATTTAAATTTTTTGTTTTCTGTAAAGGCTAACTCTTTAAGTGGCTGACAATGTTGAACCAAATAGTTTTCCACCATCTTATAATTCATGTCAAGATTTTGCTGTTCAGTACTACCTTGAGCAGCATTTTCTAACGATTTTTTGATACAGGCCTGGATATTTTGATTTTTGTTTTCCAGTGAGGATTCGATTTCTGATATACACTCACAGGCATCTGTTGATGCAGCAAGCAGTTTATCTTGATTTTTATCCTGGGCATACCCGAGTGCAAATGCGAATATTAAAATATATTTAATTATTTTCAAAAGAAGGATATTTTTAATGTGTTCTGTTTTGTTTAAATACCTGTGCTGCCAAATCCGCCTTGTCCGCGTTTGGTCACATCTAGAACGTTTACTTCCTCCCATTTAGTATGTACATACCTTGCAATTATCAATTGTGCGATCCTGTCACCGTCATTTATACTAAAGTTTTCATTCGATAAATTGACCAGAATGACGCCAATTTCACCCCTGTAATCGGCATCAATAGTGCCGGGTGCATTCAGTACACTTATGCCGAATTTAGCGGCCAGTCCGCTTCTAGGCCGTACTTGTGCTTCAAAGCCCGGAGGCAGGGCTATAAATAAGCCTGTTTTAACAACAGCTCTTTCTAATGGTTTGAGGGTAACATTTTCGCTTAGATTGGCTCTTAGGTCCATCCCGGCAGATGAGCTCGTTTCGTATGCAGGGGTAGGATGAGCTGACTTGTTGATGATCTTGATGATTACGTTTTCCATATTTGTTTAATTTCAGATTTTTGAGTCCAGATGGTGATACTTAAGAAAATCAGAATGATGGCAGTTGAAATGAAATAATTGCCTCTAAAATAACTAAATGACACATAACTGCCCGCAATGGTTACCAATAAAGTGAAAAAAATGGGTTTTAAAGGATAAGGAATATGATAATATTTTTTTCCGTAAAAATAACTCAGCAATGTAATAGAGCAATAAGTGATTAAGGTTGCCCAGGCCGAGGCCATATACCCGATTTTTGGAATAAATACAACGTTAAAACCAATGGTAACAAGCGCCCCAATAATTGAAAAATACATGCCATAACGGGTTTTATCGGTGAGTTTGAACCATACCGCAAGATTGTAATAAATACCAAGAAACAAATTGGCCAACAGAATCACGGGTACAATTTCAAGTGCATTAAAATATTCTGATTTTCCCAATAACAGCAGGGCAAACTGATCTATAAATCCCACGATGATGATCATGAACAGGGCACCAAAAACGATAAACCAGTTCAAAATCCTGGCATAGGTTTGCCTTGCATTCTTTTCTTTGGCCTGATTAAAAAAGAAAGGTTCAGCACCCATTTTAAACGCCATGATATACAATGACATAAACACACCTAATTTATAACAGGCGGCGTAAATACCCATTTGTTCTTTGCCCAGATATTTGGTAAGCAGTAATTTGTCGAGGTTCTCATTTGTTACATAGGCCAGGCTGCTCACCATGATGGGTATTCCATAGGCCAGCATCTGGTAGAGTATTTTTTTATCAAATCTGAATTTGAATTTAAAGACCAATGGGAACAAAAGCAAAAAGGTGACAATGCTGGCGATTAAATTCGAGATGAAAATATAAAGCACTAAAGGATTATTGCTAAAACCACTGGCAATAAAACCTGGCACATAATTTCCATGGGCCAAAGCATTGGGCACATATAAAAGAAAATACAAATTGAAAATTGCAAAAATGACGACGTTCAATACTTTGTAAAAAGCAAATTTTATAGGCCGGTTGTTAACCCTGAGATAAGCAAAGGGAATCACCACCAAAGTGTCAAATGTTGTAACCAGAATCAAAATTTGTAGTGGCAGCGGGCTTGAAAAACCCAGGTAAAAAGCTATAGTTTTACTAAAAACAAAAGCAATGACCATAAAAAGAAGGGTAGTAAAGAGCAAGCTAAGAAATGCCGTTGAAATTACTTTGCCTTTTTCCTTTTCTTTTGTAAAGAATCTGAAAAATGCAGTTTCCATTCCGTAAGTAAGGAGTGCGTTGAAATAAGCCGCATAAACAAAATAGATAGTACTTTCGGCATATTTTTCAGACACTAAGGTATTGGTATGTAATTTCACCAATATGATGTTGATGGCCCTTGGTAAAACGGCGGCAATCCCGTAAATAATAGTATCCCTGAAAAACCGTTTTAAAGTGCTCAATGTAGAATCGATTGAATGATCATCAACAAAAATAAAATTTATGAAATACAAATGGTGAAATATGCCGAAAATCTTTTAACATAAAAAAAGCCCTTGCGTGTGCAAGGGCTTTTTTTAATTTTCTAACCAAGAATTAAGCTTCAATTGGTTCAATAGATACATATGATCTATTGTCTTTTTTCTTAGTAAATTTTACAATTCCATTTACTTGTGCATGTAAGGTATGGTCTTTACCCATATATACATTTTCACCCGGATGATGTTTGGTGCCTCTTTGACGAACTAGAATGTTTCCAGCTAATGCGCCTTGACCACCAAAGATTTTTACTCCTAATCGTTTCGATTCTGATTCTCTACCGTTCTTAGAACTACCAACACCTTTTTTATGAGCCATGATCTAATATTTTTACTGGATTAATTTATTTTTTTGGGCTTTCTTCTTTTTTTGCAGCTGGTTTTTTAGCTGCTGGCTTAGAAGCTGCTTTTGGAGCTGCTTTTTTCGGAGCTGCTTTTTTCGCAGGAGCCTTTGCTTCTTTTGTTGCTGTTTTTTTCGCAGGAGCTACTTTTTTAGCTGCTACTTTTTCCTCAGCTTTTGATTCTTCAGTTTTCGCAGCGGCTTTTTTGGCCGGAGCTTTAGTTGAAATACCTTCTATCTGGATTTCAGAAAGATACTGGCGATGGCCATTTTTCTTTTTAAAACCTTTTCTACGTTTCTTTTTGAAAACGATTACTTTATCACCTTTAAGATGACCCAGAACTTTTGCAGTTACTACTGCATTTTCTATAACTGGGGCGCCAATAGTAATTTTGCCATCATCAAGTAAAAGAACTTTGTCAAAGGAAACTTTCGCTCCTTCTTTCTCTTCCAAGCGATGAACAAAAACCTTTTGGTCTTTAGCAACTTTAAATTGCTGCCCTGCTATCTCTACAATTGCGTACATGGATTTATGTTTTTGCTTTAAATAAAAATTATTGCCCATTCCATTTAGGCGGGTGCAAATATACATCTTTTTATTAAATGGTAAAAACTTTTTAAAGGCATTATTTCCATAAGAATCTGGTTCACACATATGCACGGACCGTTCATTTTCCTTTATTGGTTAGATATACCCCGAGAAGTATTAATGTACCTGCTAAAAATTGACCAAAGTAGAGTCTTTCACCATCTATTACTCCCCAAAACAGGGCAACGATTGGAATAAGATAGGTTACCGAACTTGAAAATATTGGGGATGTCATTTGGATCAGCTTATTAAACAAGGTTTTTGCCATGGCTGTTCCGAAAACCGACAATAGTAAAAGGTAAAGCAAGGAAGGTTTAGCTTTCTCAATGTAGACTAGTTCAAAAAAGCCGGTCCACCAAAGTACGATCAAAGCAGGGATAAATATAACAACGAAGTTTCCGGTAACAATCGTGAGCGCATTCAGGTCATTGAGATGCTTTTTAAGGATATTCACGTTAAAAGCATAACCAATGGAGGCAAAAACGATTAATACAGCATAAGAATAGTTTTGATCAGGGTTTAGTTCTGCCCCTTTTAAAATAAGGACCAAAGCCCCTATCAATCCAATGATCACCCCTGTAAGTTGCTTTCTTAAAAAACTAAAACCAAAAAAAAGCGCTCCGACGAGCAAGGTATTAAGCGGTGTGAGTGAATTAAGAATGGATACAACAGAACTATCAATTTTTTGAACCGCAAAAGCAAACATAAATGCGGGGAAAAATGATCCGATAAAAGCAGTTATGACAATGTAGTACCATTGCTTTTTATTAACTTTAGTAATATTTTTAAATCCGATGGCAAAAAGCGTAAGAGCAGTAAAAATAATTCTAAGGGATCCGACTTGAACAGGGCTTAAATATATCAGAGCTTTTTTCATCAAAATGAATGAACTGCCCCAAATAAATGCCAGCAGAATCAGTATAAACCATCTTGATTGTTTGTTATTCATGGTTTAAGGTGGCTTGGGTAATCAATATAATGCTTATTTTTGTTCAAATATTATAAATATTGAAGAGGTGAAAGTACTCATTAAAATTTTTCCGATAGTGATGTTAGTGTTGTTTTTTATTTCTTGTGAATCAAGAAAGGAAACAAAACAAGAAGTAAAAGAAGCTTTTGAAACAACTGCCGTTGCTCAAAACATACGACAGGTAAAAGTTGATATCAAAGGCATGACCTGCGAAATTGGATGTGCCCGATTGATTCAGTCAAAATTATATAAAGCTGACGGTGTTACTTTTGCTAAAATTTCATTTGAAGATAGCTCGGGCATTATAAGTTTTGATCAGAACAGAATAAATGAAGATAGGATTAAGGCTGTTATTGAGAATACAGCCGGAGGAGATATTTACTCGGTAGCCTCTATTGAGGAAATCGATGTTGTTCCTCAGAGTGACGAAATACAATAACTTATGCATTTTGAGAATGAAATATTAGAAATTTGCGAATTATACTTAACCCTAAAGCTATTGGTGGATTAATGGTTGAAGCTTCTGTTGGAGGACAGAGTTTTAAATACAAGCCTGGAATTAATTGAGAATTTCCGGTTTAAGTATGAATCTTTTTTTGAAAGGGACTCTTCGAGCTCCTTTTTTTTATGGATGATATCCTTTATTAAGGGTTTCTAAAATTGTTTTTTAACCCAGAAAGTATTTATTTTGTTTATAACATTAACCAAATCTTATTTAAAATGAAAATTGTAAAATTATTTTTCGTATTTGCTGTAGTGAGTATGATTACTTTTTCTTGTAAGGAATCAAAAAAAGAAGAAGTTCAGGATGATGCATCGGTTGAAATGACCGAAGAAGGATCAGAAGCTGCTGGAAGTGTTGAAGCTGAATCAAAGGGTCTTGAACCTTTGGCTGTTCCTGAAGGTGTAATTGCTGAAGAGCTGGCCGATACTCCAGTTGTTTATCCTGGATGTGAAGGATCTTCTGAAGAAATCAGGGCTTGCAATAGGGAGAGTTTTATTAGTTTTTTGAAAAATGAATTTGATAAAGAGCTTGCAAAGGAAGCAAACCTAAAAACCGGGGATTATGAAATACGAAGTGTCGTTCATGTTGACAAGACCGGTAAGGTTTCTACATTGAGAATCACGGCCCCAAATAAGGCCTTAGAGACCGAAATGGAAAGAGTAATGGCAAAAGTTCCTCAGGTGGTGCCTGCCACTGAAGCCGGTGAAGCTATTGGAGTTACTTTTATGGTTCCGGTAAAATTTCAAGTTGAAAAATTGTAGAACGGATCTTATTCTTATCAAAAAAACCTGAATTCGTTCAGGTTTTTTGTGTTTTAAACTGGGATACTTCAGAATTTCTTCATATTTGTTTCTGTATATTGCGCGCTAAATATTAACTTAAAATTAACAACTATGAAATTGATCAAAGGAATTTTTGTAATTGCCTTAGTAAGTGCACTTACATTTTCATGTGACCAAACTAAAAAAGAAGCAACTGATGCTGTGGATGCAGTTGAAAATGCTGCTGACGCTACTGCTGATGCAGTAGAAGACGCTGCTGATGCTACAGCTGATGCAGTTGAAGGAGCTGCAGAAGATGTACAAAAAACTGTTGACTCTGTAGCAGCAGATGCAGAAAAAGTAATTGATTCTGCAAAAGCAATGGCTACTGCTGTAAAAAAGTGTGAAGGTAAATGTGCCAAAGACGGCAAATCATGTGACGGAAGCTGTAAAGCTTAATACGTCTTCTTCATAAAGTTTTAAAAGCTACCCCTGTGGTAGCTTTTTTTTGCTCCAGATTGAAATTTTCTTTCTTAAAGAATAATATAAAAATAAAAGGCTGATAACGTAAAGAATGCCTACTAACTGATGCAACGTCCCATATACAAGAGGGATTCCGGTTTTAATCTTCAAAAGGGTCATGATACCCAAAAAAACCTGAAATACCACCAGAAAGTAAGAAACAGTTAACCATTTGATGGCACTTGTATGAACCTTATTCCTTTTTTTATGATAGAAATAAACGGTCAGCAGTAATATGATATACGCTAATAACCTGTGAACAAACTGAACAAGAGCCGGTGCAAAAGCAAAACGATCATAATTTGTTAGATTATGTAATGTCCAGTTATTCTTGTCAAGCAATACCTCCGGAATAAACGCTCCATTCATTGAAGGCCAGCTTGCATAATATAATCCGGCCCTCATTCCGGCCATCAATCCGGCAAAGATCAATTGTAAAGTTGTGAAAGCCAGCAATATCATGACAAATCTCGTATGTCCCTTTTTAGGTTTGTTTTCCATGAGATACACATCGGCTATGCATTTGACCATGGCTCCGATGGTCAATACCGCCAACATAAAATGCAAGGTAAGTTTGTAGGCATTTACCCAGGGTCTGTCAACCAATCCGCTTAATACCATAATCCATCCTGCAGAAGCCGTCAGGGCAGTCAAAAACACAACCAAAGAAAGTCTTTTGATCAGAAAAATGTCTATTTGCCTACGAATGACAAAAATGATAAAAGGGATGAGAAAAATAATCCCAAGGGTTCTGACCCAAAGCCGGTGCATATATTCCCAGAAGTAGATGAATTTGAAATCCCTTAAAGTAAAGTCGGCATTGATCTTGTGGAACTGGGGTGTCTGCTTATAAAGTTCGAAAAGCTCCAGCCATTGTTGCTTGTTCATGGGAGGGATCACCCCTGTAATAATGTCCCAACTGGTAATTGATAAGCCTGAGCCTGTAAGCCTTGTTATTCCGCCAAGTATTACCTGTCCTATAAGCATGACAAGACCAGTAAGAAGCCAGAATCTAATCGTTTTGGTATAGAGATATTTTTTCCTCAATGTAAATTGTTAATGAATTAGTTTTAGTTTTTCCATTCCATTGATTCGATCATGCGTATGATGTCGTTCTGCAAATAATTTATGGCAGGCCTGATAGAATCATAATTGGGTTGTACATCAAAATAGACTGCACCTGTTATAAAATGATGCGTACTGTCAGTCACATGAAACTGAATGGGTGATGCGGCATTACCGGTGACTTCAAAAATTGAGCCATAGACTTTTCTCTCTTTGTTTGCGTATGGGGTAGAGCTAATACCATCTGCCTTTATCGTATGATTGAAAGTTAATTTTTCAGCTTCCAGAAAAAGCTCTTTTAAATTTTCTTCTACCGGCCGGTAAGTCATATTGATCGAAGCTTTTAAGTTGTAATAGTCTATGTTTACCCAGCATTTATTGTTGACTTTGACATCAGTAACAATTGATTTATCAAAGCTATATGGGCAATCAGTGACAATGGTTTCGTATTCCGGGGAAGGATATTCCAGTCTTAACTGGGCCTTTGGCTTGGGCAATGAGTCTTCTTTACATGAATTCATCACCGGGATGCAAAGGAAAATCATAAAAACAAGTTTAACTATAGGTATCTTCATGGTTATTTTTTCTTCATGGGCAGGGTAACTTTGACCTGCTTGATTCTTTTTTTATCTATGGCTTCAATTGTAAAAGTGTAATTTTTAAAATAAATTTTGTCATTCTTTTTAGGAAACTTACCCGTAATTTCCAAAATGAATCCAGCCAGAGTTTCAGCTTCGAGCTTATGCTCTTCAAAAATTACTTCCTGAACTTGAAGGACTTTGTAAAAATCTTTCAGGGTTATTTTGCCTTCAAAAACATAGTTGAATTCGTCCAGTTTTGAATAGGAGAGATCATTTTGGTCAAACTCATCGGAGATGTCACCTACGATTTCCTCAATAATGTCCTCAAGGGTAATCAGCCCTGAAGTTCCTCCGTATTCATCCACCACGATGGCCATGTGATTTTTCATTTCCTGGAATTCTTTCAGAAGGTCATCCAGTTTTTTGTTTTCAGGCACAAAAAATGCTTCTCGGATAATTTTTTTCCACTGAAAGTTTTTCTTGTTTAAATGTGGTATCAGGTCTTTCGTATACAGGATACCAATAATCGTGTCAATATTTTCTTTGTAAACAGGAATTCTGGAATGTCCCTTTTTTATGATTTTTTCAGTGATTACATTAAATTCCTCATCTGATGACAAGGCAAAAATATCCATTCGAGGGCACATGATCTGAGAGGTGTCTGTGTTTCCAAAATTCACAATGCCCTGTAAAATCTTTTTCTCCTCTTGTGTTGTGGCGCCTTTGGAAGTTAGTTCCAGGGCCTGGGATAATACTTCCACAGAAAAATCTGATTGCTTTTTACTCAATTTCCTCTCCACGATATTGGTAAGTGCCAATAGGGGTCTGCTCAAAAAGGATAGCATAGAGTTTAAAAACAACATGGGCTTCGCCATAAAAGCGGCAAAACCATATGGGTTTCTACTGGCATAAATTTTTGGCAAGACTTCACCAAACAAAAGGATCAGGAATGTAACAAGAACAATTTCCAAAAGAAATTTAAGGAGCTCAGATGACATGTTGCCGAAGTAATAATCACCTACATAGGTAAACAGGAGGATAAAAAGGATGTTGATGAAATTATTAGAAATCAGTATGGTCGCCAAAAGCTTTTTAGGGCCTTCAAGCAATTCCTTAACCTGATTGATATTTTTGTTGTTTTCTTTTTCCAGATCCGCCTTCGAAAGAGAAAAATAGGCTACTTCAGTACCTGATATAACGCCGGAAATTGCTAAAAGAATAACCAATGAGGCAATACCAATGGTCGCTTGCCATCCTAATTCAATAGCCATAAAAAAACTTGCGGGTTCGGGATCCAAATAATAATATTTTAATTTATACTAATTTAAAAATTAAAACGGAAGGTCATCCGCGGCGTCACTCAAAGGAGGTGCACTGGTTGTTTTGTTTTCAATTGGTTCAGTAGTGTTACTTGGAACCGGGTTATTCAGATCTTTTTTTGTTGTTAAAAAGGTCATATCCAGTGCATGGATTTCAGTAGAGTATCTTTTTACGCCCTCCTGCTCCCATTGACGCGTCTTGATTTTTCCTTCTATAAAAACCCGGTCGCCCTTGCTCAAATATTTCTCGCACAATTCAGCCAACTTATTTCTTACCACAACATTATGCCACTCAGTAGTAGTTACTTTTTCTCCGGTTTGTCTGTTGCTATATGATTCGTTCGTGGCAACGGGAAATCTTCCTATACAATTTCCCCCTTCAAAATAGTGCATTTTAACCTCGTCTCCCAAATGCCCGATAAGCATTACCTTATTTAATGAATTTGCCATATATAATTTAATTATAATCAAAGATAGAACAAATTGAAATGCAGGGCTTAATTCAGACTTTGATATTTATCAACAAAATTCTGAAGTAATACCGGTAAAGCCATCTGCTTCAAATCTTCCCATGCAACAGGGTTTTTAAATCGCCCTTTAGGTTTAATGATCCAAAAAGAAGCATAAAGTGTTTGATGCGTTAATTTATGCAAAATCGGGAATTCATTATACTTTTTGATTGAATAGGTTCCTTCAATCATCAGGTCCCTGTGAATAAAATGCTCGAGCTCAGTTTCATCTTCAAGAATTTGTTCTGTTTCATAAAGTGGAAATTCAAACAGGTTCATCCAAATATCTTTTTGATGCCGCTGTTTTAGAATTGTCGATTCACCATTGTCGTCAACCACCAGATAGTTGAAATATCGTTTTTTGACTGTTAGTTTTTTAAGCTTTACAGGGAGTTTGTCGATGGTTCTTTTTTGCAGTGCATAGCATGAATCATTAAAGATACATGAGTCGCATTTGGGGTTTTTTGGTGTACAGACCAGGGCTCCGAATTCCATAAGTGCCTGATTGTAGGTGCCCGGATCTTCGGTATGCAATAATTTTTGGGCCAAAAGTTTGAACTCTTTAATACCTTTTGACTCGTTGATTGGCGTGCTGATTCCAAAAACCCTTGACAACACCCGATAGACATTTCCATCTACTACTGCATGGGGCTGATCAAAAGCGATGGAGGCTATCGCCGAGGCAGTGTAATCTCCTACACCTTTTAATGAGATAAGTTCAGCATAAGTTTCAGGAAATTGACCCTGGTATTTATCGACAATAATTTTTGCGGTCGCGTGCAGGTTTCTGGCCCTGGAATAATAACCAAGTCCCTGCCATAATTTCAGAATATGCTTTTCATCGGCTTTGGCAAGGGCAAAAATATCAATAAATTCATTTACAAATTTCTCATAGTATGAGGTGCCTTGCGCTATTCGCGTCTGTTGTAAAATGATTTCAGACAACCAGATCAGATATGGATTCTTAGAGCTTCTCCAGGGTAAATCACGTTGATTGATTAAATACCACATTATTAATGCGTTAGAAAATTTAGAATTTACCGTCATTTTGCAATAGTACAATTTTTTTATCTAATTAAATTTTAATCATTTAGCTTTCCGAAATTGATTTATTGTATTATATTTGCCGACTCAAATAAGGAAATAAATAACGTATAAATAATTTAAAATGACAAAAGCAGAGATCGTAGCTAACATTTCAGAAAAATCTGGTATTGAAAAAGCTGATGTTTTAAGAGTGGTAGAGGATTTTATGGTAGAGGTGAAAGATTCGTTGAACCAAGGAAATAATGTTTATTTAAGAGGATTTGGCAGCTTCATCGTTAAGGAAAGAGCTGAGAAAACTGGTAGAAATATTTCAAAAAATACGACAATAAAAATACCTGCACACAACATTCCTGCGTTCAAACCTGCAAAAGTTTTTGTAGAGAGTGTTAAAAAAAGCGTTGCAGTAAAGTAATAAAAATCTTATAATTCAGTTTATTATGCCAAGTGGTAAAAAAAGAAAGCGCAGTAAAATTTCTACGCATAAGCGTAAGAAAAGAAGCAGACAAAATAGACACAAGAAGAAAAAATAACAAATAGGTGACCAATCACCTATTTGTTTTAATTTTTCAGTTTAGTAAGTTCATTGACATAAAATTTGCCTAGGCAAATACGGAGGTTATCTAGAATAACCAAAAACATTTATTAATCAATCTATTTGTAAATAGATCTGAAAGATCAATCAAATAGAACCAAAAATATAACAGAGTGAAAACAGAATTAATTATTAGATCGAATTCCTCTGATATAGATTTTGCCTTATTAAAAGATGGAAAACTTGTTGAGTTACACAATGAAACTTTGGATAATAATTTCTCAGTAGGAGACATTTTTTTATCGAAAGTCAAAAAAACTTTATCGGGACTAAATGCAGCATTTGTGAATGTTGGAAGTGATAAAGATGCTTTTTTGCACTATCACGATTTAGGACCTCAATTATCATCTTTAAAAAATTTCACACAACAAGTTAGTTCAGGAAAAAGAAAGGATTACACCTTGAAGAATTTCCGGATTGAAAAAGATATTGATAAACACGGAAAAATAGATGACGCAATAAAGTCGGGTCAGGATATGCTTGTGCAGGTTGTTAAAGAACCAATTTCCACAAAAGGCCCCCGAATAAGTTCTGAACTATCTATTGCAGGAAGATATTTGGTGTTGGTTCCTTTTTCTGATCGTGTGTCAGTGTCCCAAAAAATCACAAATAATAAAGAAAAGGAGCGATTAAAAAGACTGGCTCAGAGTATTAAACCCAAAGGGTTTGGTGTTATTTTAAGAACAGTTGCTCAAGGAATAAAAGTAGCAGAATTAGACAGAGATCTGCAGTATTCCGTTCAGCGTTGGGTGAATATGTGCAAACAGATTCCCAATGCAAAAGCTCCTCAAAAAGTATTATCCGAATTAAACAGAGCCTCTTCAATCTTAAGAGACGTTTTTGACGAATCATTTACGAGTATCATTACAAACGATTTATCATTACATCAGGAGATTGTCGACTATTTGGAAAGAATTGCACCTGAGAAAAAATCTATTGCCAAGCACTATACATCGAGAGTGCCAATTTTTGATTATTACGGAATTGAGAAGCAGATAAAATCGGCATTTGGCCGAACTGTATCAATGCGAAAGGGAGCATATCTGGTTATTGAACATACTGAAGCTTTGCACGTAATTGATGTAAATTCAGGAAACAGATCCAATAAAGCCAATTCACAGGCAGACACGGCCCTCGAAGTTAATATGATAGCAGCTTCTGAAATTGCGAGACAACTTCAGCTGCGCGACATGGGTGGGATTATTGTCATAGATTTCATTGATATGCATTTGGCAGATCACAGAAAGAAATTATATGATCATCTTAGAAAAGAGATGAGCAGTTCACGTACCAAACACAAGGTATTGCCCCCAAGTAAATTCGGACTGGTTCAGATTACACGTCAGCGTGTGAGGCCGGAGAGAAATATCAAAACTCAAGAGGATAATCCAAATAAAAATGGAGAAGTAGAGGCACCGATTATTTTGATTGAAAGGATTGAGACCCTATTGAAGAGAATCATGGAAGAAGACAGACCGGGAATTGCACTGCATGTGCATTCATTTGTCGCTTCCTATCTAACAAAAGGTTTGAATTCGATTCAAATGAAGTGGTTCCTTAAGTATAAAAAGTGGATCAAAATTGTTCCAAGAGATGCTTATCCTTACTTGAAGTATGAATTTGTCGATAAGAATGATAAAATAATAAGGTAATTATATATCATAAAGCCCCGCTTGAGCGGGGCTTTTTTTTTGGCTTTAGGGGAGTATTTTACTAATAATTGTTCGCGAGTTCTGCAGTTTGGCGCGCAATATATAAACAGACCTTTTGGGAAAGCCTGACCAACTGATCTCAATAAATCTCTTTTGAATGTTCAGGTCTTTTAATTTCCTGCCATTGAGATCAAAAATTTCCAGGCGCCTGATCAAGTCTTTATTGTTTGTGCTTACCGACAAGTTATTATCGTGAAGCTGCCATATGATCTTTGATTCTTGGGGTGTATGCCCCAAATCATCCAATCTTTGTTCGTCAAACCTCAATTCAAAGCGGTCACTGAAATTTTTTACTTCTTTTAGTTCAAATACATAGGGCGCAAGCTTTAAATTTTGACTTCGTTTTAACAACTTATCGTATAAAAAAATATCAGTATCCGGTGACCAGCTGGTCAAGGGGTCAAGGCTTATTTGTAAAGAAGTGTTTTCGGGAATTCTACTTTCAAACCCCAGCAGAATTTTTTCATTTCCCTGAAAAGGAGGTAAGCCCTGAATTGCCAGTTTATAACCTTTAATAACCGAATAAAAGCTAAGATAATTTTTAGAACCCAGGCGGGGTCCATCGTAACGTTGGTCAAATTCAAAGGTAGCACCGTCAACAAAGCCAATCAGCAACTGACTAAAAGCACCTTTGTCATTTGAAATATTTAACCAGATCTTGTTTTCCTGTTTCTTTTTTTTCGAATTTACCGGTTTGAAAAAGTTGTCATTTCCGGCCCTGGTTCGCATGGAATTATTAAATATAAGATGGCCTTCTTTCAGGACTTCTGCAAAAAAACCCTGGCAACTGCTGATAAACTGTGTAGGTTCCTTTCCGTTTTGACTTGCTTTAACGCCGCCCGTTCCAATTGTGTATATCGCATAATCATCTGCCGTATAGCTCTGGTCACCCAAAGAACCATCTGTGACAGCCGAGGTATGATGTGTCCAGAAATACAAAGTACCACCTGTCAAAGCTCTATTAGAAGGGTGGTTGAGGAGTAGTTCCCCGTCTATGGCAGATGGATAAGGATTGCCAATGAAATTCCAGTGATGTTGTTGAGGCATGGATTCAGCTTGCAACGATAAAGGTACTTCGATAGATCCATTATTTGGATCTCCGCTAAAAACAACCTCCTGAGTGCTTTTAAAAGGGGTGGCATTGGGCGCCATGGAAGTATAACCCCTCCCAACTTGCATGACCCCCGAAACGGCCACCCATGAATCATTGTTATCATCAAGACCATCGAGATCACGGTCTTCAAAGTTTGATGCAGAGAATATATAAAAGGAATTTTTTGGAGATTCATTGAATACGGTTTCCAAATATGCATTTTCAACCGGGCTCGACCAATATGTATAGTCAAATGGTTTGAGATCCATAGCTGTTTTATGTACCTGTATTAAACCGTTATTTTTAATATTTCCTTTATCACTCTTCATGATAAGCGACCCTTCGTGCTTGATTTCCAAAACACCTTCTACGGTTAAATCATTTTCGATATTGACATAGTCGGAAGGGTCAACAGATAAGGTAGCTGTCTTTAAGATTTGCAGGGAACAGGCCTCCAGGTCGCCATTTAGATCAGTGAAATAATCGCTGTCAATGATAGCATTTCTATACTGGTCCGGCTGGCCGTTTGTCCATGAGCCTTCTCTCCAAGTTGTTGGCCCCAGAGCATGAATTCCGATTCTTTTATTGACGCCGTCTGATGCCGTATCTACTTCTGGATATGGATAAACGAGCCATTCTAAAGTTTCAAAACCTGTATTTGGAGATGCCGCCTTACATCCGTATTGTCTAACCATACTGAGGTTGCTCCCCCAGTTACCTTCCCTGCCAATAATGTCGATCCTGTCGGCCCAGCAAGATTCCTCCCCTGAAGTTGAGATAACCAAGATGTCATCGCCCGTAAAGCTGCAGACTGAAGTTTTGATCTCGTTTCCGTCAAGGGCATATTGAGGGCTTGTGACATTCAGTGTTGGGCAAAATTTGATCGAAGCTCCGGCTTTTATAGACGGAATGAGTTTCTTTCTGCTCGGTTTTATTCCAATGGGATGAAAGCTGTCCTCGTTTCGAAATAAAGCAAGATAATAGGTGTTTTCGTCAATAGTCTGATCACTGATATTGGTTAGTTCTATCCATTTATTATTCCCTGCACCTTCATAGTATTGAGAGATCAATAAGGGATGTGTTACCGGTGCCGTACCCTCGGCTTGTATGACAAAGGCAAAAGGATTTTCTGAAGCGTCACTATTGTGGATTTCAACTTTGGCCGTATGAATTATTGATTGAACAGGCCTATAAGAAACATTGAATTCAAGGCTGTCGTTAGGCGGGATATTAACGGGGGCTAAATAATCAGTTGAGAAATGCAGGGCGTCTGTACCGGAGATTTTAATATTGTTCACATCGAGTCCCTTGTTCCCGGAGTTTTTAATGGTGAAATAACGATAGATAATCGTATCCTTTGCAATGGGAAAGGCCCCAAAATAGGTGTTGTTTTTTTTGGTAGAGGCCGTACTTCTGTCTAAAATAGGCTCCCCAAGCCCGTATAGCTCTATTTCCGGAAGGTCTTCTTTGCAATAACTTGAATGAAAGCCCAGGTCATTTGTCACTTCTGGTCCATAGCTATCCCATTCACTTAAGTCAAATTCATTATTGGGGCTTTTGACATAACTTTTTCGCCTGAGCGTCAGATCTTTTCCAAAATTGATGGAATCCCCGATAACTCCGATCAGATCAATGATTTTTTCATCTTTGTATAAAGCAATTTTGTCATCGCCATTGAAGTTCATCACCGAACTGTTGGTACTAAGATCAGCGGGTATGTTCAGCGTTTCCTGATCATCTTCAATAACAAATACAGACCAGGGTTCAAGCATTCCCGACAACCTGAGTGTTGCAGAATACTCGAGATTACTTCCGGTATATTTTACGAGTTGATAGGAATCAAGGTCAAGCATTGAATCACTTGGGTTGTAAATCTCAATATAGTTGTTCCTATGGGATCTGGAAGAACTCCCTTCCAAATATTCGGAAATCATCAGATCGGCACAATAATGAAGGGGTTCACCCGAAAGCTGAATATTGTCAAGCCCCGCTATATCGGATCCATTTTGCTTGACGCTGATTCGGAGTTTAACGGTAGAAATAGAGTTAGATATGCCTATCTGGATCTTTGTCCAGGCATCCGTTGAGAAATTATCTTCCCCTTCTATAAAAAAAACTTCAGGTTGCATCACCCCGTCGAGCCAAAGCTGATACTTCATATCATCGCCATTGTCATAGCCCTGGACCTGAACATCAAACGACAAAATAACCTTTCTGAAATCGGCGATATTGATTGTAGAGAATTCAATATGTTCAAAACCTGAAGAGCCGCAATTTCCATTGAGGTCTTGTATCCCCCAGAATAAATCTCCTTCACTGGGCATGATATCCCCAAGGGAAGCATGGTAATTCCATGTATCGTCCTCTATAGTGCACAGTGGAGTGGACAAATTTTCTATAGGCCAGTTATCACCCGATTTTTCAAATCCATGTTTAGAGATAAGGGCAGATTGGGCGAATGTCTGAATAAGATAGAGTAGGAGATAAAGGCATAAATAGTACTTCAGCATGATAAAGCAGATTAATCTTGGAAAAATTAAGTGATGAGAGTACATTTGGGATGCTATTTATTTTATTGCATGCAAGAAAAAAAGTTAACATATACTTTGGAGGAGGCAAAGAGATCACTTGAAAGATATTGTGTCTACCAGGATAGATGCCATCAGGAAATTGAAAGAAAATTAAAAGAGATGAGAATGATCCCCGAGGCGCGTGAACTGATATTACTGCATTTAATGGAACACGATTTTTTGAATGAAGAAAGATTTGCCAGAAGCTTTGCCCGTGGTAAGTTCAGGATAAAACAGTGGGGCAGAAGGCGCATTGAAAGAGAATTGAAGCAACGCGATATATCGGCGTATAATGTTAAGGCGGGCTTAAGTGAGATATCGCCTGAGGCATACGAGAAAACCTTTATGGAGGTCAGCAGAAAAAGGTTTAACGGCGTCCGTGAACCCGATCAGTACAAAAAAAGGAAAAAAGTGGCAGATTATCTTTTGAGAAAGGGATATGAGAGCCATAAAGTATATGAAGTACTAAAGTACCTGGAACGGGAAAATAATTCATGAATCGAACCAAAAAACCCTGAATGTTTTTAGTATATTTGTTCCCCTAAATTTTTCGATTATGAGTGTACAAAGTCAGGTAATGGAGCAGATGAAAGTAGCGATGAAGGCAAAAGATACAGTAGCCCTTGAATCATTGAGAGCATTGAAGTCAGCTTTTTTGTTGGCAAATACAAGCGGAGGTAATGTGGAACTCACTGAAGACGACGAGATAAAAATCGTGCAAAAACTGGTAAAGCAAAGAAAAGACAGTGCAGCCATTTTCGAGGAGCAGAACAGAATGGATCTTGCAGAACCTGAAATTGCACAAGCCAAAGTTTTGGAACAATTCCTTCCAGCCCAAATGGGGGAAGAAGAATTGAAATCAGCCATTGGAGCAATCATTGCCCAAACCGGTGCAAGTTCAATGAAAGACATGGGAAAAGTAATGGGTATGGCTTCAAAGCAACTAGCAGGTAAAGCCGATGGCAAAGCCATTTCAATGGTTGTGAAAGAATTGTTGAGTTAAAATATTTATCTGGCCCCGTGGCGCAACTGAATAGCGCATCAGATTTCGGCTCTGAGGGTTACAGGTTTGAATCCTGTCGGGGTCACTACTTTAGTAGTATTTTGATCAAAACACCGTAAATTAAATGTTTATGGTGTTTTTTTATGCATAAATGTATCAAAATTCACAATTTTTCTCATTCTAAAGGTGTCCAAATCGGGCGCATTATTTAAAACTTTTTATGGACACCAGAAATAATGTATCATTTGTGTGCAAATGTTTTACGCATCTTTTTATTGTCATTTATTTCGGGTAGTATAAGTATAGATTATTAATTTTTAAACAATTTTAGGATGGGTTCAATTACGATACTATTTTATCTAAAAAACAGAAAAAATAAGAAGGGAGAATGTCAAATTTATTTAAGGCTTACTGTGGATGGGAAGCGCAAAGAAACTAGCTTAAATCGCTCTATATTAAAAAGTAGATGGGATAAAGGTAAGCAGTGTGGGAAAGGACGAACTGAAGATATACTCAGTTTGAATAAGCTTTTAAACAGTGTAAAACAAAGTCTGTACCAGAAGCAACAAGAAATGATTTATAATGCTGAAGATATTACGGTTGAAAGTTTAATGAATAAATATTTAGGGATAGGTGAAAGAATCAAGCATCTAATGGTAGTTATTAAAGAAGACAACCAACGAACTAAAAACCTTGTTAAAGAAGGTACTTATAGAAAATATATTGCACTAACAAACCATGTGCAGGAGTTCTTAACTTTTCAATATAATGTACCCGATTTAAATATTAAAAAAATTGATTATCAGTTCGTGGATGATTTTGATTATTACTTAAGAACAGAAAAGTTGATAGGTAATAACACAACTGTAAGGTATGTCAAAACTTTAAAAAAAATTATCCAGTCAGCGCTAAACAAAGGGTGGATCAAAACGAATCCTTTTATAAACTATAAGGTGAAATTTGATAAAGTTACAATAGATCCACTTACGGAAGAGGAAGTTCAAATAATTAGAAATAAAGAAATTGACATTAAAAGATTGGATCAAGTACGTGACCTTTTTGTGTTTGTATGTTATACCGGTTTAAGTTATGCCGACCTTGCAAAATTGAGCAATAAATATATAGTTACTGGAATTGATGGGAATAAGTGGATAAAAATTTATCGTAGTAAAACAGGAGAACTTAGTTCTGTGCCAATTCTACCTCAAGCAGCTGTTATATTGAAAAAATATGAGAATAATCCTAGTTGTAAAAATAGAGGAATTCTTCTACCTGTATTAAGCAACGAAAGGTACAATGCTTACCTCAAAGAAATTGGAACTATATGCGGCATATCGAAGAATCTTACTACTCATTTAGCTCGTCATACTTGTGGAACCTTTCTTGCTAATAAACTTATAAGCAGAGAAACTATTGGTAAAATTCTTGGGCAATCTGATTGGAGATCAACAGCTCATTATGCTAAGACTACTGATATTAGGGTGTCACAAGAAATAACTGAATTAATGGATGTAGATGATATTTCCTCAGATCAATCTATAGAAGCTGTGTAATAATTTCTAAATAGATGAACCTAGCCTCAGGTTTTCATTCGAGGTTTTTTCATTTTTAGATTATTTTATAATATGGATATACCACATAATAATGAATCAATTTGAAATAAAAATCACTTTTTTTATCATCCAGAAACATTCTTAATTCTAGTTAGTGTATTATTTAAATAGCTCATAATAGATATGGGATTAATTAACACATAAAATAATTGAGATGAAAGTAGAATTTATAACAAAAGCAGACCTAATAGAGTTCAAGGAAGAGATATCAGAAAGTTTAACAACGTCAATCAAAGAATTTAAACCTAAGAAATGGTTGCGTTCTAAGGAGGTGCGTAAAATGCTTGGAATTAGTCCTGGCACACTGCAAAACTTTCGTATTAATGGTCTTATTCCACATACCAAGATTGGAGGGACACTCTTCTACGATTACGATGAAATTATTAAAGTGCTTAAAGAAAATAAGAGCGTCAATTGATTAATGAACTTGTATAAATAGATGAGGCTAGATTTGCAATCGAAGAGGAGAAGCTCTACTCCCTGCCTCATTAAAACTTCAAGAGCATTAATAAAAAAGAGTATTATTATGAAGGAATTAGAAATAGAATTCGAAGGTGGTTTTCGTAGAGCATCAAAGTTTTTAACTCGGAAGCACGGTGCGAATTTTGCCATCTTAATTGATGGTTTGATTTATATATATAATCAAAAT
The DNA here is from genome assembly GCF_038433205.1 of Lutimonas vermicola. Classification (NCBI taxonomy): domain Bacteria; kingdom Pseudomonadati; phylum Bacteroidota; class Flavobacteriia; order Flavobacteriales; family Flavobacteriaceae; genus Lutimonas; species Lutimonas vermicola. The sequence continues at coordinate 848,773 of NZ_JBCDNA010000003.1, forward strand.
TTAGATAAACTCGTCCAAACTAATGATGACCAATATTCCGTTAAAGTTTCAAATGGTTTCCTTTCTAGGGCGACAGGACTGGGACCTGATATCGTGAAGCGTCAAATGATTAAAATAGAAAAAATAGGGCTTGTTACCGCAACTAAAAAAGGTCAAGGAAATACAAAGCATTATACAATTCATGTTGAAGACATAAATATATATATAAAAGCTTTGGAATCTGAATTTAAGATCTGGTTTGAGCAGTCATTAAATTATGGTAAAAAAGAAATGTCAAGGTCAATAGAAGCAGATAAAATTAAAGAAGAAAAAAGAAGTAGAAACTTCAAAGCAACAATTGATAATCTACAGAAGAACAATGTAAAAGAACTAAACGGGTTGGTGCAAAACCAACCAACCAAACTGGTTAAAACCAACTTTCCTAAAAAGGCAACACCAACCGTAGAAGAAAGAACAGAAGAAAGAAAACAAGATAGAATTATTGAAACAACAACAGATCCAAAAAACAAAATAAAAAATATTGTTGTGAATAAAGTGTTTTCATCTGAAGACGATAAAGGAACCTATACTATTCTCAGAGACTTTAATGAGAAGAAAGTATATCAAGAAGAATATGAATATTTTGTAAAGAGATTTACCGATGAAGAACTGGAAACTAAGCTAGAAGAGCTCAGAAATCAAATAACCGAAATAGACCTAAATCATATTATTTTTGATTCTGATGAAATTGGTGGAATATGTGAAGATAGCTTTTTAGAAGATATTACTTCTGATGATATAATGATGCACATATATGATGAGATTTGTGGCTTAACAAGAACGTTTAAACGCAAACAAGAAAGAGAGAGAAAAAATACAAAAAAGCCTGCCTCTAAAGAAATTTCAATGTCAAACTGGAATAAGTTAAAGACGAAATATAATGATTTACCCTCATTGAAAAATCAGGGTAAATTTTTCACATCTCAAAAGGATCAGGAAGACTTTTATAATCTATCAGAGTATCGACAAGAATATGTAATAGAATCTGTATCAAAGATGAGGGATGCAGCAACTACGGCGTCAAGACCTGCTATTTATATTGAAGAAGCAATGAAGGATAAATTAGGCGAGGTTTATGACCCTCATGCGAGGCTAAGTGTTGCCCTATAAGTAAACAGTGAAACCATTTAATAACACGAATTTAAAATATAAAAACCAATATGAAATCTGAATTTGACATTTCTGGACTATTCTATATGATTGATGAATATAAGTTTAGAAAGTATCTCAATATTAAAAGAAAGAATTCCCTGATTAATAAGCCAGACATCATGGTTGTAATGATGAATCCTGGAGGCTCAAAACCGGTTGATGGAATTGATAATAATACAATAGAATCAGAAGCAATACCAGATCGGACCCAAAAACAAATCATGCAAGTTATGACTTCCTGTGGGCTTGAGTATGCACTGGTTTTGAACCTTTCTGATATACGAGAGCCCAAGTCAAATACGATGCTCTTAAAAGTCTTAGAAATGGATAAGAAAGGTGTAGTTCATTCCATATTCGATGATCGAAGAAAAGATGATTTTGATTCCATATTTGTTAAGGATATTCCTGTAATATTTGCCTGGGGCGTTGGTAAAGGTTTAAAAGAACTAGCTGAAAATGCCATCCATAGGGTTAACGATAAAAAGGCAAATGGAGTTGAAAAAGAAGGGGTTGAATGGGCCTATTACCATCCCTTACCTCAGGTTTATAAAAAGCAGATTGAATGGGTTGAGAAAATCACAAAATCTTTAAAGAGTAATTTGAATGAAAATTGAAGAAATCGTAGGTGAATACACAATTATTGGAAGTAACCAGGATGATAGCAAGAACACATATAAAGGAAGGTTAAGTTTATCACTCGATTCTAATAATAGAATTATAGCTGAATGGATAATAAACAATGATCAAAAACAACTTGGCTTAGGCTTTTATAAAGATAATATTCTAGTTATCAACTTCAGCTATATTGGTGGTGATGATCATGTTTTTAAAGGTGTTGCCGTTTACCGATGTATTTCTAAGGACATACTTGATGGGTTTTGGTCTGAAAAACATGGTGATCCGCTTTATTTAGGAGAAGAAAGATGTTTTAGGATTAAGGAGTTTATAGATATAATAAATTAGTGCTGAGTAACTATTTAGAGCTGATTTATAATGCTCTTATTAACCTAACACTTGTTCATAATCAGCTATTACAGGCTAACTTTAACATCGAGATTCTATTTTACATAATTTTAAACGTTGACTTGAATTTCAATTGCATTCTCAATTCTTATCTCATTATATAATTCAACATCTTTATTAATAGCTTCAAAACTAACAGCTATTGAATATGGTATTTTTCTTTTTAAATCTTTATCCCAACCAGTATGACCAACTACTCCAATGCAAAAACTTTCTGTTAATTTATTAGATTTTACAATTGCCCAATCTTTTTGTATTGCATTATTATTTAATTTGACATTCTGAATTCCTCTATTTGAACGTGAATGGATAGCCCAAGGTATTTTTTCTTGATTTATATCTTCTACTTCATCTTCATTGTTATAATCAACTGAAACTAATCTTTGTTCAAATGATTCTATACTTTCTCCTAATTTGGAAGAATGCCAATCAACCCAACCTGATAGATATGATCTAAATCCAACTCGTGTTCTTCTTGGAATAGCCTTAAAAGTTAAAGTAACTTCAACCAAAATATCAAAAGAATCACCTACTCTTCTAATACTTTCAGGTAGTTTAACTTCATAAATATCAGCTTCTTTTGGAGAAATGTTTATTGAATTAACTAAAGTAACCCTAAATTCGTTATTTGTAGAAGCACGCTCAAGGTTTGGAAAACCGTACCCAAAGAGTCTTAAAAAATTCAATCTTGGTTCTTGATTAAATATTTTATCTGGCCATCTTGCTGATTGAATAATCAGTGCTTTATAAAGTAAAGTCGATTCGTCAGGAAATAATCTTTGTAATTCTGCTAATAGACCAGATACTTTAGGAGCAGAAAAAGATGTACCAACACCATCAATACTTGTAGCAGGTCCACCAGTCAATGTACTTCGCACAAGATGTACAGAAGTGTCCTTATTTTGAGAAATTAATTTATTTGCTCCATTTTTCTCTATAACATAATCTCCTCCATACTCTACGAGTTCAGGTTTAATGGAATCCCAAATTCCCAAACCAGTCCTTGAAAATGAAGATGGAAAATCAATCTTGCCGAATGATTTAAGATCAACATCTTCATATTCTCCATGACAAATTGAACCCACTGTTAAAGAAAATAGACTTTGTGAAGGATCAGAGATTCTTGATTTTCGGAGTAGTAAATAATCAGCATAATTCGTTCCATTATTTACATAATTTGATATTTGAGTTTTTTTTAAATTTCCAGTTGGAATTACAAAAACTATGTCTCTTTCCCAAGTTTCTCTATCAATTGATTCAGCCCATTTAGACATTCTAGTGGTAATATGTCCATTATTTGAAGTTATCGACATATTAAAAATACGAGTTTTATAATTTTCATTATAATGCTCAATAATATCCCTTATTAAATCAGGAGGGTAAAGATTCGATTGCATTGTATTATTGTTATCTAATACTCTAACATTCTGAATCCACGCATTTAATTTAACAGAAATTGCAATTGGAAGATTTGGATAAAGTACAGCTCCAGCAACTCTGGTACCATGTCCTCCGCCACTAACCAGGTCGCTAACTATATTTTCTTCACCTTTTACATAGGAAATAGAATGAGTATTGTCAATAGCTTTCTCTAATAAAATATGATTCTCTTGTATTCCACTATCAATAACACAAACATTTGGATCTTCATATTCTGGTCCAATAATTTCTAGCTCAGCATGATCCTTTAATTCTTCATCAACACTTATGCTTTGTTTCAGATTATCATATTCTTCAACCTCAAATAAATAAGGGTAATTTAAGACAAGATCTTTAAGACCTAAACCCGAAACTTCTATTCTGCAAGAAAAACTATCTGCTGAATCAACATAGCTGCTAATCAGTTTACCCTGATGCTCATGAATAAATTTTTCTAGTTCGTCTTGTCTTTTAAAACAAACTTCATCCCAATCTATTTCAGCCTTTCTCTTTTTTTCTTCCCAACGAGAAACTTTTTCCTCAAATTGTTCCTCGGTTATTTCTTCCTCATTGCCTCTACTTGGATAAGCTGGAACATGAATATAGCATGCAACTGCAATATCAACTACTAAAATTTCCGCATCATTAATTTCATCCCATTTTTTTAGTAATGGTTTAGACAAAATGTGTTCAATTCTCCACTGCTTTCCAGTAACAATATCCCATAATTTAGACGCCGTATTCTTAAACTTCCCTTCTTCGTTCAAAAATTTATCAATTTTATCCTTTAAGGTGGATAAATTTAAATCTGCTGACGCGCCAATTAAAAAACCATCTTCCTCTTCCGATATTATTTCAATCCCAAAGGATCTTAAGCTATCGGGATTGAATATTTTAGGGTCAACTTGCAAAAATAGAGGAATTGATTCTGGAATATTGGGTAATCCCTGTTCTTTTCTTGAGTCAAAATCTACCTTCCACTCTTCAGTTATTATAGTAGTTTTCTCTTCAAGTGTTTCAGCGTGTTCTTTTCTGTTTTGAATATTATTTAATGTCTCCTGACTGGGGATAACAACTACTGTTTGTTTACCAGGTCCATAGGGCGAATTGTATAATCCAGTTATTCTGTGTGGAAGAGATAGGTGATCAAATGCCATAAATAGTTATTACTTATTTTCATTAAATCTTATAGTTTCATTGATAATCTTGTCAAAACTTTTTTTATCAATTTTCTCTATATTATTTATGACTGACAGTTTCTTTACATTTTGAGCTATTTTAACTATTTCAGCTGAGGAAAATCCTAAAAGTTGATTAACGTAATCTATTAAATTAACTTGATTAGAAATTTTAGTTGATGATAATGTCATTTCAAGTAACTTTAAAATTTCCTCTTCTTTGGGTTTTTTAACTTCTATGACTTCATCAAAACGTCTGAAAACAGCTTTATCTAGTGAAGTTTCTAGATTTGTAGTAGCAATAAGTAAACCAGGAGCATTATATTCTTCTAATAAAAATAACACCATATTAACTAATCTATGCATTTCTCCTACATCATGTCCATAATTTCTTGATTTTGCTATAATGTCAAATTCATCTAATAGTAAAACACAAGGAAAGGAATTTACTCCATCAAAAAGTTTTTTTAAATTAATTAAAGACTCTCCTAAATAAGAAGAAATTACAGCTTCAAATCTAACTTTATAAAAAGGTAAGCCAATATTCCAAGCTAATCTCTCTGCTCCCATGCTTTTACCACAACCAGGAGGTCCAAAAAAAAGAATTTTTTGTTTTGGTTTTAATCCATGATTGGCAAGTCTTTCTCGAGCGACAAACTCTTTTTCAATTCTAGAAAATTTATTTTCAATTTCTTCTGATAAAACCATGTGATGTCGTAATTCATCTCTCGGAATTTCAACAGCTAAGGGGAAATCTTTTTTATTATGTTTTCTACTAGTATTAGAAAAAATATCCTTTAATTCATTATTAAGTTTTTTGGAAGTAGACACATTCTGATCTAAAATAGCTTTTAGTTGTTTTGATAATAGATGATGCCCTTTGTCTTCTTCCTCTTTAACAATATCATATGCAACCTTGACAATATCATCATCAGGTTTTCCATCTATACTTCTAAATAATCTTTTTAAAATATCCTTATTCACTTCTAAATCTTTCTATATTCACAAAACTACAAATTAATACTAACGAAACATATATTAATTTCCCATTTCACAAACATTACGTTTCCCTTCTATTCCTTTTTATAAAAAGTGATCAATTAACAATATGCTAATTAGTAATCGTTGAATCCTTAATTCAATAATTTGTACTTTTATGCTGCAAAAAAACATTAAATTATGAAATATTCTCAAGTAACATTTGGAAAAGATCTATACGATTTAGTCTACAATGATATTGTTCAATTTTTTGATGTTGAAAAAGAAGAAACACTAAATTTAGAATTTAAATCTTATCCAGTTGCAGGGAATCATAATGATAAGGAAAAAGCTGTCTTAAAAGCAATTTGCGGCTTACTTAATTCAGAAGGTGGTATTGTGATTTGGGGTGCTCCGACTGAAGTAACAAATGCTCATGGTAACACTACAGCTGAAGGTGCATTGACACCATTTACTGCTGTTTTAGATCGTGACAGGTTAATAAATAAAATATCAAATTTAATAATTCCTTTACCCATAGATATAAGGGTTCAAAAATTAAATGCACCCAATGGAAATTCTATTTTTGTCATAGAAGTTGAGAAAAGCAATCAAAAACCGCATCAATATGGAAACAACTATTATATACGATTAGATGGTCAAACGAGAATAGCTCCTCACTATTTAATTGAAGCTATGATGAAAAGTATAGATTATCCAATTATAAAGGGCCACTTAAGGTTAAAAAATGTTGAGTTTATAGCTGAAGGTTTAAACTTAAGTTTTAGAAAAATAATCTTAAATACTTCAAAATTTAATAATGAGGTAAATGCTTTTTTTAAAATAGTTACTCCCAATACTATTCTTTTTGGTGAAGATTCTTTTGATGGAGAATTTTCTAATGATTTTGACATTTTTAACCATGGAAGACCAATTGCAGGTGATTTCAATGTTTTAGTTTCTTCTAATTATTTAGTTACAAACAATAATAATTTTGATATTGCGCTAAGTTTCGGGGGACAAAAATCACCTTCTAAAATATCTATTTATCAATATACTTTTGCAGGTGATATAGCTATTGGACCTGTTGCTGACGAATCAATGTTTTTGAATAACAAAGAAGAAAACACATTACCTACAATTAGTTTAAGTGATGATGAATTTATTGACAACTTCTTGAATGATAATGAACATTAATTTTTAAAATGTAGAAATATTCTTAGGAATTGAAAAAAGAGAATATTATTCATCAAAATTATTTGATCACTTGTAGAAGCAACTTTTTGAGAATCAATTTTATTGTAATTACTAAACCTTCCCAAAGCTATATTAACATAATGCGCAGTTATAATTCTAAAGAAGTTATAACGCCACTATGTCAAATAGCCGCTTCCAACCGCTTCAGCCAACACCTTCCCTCCCTTGCCGCTCAAGCTGTTAATTAACCTTTTACATGCATGTTTTACATTAGTTCTCACAAGATTGCCAACTGTATGGCATCATTCGCTTCTGATGCTTAAAGTGGATAATCAGAGCCCTCTACCTTCCATTTTAAATTCAATTTTATTTCACGGGCAGAGTTCCATACTTTAAGACTCCTTTTCCTAGTAATATTATCCAGTTATTAGATAGACCCCTAATCACTATAGAGTGAACTCCTCAAAAAAAAATCATTCGGCCAAAACCATAAAAAAAAATTGAGAATTGCATATGAAAAGTTAAAATTATATACCCCACCCGAATTTTTTTATGCTTAGCGATCCCATATACCCATATCCCCCCTTCCAATCTATAAGGGAAATTTTTTTCTGTTGTAAAGCGAAGGTAGTCAAGCTTATTAATTCTTTTTTTTAACTCATTGGTGTAGGTGTAAACCGCAATTTGGCTCTGTTTACAATCATTGAATCCAACGTGTCATGCATACAGTTCCCTATAATTGCAGATGGTAATAGTGGTTAGGGAGGGCAGCTTGCCTTTTTCTCTTTGTTATCCTGCAAGATTTGGTTCGGGATCAAACCCAATTGAATTAATTTATTAACCCAAAGGAGGTCCTGAATAAGTATCTCCTTTTTTAATTCCAATTATTATGAAAATATTAAAAAGTAGGCTAAGGGAGATTCAAGCAAAATACAAAACAGTTAAGGACGTTAACAATGCTTGTATCCATAGTTCTAAAGATGTTGCTAATTATTTTAGGCGCATATTTCCAGTGGAGTTGGACGACAGAGAATCAATGGTTGTCTTGTATTTAAATAACTCCAACACCACCGTTGGGTACTCAATAGCGGGAATTGGGGGAATCACGAGTACAGTAGTTGATGTAAGGCTAATTTTAAGAGACGGATTGCTTACGGGAAGCACATCCATGATAATTTGCCACAATCATCCATCAGGTAGTCTTAAACCAAGCCAGGCGGACCTTAATCTTACTAAGAAAGTAAAGACGGCTGCAAAGGTTATGGATATCACACTGTTGGATAGTTTGATCCTTACTGAGGATTCTTATTATAGCTTTGCTGATGAAGGCAAACTTTAACAACAGGTTCGAATCCCAAGGGTCCACAACTCCAAAACATAGAGAAGCTTTCCAAGAAATTGGGGAGTTTTTTTTGTTTGGACCTGTTTGTGGATTAGTTCCAGCCTATACCCTTAGGAGGCATATTAGTCTTAATCGGGTAATTTATTTGATATTTATGAAATGCTGTTCAAATTTATTCAGTAGCTTTAACAAAGAAAAATTGGTAATTATTCTCTCTAATTTTCGCTTTGATATGAGGCATTAATTTTCTTCAATTTCCAACATTAATCTCAAAATTTAAAAACCTTTGAATGACAAAGAATAAGAACTCAAATAAAAAGGAAAAAGATAATGATTACAATATAGCAAAAGATAATAAAAATTCAGTTGAGAAAATTCTTAAAACCTTTAAAGAAAACCTGCATGGAGTTCGTTTTTATTTTAACAAATTTGGTGTTTTAGCAGAAGGAGAGGATGATGATGCGCAAAAAAGTGCTGAAGAATTCAGTAGGGATTTTTTTGAAATTTTAGATAATATTGAAGAACCTATAAAAAATACCAAATCTGATCAATCTGATGAGAAACCCATAAAAATATCAGATGATAAAATCAAGAAGTTAGTGGAAATGATGAGAAAGAGGCCAAAATTATCTGTGCAAAATTTTGAAATTTTATCCTCAAGCTCCTTTTTAATGCTTAATAACTATTTTGAATATTTAATTGCGGATCTTTTAACTTATCACTATACAAAATTTAAAAATACTTTAAATTCTAAAGAGTTTAAAATTTCGCTTAAGGAAATAGATGAGTATGATAGCATTGCCGATTTGGAAAAGCATTTGATTTTCAGAGAGGTAGAGACCATGTTGATCGAAATGCCTTTTGATTCTTTACTTAAACATTTTGAGAAAAAATTAAATATTAGTTTAAGTAATGAAATTGTTGACTGGAAAATCATTAATGAATGTAGAGAGAGAAGACATATTATAGTTCATAATGCTTCAAAAGTTAACAAAAAATACATTTTAAGAACTAACAACCCTGATGGAAAGAAGATTGGTGATAAAATTATAGTAGATAGAAAATACTTTGAAAGCGTGTTTAGTGAAATACGTTTAGCGGGATTACTTCTTTCTTATGAATGTTGGGGGAATTGGGATAATAACAAAACCTTAAAAGCCATCAAAAGTATGTTGGATGAGTCATTTGACAGTTTATCTCAAAATGAAATTATGTTCTGTTACAAATTATCACAATACATTGGAAAAATTGAACCGAGAAACGATGAACAAGAAGATGCTTTGTTGAGAGCTAAATTTAATATGTGTATTTCACTTAAGATGCAAAATAAAACAACAGAATTAAATAAGGTTTTAAAAACAATAAAAGTAGGAACTTGTACACCATTATTTAAGCTTGCACATGCGATATTATCCAACAAAAATGATTCGATTATTATTGAGTTTGCAGAAGATTCTCTCAAACTAGAAGAAATTGACTTTGAGGATTATAAAAGTTGGCCATTGTTTCAATTTACTCGGAGTGAGAAGGTTCTTAATGAACAAATGGAACAAATATTTAATCCCGAATAGATTTTAAACTCGATCCTTAAAAATGTATGACAAAATATCCAAATTATTATAAATTCTTTAATTAATGAATACTATAGATTTTCATAAAACTACTACAAAAGAATTGTTAGCAATAAAAGATAGAGTGCGACTGCTTATAAACCATTGGGGTGAAGATGGTCGTTATCAAGAGGCTGTTCTTAAAAGTGTAATTAGTAGATTTCTTCCAGAAAAGTTTAAAATAGTTACGGGTTTTGTCATTAATCAAACACAAGAACGCGGAGTACATGAGGCTAGTAAGCAAATTGACATAATAATCTATAATTCCGAATTCCCTGTGTTATTTAAGGAAGGTGATTTTTATATAGTTACTGCTGATTCTGTTGAAGGTATAATTGAAGTCAAAGCTAACTTAAAAAATCAAGGAGTAGAAAATGTTGTTCGAAAAGCTAATGAAATAGGTCAATTTATATATAACTCTAAATCTAAAACGTATAAAAAAAAGTTATTTAATGGAATATTTTCGTTCGCTGGACACGAAAGGCTCAAAATAAACAATAGCGTTACAGTCCAAAACTCAATAAGAAATTCTGAAAATACTGTTAGAAATGATCCTAATATGAATGCTTTTAAAGTAAATCATATCAGTTTTAATAAGGATAAATTCTATAAGTACTGGAATCAGAGTGAACCAGATGATGGAGGTATTTTATATGAAATAAATGATTTATCTTTTTCGTTTTTAATATCGAATTTGATAGCACATCTGAAATCTGATTCGGTATTTTCAAATAATAAACTATGGTTTCCAGTTGAGAAAAGCCTCAAGGCTCAAAGAATATGAAAAAACTAATGAGAATTCCTTAAACTGTGCATAATTAATACATCTCAGGGGGGGTACTTGCGGATATAACTTCACTTATTTATAAACCACCGCCCACGAGATATTTTTGAGAGTTGAAACATATGATAGATTAAGTTTACAGACAATAAGATAACTACTTCAAAAGTTACAACCGAATTGATGCTAGAATGATATTATTTTATAACACCTTGAATATTGCCATTAATATAATTTTGCTTGATATGAAGCTTTCCAGACCAAAATTGTTCAGATATTCCTTCACGCAGGCCATTCTTATAAAAGCATCGTCGATGTAATTGTCCATATCCGTCATACTCTTCGTAAACTCCTTCCAGCAGCCCATTCTTATAAAAGCATCGTCGATCTAATCCCCCATACGCGTTATATTCTTCGAAAACTCCTTCGAGAAGACCATTCTTGTAAAAACACTTCTTAGATAATTTTCCATCCTGAAAATAGCTTTCAAAAGGTCCGTCGCACATTTCATCACAATCAAAAGAGCCTTTTTCAATTAACTCACCTGACCTGTCATAAATCTCATAAGGACCATGTTTCCTTCTACTTTCGTCCAAAGTAATTCGATAATGCAATTTTTCATTATCATGATATTTATAAAATGTATCATTACTATACTGTTCGGTAATTTGACCATTTTTGGAAAACCTATCAAATGAGCTGTCGTAAAGATCCCCTCTCTCTTTTAATTGTGCATTGTTGTAGTATACTTGATAGTCTCCTCTGAATCCATAAATCTCATCATTTTCATATCTAAATCTAAACTTTGGTTGACAATTCCTATAAAAGAGTTCGAAGGTTTTGATTCTCTTATCTATTTTATAGCCTTCATCGATATTGAGTGTATAATCAAACTTCAACCGACCGTTATCAAAGTATGATTTACAATTTACATGGTTGCCATCACTTGAAATTTCCAATATTAATCCATCATCATTGAGTAGTTCTTTAAAACCTAATTTAGATAATAATTTTTTCTGTCTTTTGAAGTGGTCATTTAATTTCAACAGTAAATCCGGCTCCCATTTATGATCACAAATTATAAAATAGAAATTGTCATAAGTAGAGTCTGGTTTTTCTAATTCAGGTTTTACTTTATTACCATCTTTAAAAGATAACTGTCCATTTTTATAATAGGATATATAAGGCCCATGGATAAATCCATTTATATAACTACATTTTTCTCTTAGCTGGCCATTTTCATGATAAGCTATATAAGGCCCATCTATTAGATCCTGTTTATAAGTACATTTTTTTCTTAGCTGGCCATTTTCATGATAAGCTATATAAGGCCCATCTAATAGGTATTGTTTATAAAAACACTTTACTTCAAGTTGACCGTTTTCATAATAAGTTACATAAGGCCCGTTTAAATCTCCATTAACATAACTGCATTTTTCCTTTTGTTGACCACTTTGAAAATAAGATTCATTGGGTCCGTTTATATCTCCATTAGCATAAACACATTGTTTACTTAGCTGACCGTTTTCATGATAACATTTATAAGGCCCGTTTATATTTCCATTAGCATAACTGCATTTTTTCTTTAGTTGACCGTTTTTATAATAAGATTCATAAAGACCCTCAAATTCATACGGCCCATCTATTAGTAGACTTTTATAACAACATTTTTCTTTTAGTTGCCCATTTGGATAATATTCTTCGAAAGGACCGCAATAATATCCGTAATCACGACTGCCTTTTCGCTTTAAAGAGCCATCTTTAAAATATTCCTCAAATGGACCTTCGTCCATGGATTCTTTTGGAGCCATACTTATTCAATTATTATGAAGAAACAATATTAATTTTTGGACACTATTCCTAGTGATGTAAAGTTAATAAGTGAAATATTAATTATCGGTTTTGATTAGATTTATTGTATACCCTCATCAGGGTATTTTTGCATAAGACTAATATTTATCATGAATATTGTAGTACATTCATGATACCTTTCAAGGGAATAATATTAAAAATTTGCCTGAAATCATACGAGATAATTGTTTTTCCCTTTTTATAATCCTGGTTCTATATTTTTCCAGCAACATTTATGCGGAACAAATCAGAGAGGTGAAGGATTGTATTGAATTTCAAGACGAGGATATACTTGTGTCAGAATTTCATAGGTTCTTAGTCCAAGAGACTGATATGGGTTGGTTTAAACAATATGTTACAATTACATATAAAAATAAGATAGAGAATTTTAATGTTAGAATTCTTTGGCTTCCGACCAATAACCCTGCTCCTATCCATAAAATATCTGGACCAGGTATAATTGAATTTACTGATCCAATAAAATCTACTCGATTTACAATTACACGTGGAGATCTTGTTTTTACTCCTGAAAGAATGGGAATAGATTCGTTAGAACAAAGATGGAGTCTATTGGATAAAACTTTTGAGTTGCAATTTGAAACACGGGCAATTAAAGATCGAATCACTGTTGGCAGTGTTACAGAACCTTTCTTTTTTTACGATGTTGATTTTGATAATGACCCGGAACTTTTAATCACTGAAGTCGCAGCTGGGCAACAACTAAGTAATACTTATAAAGTATATAACCTCGATGAATCTAGTTTTGCTAGTGATTCTGATCAGATAACGAACTTAAAACCATTTTCATTACTTAATGATTTTACAGAGTTTAATAAAATGGATAAGACAATTCATATTGACAATTATTTAGGAGGTGGAAATACGGAAACTTCTATTTATAAAAAAGTCAATCCAAGTGAATTTAAATTGATTTCAATAATCAAATATTCCTGGGAGGAGAAAGTAACGTTTGAGTTTGTTGATGATGAAATGATTGAGGTGAAAAGTGAGCAAATTAATGAATACAATAATTGAGCATAACTTTATCATAAAGGATCACTATAACAGTTTGAGTATTCTTGCCTGTTCCTTTTTTCCTTCTCTAGAAGGAAGAACATTGAAAACAACTTTACTTCCTACATCAACTTTAGGTGTCAAATGGGAATTAGCTGAAAGATTAAAATAGTATCTATCATTATCACATGTAAGAAAACCATCCTTCCCACGATCATTATCATGTAGTATTTTTACTATCTCACCTTCAAGTTTACTTTCTCTTGTTTTAAATTTGGAGGTATGAACTCTTTTGGAACTTAGATTACTCCAATATTTTTTCAATTCAATCTTTAAGTTTTTAATATTTGATAATTGTATTTCACTTTCTGAGAATTGGCCTAACTCATTAAATATTTTTTGAGGGACTCTCCATTCTGCCTCTTGCCTTATAAGTTTAGAAAGAGAAATGTGCTTAAAGGCTAAATCTGATTGTCCCTTCTTGATAAGAATTTTACCTATTAGAAATAACAAATCAACCTTGAATTCAATAGGGCCAAAATTATTAATGGCATCCATAGAAAGTTTATATGCTCGCTCATAATCTTTTTTCTCCAAGTAGAGCTCTGCCAACTCCTTTTGAATAAACCACTCTCTTTTCTTTTTGAGAATATTCTCAAACTCTTCAATTGTATCATCAGTATTGCCAAGATTTTTCTTTGAGAGTGCAATTCGTCGAGACAACCAAATATCATTGGAATAATGAAAGATCTTAATATTTTCAAGAGCCTTTTTTGATATTTCAAAACACTCTTGCCATTCTCCTAATTTCATTAATGCCTTAGTTTTGTATGCATACCAGTTCTCAAAGTCTGAAGCAAGCTCCATTTTCTTTAACTGACCTTTTCTTTGAACCTCGATTGTCGAACATTCTTTACAAAGCTCGTTTGGTTTGATGCTATTACAGAACTCATTTACTAGTTTCCAATTAGGAGCAGGCTTTTTCTTTTCCGTTTTTAAAACAATTGAAAACAAGTTGGAAACTACAGTTTTAGAATAGTCAGTCTTTAAAGGTAATAAAATGGGTATAAGGCTCTCTATTCTATCAATTAACTCACTTTTGTCATAATGAAAATTGTGATTTATATTTTCTTCTTCATCTTCATCTTCATCAAATAAATAGATTTCATCTTCATCTTCATGCGAGTTGTCATTCTCAGCTTTGTAATTTGACCAAAGTAACCAACCATAAGCAGTCAAAACTCTTTCTTTAGTCTTGCTGTTTATGGTAACATCATATATTTCTAAAAATTGATAACTTGCTTCAAAATGGTTAGTAAACCTTAAACTAGATATGATATCCGAAATGAGATATTCATTATTAGATATTTGCTCTTTGGAAAAATCACCCTTATGCTCTTTAAAAAAAGTAAGTGCTTCATTAAATTTCTTTCCCCTTTTTAAGTCTGATATATGTCTACTAAAATCAAAAAGTGATGCCATTATTCATTTTTTAGATTATTGAGTATTTTTTGGAAATCAGTCCACAGCCCTAATTCAGAATATGCAGAAGCCGAAACCACTGAGAAAAAACCATCCCCGTCATAGAAAATGTCTACAATAAGATTTTCATCATCTCTAATGAGCTGAATAGAGTCTTTATATGGGGTTTGAATTATATAGGCAATTGATAAATTTGCTGGCTTGATTTTATTTCTTAAATGTTCATAGGCAGTAATTCTCCAACTATCTTTTATAAATCCAAAATCAACTATTTCATTTTTAGACTTTAAAAGGTTTAAAACTTCATTACCAAATTCACTTGGTTGTGAATTCATTAGAGCTGGCATTTTGAATTGCCCCTTTTTGTTATAGTAGATTAAAACAGTTGCCGATTCACCATCATTCCCTTTAAATTCATACAGTTCCTGATAATTAGAATGTATTATTGATGATATTCTGAATCTTTCTTTTTCTATCTTAATATTTATGAATTGAAAGAGTTGCAGTAAAGATGATGTAGTTTCAGATTCTGGAAACTTAAATTTATCGCTTATAACTGGATCAAATCTTGATAAATCTGCTGTTGTATCTGCTATGTAAAAAAAATGTTTCCCACCGGAATTCACATCACTTGTTGACCTGATATTAAGCTTAATAAAAGGTGTAATAGACTCATAATTAATTAAGTTAACTTTTTGTGAAGCTCTTATTAAGCCTGTATAAATCCATTTAAAATAGTTTTCATTGGTTTTGCCTCTTCCTGTTTCCACATTGAAAAATATTTCATCCCATTTGTTGCTCATAGCCTTGTGAACAGTTAATGCCCATCCAAAACGCAATTGAGCAGAATTCTTGATTCTATAGTATTCTGAAGCAGGCATGTTCCCTAAAAGTCGTTGAATTTTGGTAAGTACCTTCATCTTTACCCTTTTTCCTTCATCAAGTTGCACAAACAATTCCTTTAATTCTTCATCTGCGTAAAGATTCCCTTTTTTAAAATTTTCTAATTCCTTTTCTGCGAGTTGATTTAGCAAAATTTTAAATGATACTATTTCTTCTTTGGAAAGTTCTCCCTTATCACTTAAGCGATAGTTTTCTAAGCTCAAAAACCTTAAGACGTGATTGGATTCTTTTAATTTAATTACAACTTCGCGAAATGTCAATGGGGTTAATAGATTGGTTTTTTTTACTAAACTTTCGGAAACATCTATTATAGTTCCAAATTGACCATTAAATATTTTCTTTGGTTCGGCAAAGGGATCATTTGCATCTTCAACGCGAATATTATTTCCAAAGACTATTAAATCATCCTTTGTTAAGTCAAAACCATTT
This sequence comes from Lutimonas vermicola, assembly GCF_038433205.1. Classification (NCBI taxonomy): domain Bacteria; kingdom Pseudomonadati; phylum Bacteroidota; class Flavobacteriia; order Flavobacteriales; family Flavobacteriaceae; genus Lutimonas; species Lutimonas vermicola. The sequence goes on from NZ_JBCDNA010000003.1 coordinate 865,171, forward strand.
TTTAATATGGAACTCTTTATCCAAAAGTTTACTTTTTGAGCGTCATAGTTAGAATAACATAGTATCTGTGAGTTTATATCTGAATTTAGCGAGTTTTCAATTGCAGAACGTGATATGTCTTTGGAAACCTTATTTAGTCTTTCGGAAAACTCAAATGAAAGATTATTAAATGATTGCTGACGAATGCTTTTGACAGCTTTCAAAGCTTCTAAAACTAAAGGAGATTTATCCTCCTTATCTATTAGTTGAAAAGCTCTTACATTGCCTTTATACTTCTCTTTTAGATAATCTGGGTTTAGAGTTGATTCTTCCTTTTTCCCAATCGAAAGTTGATAGCTATCACCAATAAAAATGATTTTCCTTTTAGTGTTTTTACAGTCAGTAAATTTTATAAAATCTTCAAGTAATCTTCCTGAGCCAAATCGCAAATCAATTGATTGATGGTAATTATCTGAAACTAATTGTGATTCATCAATGATGTAAATGCATTCTTCTGTATCATCTGATTTTTTTAGCGGAACTATTTCCAATTTTAATTCTTTATTCATTTCATCGTTATCCTCTAATGCGTCTTCGCGCTTTTCATTTTGAGTATTACCACCATATATGTAGGAATAAATGCTTTTGAAATCCAGGTTGCTATTTTTGAGTAGATTATTTGATACTCGACCCGAAGATGCAAAAAGCTTTACCTCAGGAATTTTATTTTTAAACGCGATGTCTTGAATAAATGGGATCAGATGAGTTTTTCCACTTAAAGAAGTTCCCTGCAGCACAAAATATTTCTCATCATCTGATTTAATGAAGTTCTCAATTTCAACAAGTGAAGACTTTTGGTCTTGGTATAAGTTATCAAAGTCTAGCTCAGATTCATATGAAGTAAAATCTGTTGTTTTTTCATAGTTCTCTGAAATATCATATAAGTCGGCTCTAAATACTTCTTTGAATAAATCAAATGATTTTTTTGGAATGGACACTTCTTTGTCCGTAATATCAATAATATCTCTAATTTTCTCAAGATAGTTGCTTCTGTCAATTATGAAAAAGTTCAATTCTTCTTTGGGAGGAATTGTTCCTTTTAGTTCAATTGATTTTTGGAAACAAACTGTTCTTATAGTATGATAAGGGTTAAAACAATATGGTTTTTTGAGCCTGTTTGAGATGTGTGATTCAGTTACTTTGATAAATCGTTCCTTTTGATTCTTAAGTTGAATGAAAGGATTTATTGAGTTTCCTCCTTTAATAATTTCTCCTTTTCCATTAGTCCAGCGACCATATTCGAATTCAGACCTAGCATTTTTTGGTAAGGTAATCTTACCTCCAAAATTTTTAAAGTCTATAATACAAACAACGTTCCTAGTTACTAACAGAGCGTCAATTTGAAGCCTATTTTCTTCTTCGCATTCAGAATTGGCTATCAATAAGCCATCAATTGAATACTTTTTGAATAAGTTGCCAAGGTTTTCCGCAAATTCCCTAAAAAAAGTATTTTCATAGTTTCTTGCGGCCGTTCCTTTTCTTATTTCTAGCATAATAATTTTTTAATTCAAATAAGAATTGCACATAAACATTCTTAATTCTTCCAAAATCTCCAGTTACATTTCTTGTTATTTATATTCTTCTCAATTTTATCAACTCTTAACTGAATCAAATTAACTTTTTCACTTATTATTTTGACATTGTTTTCTATGGATTTTGTATCATTAATCTTTTGAAGAAGTGTACTATTTGATTGTTGCAATTTTTCAATTGAATTTAATTCATCTAACTCATCTTTATATTCAAAGTATTTTTTATTATCTAAATCCGCCTTCATATACTTAAGAAGTATTTTTTCATATTCCAAATCAGAATTTTTTAACTCATTAAGCATTCTTAGTAAATACAGATAGTTATTAGGTCCACTATGAGAAAATCTATATCTCTTTTTATAAATAAATGTTAATTTATTTGTGCCGTAATAAGCCACAGGTTCGGAAGATATTTTTAACTGAAATTGTGGAAAAAATTCACTCCTATGGCAACGCTTTTGAAGAGATGATGTGTTAAAACTAATTTCATATAGTAGTGAATTTAGGGGTAAATCTTCATTCTCTTCTAATCTATGGAATCCGCATTCATTCTCGTAAAATTTCATTTGTCAGGTTATATCGGTTATGCCTTTTTAGAGTGCATAATTTTTGCTTTCTTTTTTCAATCTTTGATTATATATCTATCATCTAGGTATTTCAACCATTTCTCGGTCCTTGTATTTGATTTGTGTTTGTTACAAATTGAAAGAAAGTTCTCGTAAGTTACAGGCACAAATCTGTCCTTATTATTGGTTAACATGTTAATGTACTCATTACTTGTTTCTATAAAATGAACGTTTCCTTTAGGAAACATGGTTATTGAGGTAAAATGCTTAAACTTGTCAAAGTCCTCAAGAACAATACTTTCTCCAAGTAGTTGGTTACGCCAAACTTGTCTAAATTTATCCGAAACTAGTAGATCAATTGTATTCGACTTGTAAAGCCCACATCGCTCAGAAATTAAATAGTATTTTGAGTTTTTGTTATTGATATCCATTTCTTGTTTTGAGTTCTTCTTCAGTTTGTAATCATGCTCCGTGTATTTGACCTCAATTCCAATAATTCCTTTTTGATTATCTATATGAGTGTATTCAATATATGTGTCAAATGAGGTCTTGTCTTTGAGATATTTTTCAGAAGGCTTAGGGGCATATTCTATTTCTAGTCTGTCAAGGGATTGGATTTGACCACTTAACAGGTCATTAAGTACTTTTTTACCAAATTCAAGATCTGTTTTAAAAGGCGCGAACAAATTGAACCCTATATGTTCACTGCGAAGCATATTAGAATAAAGAGGTCTGTTATATCTAGGGTATCGCTTTTTGACTTCTTGAAAGATTTTAAAATCATCATAGAAATTCAATCCAGCAGAAGCGTCCTTTTCAGTCAAGTAATTGCCATATCCATCGAACGGGACTTCTAATTGGAAAGCACGATATTTTGATTGATGAAGACGAGCCTTTTCAAGAAATCCTGTGGTATCAGTTAATCTGTCTTTAGAATATTGAGGTCCAATTTTCATTCTATATACTATTTAAATCCGTCTCCACTTTCTTTTAAGAGATAAGAGTTCAATATATCTAAATCATATGTTTTAATTCATGACTTAAGTCAGACTGTTGCAAAATACCTTGATAAGGGTATTTCAAATATATGGCTTTGTCAAAATTGATTATACGGCTAACCGTATTTCTTCGAGCCTTATCTACATATAAGGGTCGAACTAAACTTATAAAATCCTGTATTTATTTAGCGTTTTAGAAAAGTTACCTATTCGGTTGTCTCAAACATTTACAGAAAGGATTTAAATCTGAATTCTGTATATTTAATGAAAGTTTAACAATGGTGCCCAATTCGAGACCATGAAAGAATTTGGATATTTAATTTACTGGTAATAAGTCAGATACTCTATAAGCTATAACCCTGTCGGGGTCACAGATGAAAGAAAACCCTTCGCGTTGCGAAGGGTTTTTTATTTGGAAAAATCGTCACCAGTTTACTGGTGTAAGATTTTGACAAATAAAAAACACCATCAGGCCTAAGCCTGATGTGGTTTTCTTTCTCGACATGGAGCCTATTCAGGATCAACGGAGTTAATCCTGGTATTTTGTAAAAGCGATCGAAAAATAAAAACACGTCACGAGTTAATGTGACGGATGTTTTTTCTCGAGATGGATCTTATTCAGGATCAACGGAGTTAATCCTGGTATTCTGTGAAATAGATCGAAAAATAAAAACACGTCACGAGTTAATGTGACGGATGTTTTTTCTCAAGATGGATCTTATTCAGGATCAACGGAGTTAATCCTTAAAATTCATTTACATAAGTCTTCAACAGGTAAAATGCACCTCACAGTAGGGGCCTGATATCTGCCTGGCATATCTAATCAATGGTCTGTATTTTAATTAATTCTTTAGCACCTCTCGCTATGATATATATCATTAACCTCGTACTTTTATTCACTTAAGTTTGTTTGAAGAAGATACACTCACTCCAGTATATGAAAATCTCCTTAAAGTCATTATCAGCTTCTTTGTTGTTTTCGCTTTTGGTTTACAGCACCTTGATATCACAGGAGCATTCGGGGCAAAAAAAAATAAAGTTTTCGGGGGATGCCAAATTTAGATTCGAACAGGACTGGAATTCGAAAAAATCGGATGGGTCTTACCGTGAAGACAGGTTTAGGATGCGATTTCGGGTTAGAGCAGGACTTAATTATTCACCCAATCACTGGGCATCATTTGGTATTAGGTTCAGGACAGGGTATTACCAAAAACAGCAGGATCCGAATTTAACTATTGGTGACGGATATCATGAATTTGAGTCTGTACCGATAGGTATGGATAAATTGTATTTTAGGGTCAGACTGAAGTCCTTCGATGGATGGTTAGGCAGAAATACCTTCCCCTTTGAAAAGCAAAACGAATTGTTCTGGAGCGATCATGTGGCCATAGACGGACTGTACCTGAGTTCATGGCAAGCGATAGATGCCAATTGGATCGATGATATCGCATATTCGGGAGGAATCTTTACCATGTTAAATAGTTACGGAACTTTTAATGATAAAAGCTTAATCGGGATAGTTCAGGTCACTACTTACCATTGGAATAAGAGGTTAAGTATATTTCCGACTTTTTATTTTTTTAATCATATGCCGGATATTCCGGACGGAAATGAATCATATCGTTTTAACTATTCAATATTTCAATTGGGATCAAAAGCCCTGGTTCTTGAACATCCAAGAATCACCCTTGGATTGGACTTATACCGAAACCTGCAAAATTATGATGACAATACTTACATACCCGACGCCTTAAAGAATCAAAAATCAGGTTTGGTCACAAGCGTTGTTTATGGTGATTTTTCTAAAAAAGGAGATTTTGTACTTGGAGCTTTTTTTACCTATCTGGAACGTTATTCAGCCGTAGATTTTATAGCCCAGAATGATTGGGTCAGATGGGACTATAGCGCACAAGGGAATACAAGGGATGGGCGTTTAACAAATTTTAAGGGGCTTGAAATAATGTCCGGATACAAGATCACGAAAAGGCTTCAGCTCAAGATTCGATATTTTATGGTTGAGCAGCTTGTCCCATATGGCGCATCTTTGGAAAATGGAAACAGGATAAGGCTGGATATAGATTTCAAAATATAGATTTTATGATCAATAGCTCTTGAGTCAAAGGAAGAAATCACAACTTAATTTCTTCCTGGCAAAAGGATAAATGACAAATTCCCGAAATCATTCAGAAAGATCGGTTATACTTATTCTCAACTTCTGTATTTTACTTTGATAACTAAAAGTATCCCTTGGGAAACTAATAAGGTAGTTTCGTCACTGATTTGTTGCATTTGACGGAAAATAAATGTCTATTTAAGTTCTCGTTTATCAAACTTAATTTATGACATATCGACTGATATTCGCTCTTGCACTTTTCTTCCTGATTTTTTCCTGCTCAAAGGATCAACCCCTTAAAAATAACGATCAACCAACTGAAATTATTCAGGGGGATAATGATGTAAAAAGGAGTATAACCGGCTTGTCAGCGAAAAGAGGGTTGATTTTAAATACAGAATCCGCAACGACAGGGATGGTGTTGTTTCAGCCGTCGGCTAGCACAAAGACTTATCTCATGAATTCCAATGGTGAGATTGTTCATCAATGGAGCTGTGAATTAAATTCAATGCAGTCTTATTTACTTGAAAATGGCCATCTTATAAGGCTTGAGCGTGACATTGATTTTCCAACCTTTGCCGCTGGTGGCCAGTCGGGAAGAATCAGGGAATATGATTGGGAAGGTAATCAAATTTGGGATTTTGAACTTGCCAATGAAAAAGAATTAATCCATCATGACATAGAGATCATGCCTAATGGAAATATTCTTGCCATTTCATATGATGCGAAAACCAAAGAAGAAGCTATCGAAGCAGGAATGAATCCTGAATATGTGCCAAATGCCGGAGTTTGGCCGGATAAAATCATAGAGATTAAACCAACCGGTGCCGAAGGTGGAAAAATCGTCTGGGAATGGTCCATATGGGATCATCTTGTGCAGGATTTTGATGAGGCAAAAAACAATTTTGGAGTTATAGCAGATCATCCGAGAAAAATTAATATCAATATACACGATGAATCTCAACCCCCTTTGACTGATGAACAACTGGTACATATGAAAAAGCTGGGTTTTGTTACTTCAAACGCAACGCTAGACAATCGAGGATCTGATATCACACATTGCAATGCCGTAGCCTATAATGCAGATCTGGATCAGATTGTTATCAGCTCCCCTCATTACAGTGAGATATTTATTATTGATCACAGCACCTCAACTGAGCAGGCAAAAGGAAGTACCGGAGGAAGATGGGGTCATGGAGGAGATCTGTTATATCGCTATGGAAATTCACAAAATTATGCCAGGGGTCAAAAGGAAGATCGCAAATTATTCGGTCAGCACGATGTAAAGTGGATTCCAAAAGGCTTTCCCGGAGAGGGCCATTTAACAGTGTTCAACAATGATATTGAAAACCCGGATAATAAAATGCCCTCCATTTTTCCCGAATTAATGAACCCCTATCAGCAGGACCCTCAAATTTCAGTTGAAAATTTTGGTAATTACAGTGCCATTTTTGAACTGGCTCCCGAAACTGATGAAAACGGATCCTATGTTTTGCCTGAAACAGGTTCATTTGGACCATCCGAGCCCGTATGGAGCTATATGGCACCTGATAAATACTCATTTTATTCTCCATTTGTTTCCGGGGCACATCGACTAAAAAATGGAAATACATATATTACATCCGGAGCAAAGGGGCGATTTTTTGAAATTACTTCCAGTGGGGAAATTGTTTGGGAATATTGGAATCCTTATATGGATAATTATAAATTGCCTGATGGTTCCCCTGCACAGCCAGTGGGATCATTTATGTATGCTCAATTCAGAAGTACGCATTTTATGCCGGATTATCCTGCATTTGAAGGAAAAGATTTATCCCCGATTTCTCCTCAGCCCGAACCATTTGTATATGTACCCCCGCCACCGCCACCCCCGCAGTCTGCTCAAGACACGACACATTAATTCATGATAAATAACAATTAAATAATTTTAAATATGCCTATAAAAGTAATTGGTGCGGGCTTTCCCAGAACGGGAACAACCACACTTAAAAGATCATTGGAAATTCTGGGATATTCCAAAACCTATCACATGAAAGAACTTCTTGTAAATCCGGATATGTTGCATTATTGGTTGAAACTTGAAGAAACACATGACACAGATTGGGAAGGACTGTATGAGGGTTACGAGGCTACTGTTGATTTCCCCAGCTATCCTTGGTATGTGGAGCACATGAATCATTATCCCGATGCCAAGGTTATACTTACCGTAAGAGATTTTGAAGATTGGTACAAAAGTGCCTATTCAACGGTTTGGCAGGCTGGCCCTCAGACTGCAGGAGAAAAAATCAAAATGTTGATAAGGATACTTACCAATCCAAGGATCAGAAAAGTAGTTCAATGCATCAAATTCGTAAAAAGACAAGTTTGGGATATTCAGTTTCAGGGCCGGTTTTTAGATAAGGAATTTGCCGAAAAAGTATGGTATGAACACATTGAAGAAGTAAAATCGAAAGTTCCTGCAGACCGTCTTTTGGTATACGATGTTCGCGAAGGTTGGGAGCCTTTGTGTAAATTTTTGGATAAACCGGTTCCCAAGGACCCATTACCACATTTAAATAAAAAAGAAAATTTTAAAACCATGCTGGCAGAACTGATGAAGGGGAATATGGTTTAGAGAATCATTCTGACAAGCTATTGGAGTTGGTTTTGAAGTATATTATTAATGAATAAGAGTTTAGAGTATGGATGTGGAAAGCAGGCAGGTCAAAGTGGTTTTACTTTTGGTAAGTAGCTTAACAATTATGTCAATGATTACGATTTCCGCTTCCTTGCCGGATATGACCAAGGCCTTTTCTGACGTGCCAAACGGACCTAAACTTGTAAAACTTGTTTTGTCTTTTCCTGGTTTGTTCATTGCCTTAAGCGCGATTGTAGCCGGAATGTTCATCGACAAATTTGGAAGGCTCAGATTATTGGGCATTTCATTGGTTTTATACGCCTTAGGCGGTGTTTCAGGATACTGGCTCGACAACCTGTATCTCATCCTTGCAGGAAGGGCCGTTTTAGGAGTGTCTGTTGGAATTTCCATGACAATCGTTACAACGCTGGTCGCCGATTATTATCAGGGCAAGTCAAGGCAAAAATTTGCCGGATTACAGATTGCAGTCATGTCGATTGGCGGAATTGTTTTTATCACATTGGGTGGAATCCTGGCAGATATAAGCTGGCGCGCTCCCTTTCTGATTTACTTCTTCTCTCTCTTGATATTGCCTTTTTGTTACCTGTACTTAAAGGAGCCAAAGCGAGATTTAAAAGCACAAGAGTCACAAACAGGTATTAAGTCTCCTGCAATTATTTGGTTTGTGTTTATCAATGTCATGTTGATGTGGATATTGTTTTTTATTATACCCATACAGATACCCTTCTATTTAAAAGATCTTGGTGTCGAGAAGAATTCGATGATTGGATTAGCGATTGCCTCCAGTACCTTTTTCTCGGCGGTTGCAGCATTTTCATACTCCAGGATAAAGGATAAATTTTCTTTCCACCAAATATTTGCTTTGGGGTATTTTTTAATGGCTGTAGCCTTTGCTTTTATTGCTGCCGGCCATTCTTATTTTATGGTTATGTTAGGCATGTTGTTCGCCGGGCTTGGAATGGGAATTATGATTCCAAATGCCAATATATGGGTTATGCAGCTCGCACCTCCTGAAATCCGAGGGCGGGAAATAGGGCGTTTGACCACATTTTGGTTTTTGGGACAGTTTTTATCCCCTCTCTTGCTTTTGCCATTTTTGGATTATTTTAGCCAATCACAATTGTATTTTGTGATATCCGGGATTCTCATTGCTTTAAGCCTTGTCTTTATGGGTGTTTATTATATGAATTCCCGGAAGGCACAGTTGGAATAAGCCGCACATGCTGAATATTTAACCAGAATGTTTCCTTTGAAAGAAACAGGCCCTTTGTTTATAATAGAGAGAAGCAAGGAAATCAAGATATTGATGATTTGAAAAATCTCCAGTTGATATGCAATAAATGCACTAAAAAAAGGAAAATCCATATTATCCAAGAAAAGGAGGTATCTTTGCAACTTTTATAAAATATATGACTTTCAAAGAATTAGGGCTTATTCCTGCTATCCTCCGGACTCTGGAGGAACAAGGATACGAAAAGCCAACCCCGATACAACAACAATCGATCCCCATTTTATTAAAAGGAAGAGACCTTTTAGGATGTGCGCAAACCGGTACAGGCAAAACTGCAGCATTTGCAATTCCTATACTTCAGCATTTGAGCAGGCCTCATCATGAGCCCAAGGGAAGGCGAAGAATAAAGGCATTGATTGTAACCCCAACCCGGGAACTGGCAACCCAAATAGGAGAAAGTTTTAAAGTATACGGAAAATACACAAATTTAAAGAACACCGTGATTTTTGGCGGGGTCAAGCAAAGGGCGCAGGTAGATGCTTTACGAAAAGGGATAGATATATTGGTGGCAACACCCGGCCGTCTTTTAGACCTTATCAATCAGAAACAGATTAGTTTAAGAGATGTGGAATATTTTGTTTTAGATGAGGCTGACCAGATGCTTGATATGGGCTTTATTCATGACATTAAAAAGGTTATAGCCTTATTGCCCAAACAAAGGCAGTCGTTGTTTTTCTCAGCTACAATGCACCCAAAGATTGTGGCCTTGTCAAAACAGATATTGGGAAACCCTGAAAGAGTAACCGTACAGCCTGAACAGACAACGGCTGAAAAGGTTGAGCAATCCTTGTATTTTGTTACAAAAGGGAACAAGATCAATCTCTTGATTCATTTATTGCAAGAGCATGAAATGGATTCGGTTTTGGTTTTTTCCAGAACCAAACACGGTGCAAATAAAATCGTTAAATTATTATTGAGAGATGGGTTTGAATGCGCTGCAATTCACGGTAACAAATCACAGAAAGCACGTGAACTTGCACTTGATACTTTTAAAAAAGGGAAGATTAAAATCTTAGTGGCTACAGATATAGCGGCGAGGGGCATAGATATTGATGAACTGTCATTTGTCGTAAACTATGATCTGCCGAATGTGCCAGAATCATATGTGCATAGAATTGGAAGAACCGGAAGAGCGGGTTCGAGCGGTATGGCTATTTCCTTTTGCGATGCTTCTGAAAGACCCTATTTAAAGGATATTGAAAAATTGATAGATACCAGGGTCTCTGTAATTCACGATCATCCTTTTATTAATGATAACCTCGAAAATGAATCTTTCCAACCTGAACGCAAACACGGTCACAAAAGAAAACCCAAACCTGCTTCAAAGTCAAAGGGTAGTGGTGGAAAGAATAATTATTGGAGAAAGAGAAAGACAGGCGGACCTAGAAAGGCCTCTTAAAGCTTCAGCTTAGGATTGAAATTCAGTTGACCATGATTTAAATCATTTTATTTCTGGGATATTTATGTGTACTTTATAATAGTTTTAAAGGCCATGTTGTATGAAAAAAAATGAACCTATATCAAGTATCATGACGAAAGAGCTTGTTACTCTGACATTGGATGATACGCTTTATTCAGCAGAAAAGAGAATGAAAAAGAACCATATTAGGCATATGCCAGTTGTACAGGGCGATAAACTTATTGGACTTATTAGTTTGTCCGATCTTCAACGTGTAAGTTTTATCGATGCCTATGGCAAGGAAGGCACTGAAGATACGCCCATATATAATATGCTAGACATCAAAGACTTGATGATTAAAAAACCTTTAACAGCAAGCCCTCAAACCACTATTCTGGAGGTTTCAAAGTTACTGGCCAGTAAAGAATTTCATTCCTTACCGGTTGTAGAAAATGACAAACTGGTGGGGATCATTACCACTACGGATCTCCTGCACTATTTTATTGAATTGTGCTGATCTAACATGGCGGCAACTTTGTGGACAATGGTTTCTGCCAGTTTAAGTTTTGATTCTACAGTCCATCCGGCCACATGAGGACTTAAAATTACCTTATCTGAACTGATCAAATATTGAAAATCTTCAGGTAAGGTATTTTCTTTGGAGAAAAAGTTTTCAAAAGAAGCTTTTTCATATTCCAGTACATCCAGGCAGGCACCAAGAACTTTTCCTGATGCTAATGAACTTACCAAGTCTTTCGTAACCACCGCCGAGCCTCTGGCTGTATTGATCAAATATATATTGTGCTCAAATTTTTTCAGGAACCCTTCGTTGACCATGCCGTTTGTTAACTCAGTTTGAGGGGTATGCAAGCTCAGTACTTCTGTTTTCTCGAAAAGTTCCTTAAGGCTTACCTGTCGGGCGTTTGCATCCCCAACATCAGGTTTGATATCATAACAAATAACTTCACTGTCAAAACCCTTTAACTTTTTAGCAAAGGCTTTTCCCATATTGCCATAGCCAATAAGTCCTATCGTCTTGCCTTCCAGCTCAATTCCCCGATTGTCTTCTCTTAGCCAGACTCCTCTCCTGATCTCACTGTCAGCTTTTATCAATTTGTTGAAAAGCGCCAGTATCATGCCCAGGGCATGTTCTCCCACAGCATTTTTGTTTCCTTCCGGAGCTGCAATAAGATGAATCCCTTGCTGTTCAGCAAAATCAACATCAATATTTTCCAGACCGGCACCGACCCTGCCAATAAATTTAAGCTTGCTTGCTTTTTTTATAAATTCCCTGTCAATGGTAAATCGGCTTCTGATGATCAGTCCGTCATACAAATGAATCTTGCCTTCAACCTCCGACCTGGATGAAGTATAATCTTCATCGCACTCGAAATTCAAATTCATTAGTCCTTCCAATAAATAAGGGTGATTTGTATCTAAAAACAGAACTTTCATCATTTCACGTATTTTTTACAAAAATATGGGAACTGAATTATTAAAAGATCCTTAATTTTAAAAAAAACTAAATGAAACAAATATACTGCAGGCTTATCATTTGGCTATTGGTTCTGGTCCATATACCGGCATTGGCTCAGGATTACTATTTCGAATCGTATAAACCTTTTAACCAATCAATTCCCAGTCCGGAAGAATTTTTAGGTTATCCAATTGGGGAATATCATACGCGCCATGATTTGGTTGTGGCTTATATGTATACTCTCGCGGAGTTTTCAGACAGGGCATCCGTTCAGGTTTATGGTAAAACACATGAAAACAGGAAGTTGTTAATGCTTCAAATTGCCAGTCCGTCAAATCTTGAAAATTTGGAGAAAATTAAAAGCAAACACCTTGAAGTTGTCAATCCTGAAATTCAGGTTAGTGATTTTAAAGAGCTGCCCTTGTTCATTAACCTTGCTTACGGGGTTCATGGCAACGAACCCTCAAGTACCGAAGCAGCGATGCTGATCGCCTATACTTTAGTGGCTTCAGAATGTGAGGAAGTAAAAAAATATCTTGATGAAGTTATTGTTTTTCTTGATCCAACTATTAACCCTGACGGAAGAGACCGGCACAGCAATTGGGCAAATAGTTACAGGGGACAACCTTTGATTGCCGACAAGTTTGATATCGAGCACAACGAAGGCTGGCCAGGAGGCAGGACAAATCATTACTGGTTTGATTTAAACAGGGATCTCCTGCTGGGGGTAAACCCTGAATCAAGGGGAAGGTTAAAATGGTATCACAACTGGTATCCGAATGTCGTGACCGATTTTCATGAAATGGGATCCGGCAGCACATATTTCTTTGAACCAAAGAATAAATCAGCTTCCTTAAACCCCATTACGCCCTCTGAAAACAGAGATGTGCTCAATAAGGTCTTCGCAGATCAGTTTGCTGCCGACCTTGATCAAATAGGCTCATTTTACTTCACAGACGAAGTGTATGATTCAACCTATCCGGGCTACGGATCCACGTATATGGACCTTCAGGGTTCTTTGGCCCTGTTGTTTGAGCAGGCAAGTTCGAGAGGTCATTTACAGGAAACACCAACAGGTGAAATTTCATTTGCATTTACAATCAGGAACCATTACGTGTCAAGTATAGCAACACTTAAGGCGGCCATTGCGAATAAGGAACTCCTGTATAAGTATCAAAACGATTTTTTCAGGAATTCACTAAAAAAAGCAAATGCCTCCAGCATCAAAGGTTATGTCTTTGGCGACCCATACGACAGGAACCGCAATAAGGAATTTCTCGATGTATTACTTCAGCATCAAATTGAAGCTTACCCTGTTTCCAGAGACCTGAAAGTGAACAACACCAGCTTTAAGAAGGGATTTTCTTATGTGGTTCCTACCAGTCAAAAACAGTATTATTTGGTTCAGTCATTATTTGAGACTTTTAAGTCGTATAAAGACAGTGTATTCTACGATACTTCTGCCTGGTCATTGGTTAATTTCTACAATATGAAATACCAACCGGTTTCAAAATTACCTGAAAGGGGAAAAAAAGTTACAGCAGATACAAATCTTGTTCATCTGTATAAGCTTGAAAAAAGTGATTATGCCTACCTCATTCCTTATGATGATTATTACGCTCCCGGCCTTCTGTATGATCTGCAGGATCATGGCCTGGTTGTTAAGGTTGCCAACAAGGCCTTTTCTGTCAATATAGACGGTAAAGAGATGGATTTTCGAAGAGGGACCTTAATGGTGCCGGTACAAGATCAGTTTGATGTCGATAAGGAAAGTGTTTACGAACGGGTCAAGGAAGCGAGCCATGAATTCGGGATACAGGCCTACCCTGCAGCAGGTGGAATGACCAGCAGGGGAAACGGGTTGGGAAGCCACAGTTTTCAAACGTTGAAGAAACCCAATGCCATGATGCTGGTTGAAGGAACTGTGAGTTCTTATGAAGCAGGAGAAGTATGGCATTTATTTGAGAACAGAATGAAAATCCCATTGGTTAAAGTTCCTGAAAGGAGACTTTACCTCACGGATATTTACAGGTATAATGTTATCATCATGGTCTCCGGAAATTATGGGCTTCTCGACAAAATTCAAAAAGAGCGGCTTGCCCAGTGGGTGGGAGATGGAAACACGCTGATTGCAACTGCCAAGGGAAGCAGCTGGGTAATTAATCAAAAAATTGCAGAGGAAACACTTATTTCATCGAACACGGATACCCTTTCTCATGCCGGTCGGAGTAATTATAACAAAGCTATAGGCAGTATTGAAAAGCACAATATCGGAGGTGCTATTTTTGGGATTGACCTCGATATTACCCATCCGATTGCCTATGGCTATCACAGCAGAAAGGTTCCCGTTTATAAGAATAACCGAGTTTGGTTAGCCCCGAGCAAGAACCCTTATTCGACAGTTGGAAAGTATCTGGAGGAACCTCATATAGACGGATACATCAGTAAGGAGAATCTCGAGATTATGAAGGGGGCAGCATCCATAGTGGTGAGTAAAAGAGGCAAGGGGAGGATTATACTTTTTGCTGATAACCCTAACTTTAGAGGAGCCTGGTACGGAACCAATAAATTATTTATGAATGCAATTCATTTTGGTTCCTTGGTAAAAGTTCCTCAATAGCAATAAATCCAGGGATAAAAAAAACTCCAAAGATGTCTTTGGAGTTTTTTTTATGGTCTTTTTTGTTTAATTATTCAGCGCTTCGGCACCACCAACGATCTCAAGAATCTCATTAGTGATCGATGCCTGACGTGCTTTGTTGTATACAAGCAATAAGTCGTCTCTAAGCTCAGTCGCATTATCAGTGGCCTTATGCATTGCAGTCATCCTGGCTCCGTGTTCTGAGGCATATGAGTCTCTTATGGCCTTGTACAATTGCATTTTCAAAGACTTTGGGATCAATCCTTTTACGATATCTGCTTTATTAGGTTCAAAAATATAATCAGCATCAGCCTGGTCAGTCTCTTCTCCCGCAACAATCGGTAAATATTGCTCCTGGGTAACAATCTGAGTGGCAGCATTTTTAAACCTGTTGTATACCAGGTCAATGCGGTCAAAATTTCCTTTGGCAAATTGATCCATGAGATCCTCCGCAAAAGGTGCTGTATTTTCAAAACTCAGATCGTCAAAAAGATGACTTTCAAAGCTATAAATGGTGAAAGTTTTTGATAGTATATCATTTCCTTTCTTACCAATAGTAAGTATCGAAACATCTTTACCGGCATATTTGTTTTTGGCCAAACGAGCCGTCTCTTTGATGACTGCTGAGTTAAAACCACCGCATAAACCCCTGTTAGAGGTTATCGCTACAATCAATACCTTTTGAATATCTCTCTTCTCGGTGAATTCCCCGCCGTCATCACTGTCGAGCGTGGCACTTAGGTTTTGCAATAACTCGGTTAATTTATTAGAATAAGGACGCATTTGCACAATCGCATCCTGGGCTTTTTTCAACTTTGCAGCAGATACCATTTTCATGGCACTGGTGATCTTCATGGTTGACCCAATAGACGAGATTCTGTTACGTATTTCTTTTAAATTTGCCATTCTCTATATAATTGTACATTTAGAACTCCGTGTGCTGAATTCAAAACTTTAATCTTTTACTCGTATTTTGCAGATATTTCTTTAGCTACTTTTTCTAATGTATCAGTAACTTCATCGGTTAATTTACCTGCTTTTAATGTTTCAAGTATTTCGCTGTACTTAGCACGTAAGAATTCAAGGTAATCTTTTTCAAATTCTTTTACTTTTTCAACAGGAACTTTTCTCAATAAATCCTTGGAACCTGCATAAATGATAGCAATCTGATCTTCGACTGCAAAAGGATCATTTTGAGCTTGTTTCAATATCTCAACATTTCTTTTTCCTTTTTCAATCACGTTAAGCGTGGCAGCATCAAGGTCTGAACCAAATTTTGCGAAAGCTTCAAGTTCACGGTACTGAGCTTGGTCAAGTTTTAAAGTACCTGCAACCTTTTTCATTGATTTGATCTGGGCGTTACCACCTACACGCGATACAGAAATACCCACATCAATCGCCGGTCTAACACCAGAGTTAAACAAATCTGATGTAAGGAATATCTGACCATCGGTAATAGAAATTACGTTGGTTGGAATATAAGCAGATACGTCACCAGCCTGAGTTTCAATAATAGGAAGAGCTGTTAATGAACCACCACCTTTTACTTTTCCTTGTAAAGAAGGAGGTACGTCATTCATTTGAGAAGCAATTGCATCATCATTGATCACTTTTGCAGCTCTTTCAAGAAGTCTTGAGTGTAAATAGAATACGTCACCCGGATATGCCTCACGTCCCGGAGGTCTTCTTAATAACAAAGAAACCTCACGATAGGCTACAGCTTGTTTTGAAAGGTCATCATAGATGATAAGAGCAGGTCTGCCTGTATCTCTGAAGTATTCTCCGATAGCTGCTCCTGCAAATGGTGCGTAAAACTGCATTGGAGCGACATCAGATGCGTTGGCTGCAACAATAGTAGTATAAGCCATAGCTCCTTTTTCTTCAAGGTTTTTAGCAATTCCTGCTACTGTAGAACCTTTTTGACCAATGGCCACATAGATACAATATACCGGTTCACCCGCATCATAAAATTTTTTCTGATTTAGAATGGTATCAATTGCAACCGTAGACTTACCTGTTTGACGGTCACCGATGATCAATTCACGTTGCCCTCGACCGATAGGAATCATGGCATCCACCGATTTCAATCCTGTCTGTAAAGGCTCGGTTACCGGTTCCCTGAAAATTACCCCTGGTGCTTTTCTCTCTAATGGCATTTCAAAAGTTTCTCCTTCAATAGGTCCTTTACCATCAATGGGTTCACCCAAAGTATTTACAACCCTTCCAAGGATTCCTTCACCTACATTGATCGAAGCAATTCTTTCGGTACGTTTTACCGTTGCACCTTCTCGGATAGCAGTTGACTCACCTAATAATACTACTCCGACATTATCTTCTTCCAGGTTAAGAACGATACCTTCAAGTCCGCCTTCAAAAACCACAAGTTCTCCATACTGCACATTAGATAATCCATAGATTCTGGCAATACCATCACCTATTTGCAATACAGTTCCTATTTCAGTCAGGGAAGCTTTACCTTCAAATCCCGTTAGTTGTTCTTTTAAAATTGCTGATACTTCAGCCGGTTTTATTGTTGCCATTTTTACTAGTTATTATCTTAATTAGATTTTAGGTACATATTGATTATCTTCAAATTGAGAAAGCAGGTCTTTTAATCTAGATGATACACTTGAATCATACTGTTTATCTCCAATTCTCAAGATGAATCCCCCAATTATGGAAGGGTCTATTATATTATTCATAGAAATTTCCTTGCCGATGGATTCTTCAATTTTTTTAAGAATTTCGGTTTCAAGTTCTTTCGTTAAAGGAACTGCGGATGTGATCTGAGCTACTTCAATTCCCTTCAGGAAATCATATATGATGATGTATTCTTTCGCTACTAAAATTAAAAGGGCAGGTCTCTTGTTTTCAATCAAAAGGTTTAAAAGACCCATGGTGATCCCGTTTACTTTTTTTTCGAAGATCTCAGTAAGGACTGCTTTTTTTGCTTTTGCTTTGATCACAGGGCTTTTTAACATTACTTCCAGGTCGTGATTCTCTTCAATCGTTGACTGGATTAATATCATGTCGTCATTTACCTCTTTTGCAAACCCTTTTTCTTTTGCGAGGTTTAATGTTGCCTTAGCGTATCTTAATGCTGCTCTAGTTCCTACCATGTTGCTATTTTAACTTAGCTTCTTCTAACATTTTTTCAATCAACTTCACCTGTTTGCCTTTGTTTGACAATTCGTCCTGCATGATGTTTTCGGCGATTCCAATTGATAACTCAGCCACTTGGTTTTTTAATTCAGTGATGGCGGCAAGTTTTTCGTTTTCTATGGTTTGCCTGGCTTGTTCAATAATATAATTCGATTGTGTTTTTGCCTCATCTTTTGCCTCAGTGATCATTTTCTCTTTAATCATTCTGGCATCTTTTAACATACCATCTCTTTCAGCTCTTGCTTCTTTTAAGATTTGTTCGTTGCTGGATTTGAGATCAACCATTTCCTGACGAGCTTTATCAGCTTCGTCTAAAGCGTTTTGTATTCCTTCTTCTCTGCTGTTTAATGCATCCAAAATTGGCTTCCAGGCATATTTTTTCAGTAAAAAAAGCAAAAGAACAAAAAGAATCATTTGCCAGAAAAAAAGTCCAAATGAAAAATCGTTGATTAATTTCTCCATGTGTTTATTTTGTAAATATTAATATTGTTTTTGAAAACAATAGCTATAACCAACCGTTATAGCTATTGTTAATGATTAAGATTAAACTGCGAATAAAGCAGCAAATCCAATACCTTCAATAAGCGCCGCTGCAATCAACATCGCTGTTTGAATTTTACCTGTAGCTTCAGGTTGACGAGCAATAGCGTCCATTGCTGAACCGCCAATTCTACCGATACCGATACCGGCACCAATTACAACCAATCCTGCACCTACAATAGCTGGAATCTCCATAATATATATATAATTAAAAATTAAACATTCAATACTTAATGTGCTTCATCATGCTCGTGTTCTTCAACAGCAAATCCAAAATATAAGGCAGAAAGCATGGTGAAGATATAAGCCTGTAACAAGGCAACTAATAATTCAATCATGGAAATCGCAAAAGCAAGTACAAATGAAAGACTGCTTCCTATCCAATTTCGAAATACAAAGATCAAACCTACCAAACTCATCAATACGATGTGTCCGGCCATAATGTTCGCATACAAACGAATCATCAGGGCAAAAGGTTTAATAAATACTCCCAACAATTCTATAGGAGCTAATATGATTTTCATCGGAACCGGTACTCCGGGCATCCAGAATATGTGTTTCCAATAGTTTTTATTTCCTGAAAATTGAGTGATCAAAAAGGTTAACATGGCAAGAGCAAAAGTCACGGCAATATTACCTGTTACATTGATACCCAAAGGGGTAAGTCCGAAGAGGTTCAAAAACCATACAAAAAAGAATACGGTCAATAAGAAACTCATGTATTTTTTATAATGTTTTTCACCAATGTTAGGAATGGCGATCTCATCTCTGATATAAACAACGATAGGTTCAAAAAACCTTCCTGCTCCCTTGGCTATCGGACCTTTGCCAAAAGATCTGGCCAATCCGGTAAAAAGAAGCAACATCAAGATACCGGTAACCATGATCATCAATACACTTTTTGTAATTGAAAAATCAAGAGGTTTGATATTCGTTGGATGATGGTCGTCGTCAAAATTTAAAGTACCTTCAGCATCCGTCTTGTAAATTTTATTATGGTATAATCTGTAGAAATTCCCATTGCTTTCGGCAACCGATTCTCCATGATGAAACTTAGAAGATGAAAACAAGTGAAAGCCTTCGTCAATAAGGATAACGGGAAGAGAAAAACCATACTGCTTGTTTTTCTCAGTATCACTAAAGAGTATAAAATCGTGGGAATCTTGAATGTGATGATTAATACTTTCCTTGATTTCTGTTTTTCTATCAATTTGTTCCGGTGTACCTTCGTGCTCTTCGTGCTGTGCATTAAGGTGAAAGCTAAATACTAAAACTGTGATTGTAAGGAATTTTACTAAAAACTTACTTTGCATCTTTAACAAATTATATTGGCTTAAAAAATCGGTGCAAATGTAATATATTTATTTGGATAGATTATAAATAAAACCTTATTTTTTCAGAAATTTGATGACTCCGAAAGTTTCGAAAATCAGACTGATAACATAAGGTATAAAAAATGCTGCGAATTCATATGAGTCAAGCCTTCCATCAAGTTTATAGTAAGGGTAAAAAAAGATGAAAAAGAAGAGAAATTTCACAAAGCTTCCGGCCATGTATAGAAAACCTAATTGCTCTGACATTTTTGTTTTTAAAAGTAAAAGTGCAAGGTATATGCCTATGGCTAAAGCACAATTTACAAGATACGCTGCTATGATTCGATTATCAAAAACAGGCACATTGAGTTGATGCAGTACAAAAACATGGATCAAAAAGACAAGCAGCAGAGCAATGATGAGAAACAAAGTAAATTTCAAAAATGAACTCATGCTCACTTAGTTATCAAGGTTTTTGATTTGTCTTAAAAGGCTGTAAAATGATATGGTAATTCCAAGTAATGTCAATACAATAGTGTAGGCATTATTCTCAGTATATCTTGCGTCCAGCCATTTGCCCAAATGCGCAAAAAGGTATATAGTTATACCCATTTGCAGGCCTATACCTGTAAGGACAATATATTTGTTAAGCTGTTTTTTTGGTTTTTTCTGAGTCATTTGGCATCACTTTGACAGAACCTTTCATGGCGCAGGTGGCATTGAATGCTGCCCCCGGTTCTACGGATAATTTACCCATTACAACGTCTCCGCTAATGTCTGCAGTATTTTTTAAAGAAAGGACCTGATCTACAATAAGTTTTCCAGAAAATGAACCTTCAATATCGGCATTTGTACATTCGATGGTTCCTGAAACGAACCCTTCTTTACCAATAACAACCCTTCCACTGGTTTTAATGGTGCCTTCTATTTTTCCATCTACCCTAAAATCCCCGTCGGATTTTATATCTCCCACAAGTGAAGTGTTTTTAGCGATAATGTTACGTTCTCCAACTGGATTCGGACTTTCTTTTTTTTCGTTGAACATAATAATATAGTTTTAGTTTTGTTGTAATTTTTCTTTCAATCCTGATAATTTAACAAGCGCTTCCTCTGCATGATCACTTTCTTCGGTATTGGGGTAATTCAATATGATTTCATTTAATTTTTCTCTAAATTCCTCTTCTCCTATAGTCTTATATATGACATAAGCCTTAAGCAGCTCGAATTTCGCTTCAATTTCAAGCCCTTTGAAAAGCTCAAGCCCTTCATTAACGGTTCTAAGTGCATAATCAAAATCTTCTTCTTCATAGCAAACGAAGGCGGTTCGGTACATAAATTCCGGACTGTTGTCGTCATTGGCATCATCTAAAACATTATTCGGGTTTTTGATCATTTCGGCATAACGAGAATCCGGATAATCAGTAACGATTTCATCACGGTATTTATTGCTCATATCTGTGTTAAAAAAGGCATAGGTTTTGTACAAATGATATTTTACAGGCAAAACCAGGTTCTCTTTAGGTTCATTTTCCAGAAATCTTTCAAAATCCAAAGCGGCGATTTCATATTCACTGAATTGTTCTTTGTATATCAATCCAAGATTGTAATAAGCATCGTTCCTCACATCATGCAGGCTGTCTATAACCTTTTCACTTTTTGGAATCTGATCTGTATAGTATGCCGTCTTAAAGAGAAGGCTTGTGTCCAGCTCCACCTTGGTTTCCTTGACAAAAATATCAGAGCTCAGACCAACGTTTTGAGCGACTAACCAAAAATCCCCTAAAGGAATATTGCCGTATTTATTTTTGAACTGTTGTTTGCCGATCCCTACTACTTGCGGGTTATAAAAATAAAATGTACCCCCATCATTTGAGCTGGTATTTGTCAAAGCCATATCTCCCAGCCCGATATTGGCATTGTTCTGTTCATTAAGTATCCTCTCGGTTTCATACCGGGCCTTGAGCTCCTCGATATATGCCTTAAAATAGAGATCTCTTTCTCCTTCAGACATAGTGACAAGACTAAGGATACTATCACTTTTCCTGGCAATGTTTTCATAGAAGATCACGTCGTTGAGACTTTCCCTTTTTCTGATGAGCCTTCTGATGCGCTTTGTATTCTGGTCTATTGGAATTTGCAATACACTGTCGTAATAGGCTCCTGCCATTTCAAAACTGGTTTTGTCAAAATAAAAATTTCCCAGGCTTTCGTAAGAAAGGCTTTTTTGATAGGGCTTTGAGGTGTTGTGGACAACAGACAATTCAAATAAGCCGCGGGCCTGCTCGAAATTTTCATTTTTCAGTGCAATCAGGCCTGCCTGATAATACAATTCATCTAAATAGGCTCTGTTATCCCTGTTCTTGATAAGATCCTCAAGGGTATACAAAACAATGCTGGTACTATCGGCCTCTGAATAATTCTTGGCCCGTTCAATAGCTCCGTGTACTTTATATTTTTGAGGTACATGTTTGAGATAACCGAGCGATTCAAAAACCATGTTGGATGAATCGATCTTTTGCTGTTCCCTGTAGATTTGCCCGAGGATAAACAAATTTCTCGGACCTTGGTTGGGGTCCGTCATATAAAAAGTAGCCTTTTTTAAATGATCCACCACCAGATGTGTGCTATCTAACTGTGTATAGGCCATGGCCATGGCAGTATGTGCTTTCTCGTATTCTTCTTCGGTTAGCTCAATATTCCGCAATACTAAACTAAGCGTTTCAAGGGCAAGTTTTTCATTCTGCAGCCTGATATGAGTCTTGGCTTTCCATATTTTGGTTTCCCTGTAAAGGTCTGCATTTGGATAATTTTCAATGCTAAAAGTAAAAGCCTCAAGAGCCGGAATAAACCTCTGTAAATAATACCTTGATTTTCCCAAGAGTAAATAGGCTTCATCGATCTGATTATTTTTTTCAAATCCATCTATGACCATCGAATGCTTTTGAATGGTTTTTACAGCTTTTTCTTCTGCTTTATCAAAACCTTGAGCCTCGCTGTTGTCATCGACAGTTTGACCAGGTAAGGGAATAAAATCTTCTTCTATTTTCAGGGGTTCTATAGGAAGTCTTTCCCAAAAATTGTCTTCATAGGAGGCATCAAGCTCTTTTTTTGCTTCCTCGAATGCAATATTGCCATTATGTAGAATATTGAATTTAGCCGACATCGCGTGATTAGTTCGATGGATAAAACTGTCCTTTTTTGTGGAACAGCTCATCACGAATGCTATCGATGTGAAATAAAATATAAAACGTTTAATGCCTTTTTTCAAAATTTTAGCCTGGGCCTGTCTTTTATAGTTTGATAAATGATGGGGTGGGGTAAAAGTACAAATTAATCATAAATTTTATATGATTGCAGCCAGGATTCTCATGATAGCAAGGGGATAAATATCGAATTTTTAAATCATGAGCGTATTCCGGACCCAAAAATTGACGAATTCACTTTATCACGGTTGGGCGGAACTTCTTCAATTCCTGTAAAGTTTCTTCAGAAACAGGAAGCGCGTTGATCACTTCTCTATTCCGGAGCACTGATATTCTTTCGTACAGCTCTGAGAGGCGGCCCGTATTATGCCTAAAATACAGGGATAACCAACTCAAAATATATAACCGTAAAATCCTTAAGAATATTCAAAATCCCCGTAAGGGCCTTTGATGGTAAGTTTTTTTGATGGTGACTTTTTAACCCGGCCCACAATCTGGGCCTCTACACCAAATGAACGTGAAATTTCAATCAGGTCATTCGCGATGTCTTCAGGTACATACAATTCCATTCGATGGCCGCAGTTAAAAACCTGATACATTTCCCTCCAACTGGTTTGGGATTGTTCCTGAATTAATTTGAACAATGGTGGTACTTCGAATAAATTATCTTTTATGATGTGGAGGTCATCAATAAAATGAAGAATTTTGGTCTGTGCCCCACCGCTGCAATGCACCATACCATGAATCTTTTGCCTGTGTTTTTCAAGCATTTTAATAATGATCGGGGCATAGGTTCTCGTAGGAGAGAGCACCAATTTCCCGGCATCAATTGATACGCCTTCCACCCGTTCTGTAAGTTTTATATTTCCTGAATAGACAAGGTCTGACGGAACCGCATGGTCAAAACTTTCAGGATACTTTTCGGCAAGATATTTCGAGAAAACGTCATGACGCGCACTTGTTAGCCCGTTACTTCCCATTCCCCCGTTGTACTCTTTTTCGTAAGTGGCCTGTCCAAATGAAGCAAGCCCTACAATGACGTCACCATCAACTATATTTGCATTGTCAATTACGTCTTTCCTTTTAAGCCTGGCCGTAACTGTGGAGTCAACAATGATGGTCCTTACCAAATCCCCGACATCAGCAGTTTCACCACCTGTCGAATAAATTTTTACCCCAAATTCATTGAGTTCCTTGAGCAATTCTTCGGTGCCATTTATAATGGCAGAAATTACCTCACCAGGAATGAGGTTCTTATTTCTTCCTATCGTAGAAGAAAGGATAATGTTTTGAGTGGCGCCAACGCATAAAAGGTCATCTATATTCATGATCAAGGCATCCTGGGCAATTCCTTTCCACACAGAGATGTCTCCCGTTTCCTTCCAGTACATATAGGCGAGGGATGATTTTGTTCCTGCTCCGTCAGCGTGCATCACAAGGCAATAATCATCGTCATGAGTTAAATGGTCCGGTACGATTTTACAAAAAGCCTTTGGAAAAAGACCCTTGTTTACATTTTTGATCGCTTTGTGTACATCCTCTTTTTGAGCCGAAACCCCTCTTAAACCATATCTGTTATCTTGGCTGCTCATGATCCTTTCTTTTTGTTCAATAAATATAGGTACTTTTTATTGTAGTCAATGATGGCCTTTCCCTTGTGAAGAATATCAGCACCTATAATTCCTTTGACCGGGCCGGCCTCTTGATTTTCAAGGGCCTTATTGATGTGGCTTAAATCGATTAAAATCAATGAAATCTTTTTCAGTTTGAATTTGCCAATAGCAATGCTGTTTTTGGTTGATATCAAGGTGTCTATTTCACTGGGTCCGGCTCCGCTTGCTTTGTGTTCAGAGTCTTTCGTTTCAAGATTAAAAAAAGCGATGTCATCAGTTCCTACGCATGATTTGGAGGCTCCAGTATCAAGAATAAAAGTGCCCTTGATGCCATTGATCCTGGCATTTATTTCAAAATGATTTGTGATGGTTTTTTTTAGTTTGATCCTCACATATCCCTTGTCGAGTAAAAATTCTTTCAGGTCATGCATAGTTTAAATTACTGATTTAAACTGTTTCAGGAATCTTATGTCATTTTCATAAAACATTCTGATATCAGGAATTTGATACAACAGCATGGCTATCCTTTCAATGCCCATGCCAAAAGCATATCCCGTATAAATCTCAGGATCAATATTGGCATTTTTAAGTACGTTCGGATCAACCATTCCACAGCCCATGATCTCGAGCCACCCCGTTCCTTTTGTGATCTTATAGTCAGTTTCAGTTTCGAGACCCCAGTATATGTCTACCTCTGCACTGGGCTCGGTGAACGGAAAATAAGAAGGCCTAAGCCTGATTTTTGATTTACCGAACATTTCTTTTGTAAAATACAACAAGGTTTGTTTTAAATCAGCAAATGACACATCAGTATCAATATACAAGCCTTCTATCTGATGGAATATACAATGTGACCTTGCCGAAATATCTTCGTTTCTAAAAACCCTTCCCGGGGAAACGGTTCTGATGGGGGGTTTATGACTTTCCATATACCGTACCTGTACGGAGGAAGTATGGGTTCGCAATAAAATGTCTGGATCTTTTTCGATAAAAAAGGTATCCTGCATATCTCTTGCAGGATGGTATTCAGGCAGATTAAGAGCCGTGAAATTATGCCAGTCATCTTCTATTTCCGGGCCTTCAGACACTGTAAAGCCAATTCTTGAGAATACATCGATGATCTGATTCTTTACTATTGAAATTGGATGCCTGGCTCCAAGTGCTATTGGTTCTCCCGGGCGCGTAAGATCTCCGTACAACTTTTGGCCGGATTCACTATTTTCAATAGAATTTTTAAGTTCATTAACCTTTTCGGTCGCGGCATTTCTCAACTCATTTAAAGACTGGCCTATTTCTTTCTTCATAGAGGGTTCCACCTCTTTAAATTCAGCGAATAGTTGTTTAAGAAGGCCTTTACTCCCTAAATACTTAATTCTAAAAGCCTCAATCTGTTCCAAACTTTCGGTTCTAAAATCTTGGATATCATTTAAATGATCAATAATTTTTTGCTTCATTTCCGCCAATAAATTTAGATGGCAAATTTACATTTTTTTGTTGGATTCTTGATTTTATCAGCTGCAATTTTTGATCCGACTGACTTCGTTAAAATATTGAATTTGATTCCTTAAAATAAGTCGAAATTAATATTCTTTTCTGTAGTTCAATATTATTAAATTAATTATTTTTGCTATGAAAAAATCATATTTTAATAATTTAATCCATACAAAATTATGAAGTCAAAAATAAATGCCTTTATGAAAGAAATTGAGGAGCGAAATGGGCATGAACCAGAATTCATGCAAGCAGTTCAGGAAGTTGCCGAAACTGTGATTCCATATATAGTTTCTCAGGATATATATCATGGTAAGAATATTTTAATGCGTATGGTTGAGCCAGAAAGAGCTGTATCCTTCCGTGTTTCCTGGGTTGATGATGATGGTGAAATCTGTGTCAATCGAGGTTATCGAATACAAATGAATTCGGCCATTGGGCCCTATAAAGGAGGTTTGAGATTTCACCCAACCGTTAATATGAGTATTTTAAAATTTCTAGCTTTTGAACAGGTGTTCAAAAACAGTCTTACTACCCTTCCTATGGGAGGCGGAAAAGGTGGTTCAGATTTTGATCCAAAAGGAAAGTCTGATAGTGAGATCATGAGATTCTGTCAGAGCTTTATGACTGAACTCTACAGGCATATAGGCCCCAACACGGATGTACCTGCAGGAGACATTGGAGTAGGAGGAAGAGAGATTGGTTATTTGTATGGTATGTATAAGCGTTTAAAGAATGAGTTTACCGGGGTTCTTACAGGTAAAGGAATGTCATGGGGAGGTTCTTTAATCAGACCTGAAGCTACCGGATATGGTACAGTATATTTTGCTGACAGCATGCTGAAAACACGCAATGATTCAATGAAAGGCAAAACAGTATTGGTTTCAGGATCGGGTAATGTTGCCCAATACGCTACTGAAAAAGCAACACAATTGGGAGCTAAGGTCGTAACCTTATCTGATTCATCAGGATATATTTACGATGCTGATGGAATTGATGCTGAAAAGCTGGCCTTTGTGATGGAACTTAAAAATATAAAAAGAGGAAGAATCAGTGAGTATGTTAAAAAGTATCCAACGGCAAAATTCACAAAAGGTAAAACGCCTTGGCATGAGAAGTGTGATGTAGCAATGCCTTGTGCGACTCAGAATGAAGTAGACGGAGATGATGCCAAAGCTTTATTGTCAAACGGATGTTTTGTTGTAAGTGAAGGTGCCAATATGCCATCTAATCTGGAAGCAGTACACGCTTTCTTAAAGGCCAAAATCCTTTATGCACCGGGAAAAGCTTCTAATGCAGGTGGAGTTGCAACTTCAGGTTTAGAGATGAGCCAGAATTCATTGAGAATGAACTGGACAAGAGAAGAGGTTGATGGAAAGCTTAAAGAAATTATGAAAAATATCCATGACGCCTGTATCAAATACGGGAAAGAAGAGGATGGGTATGTTGATTATGTAAGAGGAGCTAACATTGCCGGATTTGTTAAGGTGGCTGATGCCATGCTAGCACAAGGGGTCGTTTGATTCCTGTGAATTAGTTCAAAAAAAAACCTTTCGTCATCGGCGAAAGGTTTTTTTTGAACAATATACATCATGCTATTTTGCATTTTTCATATAAGCAGCAATAGCTTTTAATTCTTCTTCTTTTAAGTCCTTTACGAAACCATCAAGATTAGCTTTCATAATTGCTACCTGGCCAGGATCTGTTTCAACGATTGCCTCTTTGTCGCCTTTTAAAAATTCTACAATACTTGCATCATTCTGATCATATACTTTTACGATATCCTTAATTGAAGGACCTACAATCTTTGCATCAAGCTGGTGGCATGATACACAAGTCTTTTCTGTGAATAGTTTTTCACCTAGAGCGATCATATCATCGCCGGCAACTGGTGCTTCCTTTGCAGCCTCAACAGGTGCTTCTACTTCTTTTTTAACTTCCTCTTTTTTTGCTTCTCCACAACTTATTATTGCCAGGGAAAAAATGGTAAATACAAAAAGTATTTTTTTCATAGTACTGAATTTACGGGTTAATTTAATATGCAAATTTATTATAAAAATGCCAATTTCACGCAAGTTATCCATTATAATTATTGGAATTTAATCTTGTGCTTTACAAAGGATAAAAAGTGTTAAATTTGCAGCATAATTCAAAGATGATGATTGATAAAATACAAATAGTAAAACAACGATTTGATGAAGTGGCCGACCTGATCATCCAACCGGATGTAATCATGGATCAAAAACGTTATGTCAGATTGAATAAGGAGTACAAAGACCTTAAGAAAATCGTTGATAAAGGCGAGGTATTAGCAGCAGCACTTTCGAATTTAAAGGAGGCCAATGAGATTATTGCAGATGGATCTGATCCTGAAATGGTTGAAATGGCCAAAATGCAACTCGAGGAAGCAAATGAAAAGATTCCTCAATTGGAAGAAGAGATCAAATTTTTATTGATCCCGCAGGATCCAGAAGATGCCAAGAATGTTATTGTAGAGATACGGGCTGGGACCGGAGGAGATGAAGCCAGTATATTTGCAGGTGATTTATACAGGATGTATACCAAGTTTGCTGCTGACAATGGATGGACCGTGGAACTCGAGGACCTTAGTGAAGGGACTTCGGGGGGCTTTAAAGAGATTATTTTTAGTTTGAGCGGAGAAGATGTTTACGGAACCATGAAGTTTGAGTCAGGGGTTCACAGGGTTCAGCGAGTGCCACAAACAGAAACTCAGGGCAGGGTACATACTTCTGCTGCAACAGTAATGGTATTGCCCGAAGCAGAGGAATTTGATATTGACCTTAAAATGAGTGATGTGCGGGTCGATTATTTTTGTGCATCAGGGCCTGGAGGGCAATCGGTGAATACAACGTATTCTGCTGTTCGTTTAACACACGTTCCTACGGGTATAGTCGCCCAATGCCAGGATCAGAAGTCACAGCACAAGAATAAGGATAAAGCGTTTAAAGTACTGCGTTCAAGGATTTATGAAGTGGAATTAGAAAAAAAATTAAAGGAAGATTCAGCGAAACGGAAGACATTAGTAGCCAGTGGTGACAGGTCTGCAAAAATCAGAACTTATAATTATCCTCAGGGCAGGGTAACGGAGCACAGAATTGGACTTACCTTATATGACCTTAACAATGTCATGAATGGTGATATCCACAAAATCATAGAAGAACTGAAGCTCGCTGAGAATGCTGAAAAGCTCAAAGCAACAGAAGAAGAGTTTTAAATCATAATTTGTGATTGGAGTTAACTGATTACAAAAAAATAGTTTCACAATATTGCATAAAAAAAACCTGAGGTAAAGCCTCAGGTTTTTTTATATAAGCAAGTATTTGTTTTATTTAATTTTATCTACAATCGCTTTAAATGCTTCCGGTTCATTCATTGCAAGGTCGGCGAGAACTTTTCTGTTCAAGTCAATATTGTTTGCTTTGATTTTACCCATGAATTGCGAGTATGATAAGCCGTGTTCCCTTGCTCCTGCATTTATACGCTGGATCCATAGGCCACGGAAATTTCTTTTGTTCTGTTTTCTGTCGCGATATGCATAAAGCATTGCTTTTTCAACTGCATTCTTCGCAACGGTATATACATTTTTACGTCTCCCAAAGTAACCTTTGGCTTGTTTTAAAATCTTTTTTCTACGAGCTCTTTTGGCTACTGAATTTACTGATCTTGGCATGTTTTAAATTTTTTTGTGATAGGCAGATTTTTAAATCGTTTTCGAGGCGCTAACACATGGTTTATAATTAATTACCTTTTAAACCTTACTGGTTTATTTTAACGCTAATTGTTGTTTGATATTGGCCTCATCTGATTTGTGAACCAAACCGGCATGTGTCAATTTCAATTTACGTTTTTTGCTTTTTTTGGTCAAAATATGACTTTTGAAAGCGTGTTTTCTTTTAATCTTACCGGTACCCGTTAGTTTAAAACGTTTCTTAGCACTGGATTTTGTCTTCATTTTAGGCATCTTCTTCCTATTTAATTACTTGCTTATACTATTTTTTCCTACTCCTTTATTTCTTCTTTTTGGATGCAATGAACATTGTCATTCTTTTTCCTTCCAGTTTTGGCATTTGCTCCACCGTTCCATATTCTTCCAATTCCTGGGCCAATCTCAATAAAAGGATCTGTCCCTGATCTTTAAATACAATTGATCTTCCTTTAAAGAAAACATAAGCCTTTAATTTGGCTCCGCTTTCAAGAAACTTGATAGCGTGTTTCTTTTTGAACTCAAAATCGTGTTCATCAGTATTCGGACCAAACCGAATTTCTTTAACTACAACCTTACTCGCCTTAGATTTTAAGGCCTTCTCACGTTTTTTCTGCTCGTAAAGAAACTTTTTGTATTCTATTATCTTACAAACCGGAGGTGACGCTTTTGGAGAAATTTCAACAAGGTCAAGATCCAGTTCATTCGCTATTTCCCGAGCTTCTCTTATCGGATAAATACCTGTCTCAACATTATCCCCAACAAGACGCACTTCCGGAGCGTCAATTTTGTGATTTATCTTGTGTAAATCTTCTTTTATTATTCTCCAAGGTTTTCTTGCTCCTCTGTTTCTTCGAATTGCTATAGCTGTAAATTTTTAGTTCCTTTAAGGAATTGGTTATATATTAAAACTGTTGTAACGTTTTGTCTATTTCATTTTGAATGATGTCGGCAAATTCTTCTACTGTAAACGAACCTAAATCACCCTCGCTGTGCTTTCTCACTGACACTGTGCCTTCTTTCTCTTCATTTTCCCCTATGATCAACATAAAAGGAATTTTATTCATTTCTGCATCCCTGATTTTTCTACCCACTTTTTCATTGCGGTCGTCAACGAGGGCGCGAATTTCGGAATTTTCTAGCAAATGTAAAACTTTTTTAGTATAATTTTCGTATTTCTCGCTGATAGGTAGTAAAATAACTTGTTCCGGGGTGAGCCATAATGGAAAATTACCTCCGGTATGCTCAATTAGGATAGCTATAAACCTTTCCATGGATCCAAAAGGTGCGCGATGGATCATAACGGGCCTGTGAAGTTGGTTGTCGGATCCCTTATATGTCAGGTCAAACCTTTCGGGCAGGTTATAATCAACTTGAATCGTACCAAGCTGCCAGCTTCTGCCTAAAACATCTTTCACCATAAAATCAAGTTTCGGGCCATAGAATGCTGCTTCCCCATATTCAATGATCGTTTTAAGACCCTTTTCTTTAGCAGATCTCATAATGGCATTTTCTGCCTTCTCCCAGTTTTCATCGCTACCGATATACTTTTCCTTATCCTCAGGATCCCTCAGGGAGATCTGTGTCGTAAAATCTTCAAAACCTAAGGCGCTGAACACATAGAGTACAATATCAATTACGGCATTAAATTCTTCATTTAACTGTTCCGGTGTACAGAAAATATGGGCATCATCCTGTGTAAACCCTCTTACCCTGGTTAAACCATGAAGTTCCCCGCTTTGTTCATAGCGATAAACGGTGCCAAATTCGGCAAACCTTTTCGGCAGGTCTTTATATGAATACGGCTTCGTATTGTAAATCTCGCAATGATGTGGACAGTTCATTGGTTTCAGGAGAAATTCTTCATTCTCTTTAGGTGTGTGGATGGGTTGAAAACTGTCTTCTCCGTATTTTGCATAGTGCCCTGAGGTAACATAAAGTTCCTTTTGGCCTATATGCGGACTGATCACCATTTCATAACCTGCCTTTTTTTGTGCTTTCTTAAGAAAGTTTTCAAGCCGTTCTCTCAAGGCTGCTCCTTTGGGTAGCCATAAAGGAAGGCCCTGTCCAACTTTTGCCGAAAAAGCAAATAGTTCGAGTTCTTTGCCTAATTTTCTGTGGTCACGCTTCTTGGCCTCTTCCAGCAGCTCAAGATATTCTTTAAGTTCTTTTTGTTTTGGGAATGATATACCATAAACCCTTGTGAGTTGAGGTTTATTCTCATCTCCTCTCCAATAGGCTCCGGCCACACTCATGATCTTTACGGCTTTTATGATTCCGGTATTGGGTACGTGCCCTCCTCGGCACAGGTCAGTAAAGTCGCTGTGGTCGCAAAAAGTAATATCACCGTCTGTGAGGTTTTTAATAAGTTCTACCTTGTATTCATTGCCTTTTTCCTCGTAATAAGCCAATGCGTCGGCTTTGGAAACTTCACGCATCTCAAATTCAAATTTTTGACGGGCAAAGTCAAGCATTTTATCTTCGATATTCTTAAAATCAGATTCGGATATTCCCTGTTCGCCAAAATCGACGTCGTAATAGAAGCCGTTTTCAATGGCAGGACCTATGGTTAATTTGGCGTCGGGATGAAAAAACAAGATAGCTTGAGCCAATAAATGCGCAGATGAATGCCAAAATGCTTTTTTTCCTTCTGGATTATTCCAGGTATAGAGTGTAAGCGGGCCGTCAGTGGTTAAAGGTGTTTTGGTTTCTACGGTATTGCCGTTGAAGTTCGCTGAAATAACATTTCTTGCGAGACCTTCGCTAATGCTTTTTGCCACTTCCATCGGAGTTGTATTTTTTTCAAACTCCTTAACACTGCCATCTGGTAATGTAATTTTGATCATATGCTCAGATATATAAGGTGGCAAAGATACATATCAGAATTCAAATAAAGAATAGAATATCATCTAAAGAATAGAAAGGCACCCTAAAATCCACCTCTTTGCAGGCAGCTCTAAAAAGCCGATATAGATATTATGGTGTTACCTTGTTTTTGAGTGAAAATAAGATGAGTTGATGGTGAAAAATAAGTGTAAAATATTTCTTTGGAAAGCACAGGTTTTCAGCTCTTTGTAATTAAGACTATAAATTTAAAGAAAAAACCAGAGAAATAATTAGGTTGGTATTCATATTTGATTGTATTTTTGCAGCCGCTTAAAAACAGTAATATACTTGTTTTACAAGCGAAGTTCAAGTTGAAATAAAGCCGAAAAACGCAGTCAAAAAATAAATAGACATTTTTGTTATATTTATTTGGTGATTATAGAAAAAGGTTTTAGTTTTGCACCCGCTTTTAGAGGGTAGCAATATGCGGAGGGAGAAGAGCGAGAAAAGGATTAAGAGAAGTTCATTGAAAATATTGAAGATTGACAGCGTAACAAAGAGAGTAAAATT
>NZ_JBCDNA010000004.1:0-5412 GCF_038433205.1 Lutimonas vermicola
GGTTTTAGTTTTGCACCCGCTTTTAGAGGGTAGCAATATGCGGAGGGAGAAGAGCGAGAAAAGGATTAAGAGAAGTTCATTGAAAATATTGAAGATTGACAGCGTAACAAAGAGAGTAAAATTATTTGTTTTAGGTTTTCGAGAGATTGAGAATCTATTCCGAGTCATATTTTTTGAGAGGCTTAACATCGTACAAGAAATTTAAGAATTTTATACGATGGAGAGTTTGATCCTGGCTCAGGATGAACGCTAGCGGCAGGCTTAACACATGCAAGTCGAGGGGTAGCAGGATTTAGTTTACTAGATTGCTGACGACCGGCGCACGGGTGAGTAACGCGTATACAATTTACCTTTTACTGGAGGATAGCCCAGAGAAATTTGGATTAATACTCCATAGTATTATTTGGTCACCTGATCGAGTAATTAAAGTTCCGGCGGTAAAAGATGAGTATGCGTCCTATTAGCTAGATGGTAAGGTAACGGCTTACCATGGCGACGATAGGTAGGGGTCCTGAGAGGGAGATCCCCCACACTGGTACTGAGACACGGACCAGACTCCTACGGGAGGCAGCAGTGAGGAATATTGGGCAATGGAGGCAACTCTGACCCAGCCATGCCGCGTGCAGGAAGACTGCCCTATGGGTTGTAAACTGCTTTTATACAGGAAGAAACTTATCCACGTGTGGGTAATTGACGGTACTGTAAGAATAAGGACCGGCTAACTCCGTGCCAGCAGCCGCGGTAATACGGAGGGTCCAAGCGTTATCCGGAATCATTGGGTTTAAAGGGTCCGTAGGCGGGCAATTAAGTCAGAGGTGAAATCCCACAGCTCAACTGTGGAACTGCCTTTGATACTGGTTGTCTTGAGTTACAGTGAAGTAGATAGAATATGTAGTGTAGCGGTGAAATGCATAGATATTACATAGAATACCGATTGCGAAGGCAGTCTACTAACTGTATACTGACGCTAATGGACGAAAGCGTGGGGAGCGAACAGGATTAGATACCCTGGTAGTCCACGCCGTAAACGATGGTCACTAGTTGTTGGGGTCTTGTACCTCAGTGATTAAGAGAAATTGATAAGTGACCCACCTGGGGAGTACGATCGCAAGATTGAAACTCAAAGGAATTGACGGGGGCCCGCACAAGCGGTGGAGCATGTGGTTTAATTCGATGATACGCGAGGAACCTTACCAGGGCTTAAATGTAAGTTGCATGATCTAGAGATAGGTCTTTCTTCGGACTACTTACAAGGTGCTGCATGGTTGTCGTCAGCTCGTGCCGTGAGGTGTCAGGTTAAGTCCTATAACGAGCGCAACCCCTACCGTTAGTTGCCAGCATGTTATGATGGGGACTCTAGCGGGACTGCCGGTGCAAACCGAGAGGAAGGTGGGGATGACGTCAAATCATCACGGCCCTTACGTCCTGGGCTACACACGTGCTACAATGGTAACGACAGAGGGCAGCCACCCCGCGAGGGGGAGCGAATCCTTAAACGTTATCTCAGTTCGGATCGGAGTCTGCAACTCGACTCCGTGAAGCTGGAATCGCTAGTAATCGGATATCAGCCATGATCCGGTGAATACGTTCCCGGGCCTTGTACACACCGCCCGTCAAGCCATGGAAGCTGGGGGTGCCTGAAGTCGGTGACCGCAAGGAGCTGCCTAGGGTAAAACTAGTAACTGGGGCTAAGTCGTAACAAGGTAGCCGTACCGGAAGGTGCGGCTGGAACACCTCCTTTCTAGAGAAAGAGATGTTATGTTAATTGAAAAATGGTTTTTACTCTTTTTGTTGTCAATCTTTATAATATATAATATACTACTATATAGGCTATAATACAGTCTCGTAGCTCAGCTGGTTAGAGCGCTACACTGATAATGTAGAGGTCGGCAGTTCGAGTCTGCCCGAGACTACTTTTTAGTTCTGGGTAGGTATATTAAGATTAAGGAAATTTTAGAAGTTGAGAATTTCAAATAAATATTCTGAATATAATTTTGGGATTTGGAACTTGGAATTTTCCCTTATGGGGGATTAGCTCAGCTGGCTAGAGCGCCTGCCTTGCACGCAGGAGGTCATCGGTTCGACTCCGATATTCTCCACAGATAAAGCCTAAAAAAGGTGATATCGAGAGAAGAGTAATTTACAAAGCTTGCTTTATTAAATTACTTGATTGAGATATCTTTTTAGGGTTTTCAAAATTGAAGTTTGAGGATCAGCGAAGCTACTCCGATAACTAGAAATTTTGGTAAGACATTTGATTTTAGATTTATAAATACTTTGAAATTGTATTTGTAGGGAGATCAAAAATGTTCATTGACATATTGGGATAATGATATCGTAAATAAATCAGATTGATAACTATTTATAGTTATTAATTCTAAGTTATAAAACAAAACAATAAAGAGTTCATGATAATAAAGGCAATATTGATTTATCAGTATTGTTTTATGTTATCGCAAAAAGTACAATAAGCTAAAGTAAGGGCGCATGGCGGATGCCTAGGCTCTCAGAGGCGATGAAGGACGTGATAAGCTGCGAAAAGCTGCGGGGATTGGCACATATGATTTGATCCGCAGATATCCGAATGGGGCAACCCGGCTACGTGAAGCGTAGTCACCTCGCAAGAGGAGCAAACCCGGTGAACTGAAACATCTAAGTAACCGGAGGAAGAGAAAACAAAAGTGATTCCGTAAGTAGCGGCGAGCGAACGCGGATTAGCCCAAACCAGTGTTGTTACGGCAATACTGGGGTTGTAGGACCACGATATTCAATGCTGATTAAATTAGAACTGTTTGGAAAGACAGACCATAGAGGGTGATAGTCCCGTACAAGTAAGAGAAGTTATTGATAGTGGTATCCTGAGTAGTGCGGGGCACGTGAAACCCTGTATGAATCTAGCGGGACCATCCGCTAAGGCTAAATACTCCTGAGAGACCGATAGTGAACTAGTACCGTGAGGGAAAGGTGAAAAGAACCCTAAGTAAGGGAGTGAAACAGAACCTGAAACCGTGCGCTTACAAGCGGTAGGAGCCATGCTTGCATGGTGACTGCGTGCCTTTTGCATAATGAGCCTACGAGTTACTTTATCTAGCAAGGTTAAGTGATTAAGTCATGGAGCCGTAGCGAAAGCGAGTCTGAATAGGGCGATTTAGTTAGATGTAGTAGACGCGAAACCGAGTGATCTACCCATGGGCAGGTTGAAGCTGTGGTAACACACAGTGGAGGACCGAACCAGTTGACGTTGAAAAGTCTTTGGATGACCTGTGGGTAGGGGTGAAAGGCCAATCAAACTCGGAAATAGCTCGTACTCCCCGAAATGCATTTAGGTGCAGCGTTGTGCTAAGTTTTATAGAGGTAGAGCTACTGATTGGATGCGGGGGCTTCACCGCCTACCAATTCCTGACAAACTCCGAATGCTATAAAATGATACACAGCAGTGAGGGCATGGGTGCTAAGGTCCATGTCCGAGAGGGAAAGAACCCAGACCATCAGCTAAGGTCCCCAAATATATACTAAGTTGAACTAACGAGGTTTGATTGCATTGACAGCTAGGATGTTGGCTTGGAAGCAGCCATTCATTTAAAGAGTGCGTAACAGCTCACTAGTCGAGCGATCGAGCATGGATAATAATCGGGCATAAGTATATTACCGAAGCTATGGATTTACAACATTAGTTGTAAGTGGTAGGGGAGCATTGTAATCAGCGTAGAAGGTGTACTGCGAGGTATGCTGGAGTGATTACAAAAGAAAATGTAGGCATAAGTAACGATAATGCGGGTGAGAAACCCGCACACCGAAAGACTAAGGTTTCCTCAGCGATGCTAATCAGCTGAGGGTTAGTCGGGACCTAAGGCGAACCCGAAAGGGGTAGTCGATGGACAACGGGTTAATATTCCCGTACTACTTATTATTGTGATGGGGTGACGAAGTAATGAACCCACTGCGTACTGACGGAATAGTACGTTGAACCAAGTAGGTATAGGATGTGTAGTTAAATGCGCACGTCTTGCTGAATTGGGATAGTACCACGAAGCTTCGGTGGAGTGGATAATGTGGCTAAGGGCTTCCAAGAAAAACCTCTAAACTTCAGATAATAAGTACCCGTACCCTAAACCGACACAGGTAGTTGGGAT
This sequence comes from Lutimonas vermicola, assembly GCF_038433205.1. Classification (NCBI taxonomy): domain Bacteria; kingdom Pseudomonadati; phylum Bacteroidota; class Flavobacteriia; order Flavobacteriales; family Flavobacteriaceae; genus Lutimonas; species Lutimonas vermicola. Next base: position 4,134 of record NZ_JBCDNA010000004.1, read on the forward strand.
GAGAATTCTAAGGTGCTCGAGAGATTCATGGCTAAGGAACTAGGCAAAATAGACTCGTAACTTCGGGAGAAGAGTCGCCCCCTCTTTATTGAGGGGGCCGCAGTGAAAAGATCCAGGCGACTGTTTATCAAAAACATAGGGCTTTGCAAAATTGAAAGATGACGTATAAGGCCTGACACCTGCCCGGTGCTGGAAGGTTAAGTGGAGATGTTAGCTTCGGCGAAGCATTGAAATGAAGCCCCAGTAAACGGCGGCCGTAACTATAACGGTCCTAAGGTAGCGAAATTCCTTGTCGGGTAAGTTCCGACCTGCACGAATGGTGCAACGATCTGGATACTGTCTCAGCCATGAGCTCGGTGAAATTGAAGTATCGGTGAAGATGCCGATTACCCGCTATGGGACGAAAAGACCCCGTGAACCTTTACTATAGCTTAGTATTGACTTTGGATAAGTAATGTGTAGGATAGGTGGGAGACTTCGAAGCAGCGTCGCTAGGCGTTGTGGAGTCGCCGTTGAAATACCACCCTTTGCTTATTTGAAGCCTAACTCCCTATGGGAGGACAGTGCTTGGTGGGTAGTTTGACTGGGGTGGTCGCCTCCAAAAGAGTAACGGAGGCTTCTAAAGGTACCCTCAGCACGCTTGGTAACCGTGCGTAGAGTGCAATGGCATAAGGGTGCTTGACTGAGAGACATACACGTCGATCAGGTTGGAAACAAGAGCATAGTGATCCGGTGGTTCCGCATGGAAGGGCCATCGCTCAAAGGATAAAAGGTACTCCGGGGATAACAGGCTGATCTCCCCCAAGAGCTCATATCGACGGGGGGGTTTGGCACCTCGATGTCGGCTCGTCACATCCTGGGGCTGGAGAAGGTCCCAAGGGTTGGGCTGTTCGCCCATTAAAGTGGCACGCGAGCTGGGTTCAGAACGTCGTGAGACAGTTCGGTCTCTATCTATAGTGGGCGTTAGAAATTTGAGTGGATCTGATTCTAGTACGAGAGGACCGAATTGGACTGACCTCTAGTGTATCAGTTGTCTCGCCAGGGGCACTGCTGAGTAGCTACGTCGGGAAGGGATAAGCGCTGAAAGCATATAAGCGCGAAACCCACCACAAGATGAGATTTCTTTTAAGGGTCGTGGAAGACTACCACGTTGATAGGCTATAGGTGTAAAGGCAGTAATGTCATAGCCAAGTAGTACTAATAACCCATATAGCTTATGTAAGTTCGCTCCCTTCGGGGAGCGGCGGAACTTTTTTTTGTAATGTGATAATATCATTAT
>NZ_JBCDNA010000005.1:0-1049 GCF_038433205.1 Lutimonas vermicola
GCATCAAGTTCTGAAGAAGTCAAACTGTTATTATCTACCTCCAATCTGTTCAGTAAAGAATTACCCGTAATATCAAGGGTCGAAATATTATTGCCAGAAGCACGAAAGAATGTTAAATCTGACAAAGTACTAATATCTATGCTGGAAATATTATTAGCCTGAACATGAAAATTATCCAAAGCAACAGCAGCAGTAGCATCAATGGCAGTAATATCCAATGTGTATACCTGAAATCTTGTAAGACCTACAAACCCATCGTTACTAGTAATTGTAATATTAATCGGGCTTCCATCATTAGAGCTAAAATCAAAGGTTGGAACATTGGCTGTTTGAGTCAGTGTACCAATAACTGCATTAGTAGCTTCCCAAACAAAGGCATTACCAGTATTTGTAACACTTCTTGGTGACCAGGCATTACTGGTGGAAGTTGTAGTAATTGACATAGTTGCAATAACAGGAGGTCCGGGGGCGTCAACATCAATTGTCCAACCTTTATCGATCAAATTATCATAACCGGGTTGAGCTGCTTCAGTAATTCCCTGATTACCTGCCAGATTCAAAATACCATCCGTCCCACCAAAAGCATCCAATTGATTTACTAAAGCATCAAGTTCTGAAGAAGTCAAACTGTTATTATCTACCTCCAATCTGTTCAGTAAAGAATTACCCGTAATATCAAGGGTCGAAATATTATTGCCAGAAGCACGAAAGAATGTTAAATCTGACAAAGTACTAATATCTATGCTGGAAATATTATTAGCCTGAACATGAAAATTATCCAAAGCAACAGCAGCAGTAGCATCAATGGCAGTAATATCCAATGTGTATACCTGAAATCTTGTAAGACCTACAAACCCATCGTTACTAGTAATTGTAATATTAATCGGGCTTCCATCATTAGAGCTAAAATCAAAGGTTGGAACATTGGCTGTTTGAGTCAGTGTACCAATAACTGCATTAGTAGCTTCCCAAACAAAGGCATTACCAGTATTTGTAACACTTCTTGGTGACCAGGCATTACTGGTGGAAGTTGTAGTAATTGACATAGT